>NZ_JBITZU010000004.1:0-52924 GCF_044547075.1 Kitasatospora sp. NPDC052896
GAGCCGGGGATACAAACAGAGCGCCTCGTGGCGCACAAGGTGCGCTCCACCGCCCACCGCTTGGGCTGGACCTGGAAGCCGCGCTGGTCCGGGTCTTTTCGGACGATCTCCAGGTCGCGGCCGAGGATCTGGGCGGCCCACTCAACCAGGCGGCCGGCGAAGCCCTGGTCCGCCCAAACCTTCTTGACGCCGGGGTGGTCGAGCCTGGTCCACAGCAACGGATGCTTCGCGCCGTCGCGGTCCTGAATGCTCGCCGCGACGACATGGACGGCCAGGAGCAATCCGAGGGTGTCAGTGACGATGAACCTCTTGCGGCCCTTCACCTTCTTGCCCGCGTCGAACCCCCTGGTGGCAGCGGGGACTGTGTCGGCGCTGCGGACGGACTGCGAGTCGATCAGCCCGGCGCTCGGCTCCACGTCGCGACCGTCAGCTTCACGGACCTTGCCACGCAGGACGTCGTGGATGCGCTCAACCGTGCCGTCGTCGTGCCACCACGTGAAGTACCAGTACACCGTCGGCCACGGAGCGAAGTCCTTCGGCAACTGCCGCCAGGCACACCCGGTCCGCACCACGTAGAAGATCGCGTCCACGATCCGCCGCCGCGGATGCTTCTCCCGACGCCCACCCTTCGGACCCACCCGCGCAGGCGGCAGCAACGGCTCCACCAACGCCCACTGCTCATCCGTCAGGTCCGACGGATATTCACCCCCACCACCGCCCACGGTGAGCTCAACGAACGCCTCAGCAACGGGACACGGCAGATCTCAAACACGGTCTCAGAACGAGGAGAACCTGAAGGCGTCGCCCCTGATGGTGACCGTCCAGTCGGCGCCGGCGCCCTCGCCCGTCATCGTGTGCAGTACGACGTTCGGCATGTGCCATTGATATTTCACGAGCAGGGCCCGGTCCGGAGCACAGTCGGAACCATCGTGCCCGGACACGTCACCGTAATTGTTGACGACAAATCTGTGCCGCCGCTCGTGGATGCCCCGAATGATCCGGCCGCCTGCCTCGGAGAGCTCGTCCGGACTCTCCAGGGAGCGGACGTGATGGTTGAACTCGTCCTGCCGGGCATGGTAGTTCATGCGTATCTCCCGGCCACTGCTCCGGACGACGTCCTCCCGGGGCACGTGCAGGAACATCAGAAAGTTGCCGAGGGTCAGGGTCGATTCGTACAGGGCGTTCTTGATGACGATCAGGTTCTCGCACGATCTGTCCAGGAACCGTTGCCTGATGTCATCCAGGTACCTGTCGACCTTCGCCGCCGGGACCGCTCTCTCCCTGGTCTCGAAGGGCAGCAGCCGCATGTCGTCCCTGACGCCGGCGGGGGTTCCCACCGTCTCCGGGACGCACTGCGCGAGACCGTCCGCATCGACCTCCAGCGCGGCCAACGTCTCGGCGATCCCGAATTCGTCCCGGCCCGTCTTGAGACTCTTCATCAGAGCCTGGTGGAACAGGAAGCACCGGTACCCGTCCTGCATGGGCATCGGGAACGCGGTGAATATTCCCTGCGTGTCCGGGCGGTCCGCGTAGGTTATCGATGCCAGCAGGAAGGAGTTCGAGCGCTCGGTGTACTCGTCGTTGACGAACGCCTGGAAGGCCGACAACGGGAAGTCCTCGACCGAGTCGAACCGGCGCTCGACCAGACGGAATCGGGAGAAGAACGGATTGCCGCGCAGATAGCGGTTCGCCGCCCGCTCGAAGTCCTCTACCGGAAAGACGGCCCCGACCCGGTAGAGCGACAGGGCCGGATAGAAATGCCTGAGGTCCACCGGCGCGGGATAACTGGCCAGCCCTATGCGCATCAACCTTTCCGGGACGGAGATACGACCGCCGGACTCCGGGGAAACCATGAGCTTGCCTCGCCTGCCTTTCACTGTGCCCGTCGGCGGCCGCCCTGCCCGCCGCTGCCGCTGTTGGTCACGAGCTCTCCGGAAGTCGCCGCTCGCCCGGTGCGGGCCACCCGCGCGCGGCGCCCGTTCGGGGGTTCGCCGCCCTGCTTCGGCGGCCGGTCGGAGGGTGAGGTCGGCTCGGATGATCCCGTTGCGGGTCTGGTAGCAGCACCAGTGGGCACCAGGTCGCGCTCTTTTCCAACTACGTCTGCTCGGCGGCCGTGGACAGGGTATCCCAGAAGCCCCCTCCCCGCCGGTCCGGGACGGCGACGCCCAGGCGGTTCGATCGGGTTGATGCCCCTTCAGCAGCTGGGGACAGCCGTCGAGTTGGCCGCGGCGGCCGGGGCGGGGGTCCTGGCTCCGAGGGGCTCAGCCGCTGAGCCGGGCCAGCAGTTCGGGGTGGTCGCCCAGGGCCCGGACCAGGGCCTGCTGCCTGAACGGCGCGTGCTCCGCGGGGTCGACGGCAGCCCAGTCGATCCCACCGAACGGCGGCTGGGGGTCGTACTCGATCATCAGCTGCACCCACCGGGCGACGTCCGCGCCGGCCACCCGGCCGACCAGGTGCAGCGCCATGTCGATACCGGCCGCCACGCCCGCCGCCGTGAGGTACCGTCCGTCCTCCACCCAGCGCTCGGCCACCGGGGTCACGCCGAACGGCACGAGCAGGTCACGGAACAGCCAGTGCGTGGTGGCCCGGCAGCCCTCCAGCAGCCCGGCCGCGGCCAGCAGCAGCGAGCCGGTGCACACCGAACCGACCACCGACGCACCGGCCGCGGCCCGGCGCAGCCGGCCCAGCAGCTCCTCGTCGGCCATCGCGGCTAACGTGGGCACCAGGCCGCCGGGCACCAGCAGCACGTCCGGATCGGGGACTTCGTCGAAGGTGTGACTGGGCACCACCGCCAGCGGGGTGTCGGTGCCCATCGGCTCGATCCGCTCGCCGAGCACCACCGTGCGGTAGCCCGGCACGAGTTCCGCCAGCGCGGCGCAGACCTGGAGCGGGCCGACCAGGTCGAGCATGGTGATCCCCGGATAGGCGACGAAGGCGATCGTCATGTCGGGCGCTGCAGTCCGCTCGGCAGACCACTGGGTCATGGTGATTCCTGACTCTCGAGGACGAGGAGACGGCTCCGATCGGCCGTCACCTCACCGTTTCCGACTCCGCCCGCAGCGGCAAGCGGCACCGGGACAGAGCGTCCGGAATCCTGCGATCCCCGTCTGTCGGACACGGCCGGCCGGCTAGATTGGCAGCCATGACAACCGAAGCCCGGCACGTGCTGGTGATCGGCTACGAGCAGGCCGAACTCCTCGACATCGCCTGCGTCGTGGACACCCTGTCCGCGGCCAACCGGCTCGGCGCGGAGCCCCCGTACCGAGTGCAACTGGCCTCCCCGAACAAGCGGCCGATCCACTCCGCGGGGGGACTGGTCCTCGCGGTGCACACCGGTGTCGAACGCGTCCGGGGCAGGCTGGACACCCTGGTGGTCGTCGGCGGGCCCGGCCACGCCGCCGCAGCCGACGACGCCGGGCTCGTCCGTCACGTGGCCGAACTGGCCGCCCGGAGCCGCCGGGTGGCCTCCGTCTGCACCGGCTCGAGCATCCTGGCCGCGGCGGGCCTGCTGGACGGACGGCGGGCGACCACGCACTGGGCCTACGCGCGCGACCTGGCCGACCGCCACCCCGCGGTCACCGTCGACGCACGGCCGCTGTACATCATCGACGGCGACGTCTGCACCTCCGCCGGTGTCACCAGCGCGCTCGATCTCACCCTGGCCCTCGTCGAGGTCGACCACGGCCCCGAGCTCGCCCGCTCGATCGCCCGCTGGCTGGTCACCTACATGCAACGCCCTGGGAACCAGGCCCAGTTGTCCATCTTCGTCACGGCCAAGCCGCCCAGCCACCAACTTCTTCGCGAGACCGTCCAGTACATCACCAGCCACCTCGACGGCGACCTCACCACCGCCACCCTCGCCACCCGGGTGGGCGTCAGCGAGCGGCACCTGTGCCGGCTCTTCCTCGACCAACTCGGCCAGCCACCGGCCCGCTTCATCCGCACCGCCCGCACGGAGGCCGCGGCCCGACTCCTCGAGTCCACCTCGCTCCCCCTGGCCACCGTGGCACGCCGCTGCGGCTTCGGTTCCACCGAGACGCTCCGCCAGGCGTTCCAGGCTCGCTACGCCAGCGCCCCGTCCGCCCATCGCGCGGCCTTCCGAACAGCCCACCACCCACCTGAGGGTGGCGGCAGGTCACTCCCACCACATCCATGACCGGATCGCCGTTCCCGGCTACAGGATGACGAGCAGCTTGGTGCCCGGCACCAACTTCCGGTTGACGGAGGTCGATTGGACGAAGACGGTGTACGACGGGTTGTCGCCCGGCTTCACCGTGACCTCCGACGCCGGCAGGCCGAGGAGCTGGCGGGCCGCCGGGCCCGAGAACACCCTGCCCGTCATCCGGCCGGTGGCCGGGTCCTTCTCCGCCACGGCGAGCTGCTTGTTGCCCTGGACCTTCTCACGCTTGGACAGCTCGTAGAAGGCGCAGCCGGTCTTGTACAGGTGCCCGGCGCTGGTGACGAACTCGCGGATCTGCGTCTGCTGGTCGACCGGGATCAGGATGTACTTGCCGGTGTCCAGGGCATCGAGACTGGCCTTCACCTCGGCGGTGCTCAGATCCTGGCCCATGGCGAACAGGTTCCTGGTACCACGCACGCCCTGTTCGCGGCCCCGCAGGAAGTTCGTGGCGGCCGACTTGACGGTGCCGATGGCCTCCTCGACGCCCTTGCTGGAATCCGCGTCCCAGATCGCGATGTTGCCCGCCGGGAAGCCGTACTCCTGAGCGGTGCGCTTGGCCAGGGAGTTCGGGACCAGGATCGCCGAGGTCCAGTGGCCGGGGAGGTTGTCCATGGCGCCCTGGATGCGGCCCATCCACCCGCGCAGGACGTCGGTGCCCCGACCGCCGCCCATGCGGGTGTGCATCTGACCGCTCTCCGAGAAACCGGAGGCGTTCTCCTCGCCGTCGGTGACGACGACCTGGAGGAAGGAGTGTTCCCCGTACCCTTCCCAGATGTTCTTCAGGTCGTCGACCGACTTCACTGCCGCCTCGATCAACGCCGTCGCACCGTTGTTGACCTCGTAAAGGCCCCGCAGGGATGGCAGGTGCTTGACGTCCATGTCCCAGACCAGGTTCCGCACCTCGTGATCGAAAGCGTAGAGACTGATGCGGGTCTCGTGACCGAGCCGGTCGGACTCCTCCTGCAGGCCCTTCACGAACTCGTCCACCACGCGGACGAGTTGCGCCTCGTGCTGGCGCATCGAGCCGGACTTGTCGACCACGAGCGAGACGTGGTTGACCTTGTGCTTGATACGGTTCGCAGACATGCTTCCGCCCCTTTTCCAACGCTCTTCCGGCGCCCTTTCCGGCGCCCCCTCCGACGTTGTTTCCACACTACGGCGGGGCACTGACAATGCCTTCCGACCCGGGGTTCCCTGGAAGCCGACCGCCGTACTTCAGGAGGGCGGTCACCGACGGACGGCCAGAAGGCACCGGTCGGACGAGAGCCTGTTCTTCGGCTTTCCGGCGAGGGCCCAGGTGCGTGACGCGCACGTGCGCGTCACGCACTCGCACATCCGCATCCGGAACCGCCGCGGCCAGCGTTGAGGTCATCGAGCTGTCGGACTCGCGGCTGCGGCCGCTCCGTCGTGAGGTGCTCGGCCCGATTCCGCGGGTGTCAGCCCCCCACGGCCAGGGACAGGCCGGTGAGCAGCATCGTCGTCGCGACCAGGGCGTCCAGGACGCGCCAGGAGGAGGCGCGGCGGAAGAAGCCGGCGAGCAGGCGGGCGCCGAAGCCCAGGGCGGCGAACCAGCACAGGCTGGCCAGTGCGGCGCCGAGCGCGAACTGCCAGCGCAGCGTGCCGTGGGTGGCCGCGACGGCGCCGAGCAGGAGCACCGTGTCGAGGTAGACGTGCGGGTTGAGCCAGGTCATGGCCAGACAGCTGAGAACCGCGCGACGGCCGGAGCGGACGGCTGGTCCGCCGCCCTCCAGGCTGGAGGTCCGGAAGACGCGGCGCGCGGCGATCACGGCGTAGCAGAGCAGGAAGGCCGCGCCCACCGCGCGCACCGCCGTCAGTACTGGCGGCCATGCCGTGATCAGTGCCCCGAGCCCGCCCACGCCGCAGGCGATCAGTACCGCGTCGGAGGCCGCGCAGATCGCGACCACGGGCAGTACCGCCTCCCGGCGGATGCCCTGGCGCAGGACGAAGGCGTTCTGCGCCCCGATGGCGACGATGAGTGACAGTCCGGTCCCGAACCCGGCGGCGGTGGCGGTGAGCGTGCTTCCCATGGGCGCCACCGTAGGCAGCAGGTGCAGCACAAGGCCAGCTAAACATTTTTACGTATCATTAGCGCTCGTGAAGAGCGAGCTCCCCCACGACCTGGTCCGGACCCTGCTCGCGGTGGTCGACGAGGGCACCTTCGACGCCGCCGCGGCGGCCCTGCACGTCACGCCTTCGGCGGTGAGCCAGCGGATCAAGGCGCTGGAGCAGCGCACCGGGCGGGTGCTGCTGACCCGCTCCCGGCCGGTGCGGCCGACCGAGTCCGGGCAGGTCGTGGTGCGCTTCGGCCGCCAGCTCGCCCGCCTGGAAGGCGACGCGCGCGACGCCCTCGGGATGCCCGAGGGCGGGGAGGGCGCAGGGCCGTCGGGCCCCACCTGGCTGCCGATCGCGGTCAACGCGGACTCGCTGGCGACCTGGTTCGTGCCCGCGCTGGCCCCGCTCGCGCGGGACGCCCGGATCCACGTCGACCTGCGCCGCGAGGACGAGGCGCACACGACCGCCCTGCTGCGCGCGGGCGAGGTGATGGCGGCGGTCACCTCCTCGCCCCGTCCGGTGGCGGGCTGCTCGGTGCACCGGCTCGGCGCGATGGTCTACCTCCCGGTCGCCGCACCGCGGTTCGCCGCTCGTTGGCTCGACGGCGACGCGGCCGTGCTGCTTCCGGACGCCCCGGTGGTCTGCTTCGACCGCCGCGACGATCTGCAGGACGCCTTCGTCCGCGATCTGACGGGCGGCCGACCGGGGAGCGCCCGACGGCACTACGTCCCGTCCAGCGAGGGCTTCGCCGACGCGGTGGCGGCCGGTCTCGGCTGGGGCCTGGTCCCGCGGGACCAGGCCGAGCCCCGGCTGCACAGCGGCGCGCTGGTCCGGTTCCTCCCGGGCCGCACGGTCCAGGTCCCGCTCTACTGGCAGCAGTGGCGCCTCGACTCGCCCGCCCTGGCAACCGTCGCCACGGCGGTAGCCGCGGAAGCCGAGCGGGCCCTGCGGTAGGTGCGCCACCCCGGGCCACCGAACACCTCCGCGAGCACGACGGTCAGCCGCGCCTCACCGTTCGGTGGCCATTGGCGCTGATCCCGCCGGCAGCTGCGGAAGGAACTCGGTACCAGCCACCGGGACGGGCGCTAAGCAATACCGAACACGCGCTCAGCCGTGCGGTGACCGATCGCCGTCCGCTGACCGTCGGTCAGCGGCACCTCCCGCAGGAAGGCCACGGCAGTCGCCGGGTCCTCGTACGGGTAGTCGATCGCGAACATGATGCTGTCCTCGCCGACCGAGCGCAGGGCCAGCCCGAGCACGTCGGGATCGTCGATGCCGCTCGTGGTGATGACGAAGTTGCGGCGGAAGTACTCGCTCGGTGTGAGCGACAGGCTCGGCATCGGTGTGGCCGCCCCTGGTGTCCGCGTGGCGAACGCGTGCCGGTTGTCGATCCGCCGCAGCCAGTACGGGAGGCCTTCGCCGAGGTGCCCGAGCACGACGGTCAGCCCCGGGTGGCGGTCCAGCGTGCCGCTGAGGATGAGCCGCACGGCGTGCAGCCCGGCCTCGGCCTGGTATCCCCAGATCGCTCCGGGCATCCCGTAGTCGCGGTACGCGGCGAGCATGCTCGGCGCTCGCGGGTGGAGGTAGACCGGTGCCCGGTTCGCCTCGGCCGCCTCCAGCAGCGGCGTGAACTCCGGCTCGTCCAGGTACCGTCCACCGGTGTGCGAGTTGATCATGATGCCGTGGAGTCCGAGCGGGCCCATGACCCGCTCGATCTCGGCGGCCGCGGCGACCGGATCCTGCGGCGCCACTGTGGCCAGTCCGCCGAACCGTGCCGGGTGCCGCCGCACGATCGCGGCCAGCGCGTCGTTGAACTCCCGGGCCAGCGGCACCGCGTCGGCCAGCGGATAGGGCTGGACCCCGGGCGGATTGAGGCTGAGCACCGCCATGTCCTGCCCGAGCGCGTCCATCTCCCGCAGCCGGGCATCGAGATCGACGAGCCGGGCGCGAACACCAGCAGGACTCTCCACCGTGCGCATCAGAGCCATCTCGGTCTCGTCACCCGGCACGACGTCCAGGCCGTGCGCGACACGCAGGAACGCCTCGGTTGCCAGGTGTTCCTCGACCGCGATGACCCTCATGCCCGTCGCCCCCCGTCGACCGACATCGCGATCCCGGTGACGTAGGACGCGGCGTCCGAGCAGAGCCAGACCGCCGCCGCAGCGGCCTCCTCCGGCGTGGCCAGCCGGCCGAGCGGCGTGACCGCCTCCTGCCGCGCGATCATGTCGGTGCCGGCCGCCACCCGCTCGAACGCGGGCGTGCGGGTCGGGCCGGGGCACACGGCGTTGACCCGGATGTTGTCCGGTGCGTAGTCGACCGCGGCGACCTTGGTGAGCCCGACGATGCCGTGCTTGGCGGCCACGTAGGCGGGAGCGGTCGGAATCGCGTACAGACCGCCGTTGGAGGCGATGTTGACGATCGCGCCGCCTCCACGACCCCGCAGCGCGGGCAGTTCGTACTTCATGCACAGGAAGGTCCCGGTCAGGTTGACGCGGACCACGCGCTCGAACTCGTCCGGGGCCATCTGGTCGAGCCTGCGATGGTGCGAGGCGATGCCGGCGTTGTTCACGGCGAAGTCGAGACCGCCGTACGCCGCGACCGTGCGCTCGACGGCCGTCCGGACGGAGCGTTCGTCGGCGATGTCCACGGTGACTGCCAGGGCTTCCCCGCCGTCCTCCCTGATCATCTCGGTGGTCTCGGCCGCTCGGCTCGCGTCGATGTCGAGCACGGCCACCGCGGCGCCGCTCCGGGCGAACTCCAGCGCCGTCGCGCGGCCGATCCCGCTCCCGGCTCCGGTGACCAGTCCCAGCTTTCGGAAGACGCCGCTCATGCCAGCGGCTCGTGGTTCGCCCAGCCCACCTTGTACGGGTGCCGCGACTGCCAGCGGTCGATGATCTCGTGGATGCCGGGCGCGGTGAACGCCTTCGCCAGTGCCTCGGTGTCGGCCACGGCGATCTGCACGATCGCGGTCGCGATCAGTGCCGGAATGGCCTCCTCGCCGGGGACGGGAATGTGGCGCCGGGCCACGACCGACTGCACGACACCGCTGTCGAGCATGACTCGTTCGATGTCCGCGAGATATTGATCGAGCTCGGTGGCGGGCAGGGGCTGGTCGAAGGAGACCATCATCGTGTGGTTGATCATGCCTCAATTCTTGATGGCCCACGCCGCTGGTGTCCAAGACCGGTTCGGCACTCATCGATAACCTGGAGGCATGATCGACCTGGAGACCCGCGAGCTCGAGTACTTCATCGCACTAGCCGACGAGCTGCACTTCGGCCGGGCCGCCGTCCGGCTCTCGATCGCCCAACCGGCGTTGTCGAAGGCCATCCGACGGATCGAGACCCGGCTCGGTGTCCCGCTCTTCGTCCGCTCCAGCCGGCACGTCGAACTCACCCCGGCCGGGAAGGCGTTGCAGGAACACGGCCGGCACGCGCTCAACGCGGTCGGCGCCGCCGTCCGGCACGCCCAGCGTGCCGGCGACACCCAGCCCCACCTCCGGCTTGTGCTCAAACCCGGCGGCGACGCCGGCCTGCTGTCCGGGATCCTGGCCGCATACGCACAGCAGCCCGACGCCCGCCAGGTGGACATCCTGTTCAGTGGGCCGGCCGATCGCGCCGACTTCCTACGCGATGGACGGGCCGACGTCGGCCTGCTCTACGCGCCGTTCGACTCCCTGGACGGCCTGGCCCACGAGACGCTGCACGCCGAGGACCGCGTGGTCATCGTCCCGTCCGGGCACCGGCTGGCCGGGCGCGCTTCGGTACGCGTGGCCGATCTGGAGAGTGAGACGCTGCCACGCTGGAAGGGAATTCCAGGGGGCGACGGCACCGGCCCCGAGGTCGCCGACGTGGTCCAGCTGCTCCAGATGATCACGGTGGGCCGGATGATCGGGGTGCTGCCCCGCTCGCTGGTCGAACCGGCCCCGGCCGGCCTGGTCTGTGTCCCGGTGACCGACGCGCCGCCCAGCCGCCTGGTGCTCGCCTGGGTCGAGCAGGACCGCCGGCCGCTGGTCGCCTCGTTCGTGGCCGCCGCACTCCAGGCCACACCGGCACAGGACCCGATCAGGCATCGACACACCTGACGCGCCGCTCTCCTCGGACAACCAGTGGCTCGCACCCGAGGACGTGCGGTGACCGGGGCGAGCCTGCCGGCTCCGGGCGCGGGCTGCGGATCGGCTGTCAGGGCATCAACTCCCCCTCGCTCCCAGCGGCAGCCCGGAGTGGCGTGGGATGGCAGACTCTGCGGCATGACTCTCTCCCTGCCCGAGCCGGATCAGCAACTCTCGGATCCGAGCGAGCTGTTGCTGGGCTATCTCGACTACTACCGGTCGGCGGTCAGCGCCAAGATCGTGGGCCTGTCGGACCAGGAGCTGCGAGCCAGCCGGGTGCCCTCCGGGTGGAGCCCGCTGGAGTTGCTCAAACACCTGATCCACATGGAGCAGCGCTGGTTGCGCTGGGGCTTTCTGGGCGAGCAGGTGTCGGCACCGTGGGGCGACCGGGGGCCGGACGACCGATGGCACGTCGGCCCGGCTGAGACGGCTGCGGAGCTGCTGGTCGCGCTGCACACGGGCGGCGAGCACACCCGAAAGGTGGTTTCGGGCACCCCGCTGACCGCCGTTGCCGCCGCCGGCGGCCGGTTCCCGGAGGACGGCTCGGCGCGGCCCACGCTGGGCTGGATCCTGTTCCACGTGCTGCAGGAGTACGCCCGCCACGTGGGCCACCTGGACATCGTCAGGGAGCTCACCGACGGCCTCGCCGGCGAGTAGGGCCCGAAGGCCTGGGTCCGAGCGGGTCGCCGGGCAACTCGCGGCAGGCGTGCCGGATCCAGCCCTCCCAGCAGGCCAGCGCGGCGACGGCCGGCGAGCTCCCCGGCCGCCTCCATGACCTCGGCCACCAGCCCGTCCACGAGATCACTGGACCTTTGGAACGCCCCTGCCCTCAGCGGGACGCACTGTTCTGACAACGGTCCGCCTCATGGCACCTCACCGGTGCGACCACGGCGCCGCTGACCGCTGACCGCTCGAATGTCCGCCACGAGCCCTACCCAGGTAGTCGTCCCGATCACGGGCCGGGTTCCCGGGGCTGGATCGGGATTTCCCGGCGTAGCGGAATTCCTGCCAGTCGTCCAAACCTGACGCCGCGTCGATCGGACGGCGACGGTTACGCGTTTGCCGTACTTCGGGCGCCGGGCATCCAGCAGGTGACAGCAGCGTCTACGCACCAGCGGCACCCGAGGCGGCACCCATGCACGACATCGACAAGGAACCGATCGCGACTTTCTGCGGAAACTGCAACTGCGGCTGCCCGCAGCTCTTCGTCGACGAAGTGGCTCCGGTGGAGAAGCGGATCCGGATCACCGACGACTTCGGCCAACAGGTCCAGATGAGCGAGGAGCAGTTCCGCGACCTCGTCGCCCAGGCCAAGAGCGGTGCCCTGGACGACCTGTTCGCGACGCCGGCCTGACGGACGGCGACGAAGGCGAGGGCTGGGGCGGTACATCGATCGGCTGCCTCCGCCAAAACACAGTCCACCTGACTCGAAGTCAGAACAAACCCGCCCACCTGCTGAAAGTGCAGGTGGGCGGGTTTGTTGGTGGTCCGGCAGGCGGGGCGGCCGGCTGGCGCGCGGGCGGTGAGGGGAAGCTATGGGCGGGGTCCTGCCGGTGGTGGGGTCGGGCATGGCCGGGGGGCCGTAAGCTGTCCGCGAATCGGGCGGGGCCTTTGGGCCTGACCGCAATTGCTGGTCTTGAACTGGGCCTCACGCAGCTGACGCAGGGAACGGCGAGGGCCCCTGCCGGCTCGCTTGGATCGGCAGAGGCTCTCGCGGGTGACACCTGTCGGTCGTGCTGCGGCGTCCTCAGCGGAGGTTCACCGTCGCTTGGCCATCACCCTCATGACCGAGGGGGTCGTTTGCCGAAGCTCCCGCAGAGGCGGAGATCAGCCTCCCGGAAGGCCGAACAGGACTGACCGTTCTCAAAGGGCAAGGTCATCACCTTGCCCCGCGCCGGCCGGTCAGATCGTGTCCCTGACCTTGATCTGACCGCTGTCGATGACGAAGTCCTGGTTGCCGAAGCCGGGGCTCTGGCACTGCCAGATCTTGGCCCGGTCGCCGTTGTTGCGGGAACCACCCACGTCCAGGCACATCTCCCGGCCGGTTCCGATGGTGTCCCTGACCTTGATCTGGCCCCTGTCGACGACGAAGTCCTGATTGCCGAAGCCGGGGCTCTGACACTGCCAGATCTTGACGTGGTCCCCGTTGTTGCGGGAACCACCCACGTCCAGGCACATCTCCCGGCCGGTTCCGATGGTGTCCCTGACCTTGATCTGGCCCCTGTCGACGACGAAGTCCTGATTGCCGAAGCCGGGGCTCTGACACTGCCAGATCTTGACGTGGTCCCCGTTGTTGCGGGAACCACCCACGTCCAGGCACATGGTGTTGGTGGCCGCGCGGGGCGCGGCCACAGCAGCCGCGGGCGCCGCCAAGGTGATCAGGCTGGCGGCGGCCAGGGCAGCGAGCGCAGTAGTGGAACGGGACATGATGTACCTCCGCAAGTGCACCGACGGGTGTCGGCTCCCGGTGGGGTGGTCGGACGTGGGCAGGGCCTGCCGGAAGGTGCAGTCGGCATACCTGCCTGGCATGGGCAAGACTCGCAGCGGGCAGCTGCGACACGCCCGGACACGAACCACATTCATCCCATAGGGCGACATATGGTTTGAAATCCGATCACCACCTGGGCAGGAGACCGGAGCGCGACGGCTGGGCGACCCTTCATGGGTGCCGTGGCGCTCAGCCGCCCTTGACTACGTCCTTCTCGTGTAACGGGCGCAGGCCCCAGGTAGGGAGGGCGGTAGCCAAGGCGGGCCAGGCGCTCACTTCCCGTGCAGTAGTCGGCTGACGGCTGGTTCACAGTCACGGCAGGCCACACGAGCCGTGGTGGGCCGCTCAGGCGCTCGATGGTCCCCACCGGAGCAGGGGCGGCGGCGGTGCGGTCGCACCTGCAGCAGAACCGGGCCTTCATCGCGCAGACCGTCGCGCACGGCACGGCGCGCGGCACTCGGAAGTCGAGTGCCGCGGAGCGTGCCGGCGCGGGGAGGTGGAAGGGGCGGAGGCGAACATGGCGGCCACCTCATGGCACCCCGTGCTCGGTGGCACCCTGGAGCCCCCTGGGAAGCGGAGCCGGTGCGGTCGTCACCGCGGACGGCGACACTGCGGGCCGACCGGCATCGACCGGTGTTGACGGTTGCCCGGTGGTGCTGCGGCGAACCCCGCGGTGTTCTTTCTCACCGCGTCGACACGCCCCTGCCTCAGCGGGTCGGCCGCTGACTCCCGCCCCATCCCGCAGCCCACCCACAGAAGGATGCTGCGCATACGACTTGATCCGATCGCAGGACAGTGCGGGATCCGGCCCGCCCTGTTCGTCGGTTCCGGCGACCGATGAGTTCCGAGCCCTCCGTGTGATGCCGATCACGCGTGGGACCCTGCGGCCGCACTGCCGTTTTTGGCCGACCCCGGGCCTGCGGGCGGCGGTCGCCGGATGCGACGATGGGCCGCCATGACAGTCGGACGAGGCGCACGAACGGGACGGGCCGCGGTGTTCGCGGCCGCCTGCGTGCTGCTCGGCGCGCTCGGGCACGCGCTGATGTCCGGCGAGCCCGTCCCGGAGTGGGCGTTGGCCGTCGCCTTCGCCGGAGTCGGCGTCACCGCCTGGTGGCTGACCGGCCGGGAGCGCGGCCCGCTGCTGGTGACCGGTCTGACGGTCGGAGCGCAGGCCGCCCTGCACGTCTTCTTCTCGCTCAGCCAGGCGGCGGTCGGCTCGCCTGCGCCGGCCGGCAGCGGCCTCGCGCAGCAGTGGGCCCAACTGCTGCTGTGCAGCCGGAGCGCGCCGTCGCCCGCCCAGGCGGTGCAGTTCCTGGAAGCGGCCGGCCTCGGCGATCGGTTCTCCCCACCGCCTGCCGGTATGCCGGGCATGCCCGGCATGGACATGGGCATGGGTCCACAGCAGGCCGTCCCGCCGATGGACATGGCGTCCCACGGCGGCGGGGCGGTGGGCATGCTGGCGGCCCACCTGGTCGCCGCGCTCCTGCTCGGCCTGTGGCTGTCGGCCGGTGAGCACGCCGTGTTCCGGTTCGGCCGGACGCTCGCGATCCGCCTGTTCGCCCCGCTGCTCCTGCTGCTCCGCCTCGCCCGCCCGCCGCACCGGCCGCGCCTGCGGCCGGCAGCGCGCGGCACCTCGCAGCGGCTGCGTCGCCTGCTGCTCGTCCACGCCATCACCTCTCGGGGTCCGCCCGCCGGGACCGCTGTCGTCTGACAGCTCCGCGCCGAGACCGCGCCGCTGAACACCGTGCCCTGCCGGGTGCGGTGGCGCTGCCGCGTGCCCCGGCACCGTCCCGCGGCCGTCCGCCGCTCCCCTCCGTTCTGACAAGGACCCAAGGCGATGACCCCTGCCCTGCCGCGCCCCCGCCCGGCGCGACGTCAACCACCCTGCGACGACGCGGCGGTGACCGACTGCGCGCTCGCCGCTCGCGACGGTGACCCGACGGCCGTGGAGGCGTTCGTCCGCGCGACGCACCGCGACGTCTGGCGCTACGTGGCACACCTGAGCGCGGACCCGCAGTCCGCCGACGACCTCACCCAGGACACCTACCTACGGGCCCTGCGCAGCCTGCCGCGCTTCGAGGGCCGGTCCTCCGCGCGGACCTGGCTGCTGTCGATCGCGCGCCGGACCGTCGTGGACCGCTTCCGGTGCGCGGCCGCCCGGCCCCGGCTGCTGGACACCGCCGACTGGCAGACGGTGGCCGAGTGCGCCCAGCCGTGCGGCCTGCCCGGTTTCGAGGAGGGTGTGGCGCTGGCCGACCTGCTGGCGACGCTGCCCGCCGAGCGGCGCACGGCGTTCGTCCTGACGAGCGTGCTGGGCCTGCCGTACGACGAGGCGGCGCAGCTGACCGGCTGTCCGGTCGGCACGGTGCGCTCGCGGGTGTTCCGGGCCCGGACGGCGCTGGTCGCCCTGCTCGCCGAGGCGGAGCGGCACACCGACGAGGTGCTTCCCGCGACCGCCGCGCAGACACCGGCCGAGCTGGTCTGCGCGGCCTGACGGGCCGCCGGGTGGGGCACGTGGAGACGGCTGTGACCGCGTGCCCCACCCGCTCGGCCGGCGACGGGAACTTCCAGCTGACCGGGCCCGACTGCTGTGGTGTGCGACAGACACCATCGGGCGCTCGACCGCCCCTCGTGCTGCTGGGCTTCGCCCTGCTGCTGCTCCTGATCTTCGCCGGCGCGTTCGCCGCCGGCCGAGCCGTCGGACCGTCTTCCCCGCGGCCGGCGCCCGGCTCGACGGATCACTCCGGTGACGACATGCCGGGGATGACCATGGGGATGGCACGGTGACCGCCCCGACGGGACTCGACGGGCTCGCCACCACCGACCTGGAGGTCGGCGGGATGACCTGCGCGGCCTGCGTGTCACGGGTGGAGAAGCGGCTGGCCCGGATCGAGGGGGTGACGGCGGGCGTCAACCTGGCGACCGGCCGCGCCCGGGTGGTGCACCCGGTGGACGTTCCGGTGACCGCGTTGGTGGCCGCCGTCGAGCGGGCCGGATACACCGCCGAGCCGGTGGGCGACCGACCGGCCGCCGTCGCGGAACCCGCCGGGGACCTGACCCGGCTGGTGGTGACGGCCGTGCTGGCGCTGCCCGTGCTGGTGCTCTCGATGGTGCCGCCGCTGCAGTTCCGCGACTGGCAGTGGCTCTGCTTCGCACTGGCCGCGCCGGTGGTGGGCTGGGGGGCGGCCGGGTTCCACCAGCGGTGCCTGCGGGGCCTGCGGCACGCGACCGCCACCATGGACACCCTGGTGAGTCTGGGGGTGGTGGCCTCCTTCGGCTGGTCGGCCTACGCGCTCTTCCTCGGCGGCGCGGGAGCGCCCGGGATGCGGATGCCGTTCTCGCTGACGGCCGGCAGTGGTGGCGCCCACGTCTACCTGGAGGCGGCGGTGGGCGTGCCGCTGTTCGTGCTGTGCGGCCGCGAGCTGGAGGGCCGGGTACGGCGGGCCGGCGGTTCGGCGCTGCGGGCGCTGGCCGAGCTGGGTGCGAAGGAGGTCAGCGTCCTGGAGGCGGGCGTCGAACGCCTCGTCCCGATCGAACGGTTGCTGCCGGGACAGGAGTTCGCGGTCCGGCCGGGCGAGAAAGTGGCCACCGACGGGGTGGTGGTCGAGGGGAACTCGGCGCTGGACCTCGGCCTGTTGACCGGCGAGAGCGTACCGGTGGAGGTCGGCCCGGGCGACCTGGTCGCCGGGGCGACCCTGAACGTCGGTGGTTCGCTGGTGGTACGGGCGACCTCGGTGGGTGCGGACACCCAACTGGCCCGGATCACCGCGCTGGTGGCCGACGCCCAGGCCGGCAAGGCGCGGGCGCAGCGGCTGGCGGACGCCGTCGCCGGCGTGTTCGTGCCGGGCGTGCTGGCGGTGGCCGTGGGCGTGCTCGGGTACTGGCTGGGCTCCGGTGCGGGGCCGCAGGCGGCGGTCACGGCGGCGGTGGCGGTGCTGGTGGTGGCGTGCCCGTGCGCGCTGGGGCTGGCGACACCGACGGCGCTGCTGGCGGCGACCGGCCGGGGCGCCGAACTGGGCGTGCTGATCCGTGGTCCGGAGGTACTGGAGAGCCTACGGCGGATCGACACCGTCCTGCTGGACAAGACCGGCACGCTGACCACCGGGCGGATGCGGCTGGCGGAGGCCGTCCCTGCTCCGGGCGAGACGGTGGAGGAGGTCCTGCGGCTGGCCGGGGCGGTGGAGCAGCGCTCCGAGCACCCGATCGCCCGGGCGATCGCGGCCGCCGCGCGGGAACGCTGCGGGCCGCCGCTGCCGGGCGTCACGGGTTTCACGGCGACCGCGGGTCTCGGCGTAGCGGGTACGGTCGAGCAGCGGAAGGTGCGGCTGGTGCGGCCCGAGGACGAGTCGGAACTCCCTGATGAGCTGCGGGACGTGGTGGCGCGCGCCGAGGCCCAGGGACGGACGGCCGTGCTGGTGGAGCTGGACGGCCGTGCGGCGGGGGTCCTGGTGGTCGGCGACGCCCTGCGCCCCGGCAGCTGGCGGACCGTGCACAGGCTGCGCGGGCTGGGCCTGGAACCCGTGCTGCTGACCGGGGACCGGCCGGGGGCCGCACGCACCGTCGCCGGAGAACTCGGCATCCGCACCGTACACGCCGCCGCCTCGCCCGAGCGCAAGGCCGAACTGGTCGCCGAACTGCGCGCCGCCGGACGGACCGTCGCCATGGTCGGGGACGGTGTCAACGACGCGGCGGCGCTGGCCTCGGCCGATCTCGGGATCGCCCTCGCCTCCGGCACGGACGCGGCGATCGGCGCGGCGGGACTCACCCTGGTGCGCGGGGACATCGAGTCCCTGGTGGTCGCGGTACGACTGGCCCGGCGGACGCTGGCCACCGTCCGGGTCAACCTGCTCTGGGCGTTCGGCTACAACGCGGTGCTCATCCCCCTCGCGGCCGCGGGGCTGCTCAACCCGATGCTCGCGGCCGCCGCGATGTCGGCCAGCTCGCTACTGGTGGTGGCCAACAGCCTGCGGCTGCGCACCTGGCGGCACGTCCCGCGCCGGCTGAGCGGGACGGCACCGGGTGCGGGCCGTCCCGGACCTCGTGGGAACTCGGCGGCTCCACGGCCCGACTAACGTCCCGTGGAGTACAACAGGCAACAGCCGGGCGCGGTCGCGGCCCGGCAGAGGGACATACCGAACTCCGGGCTGCCGATCCGGCTGCGTGACGTGGTGTGCCGACACGGCCGCCTGGAGGCCGTCCAGGGTGTCGACCTCGACGTGGCGCAGGGCGAGCGGATCGCACTGACCGGCACCAACGGGTCGGGCAAGACAACGCTGCTGCGCGCGGTGCTCGGCCTGCACCGGCAGGTCGCCGGCGAGCTGCTGGTCGGCGGGCGCGGCACCCGGACGGCAGCCGAATGGGCCTGGCGCAGGCGGGCCTGCGGCTGGATCCCGCAGCGGCCCGCCGTCGGCCGTTTCCCGTTGCTGGCACGGGAGTTGTTGGCCAGCAGCGGCGCGGCGGCGCAGGCCGCCGCGGCGGCCGACCGGCTCGGCGTGGGTGGTCTCGCCGACCGCCCGCTGACCGCGCTGTCGGGCGGTCAGCTGCAGCGGATGCACCTGGCCAGGGCGGTCGGCTGCGTGGCGGCGGGTGCGGGTGTGCTGCTCGCCGACGAGCCCACCGCCGCACTGGACTTCGCGGGACAGGAGGAGGCCGCCGAACTGCTCACCGGTCTGCCGGTGACCCTGCTGGTGGTCACCCATGACCGGGCGCTGGCCGCGCGCTGCGACCGCGTTCTGGAGATGGCGGCCGGCCGGCTGCGGGAGGTCTGAGTGAACGCGCTCGAACAGGTCGGCACGCTCCTGCAGTTGCTGCCCGTCCAACGCGCCGCCGGTGGCCTGCTGTTGGCCGCCCTCGGCCTGCCACTGGTGGGCGTGGTGATCGTCGGCCTGGACATCATGCCGGTACGGTTCGCGATGATGCACGTCGCGCTGCTCGGTATCGCGGTGGGCATCATCCTGGGCCTGGACCCCGGGCTCAGCGCGATCGTGGCGTGCGCGCTGGCGGGGGCGGGCGTGGCACCGCTGGCCCGGACGGCCGACAGCCTCTCGGGCGCCATGGGCCTGCTGATGAGCCTGGCGATCGCCGCGGCACTGCTGGTGCTGTCGGTGTCCGGGGTCAACGCCAACGGGGCCTTCGCCCTGTTGTGGGGGTCGATCCTGGCCGTCCGGCCGACCGACCTCATGGTGCTGGGCGGGCTCGCCGTGGCGCTTCCCGCGCTGGTCGTCTGGCGCCGCCGTGATCTGGCGCTGCTGTTGCACGACCGGGAGTTGGCGCTCTGCTCCGGTGTCCGGGTGCAGCGGATGACCATGCTGCTGCTGATCCTGGTGGCGGTCGCGGTCGGTTCGGCCATCCGGCTCACCGGCGCGCTGCTGGTGGACTCGCTCACCCTGCTGCCCGCCCTCGCCGCCCGCCGGCTCGGCCGCTCGCTCAGCTCGATCGCCTGCTGGGCGGTCGGCATCGGCCTGGTGGTGAACCTGGCCGGCTTCCTGGTCTCACTCGCCTGGAACCTCCCCCCTGGTCCCGTGCTCGTCCTCGCCGCGGGGGCCGTCGCCCTCGCCGCCCATCTGATCCCCGAACGGAGAACCACCTCATGGCGCGCAACCGCGTCCTCGTCCGTCCCGTCGTCGCACTGAGCGCGGGCCTGCTGTCGCTGACCGGCTGCGCCGGCACCACCAGCGGCATCGCCGCCGACGCCGTCTCGCCGACGGCCGCCCAGGGCCCGGTGGTCGTGGCGACCACCGTCTGGGAGGCCGCGCTCGCCAAGGCCGCCGGGGCCAAGGACGTCAGGTACCTCGTCCCGGCCACCGTGAAGCACGCACCCGACTACGACCTGAAGCCCACCGACCTCACCGCGGTGAAGGGCGCGGACTTCGTGCTGTACGCGTCGTTCGAGCCGTTCGCCGGCCGGGTCAGGGACGCCGCGGGGTCCAAGGCGGAGATGATCGAGGTCAACCTGGACGACGACCGGGACAACACCACAGCGCAGGTGACCATGCTCGGCAAGGCCTTCGGCACCGAGCAGACGGCCGCGCGGTGGAACACCGCCTTCACCGCCGAGTTCGACGAGTTGTCGCAGCAGCTGAAGGGCGAGTGGCCCGGCGGCAGGCCCCCGGTCGTGGTCACTCAGACGTTCACCACCTGGGTGGCCGAGATGGTCGGAGTGCAGCCGGTCGGGACCTACGGCCCGGACGCGGTCACGCCCGTCCAGCTCGCCCAACTCTCGGCGAAGAAGCCACAGTTCGTCTTCGACAACGAGAACATGTCGACCGGTACGGTACTGCCCGACTCCGGAGCCCGACAGCTGGACATCGTCAACTACCCGGGCGCGGACCTGGATCTGCTCACGGTGTACCGCGACGCGGCGGCCCAGCTGACGAAGGAGTTCGCCGGCTCCTGAGTGGGTGTGCCGGGCTTCGACCTCGTCAGCTCGTGAACGCGTTGACACCGATCACGAGCGCCGCGGTACCGCCGTAGCGGTAGCCCACCTCGACCGCCTCGCTGGTCTCGGCCTCCGTGGCGCCACACATGGTTGCCTGGACGCCGCATCGTCCCGCACATCACCCGGCCCGGCTCGGGCAGCGCGACGTCGAAGCAGGGGTTGCCCACCGGCAACCCCTGCTTCGACGTGTCGTCAGCCTCGGTCGCCGGCCAGGTCGCGCAACGCGGCGCGATCCGGCTTGCCCGCCGGGGTCAGCGGCAACTCGTCCACCAACAGCAGCCGTTCGGGGTGCTTGTAGCGCTCCACACCCCGGCCGTCGAGATGGGTGCACAGGTCCTCGAGAGTGGGCCGGCGACCCGGTCGGGGCACCACGCACGCGGCCAGCCGCTCGCCCATCAGCGGGTCGGGGACGCCGGTGCACAGCACGTCGCGGACGTCCGGGTGGGCCGACAGCTCGCCCTCGACCTCGGCGGGGCTGATGTTCGCACCGCCCCGGATGACGATGTCCTTCAACCGCCCGACCACCCGGAGCACCCCGTCGGCGTCGAACACCCCCAGGTCGCCGGTGCGCACCCAGCCGCCCTCGGTGCGGTAGCGCCGGTTCAGCTCGGGCGCGCCGACGTAGCACAGCGGTGTCATCGGGCCGCGTGCCACGATCTCGCCGATCTCGCCGGGAGCGGTGGCGGACCCGTCGTCGGGTGAGACCGTCCGGATGTCGGTGACCGCAGGGTCGGGGCGGCCGACCGCGATGCCGGGCCCGTCGCCCGGGAGTCCCTTGGCGTCCAGTCCGGTGTGGCAGTTGACGCCGTCCGCCGAGCCGTACAGGTTCACCACCGGGCAGCCGAAGGCGCGTTCGGCCTCCTCGCGGGTGGACCGGTCGAGCGGTGCGCCGCCCAGCACCAGGGCGGTCAGCCCGGGCAGCGGTGCGGCCGGCAGGTCGAGCATCATGCGGACCATGGTCGGCACGCCCAGGACGTGGGTCGGCCGGTGGCGCCGGATCGCCTCCAGGGCGTCGGTGGGGGTGAAACGGTCCAGCAGGACGAGCGTGCCGCCGTGCCGGGCGAGCGTCACGGCGGTACCGCTGCTGCCGAACGCGGAGGCGAGCGGCACCAGGAACAGGCAGCGCGGTGCGGCACCCGAAGTCAGCAGCGAGGCGAGGAAGTTGCCGCGTCCACCGGCGAGCGCGTTGTGGGAGTAGGCGACCATCTTGGACTCGGCCTCGGTGCCCGAGGAGACCAGGATCCTGGCGGCGGAGTCGGGGCCGGGCCGGGCCGGGGTGAAGCCGGTGGCGTCCGTGCGCAGCAGCTCGGCGTAGCGCAGGCACCCGTAGGGCAGCGCACCCGGGCCGGCCGCGACGACCGTCTGGAGATCCGGCAACTGCCCGCCGAGCTCGGCCAGTTCACGGGCGTGCTCGACCCCTCGGTGTTCGGTGGCGGCGATCACCGCACGGGCCCCGGCCCGGCCGAGCAGCGAGCGCGCCTCCCGGCTGCCGCGGCCGACCGGAAAGGGCAGCGCCACCGCTCCCAGCGCCGCCAGGGCCAGATCCGCGATCACCGCCGCCCGGCTGTTGGGGAGTTGGACGCCCACCACGTCACCGGCCAGGATCCCGGCCGTACGCAGACCAGCAGCCAACGCCCGTGCCCTACGGTCGAGTTGGGTGTAACAGAGTTTCCCCCTCCGGTCGATGACGGCGGTACCGTGCGGGTCGGCGGTGCGTCGGGCCCGGAACAGGGCGTAGAGGTCGAGGTCGGGGTAACTGCCGTCGGCGGCCCAGGCCCTGCGCAGTGCGGCCGGTACCAGGTCGGGGATCGGGGCTGTCACAGGAACCTCCAGGGGGTGGG
Source organism: Kitasatospora sp. NPDC052896 (assembly GCF_044547075.1). Lineage (NCBI taxonomy): Bacteria > Bacillati > Actinomycetota > Actinomycetes > Kitasatosporales > Streptomycetaceae > Kitasatospora > Kitasatospora sp. NPDC052896. Next base: position 22,132 of record NZ_JBITZU010000004.1, read on the forward strand.
GACGGCGAGGGCACCGTGGCCGTCGCGGGTCAGCGCGTGGCGCAGGCGGTGGTCGGCGGGCAGGGCCCGCAGGTCGGTGCTGACGGCGGTGGCGGTCAGGCCGTGTTGGCGCAGCCGGGCCACCGCCTGTGCCGTGCCGAGCGACCGCAGGTCCTCGGCGTGGTGTCGGGCGGCGGCGGCCGAGTCGTCGGCGGGGGCGACCCACCCGTCGGCGGTCGGCAACGGGCGGCGGAAGCCCGCGGGCCGGCGAGGCTCCGCGCCGGTACGGGCCCGGCGGAGGGCCGGCGCGGTGAGCGTCTCGGCGGCGCCGAGCAGCGAGGACTCGGCGCGTACCCCGCGCCCGGTGCGCTCGCGCAGCAGCAGCGCCGCGAGCACGGCCTCGGCGCCGTGCAGGCCGCCGAGCACGTCGACCAGCGTCATCAGGGAGGGTGCCGGTGGCTCGTCGACCGGGCGGACCGCCTCGCCCATCGCGGTACGGGCCTGCACCATGAAGTCGGTACCGACCGGTGCGCCGGGCAGCCGCCCGGCCCAGCCGCCGGTGTAGGCGTAGACCAGGCCGGGGTTGGTGAGCGAGAGCGCTCCGGCGTCCAGGCCGAACTGCTCGGCCCTGCCCGGTGCCCAGTTGTGCAGGAACACGTCGGCACCGGAGGCGAGTTCGCGCAGCTCGGTCTGCCCGGCCGGGGACTTGATGTCGATCTGAACGGCGCGCTTGCCGCGGTTCAGGGCGAGCCAGCGGGCCGAGACGCCGTCGCAGCACGGGGGCATGCCGCGCAGCGGGTCGCCGCCCGGCGGCTCGACGCGCAGCACGTCCGCGCCGAGCAGGCCCAGCAGGTGTGCGGCGAGCGGGGCCTGGATGCGCCGGCCCGCCTCCAGCACGGTCAGACCGGCGAGCGGGAGCACCGCGCCGGTCCCGGCGCGGCTCATCACCTCCGCCGGGCAGCCCGGCCGGAACGACCAGGGTGCGTCGGCGGCCGGCTCGCCCGACCGCTCGGCGAGCGAGTGGAGGCGGCAGACGTCGGCGCCGGCGGCCGCGGCCGCGTGCTCGATCTGCGGCCACCCGGCCGCCCGGGCGGTCGCGTGCAGCGCCTCGGGCAGCGGGGAGCAGGCGGTCGCGTAGCGGAACTGGAACGGCCGCCAGCCCGCCCGGACCGCGTCGGCCGGCGCTCCGAGCCGGCGCCAGAACCCGGCCCAGGCCGCCGGTTCGAGCGCCTCCAGCTCGAACCGGGTGCCGTCGGCGGCCGTGAACGGCGGCCCGCCCGGGCCGAGCGGCGCGGCCTCCTCCTCGTCCGCGCCCGCGGCGGCGAGGTACTGGGAGACCGTCAGCAGGGCGGCACGGTCGGCGCCGGTGACCACCCGTGCCCCGGCCGCGCCCCGGGCCCGGCCGACCAGGGCGGCGAGCAGGCCCTGCACGCCGAGGACGGAGGCGCAGGTCGCGGCGTAGTCGGCGGCGAGCGCGCGCGGTTCGCCGTCCCGTCTGCCGTGCACGTGCGTGATCCCGGTCAGCGCCTGCACGGTCGCCTCGTCGGCCGCGTCCACTGCCGGGCACACGTCCGCCCAGGCGACCTCGGAGCCGACGCCTCCGGGCGCCTCGAAGCGGGCCGGACCGTCCGAACTCCCGGCGTCCACCGGCGCCGCACCGAGCGCCCGCAGGTGCGCCAGGGCAGGGGCGGTGAGCGCGGGTGGCCCGGACACGCGCACCGGCACGGCTCCGAGCGGCCGGGCCACCAGGGTGGGGGCAGGATGGGCCATGGTTCTCCTCTCCGGCAGCCGGAGAACTGCTGCGCGGGTCACTGGGACGAATCCGGGAACTCGGCGACCTCCACAGCCGACCAGCTCCACAGCAGAGAAGTCGGATCGTCATTTCATCGGGTTCCCGATGAATCCGGAGGAAAGCCATGAATGATCCCAAAGCACCGCTGAACGGACTCGGGCTGCCCGCCTGTCCGGACGAGATGGCCGACCTACGCGCCCGGGTGTCGGAGTTCGTCCGGCAGCGGGTGATGCCCCGCGAGGCGGTGCTCGACGCGGGCGGCCCGGACGCCCGGGCGGAGCTGGCACGGCTCCAGCGGGAGGCGAAGAACGCGGGCCTCTGGGCGCTCGCGCTGCCGGTCGAGCTGGGCGGCCAGGGTCTGCCGCTGTCGCGGTACGCGCACCTGGCGGAGGCCGAGGGCGCCAGCGACCACGGCCCGGCCGTCCTCGGCTCCGCCCCGCTGCTGGACGTGCTGATGCTCCAGCGCCACGGCTCGGCCGCCGTCCGGCGCCGCTACCTCGACCGCATCACCAGCGGTGAACTGCGCACCTGTTACGCGATGACCGAGCCCGACACCCCCGGCACCGATCCCACCCTGACCGCCACCCGGGCCGAGCCCGGCCCCGACGGGCGGTGGACGCTGCACGGGCGCAAGTGGTTCACCACCGGAGCCGCCGACGCCGACCTGGTCACCGTCCTGGCCCGCACCGACGGCGGCCGGGCGGACCGCGACGGGCTCTCCCTCCTGCTGGTCCCCACCAGCGCGCCCGGCTTCCGGGTGGTGCGCGAACTGCCGGTCCTCGGCGCCGGCGGGCAGTGGGAGGTCGCGCTGGACGGGGTGACCGTGCCCGCCGACCACCTGGTGGGCGCACGCGGGCAGGCCCTGCGGATCGCCGGCGAACGGCTGCGGCTCGGCCGGGTGCTGCGCTGCCTGCGCTGGCTGGGCCAGGCCCATCGCGCCTACGAGTTGATGTGCGAGCGGGCGCGCTCCCGGCGCCACGCCGACGGACCGCTCGGCGACCACCAGCTCGTCCAGCAGCTCGTCTTCGACGCGCTGCTCGCCCTGCGCACCACCCGGCCACTGGTGTACGAGGCGGTGGCCCTGCTGGAGGCCGGACGGGACGCGCGGGTGGAGACCGGGCTCGCCAAGGTCGCCGCGGCCCGCCTGCTCCAGCAGGTCACCGACGCGGCGATCCAGGTCCACGGCGCGGCCGGACTCGGACCGGACACCGCGCTGCCCGGACTGTTCCGCGCCGGGCGCGCGGCCCGACTGCTGGACGGCCCGGACGAGTTGCACGTCTCGTCGGTGGCCCGGCGGGTCCTGCGGACCGGACGCTGACCGTCACCGCACCCTCCGCCCGCCGCTCGTGCCACCTCACGCCGCGAACGGCCCCACCAGCCCGGTGAGCACCGCCAGCCCGAACGCCAGGAAGAAGTCACCCCACACCAGCTCATGACGGACCGCCAGTCCGCGGCGCACGTCGTAGCAGCCGTCCAGCAGCATCCCCGCCGGCCGGGAGCCGCCGGCCGACGTCAGATGACGCTCGCAGAGCCCGCGCAGGACCACCCTCGCCCGCACCGCCAGTTGCTCGCGCTCCTCCGCCGTGCCGGCGAGGGCCGCCAGCTTCAGCGCGGCCACCGCCTCGATGGCCGCCGCCGACGTGTCGAGCAGGCCACCGGCGAGCACGGGAACCGGTGCGGCGGCGGTACCCAGGCGCAGGGCGGCGAGCCGTCGGGAAGCCTCCGCCACTGCCCCGTCGCGGTCCAGGCCCGGCACGGCCAGGGCGTCTGCCACACCGAGCAGCAGCCAGCCCACCGTCCGGCTCCAGCCCGGCTCGGGCTCGTCGCAGCCCCGCCAGCCGCCACCGGGCAGCGCCGCCCAGGCCGGACGCGGCGGCTCCTCGGCGAGGCACAGCTCCAGATGTAGCGTCAGATGGGCGCGGGCGGCCGCCAGGCCGGCCTCCCCCGACCGCGCGAGCAGCGGTACCAGACCGGGCACGCCGTCCGCACGGGCGAGCAGCCGGGGCCCGCCGAACGCGCCGCCCCAGGGCACCACACCGAACGCGGGCTCGAAGGCGGCGAGACACCGGCGGGCGGCCCGCTCGCGCAGCCCGGCCCCCGTCCCGTCGGCCAGGGCGGTGCCGTACCAGAGGATCATCCCCCGGACGGCGGCGTCCTGGTCCACCCAGCCGGCCAGCCGCCGGGTGCACTCCCGGGCGGCCGTACGGTCCGCCAGGTCCCCCGTCACCAACGCCCGCAGCCACAGCAGCCCGGCCCAGAACCCGCCGGTCCAGGAGCCCCGGGCGCTCGTCGTCCATCGCCCGCCGTCCGGGTCGGCGAAGAGCGGGAACCGCTCCCCCACCTGCTCGGCGGTGACGCCGACCCGGTCGATCACCGCGCCCAGGGCTCGCTCGGCCCAGTCCGGGTCGGCCGCGTTCACCGGGCCGCCGCCCGTCCCCGGCGCGCCGCCAACGACGCCGTGACCGCCGCGGCACCGGCGAACTCGCCCGCCACCAGCAGCCAGCCCGGCCCGTACCCGGCGACCGACACCATCAGCCCGAACAGCGGCGGGCCGACCGCGAACCCGGCGAAGAATCCCGCCGACACGATCGCCGAGTCCTGCCCCGCCCGGCCGGGTGCCGGGCCGCGGATGACCAGCACCATCGACACGGCGTTCGCCGACACCGCGAACACGCCCACCGCGGCCGCCCCCGGCCACACCAGCGGATGCACCAGGACGGCGGCGGCGAGCAGCAGCGCGGCCCCGACGGCACCGAGCGAGAGCGTGGTCAGCAGCACCTCGGCCCGGCCCGCCCGGTTCGCGTCGCGCGTCCAGCCCACCCGGCCGGCGATCCCGGACAGGCCCAGCACGGCCACCGGGAGCGCCGCGAGCGCCGCCGACAGCCCGAGCCGCTGGGTGCCGAACAACGCGAGATAGGTGTTCACCGATGCCACCCCGCAGCCGAGCAGCAGTGAGAACACCGTCAACCTGCCGACCAGGCCGCCCCTGGCGCCCTTGGCGCCCGCCGAGCGGTCGGCGGACAGCACCGCCGGGGCCTCCGCCGGCAGGGCGCGCACCGCCCACGCCGCGGCCACGGCGGCAGCACCCGCCGCCACCCAGACCGCGCCGCGCCACCCCAGCGCGGCGGCCAGCAACGACAACGGCAACCCGGCCAGGAACGCGCCGAACTGCACGCCCGACTGCTTCCAACCGGTCACCACCGCCCGCTGCCCCGGGTCGAACGAGGCGAGTATCACCTTGTTGGTCGCGGGGTTGGCGAGCGCCTGCGGAAGGCCGCCCAGCGCGACCGCGCCCAGCAGCACGGCGGCGTCCGGCGCGGCCCCGATCAGGGCGAGCGAGACCGCCGCGAGCAGCAGCAGCGCGACCACGCACCGCCGCGGGCCCACCCGGTCGACCAAGCGGCCGGCCAGCGGCGACAGCAGCGCCGCCGTGCCGAAGCCGGCGGTGGTGGTCAGGCCGAGTTCGGTACGGGAGATGCCGAGCTGCGCCACCAGCCGCGGCCCGAGCGCCCCGAGGAGGTACAGCTGCATCATCGAGAACGCCATGACGCAGGTCAGCAACACCGCCACCACACCGCCCGCGGTACCTGCCCGGCCGCTCCCGGCCAGCACCCGGGTGTCCGCAAGCCCGCCACCGCTCGTCATCCGCACGACCGTCCTTCCGAAGAGAACGCCTACTGCAAGCGTTTCATCAGACAGTCGGCCTGACGGGCCGCCGAGTTCCCGTGGCCACCGGTGCGGTGTCCGGCCTCCGGCGCCACTACGCGGACCGGTTCCCGCCCGGTGCCCCTGGAATCCTGGCCGTGCCGGTCAAGGCGTCTCCAGGGGGAGGGCGGTCCACTGCTCCGGTGTCGCCGGGCGCGGTCGACAGCGACCGGAGCAGTGCGTCAGCACCCGTCACAGCGTGCCGGGTTGCACCTCCGGCCCGCGACTGCCGCTCCTGCGGCGGCGGTTGACGACCACCACCAGAAGGGCCGCGCCCAACAGGAGGGTCAGCACCACCAGCGCGCCGACGAGCAGTGGGTGCGCGCTGAGGGTCACCGGGTGCGCGACTGCCGCCGGAGCGACGCCGGATTCGTGGGGGAAGGTGATCCGCGCTTGGTACGTCTCGGCGAGCAGTCCGCTCTTCAGCTCGATGGTGGCGTTCCACGGACCGTCCGCGAGCTGGTCGGTCACCGGGACCTTCACCGGCTCGGACTGCTCGGGGGCCAGGCTGGTGCCCAGTTGAACCTGGTACGGACCGGCACTGAGACTGCCGGACACGGCGGACAACTTCATGGTGCCGTTCAGATCCAGGGCGCGGCCACCGATGTTGTGGACCTGGGCCTGCACGATCGCGTGCCCGTCGGGATCGCGTTGGGCCGTCATCGTGTCGACGGTGAACTTCGGCGCAGGGGGGTTGTCGCCGCCGACCGAGAGGTAGACCCGGATGCCGGCACGGCTGACCAGGGCGATGCTCCCACCGTCGTGGCGGCCACTGGCCTGCGCCCAGATCACGGCGTACCGCTCACCGGGGGCCGCGTCCTTGGGCACCGCGATCGTCAGGGTGTCGCGGACGACGGCCCCGGGAGCGACGTCGACGCTGTCGTGGTCCAGCGTCGTCCAGCTGGTCAGCTCGCTCTCCGTCCTTCCTGGGGCGCCGACGAAGGAGCCGTGCGTGATGCTGGCGGCGTCCGGATACAGGTCCACGTGCAACGGGGCGGCGGTGGTGTTCGACACCTCGACGCGTCGGTGCACGGTCGTGCCGGGCGTCAGATTGTCGATGACGTACTGCCGTGCCCGGGAGTCCTTGGACAGGTCAGCGGGAATGTCGACCAGCCGCAGGCCGAGGCTGCCCGGGTCGGCTGCTGTCGGCCGCTGCGCCGGGACTGAAGCGCGGGCGGGGGGCGAGACGGTGCTGACGGCCGCGGCGAGCGCCGCGGCCGTCAGCACCGATGCGAGAACGAAACTGCGCACGGTGTAAGGAACCTCTGCTGACTACTCAGTCTGCCGCGGTCAGGAGACGGAGTGGGTGATCGTGGAGCTGTACGTTCCGATCAGGGCGTTCGCCGGAATCGTGAGGGAGATGGTCGGGTTCCAGACGGCGGAGTTGATCCCCGACACCCCGGTGGCGGTCTGCACGGCACCAGGAGGGTAGAGCGGGCTCAGGTTGCTGTTGGTGACGGTGGCCGTGCCGGTGACCGTGGCCGTCGGGCTGGTGTAGCTGCTGCTGCCGACGGCGGAGACGGAGATGTTCTGGGGCCCGGTGAAGTCCACCGCGTTCGCGGTGGCCGTCCAGCCGCTGGTCCCGCCTCGGCCGTCCGTCACCGTGACGTTGCCGAGCTGGCTGCTGACCGTCTGGGGGCTCGAGCTGGCGACGACGGAACCGAGGTCCACCGGCCCCGCCGGTGCGCTGATCTCCAGCGCGCCGCTGGTGACCTCGGCCGTGACCGGCGTGGTCGCGGTGGTCTGCGCCGACGCGGGGACGGCGTAGGCCGTCATGCCCAGCGCTCCCGCGAGCAGTGCGGCGATGATATTACTCTTGCGCATTCCTTGGTCCTCCATGGTTCCACTGAAAGGGCGATCGCCCCGGGCGTCAAAGTAGCGACGAAGGAATTGGCGAAGGTCGCGCTAGTTCGTTGACATTCAAATATTCACTCGATCGGTGCCATCCGAGACCGGCGCACCCCTGGCAAATCCATCCAGGAATGCACAATTTACGTAATTCGAGAGGGCTCGTCATTAAATAACGCTCAGGGCGGGCAGGCTTGCCGGCCCTGAGCACGTGGGGTTCCTGAGCAAGGTCGGGCACTGGCACGGTGACTGTCGCTCCGTTTCCGGTCCCCGCTCCCTCGAACCGTGCGCGCGGTTCTCCCGCGCACGGCTTTTCCGCTCACGAGTCGGTGCGGCCGGCCGGCGGAGAGCGCCGGGTGCTCGTGGGCACAGCCGTCGACCGCGTCGGACTTCCGCCCGGAATTCCCGCCGCGGAAATACGCGGCCCGCCCTCGAAGGGGAGCCGGGTCGACCGCCGCGGCGGCCATCGGCTGCCCGGTCCGAGCTCAGGCCGCCCCGAACACCGGCCGTAGATCGTGGTCGTCCACCGTCCACTCCACGCCACCGCCCACCGGCCGCAGGAAGACCTCGCACCGCACGGCCTTTCCGGTCCACCGCGAGTACTCCACGGCCTGACCGGTCACCACACCCCGGCGGCCGGTCACGGCGTCCGCGGCGAGCTCGCCGTCCAGTGCATGGGGCCCGTACTCCACACGGTTCTCGGGGTTCCTCATCCGCCACCTTCCGACCGTTCGGGCACTGCCGCCTCCATTCGCTGTCCCGTTCGACCCAAGGCTTGCGTCACCCACATCGAGGGCTCCGCTCTTCTCGCATAGGTGGCTGGCATATTCGCTCTCCTCATGCGACCACCAACGACGCGCTCCCTCACCCCGTATGTGCGCCAAACGGGTCACGGGGTCCCGGCCTGACCCGGAGTTCCACCCCGGAGGGGCTGCGGAGCCGGGTGGAACGGGAGCGCACGGGTCGGGCCGAGGGGCGGTGGGTCGTCGGTCCGGCTCACGTGCTGTCGTCGCCGGCGGCGAGGGCGGCCCTCGGTGCCGGCCCTGCGGGAGAGCGTTGTGCGGTCCTTCGCCCCCGCCGAGGCTTCCGTGGGGCGGTACCCGCCCACCAGCGGGCGACCCGCCGGGCCCGCTGTCGGCGGCGCCTGCCAGGATGCCCGCATGATCGCCACCCGGCCTGCCCCGGCCCTCGGAAGCCCCCCGTTGCCCGAGGTGTCCGGCGACTTCGAGGTACACCTGACGGTGCGTCCGGAGTCCGCCGACTCCTTGGCCGATTGGGCGGCCGAACACGGCCTGAAGTTCACCCACATCCTGCTGGCCCGGGGAGCCGCCGCCTCACAGCCGATGCTCACCCTGCGCGGCTCCGGTCGGTTCCAGGAGGTCGCGGCGCAGACGCGGCGGACCGCCGGACGGCTGGCCGAGGCGGGGTTCGCCGTGCTGCGGGTGAAGATCGAGGCGGCCCCGTGGGCGCAGGGGCTTCCGCAGTCGGATGGCGACGCGGCCCGTCTGGGGCCGGCCCGCTACTTCGAACACCATGTCAAACTGCTGTTGCCCGGGGACGCCGACACGGGCGCGCTCGCCACCATCGCCACCCGCCACAGCGCGCACCTGTCCCGCAACGCCCGCCGCGTGCGCGCCGACGGGCTGCGCGAACGGTTCGTCACCCAGCGGGCCCGCCTGGTCGGCCTCGCGACCGCCGGCCGTCAGCTGGCGGCCCTGCTCACCGAGTTGGGCGCGGCCGGCTGGCCCGTCGCCTCGGTGGAGCGGGAGTTCGTCGTGCTGGACAGCGACGAGACGCTCGACGCGGGCTGGATCGACGAGTACCCCGGCACGGAAGAAAGGGCACGACCCGATGAGCACTGACCCGACCGCTACGGACACCGAGTGGGACGACCTCGGCTACGGACCGTGGAAGGAGGTCCCCCTGCCCCGGGAGGCCCCCTCGGAGAGCACCCGGGCCCGGCTCAACCTGCCCAGGGGCCTGTGGCCGATCGACCACGAGGCGGCCGCCCAGCAGCCCGTCTTCGATCCGGCCCTCACGGCGTACACCCGGGCGCTGCGCCCGAGCGAGCCCGCCTTCGCGGATCCCGCACTCGCCGCCCGGTGGCTCGCCGCCCGTCGGGAGGCGCTGGAGACCGTGCTGTCGGCCATCGCCGACTCCCCCTGGGCCGAGCACCTGGTCCTGCGCGGCAGCTTCCTGCTGCGGGCCTGGTACGGCGAGGAGGCGCGCGAGCCCGGCGACCTGGACTTCGTCGTCCAGCCGCGGGAATGGCAGTTGGAGGACGCCCGCACCGGGACCATGCTCCACGACATCGCCGCCACCGCTGCCGCGGCAGCGCAGGACATCACTGCCGCGGAGAGCTCGCCCGCCCGGGTGCGCCTGCACGCCGACGCCGCCGCGACCGATGAGATCTGGACGTACAGTCGCGTCCCCGGCCGCCGTCTGGTGCTGCCCTGGTCGGCCGAGGGCGTCCCGGGCGGCGCGATCCAGCTCGACTTCACCTTCACCGAGATCCTCCCGGCCGAGCCGCAGCACGGCCTGGCGCCGAGCCGGCTGCTCACCGCGGCGCCGCAGCTCTCGCTCGCGTGGAAGATCCTCTGGCTGGTCTCCGACAGCCACCCCCAGGGCAAGGACCTCTACGACGCCCTCCTGCTCGCCCGCTCCACCGAGGTGCCCTACGAGCTGCTGCGGCGGGTCTTCGAACTGTCCGACCCCAGCTGGCAGCGGTATCCCCTGGTGCCGGCCGACATCGCCGACCTGTGCGTGGACTGGGACGAGTTCCACAAGGACTACCCCGATCTGGCCGAGCACTGCGAGGACTACCCGGACCGGGTCGAGGACGACGAGGACGAGGAGGACGACCCGGATCCGGCCGAGGACGACGGGGACGACCCGGATCTGGCCGAGGAGTACCCGGACCGGCTGCTGGCCGCGCTCGCGCCGACCTTCGCCGGCCGCTCCGAGTACGCGCTGCGCGCCGACTGGCTGGCTCCCGTGGTCGCGCAGTACCGGCAGTTGCTGGAGGAGGCGGGGATGGACGAGGTCCAGCGCAGGATGCTGGGCAAGCCCGCTCTGCGGCTGGTGGACAGCCTGGTCGTCACGGCGGAACTGCTGGGGTGCGACATCGGCGAGGCGTACCGGATCGCCTCGGAGCCCCTGGCCGACACCGACCTGCGGCTCAACGGGCTGCGGCAGGCGGCCGACCGGCTGGCCGCCGAGCGGCGCTGACCCGGCGGCGGTGCGAACCGCGTGGGCCGGGCGCCGGCGCCGGGCGGACGAGGCTGCCGATGGTGCGGGTCCTGCGGCGGTGTCGGCCAGGTTCCGATCCAGCTGCCGGCCAGGTGCCTCGACAGTCCGCGAGGGAACACCGAGGCCGTCTCCGCACCGACTTCGACCGGCGAGATCACGATCGACGGATGGAGTGCCGAGCGGTGATCCCTGCGGCGCGGGCCAGTACCTCGGCGGTCCGCGACCCCGCCTCGACGGCGTGGTCGGCGGTGCTGGGCAGGCAGCGGTCGTGCTCGGGGACGAACTCGGTCATGATGACACCGGCGTGATCGGTCGCGACCTCGCTGAGCGACACCGGCCAGCCGTGTTCCTCGAGAGAGGTGCGCAACTCGCGTGAACGCTCGACGTCCACCACTGGATCAGCGGTGCCGTGCACCAGCCACACCGGCCTGGGCGGCAGCGCGCCGCCGCCCAGGCGGAGGTCGTCGATCGGAACGGTGCCGGTGGTCGGTGCCGCCGATCCGTACGCACCGGCGATTCCCACGACGGCTTGCGGCCTCCAGCTGCCGAACGCGGCGGGATTCAGGGCAACACCCACCGCGGCCTTGCCACCCAGCGACCACCCGGCGAGCGTGATCCGCTCGGGATCCCCACCGAAGTCGGCCACGTGCTGCCGTCCGAAGACGGCCGACTCCCTCAGGTGCGTTCGCCCGCCGTCCGGGGCGTCGGGTCGCCAGTCCGGCACCAGGACGATGACGCCCAGCTCCGCCGCGGCGCGGGCGAGCGGCGCGAGGACGTCCCGTTCGTCGGGGCCCCGGCCATGCCAGAGCAGCACCACGGGCACAGGCTCCGACGCGCCCGCAGGCTGATAGACGTCCATGAGCTTGCCACTGGCCCCGTACCTGATCCCCGTCCTGACGACGACCTCTGTAGCCATCGCGACACCCCCACTCGTAGACCGCGAACAACGTCACGGTACCAACGCGGGTCGGCTGCCTGGACAACTGGCCGGAGCAAGCGACCGCTGGCTCAGGAAGAGAACCCGTCGCCCCGACCGGGCCGACCTCACCCCCGCGCGGTTCGATCGACTCGCCCACCTCGGACCGGACTGGCGTTGACCCGGGCCGGGGTCACGGCACCTACGACACCTGCCACCGATGCGGCGGTACCGGCTCCGGATCCGACAGCGTGCTATTCGAGGCTGAGCTGGCGCAGGTTGGTGCGGGCCAGTTCGAGGATCTCGTCGCCGTGGCCGGAGAGGATGGTGCGGGTGGCGAAGAGGGTGAATCCCTTGAGCTGCTCATAGGTGAGCTTGGGCGGGAGGGAGAGTTCCTGGCGCTGGGTGGCGACGTCGACCAGGGCGGGCCCGTCGTGCGCGAAGGCGGTGCGCAGGGCCTCCTCCAGGTCGCCGGCGCGTTCCACCCGGGCCGCGTGCAGGCCCGCGGCCCGGGCCTGTCCGGCGAAGTCCGGATTGCGCAGGCTGGTACCGTAGTTGACGAACCCGGCGGCCTTCATCTCCAGTTCGACGAAGGACAGCGCGGCGTTGCTGAAGACCACGATCTTGACCGGCAGGTTCAGTTGGCGCAGCGTCAGCAGCTCACCGAGGAGCATGGCCAGGCCCCCGTCGCCGGCCAGCGCGACGACCTGGCGGTCGGGGTGGGCCGCCTGGATCCCGATGGCCTGTGGGAGTGCGTTGGCCATGGTGCCGTGGTTGAACGAGCCGATCAGCCGCCGCCGTCCGTTCATGCGCAGGTAGCGGGCCGCCCACACGGTCGGGGTGCCGACATCGGCGGTGAAGGCCGCGTCCGGTGCCGCCAGCCGGTCGACGGTGGCGGCGATGCACTGCGGGTGCAGTGGTGAGTCGCCGGGTTTGCCCTCGGCGAGGGCGTCCAGGCGGGCGCGCACCCGCCGGTAGTGGCCGGTCATGAGGCGTGCGAAGGAGTCGTCGGTGCGGTGGTGGAGCAGCGGCAGCAGGGCCTGGGCGGTGTCCTTGACCGTACCGACCAGCGGCACCTCCACGGCGGTGCGGCGGCCGATGTGCTCCCCGCGCACGTCGACCTGCACCACGGGCGCGCTGTCCGGGTAGAACTCGCGGTAGGGGAAGTCGGTGCCGAGCATGAGCAGCGCGTCGCAGTGCTCCATCGCCCGGTAGCCGGAGCTGTAGCCGATCAGCCCGGTGAGGCCGACGTCGTAGGGGTTGTCGTGCTCGAGGTACTCCTTGCCGCGCAGCGAGTGCACCATCGGCGCCTTCAACGCGTCGGCCAGCGCGACGGCCTCGTCGTGCGCGTCGGCGCAGCCCGCCCCGGCCAGGATGGCCACCCGCTCGGCCGCGTTGAGCACTTCGGCTGCGCGAGCCAGTGACGCCTCGTCGGGCCGAACGTGCGAGGAGCACTTGAGCACCGGGCGCGGCGTGGCCCCCTTGGGAGCCTCGGCCAGGAACAGACCGCCGGGGACGACCACGACCGCCACGCCGCCACGCTCGACGGCATGGCGCATGGCCGTGTGCAGCACCCGGGGCACCTGCTCGGGGTTGGCGACCAGCTCGCAGTACACGCTGCACTCACGGAAGAGCCCCTGCGGGTGGGTCTCCTGGAAGTAGCCGCTGCCGATCTCCTCCTGCGGAATGTGCGCGGCGATCGCCAGCACCGGCACCCGGCTGCGCTGCGCGTCGAACAGGCCGTTGATCAGGTGCAGGTTCCCCGGTCCGCAGCTGCCCGCGCACACCGCCAGGCCCCCGGTGGTGCCCGCCTCGCCCGCCGCGGCGAACGCGGCGGCCTCCTCGTGCCGCACATGGCCCCAGGCGATGGTGCCGTCACGGCGCAGGGCGTCGGTGAACCCGTTGAGCGAGTCGCCCGGCAGACCGTACACGCGCCGCACTCCGGACGCCCTGAGCGTGGCAACGATCAGCTCCGCAATGGTGCCGGCCATCGGTCCTCCCGAACAGGGCTGCGCACTGGGGCAGCCATCCATGCCAAGCGCCCACCCGAACGGGCCTGCTCAGACGTGCTGACGGCCGCCGGCGGACGCGCGCAGGCGGTCGGCACCAGCATGACCCGGTCCGCCAGCTCCCGCACCCGGTGAACGAGGCCGGGCCAGGTGAGGTGGACCAGACCGTCGGGCGCGGCGGTGCGGCCCGCCGCTCCCGACCGACGGCCACCTCACGTGGGCGACGCGGGCAACCTGGAGGGCGTTCCCGGTCCTTGCGGTGGGCCTTGGCGGTGCCGGGGTTCTTCGGCTGGAGGAGACGGAACCTGCCCGCGGTGAGGTTCGCCCGAGCGAGGTCTCCCGCCGACACGCATGGATGGGCCGGCTCGGTTTCGCACGGGTCTCGGTCGTTGGCCCGTCCGATGCCCGGTCTCCATCCGGCCGAGGGCGATATCGGCCCATGATGGACCGAAGGGTCCAAAACCTGCGATGATGGCCGCGTGAACCAGGGACTGACTGCGAAGGGCCGGGCGACCCGGCAGCGGATCGTCGTCGCCGCCGCCCGACTGATCAGGGAGCGGGGGGCCGGCGAGACGTCTCTGGACGACGTGCGCGCGGCGACCGCGACCAGCAAGAGCCAGCTCTTCCACTACTTCCCCGGTGGGCGCTCCGACCTCCTCACCGCCGTCGCGGAGCACGAGGCGGGCCAGGTGCTGGAGTTCCAGCAGCCCCACCTCGGCGACCTGTCGACCTGGGAGTCGTGGCAGGCCTGGCGGCAGACGGTGGTCGACCACTACGCGGAACTGGGCCCGCGCTGCCCCCTCGGAAGCCTCACCGCCGAGCTGGGGAAGTCCTCGGAGCAGGCCCGGGCGATCGTCTGCACGCTCTTCGACGAGTGGGAGGCGGCCCTGACCCGTGGGGTGCGGGCGCTCACCCGCCTCGACTCCGCGGCCTCGGCGCAGTGCGCGCGGGGCATCCTGACCGCGCTTCAGGGCGGCATCGTGATGCTCCAGGCGACCGGTCGCACCGACTACCTCGAGGCGGCGCTGGACGCCACGACCCGCCCGTTGTGGACTGTGGCGACTGCGACCTAGCGGCCCGTCAAAACAGTCCTGTCGTGGTCGCCGACGCCCAGGCGGACTTCCTCCGGGCCGGTGCGGTCGGACCCGCCTTCCGTCGGCCGGCGGCGGCGATCGGGCAGTGGCAGGACCGGGCGGCGCGGGCCGACGCGGAGACGCTGGTCCGTGCGGCCGACGTCCTGGTGACCATGGCCCTACTACGCGGGCCACCAGGAGCCGTGGCAGCGCACCGAGCGGATCCTCGACTCCCTCGGGGACCGGGTGGACCCGCTCACGGCGATGCACCGGGAGGCGGGCGCGGTGGCCCGCGACGGCCTGGGGCTGCGCGCCCGCCTGGAGCAGGTGTTCACCGACCCGGCCCGGCTCCAGCCCTGGGACGTGGCGCGACTGGGCCTGTGTGCCTCCGGGTTTTTCGGGGTGGGTGGGCAGCACGTGACGTGGTGGTGTGTGACATGCCGCTTTCGGAGTAGTAGGAGCCTCTGGGCCGTTCGGCCGTCACACCGTGCTTGTTGATCACGGTCGGGGGTCAGGGAGAGAGAGAATCCGTCGGGCCCATCGCGAGCAGGAGCTGTCGGGGCGGCCGTGCTGTCGTGCGCGCAGCACATCACCCCGATGCTTGGCGAGCCGACTCTTCCCGGCCTCGGAACTGACGGTTCGTCATGTTTGATCGACGGCTTTCGCGAAACGTCGCCCAGCCCGGCGGGCGAGGCACTAGCGTGCCGCACGGCGCCGCGCAGGGCGGCGCCGAAGGGGGTGGGTGCGAGCATGAAGTCTCTTGTGAACAAGGCTCATTGGGGTGTCACGGGGTTGGCCCTGGCAGCCCTGATAGGGCTCACGGGCGGGGCCGGCGCGGCGAGGGCAGACGCGCCGGTTTCCGGCACGGCGGGCACTGTCACCGTCGGTGTGAGCGAGCCCGTCCCGGTGGTCAGCCCGGACGGCGCCACCGCCTACGTGGCGGTGATCGACGGGAACGACCGTCTGACGCTGCAGAAGGTCGACACCCAGGGTGACACGGTCACCGGCCAGATCATCCTCGGGACCGCGCAGTTCGGCGCGTCCCTGGCGCTCGACGGGCACGGCTCACGGCTCTACGTGCTCAACGGGCTGGAGCTCTCGGTGGTCGACACCGGTTCGCTGACCGTCCTGGCCACCGTCCCGCTGCCGACCCAGCCCAGCCGGCTGGACCCCGGGCCTGCCTGGGGGCATGGCACTCAGCGCCGACGGCCGCACCCTGTACGTGTCGCAGAACGGCCCGGAGACCTACCGCCAGCAGGGCCAGGGCCGGGTGCTGGAGTTCGGCACGGCCCAGCGGGCGTTCACCACCGGCGTGCAGGTGGCGGCGAGCCAACTGGGCCAGCCGGTGCTCCGGCCGCACAGCCATGACCTGTACGTCAGTGGTGACAACAGCGTGCTCCACCTGAACACGGCCGGTACCACGCCAACCGTGGTCGGCACCGTCCAGGGCGTGCCCGCCACCGGCTACTACGACCTGGCGTTCACCCCGGACGGCGGCAAGATCTTCGCGCTCAGCGGCGGCGTCACCACCACCGCCGGCGTGATCGACCCCGCCACCGACACCGTCACCGGGACCTTCACCGTGACCAGCGCCAACGCCGTACTGAGCGACCTGCAGGTCAGCCCGGACGGCAGCACCCTGTTCATGCTCGACAACAACTACACGACCGCCGGCTCGGTCCTCGCCTTCGACACCACCACCGGCGCGGCCGTGCCGGGCGACACGGTCACCTCCGGCGAGACCGAGCTCTACGGCCTCGCCGTGGGCCCCGGCAACGACACCCTCTACCTCGGCGGCACCAGTGGCCAGACCGCCGTGCTGCAGATCGCGAACTACTGACCCGCCCGGTTCTCGTGAAGGTGGGCCTCGACAATCCCGACGTGCTCCTCCTCGCCCACCACCAGGAGGCCGTCCACCGGCCCGAGCGGGGGGAAGTGACGGGACCGGACACCGAGCCGGTCGCATGACGACGCATCCACGTCCACTCACACACCACCTCGCTGTCCGGGCTGCACGCGGTCATCCAGGTCACCATGGGCTGGAACGGCGCCCACCGCCACCAGTTCGGCGCCCGGAGGTACGGGCACGACGGCCACCCGGCCTCGGCGTACGGAGCCCGCTCCCACAGGCCCACCGGCCCCCGCCGCAACCTCAACGGACACTCCGCCCTGAGCCGGCAGGTCACCTGATCACTGGCACCCGAGAGGAGATCGGCACGCGCACGCAGTTACTGACCTCGGCGCTTGAAGGTGACGGCAGTGGCAGATCTTGGGAACGGCTGCGCCGGTCACTGCGACGGTCCACCAGTAGAACGCGCCGATCCATCACCCCGAAGCACCGAAGTCAGTACCCCGGGTCGCCCGACGAGCGCCGCCAAGAAAAGCGGCACGGAGCGCTGTCGAGTTCGAGGAGAAGTATTACGCCATCCCGGCAACGGCCGAATCAGTGAACGTGAAACCCGGGCAACCTGTCCTGACCAGCGGATCGGCAACTACCGCACGGTGGGGGCCTCAATCCGGTCTGGCTGGCGCAGCCTGGTGAAGCACACTGGCTCGGGGGCCATTTCCGAACGGCGAGGGAGTCTGATCATGACCGCTGTCGACGTACTCGTGGTGGGCGCGGGCCCTGTGGGACTGACGGCGGCGGCCGAGCTACGGCGGCACGGCGTCGAGTGCCGCATCGTCGACCGGCTGGCCGTCCCGGAGCCCTATGCCAAGGCCATCGGCGTCCTGCCCCGCACGCTGGAGGCGTGGGACGCCATGGGCCTGGCCCGCAGGGCGCTGGACAACGCGGTGCCGCACCTGGGCCAGCTGGTCTTCATCGACGGCAAGCCGGGCCCCCGGGTCGAGCTGACTCTGCCGCCAGAGATCCCCTATCCCTTCGCCACGCTTCCCCAGTACGCGACCGAGCGGCTGCTCACCGAGCATCTTGCGCGCTTCGGCACGGAGGTGGAGCGGCCGACCGAGCTCCGCTCGGTGGAGATACGCCCGGACGAGGTCGAGGCCGTCCTCGCGCACGCCGACGGCCGGATCGAGCGTCTGCACGCCCGCTACGTCGTGGGCTGCGACGGCGCGCACAGCACGGTCCGCAAGGCGGCCGGGCTAACCTTCGAGGGCAACGCCTTCCCCGAGCAGTACATGATCAGCGACGTCGAGCTCGACTGGGACCTGCCCGCCGGCTACAGCATGCGGGCCGTGAACCTGGACGCGAACGGTGCGGTGGACGACATGCTCGTCTGCATTCCGATGCCGGGCGTTCGGCGGTACTGCCTGTCGATGCTGCGCCCCTGCGCCCAAGCCGGGGGCGAAGACGACTCGAGCGCGCCGGACGGGATGAGGGATGGCCGCGGACCGGACCTCGGCGAGATCCAGGCCGTGCTCGACCGGTTGTCCCCGGAGCCGACGACCGCCTCCACGCTGCGCTGGTCGTCCACCTTCCGGATCAGCCACCGTCTGGTGGACCGCTACCGCAACGGCCGCCTCTTCGTCGCCGGGGACGCGGCGCACATCCACCCGCCGATCGGCGGCCAGGGTCTGAACACCGGCGTGCAGGACGCCTACAACCTCGCCTGGAAGCTGGCCCTGACCATCCGCGGTATGGCCACGGACGACGTACTGGAGAGCTATCACGCCGAACGCCACCCGGTCGCGCAGGAGGTGGTCGACCGCACCGTCCGCCATGCCCGCACCTCCAGCCATGCCCGCACCGGCCTCGGCAACAACGGGGACGACGCCGAGATGATGCTACGGCGCCAGGCCCAACTGCTGGTCTCCTACCCGGACAGCCCGTTGATCCAGCCGCAGGCGGCGGACGGCATACCCGCGGCCGGTCCCGCCCCCGGCGACCGGGCACCGGACTGCCGCGGCCTGCTGAGCGACCTCGCCACCTACCGGCGGCGGCTGTTCGACCTGCTGCGCACCCCGCGGCACGTGCTGCTGCTGTTCGCGGGCCCGGAGCACGTCTCGGGCGACGGCGCCGCCCGACTCGAGGCCTGCGCCGCCGAGGCACATCGCGCCGCCCACGGCCTGCTCGACGCCTATCTGGTCACCGCCGCGGAGGTACCGGAGGACGCCCGCCCGGTCGGCCTGCGCCCGCCGCGGGTACGCGACGCGGCGGGCGAGTTCCGCGCCGCCTATGCGCCGCGTGACGGCGAGGCCCTTCTGATCCGCCCGGACGGCTACCTCTCCGGACGCTTCCACCCGGCCGTGCCGGAACACCTGACGACGCATCTGCGCCGAACCTTCCTGACTTCCGCTGCCGCGGGCGAAGCGCCGCCGGTAGCGGTCCTACAGGCGGCACTGTCACGGTGACCGTTACTCACTACCGCTTGAGCTCGCCATCCTTTACCGACAGGCCGCCCATGCCGCAAGGGCTGGCCACGCGACACACTGCCCGCCAGGAGCCGCACGTTGCTGTTTCGGCAAGAAGACGCGCTCGGCCCGTCCGCCTGTGTTGATGTGGCTCCATGGCCATCGAGATCCCGAGCCCGCTGGTCACCACCGACTGGCTCGCCACCCATCTGGACGACCCTGCCCTGCGCATCCTCGACGCATCGGTACTGCTGGCGCCCGACGCCCCGCACCTGCGCCCGATGCGCGATGCCTACCAGCGCGCACACATCCCTGGTGCCGTGTTCGCCGACCTGGTCCAAGACGTCGTTGAACTCGACAGCCCATTCGGCATCACCCGCCCCGGCTCCGGGCGGGCGGGCGGCTGAGGTCTTCGGGCGCCTGGGCGTCGGCGACAGGACGACCGTCGTCGTCTACGACAACGAGTTCGGGCAGAACGCGGCCCGACTTTGGTGGATCCTCAAGGCCGCCGGGCACACACGGGTAGGGCTCCTCGACGGCGGCCTGGGCAAGTGGACGGCCGAGTTTCGCCCCATCACCTCCGGCGAGATCACGCCCGCCCCGGCCGTCTTCACAGCCCGCCCCAGGACGGACATGTGGGCCGACCGCGCCCAAGTCCTCGACGCCATCACCAACCCAGGCGGCGCGACCCTGGTCAACGCCGTCCCCGAACTTCCCGACGACGTGTCCGTCCTTCCCCCCGGCACCGCCCAGGTCATGTCCACCAGCCTGCCCGGCAGCCTCGACGCACCGTTCCCCTCCCTGGGCCAACCCGGTACAGAGGCCCTTCCCCACCCGTCGATCAACTGGCCCGGCTCCCCCACCCTCCGCCCCCGCCCCGACCGCCGGCGGCTCTTGGCTCACATCCCCGCCGAACGTCCGGCAATCGTGTACTGCAACTCCGGACTCAACGCCCCGCTGGTCGCGCTGTGCCTGGTGGACGCCGGACACACAAAGGTGAGCGTCTACGACGGCGGCCTGACGGAGTGGCTGAGCAACCCGAACAACCCCACCGCTCCCCGCCACCCGACCGTTTGAGCACACCGTCGTCCACGACAGGCAGGTGAAATAGACGCTTACGACGGCCTGCGCTTCAGAGCCCCGGACGGGACCTGAGTCAGGGAAGGTGTGCTCGGCTCTTCGGGGTGAATGGATGGATCTCGACCTGTGCCCCGCCGAAGCCGTCGCACTTGCGGTCCGTTTCACCGCCTACGCGTGTACCTTCACGCACCACTGCCATGGGCCCGGCAATGACGGGTGGCTTCGTGACGGGGTGGGCTATCTACCACGACGATTGTCCTCCCAGTCGTCGAACCAGCGGAGCCAGATGGGCGTGCCCACACCGCGGTGCCACAGGTTGCGACTGGCCTTCTCCAGCTCCGGAGTCATCAGACCCTCCTCGTGTTCCAGCCAGTCGACGTACCACTCACCAAAACTGGCCGGTCGCCCCGCATCCGTCAGCAGCGGGTTGAGGCGATCGCAGGTCGGCCGCCCGTCGAACCACATGCTGCCGCGGTCCGGACCGCTGACGATGAGCAGCGTGCTGAAGTTGTGGCCATGGCTCGCCAGAAAGACACCACCCGTGGCTCGGTCCCGCTCCGCCGCATCCACGACCTCGTTCCGGGCGTCCCGGGCAGCCACGAAGTCGGCAGGGTCGGCGTAGTCCTCTTCCCGCACGAACTTCTCCCACACCTCGTCACTCGCAGCCAGTGCGGTGTCGTGATCGGGGAACGGCACGTGCAGCCGCTCCAGCTGGGTGTCCGCGTCCCCTGCCCAGTGCCACCCCTGAGGTCCCCGCCGCAACTCCCTCGGCCACCGCCCACCCGCACTCACCCGAAGCAGGAACTCCCGGTAGTCCGCCGGAAACGTGATCCCGAACTGCCGCTCCGCCTCCTCCACCTGGCTTTCAGCCAGCGGCGCAGCCAGCTCAGCCTTCACCCCGCGCCACGCCCGCTCCTCGCACAGCGCGTGCACCCGCCCCCGGACGTCGTCCCAGTCAATGCTCCGCATGATCGGCCAGGATACGACCTTGACGTTTCAATGCCATGGCGGTGGGAGGTCGAGGGAGAGTCCGGTGCCGGCGAGGAGGCCGTCGAGGACGTCAGCGCGGTACTGCAGTCGCTTGAGACGGTTGCGGACAAGGGCTTCGAGGCGGTCGAGGGCGACGCTGGCGAGGTTCGCGAGACTGCGCTTGACGTGGGCCCACAGGTACTCGACCGGGTTCAGCTCCGGTGCGTAGGCGGGCAGGATGAACACCGTCAGCCAGTCCCCCTCCGCATATCGCATGCCAGACGGTCTACTGCAACAGATGCCCGTCCGTCAGCGAAACGGCAGATCCATCACCCCAAAGAGCTGATGTCAGTATCGGCTCGCACCTCTGCCGCGCCTTCCCCGAACCGGGTGTCACCTCCCGGGCCGCACCGCGCGACGCGCTGAGCCGCACCGCGAGTACCGGCCGAGGCGTCCGCCGACCGGCGGTCCGGGCGCAGCAGGGGCGCGGGGAGGGCAGGTGCCCTGGTAGCGGCGGGTTGAGGGCCGCGCGCTCCGCTCCGCTGGCGTTGTCGTGGTGTTGTCGGCCCCGGATCGATGCGCGCCCGGACGACCTTTGGACTTGACGGTCCATTGTTGCCGCCTACTATTGGACTACCTGGTCCAATCAAAGCGAGGCGAACCACATGTCACCCTCACCGCTCGCGGACATCGACCGGATCCGCGACCTCAAGGCCCGCTACTGCCGCTACGCGGACACCAAACAGTGGGACGCCGTGGCCGCGCTCTTCACCCACGACGCCGTGATGCGCTTCCACCGGGTGGACGGAAGCCTCGCCAACGAGGTGCCGGCCGCCGAGTTCGCCCGCACCATCGGGGCGCGGGTCGGCGCGGGCCAGCCCGTCCACCACCTCTTCTCGCACGAGATCACCTTCACCTCCGAAAGCACCGCCACGGGGGTATGGGCCATGGAGGACCTCGTCCTCCACGACCGCGCGGCCCACCCGGAGGCGCCCTTCAGCCGGCTGCACGGCTTCGGGCACTACCACGACGACTACCGCAAGGTGGACGGGAGCTGGCGCATCGCCGGCAGCCGGCTCACCCGACTGCGGCTCGAACTCGTCGACTGACCCTCCCCCGCCCCAGCCCCGCACCGCGCCGTTCCCGCGCCGGCCCGAGCAGTACCGAACCGAAGGAAGCAGAACCGTGCCCAGCGCCACCGGATCCGGTCCCGCACCGGCCCCGTTCACCATCCACGTCGCCCAGGAGGTCCTGGACGACCTGCGCCACCGCCTGCGGAGCACGCGCTTCGCGGCCGACCCCGACAACGACGACGAACGCTACGGCCTGGGCACGGCCCGCCTGCGTCCGCTGGTCGAGTACTGGGCGGACGGCTTCGACTGGCGGGCCGCGGAGGCGAGGCTCAACTCCTTCCGCCAGCACCGCCTGGATGTCGGCGGCAGCCCACTGCACTTCGTCCACGAGCGCGGCAGCGGCCCGGCGCCGATCCCGCTGTTGCTGCTGCACGGCTGGCCCTGGACGCACCACCACTGGCACAAGGTCATCGGCCCGCTGACCGATCCGGCCGCCCACGGCGGTGATCCCGCGGACGCCTTCGACGTGATCGTCCCCTCGCTGCCCGGGTTCGGCTTCTCCACGCCGCTGACCAACCCCCGGGAGAACTACGCCGACATGGCCGACCGCTTCCACACCCTGATGACCGACGTGCTCGGCCACCACCGGTACGGCGTCGGCGCGGCCGACTACGGCGCACTGGTGGGCGCCCGCCTCGGCCACAAGTACGCCGACTCGCTGTACGGCATCCACCTGGGCAACGAGATGCCACCCACGATGTTCCAGGGCGACCGCTTCTGGGACCTGTCGGGTGGTCAGCGAACCGAGGACCTGCCGCCGGCGACACGGGCGCGGCTAAACCGGCGCAACGCCAGGTACGTGTCGCACGTCGCCGCCCACCTCCTGGACGGGCAGACGCTCACCCACGGCCTCAACGACTCGCCCGCCGGTCTGCTGGCCTGGATCCTCAAACGCTGGTCGACCTGGAGCGACCGGAACGCGGACTTCGAGGCCGAGTGGCCGGTCGACGACGTCCTCACCTTCGCCACGATCTTCTGGGTCAACGAGGCGATCGGCTCCTCGATCCGCGCCTACAAGAACGCGAACCTCTACCCGCCGGCGCCCGTCGACGACCGCGAGCCCTACGTACGGGCGCCGGCCGGCTTCACCTTCCTGCTGGGCGACTCCTCCCCCGGCGCGGAGACCACCGCGGAACGCGTGGAGATCTTCAGGAACGGCGGAGCCCGGTTCTACGCGGACATCCGCGACGTGAACGTCCATCAGAAGGGCGGCCACTTCGGCCCGTACGAGAACCCCGAGGCCTGGATCCACGACCTCCGCCGCACCTTCCGCGCGCTGCGCTGAACCCGCGGGAAGAGCTCGTGGCCGGTGCACCAGTCGGAAGGCGTCGCGCGTCTGGTGGTGGGGGCCGGTTGCGACCAGGTGGAGCCGAGGAGCGCGGGGCTCATGCCGCGTCGCTCCTTCCGCCTCCGGTGTGTCGATCGTCTGCGGTGAACAGTCTGTCCAGGTACTGATCGACAGCGGCGAGCACGTCCCGGGGCTCGATCACCTCCAGTTCGATGAGGGTGGTGAAGCCGGTGAGGGCGAGAAGCAGACTGGTCTCGGCCACCGGGTCGCGGTCGGGGTCGATGTGCCCGTCGGCGATCGCCTGTCGGACCAACTGCTCGACCATGGCGCGCCCTTGGACCATCCCGTCGCGTGCCCGGGCGTGAAAGCTCTCGTTGTGCAACGCCTCCAGGACGAAGGCGGCGCTCATCCGGCTGGTCGCGCGAGCGTCGGCATGCAGGGGAAGCATCTCCGTGAGCATCACTCGGAGCACGTCACGGGGGTGCGGCCGGTCGCCGAGCTCCGCGAGGCCCTGGCCGATGCGCGACGAGGCCTGCTCGGACGCGAAGTCCATGGCGAAGGAGAGCATCGCCTCCCGGGAGCCGAAGTAGTGCTGCAGTTGCCCGAGGGAGATACCAGCCTCCTGCGCGACCTCGCGCATGGTCAGATGCACCACGCCGCGCTGCTCCACCACCCGCCACAGCGCTCGCGCGATCGTTTCGCGGCGTTCGCGGTGATCCACCTGCTTCGGCATCGGCGGCTACTCCGTGGGGCTCGTTCCAATACTGTTGACATAATACAGGTGACTGAAATAATACGTCTGACCTATAAAGCCTGGAAGCCTGTGGGGGAAGGAAGCGACATGCCCGAACAGCCGACGGTGCGTACCGCGGAGGGAGTGCTGGAGGGCCGCTGGCGGCGGGGGCACGCGGTGTTCCGCGGCATCCCCTACGCGGAGCCACCGGTGGGAACGCTCCGTTTCGCGGCACCCGCCCCGCCTCGCCGCTGGGAAGGGACGAGGCGGGCGGTCGAGTTCGGACCGGCGGTACCGCAGTCCGGGCCGGTTCACGCGAGTTCGCCGGACGGCACGGACTGGTTGACGCTCAACGTCTGTACCCCGGACCCTGGAGCCGCGGGGCTGCCGGTGCTGGTGTGGATCCCCGGCGGCGGCTACATGGCGGCGGACTCGAGCGACCCGGTATTCGACCCGGCGGCGCTGGCCGGTTCCGGGCTCGTCGTGGTGAGCATCAACTACCGGGTGGGCGCCGAGGGTTTCGCGCTCCTGGAGGGCGCCCCGCCGAACCGCGGATTCCTCGACCAGATCGCGGCGTTGCAGTGGGTGCGGCAGAACATCGCCTCCTTCGGGGGCGACCCTGACCAGGTCACGGTCGCCGGGCAGTCCTCCGGGGCGGGGTCGGTCGCCGCCCTGGTGGCGATGAAGCCGGCGCGCGGCCTGTTCCGGCGGGCCATCACCCACTCGGTACCAGGCCTGCACTGCACTCGCGCACTGGCCCAGCGGGTCGCCGCCGCGCTCGCGGACCGGCTCGGCACGGTGCCCACCGCCGCGGCCCTGGCCGACGTCGACCCCTGGCGCCTGGCCGAAGGGGTCACCGCCCTCAGCGCCGACCTCCACGGTCACCGCGAGAGCTGGGGACGGCTCTCCGGGACCGGGGTCGCCATCTGCCCCGTGGTCGACGGCGAAGTCCTCGCCGAAACGCCCTGGTCCGCACTGGCCAGTGGCCGCGCGAGCGGGATCGAACTCCTCGCCGGCCATACCAGCGACGAGTTCCGGCTGTTCAGCGTCATGTTCGGACGGCTGGGCACGTTCACCGAGCAGGACGCCCGTACCGCCCTGGAGCTGTTCGCCCCGGCACCGGACGGTGCGGACGCCTACCGTGCAGCCCACCCGCACGCCACCCCCGAGGAGTTGCTGGAAACGGTCTACTCCGACGCCGTCTTCCGGATGCCCTCG
This sequence comes from Kitasatospora sp. NPDC052896, assembly GCF_044547075.1. Lineage (NCBI taxonomy): Bacteria > Bacillati > Actinomycetota > Actinomycetes > Kitasatosporales > Streptomycetaceae > Kitasatospora > Kitasatospora sp. NPDC052896. The sequence continues at coordinate 47,435 of NZ_JBITZU010000004.1, forward strand.
ATGCTGTTGGCCGAGGCGAACGCCGCAGCCGGCGGCACCTCGTTCCTCTTCGAGTTGCGACTGGCCTCGCCGGCCTTGGGAGGAGTCCTGGGCGCCTGCCACAGCCTCGACGTCCCACTGGCGTTCGGCACGCTGGACAGCCCCACCGGGCGACGACTCCTCGGCGACCAGTCCACCCCCGAGGCCATCGCCGTGTCGCGGGAACTCCAGCAGGCGTGGGTCGGCTTCGCCACCGCCGGCGACCCCGGATGGGCCGCCTACCACCCCGACCAGCGGCTCACACGCGTCCTGGACGCCGACTCGAAGACCCTGCCCTACCCGGAACAGGCCTCCCGCCGAATCTGGAAGGGCCGCGCCCCGATCCCCTTCGATCTCGGGTAGGACAGCGACCCGCGCCCGGTCTCCTCGACCTCGCCGACCGAGGGGTCGACCCCGACCGGCGTCGACCCCGGGACGGGATCCGCTCCGAGCGGAAAACCGCTTTCCCACCTGCTCCGCACCCGGCAGACTCGCGGCAATGACCGCACCGCGCGAGATCCGTGCCGACCACGACGCCACCACCATCACGCTCTACCAGGCCTACGCTCCCGCCATCGCCACCGCGGCGGTGGCGGCCGGCCGCTTCGTGCCGCCCTTCTCGCGCGGCCGGATGACCTGGATCAAGCCCAGCTTCCGCTGGCTGATGCATCGCAGCAACTGGGCCCGGAAGCCGGGTCAGGAGCGGATCCTGGCGGTGCGGATCACCCGTGAGGGCTGGGAGACGGCCCTCGGCCGGGCGGTCCTCACCACCGCCGACCCGGCGGCCGTCGCCACGGCCGCCGTGCACGTGCAGTGGGACCCGGAACGCTCGCTCTCCGGCGCCGCGCTCAATCACTACAGCATCCAGGTCGGCATCGGCCGGACCGTGATCGACGCCCTGGTGGACGACTGGACGGTCGACATCACCGACCTGACCCCGCGGGTGCGGAGGATCGCCGAGCTGGTCCGGGCCGGCCGCGGCACCCAGGCCGCCCGGCTGCTGCCGCCCGAGCGGCCGTACCCGCTGGCCCCCGAGGTGGCGAAACGGCTGGGGATGAGCTGAACCGCCGTCCCTGGCAGCTTTTCTGATGTCTCATCAATTCTCCACGGTGGAGTGGGAAGTGGCTGCTCGATCCGGGCATCGATGTCCGTGCGGCGTTTCGCCGACGTGCTGGTCGCTCCCGGGGTGGGGGTTCGGACCGCGCCGTCCGGGAGGGTGCCGCCGCGCCCGACTGCGCTGATCGGCGGCGTGCTTGTTCCGCCGGATGATGAACCGGGCCTCCCGGTCACGGCCGGGTGGATTCGACGGCGGGCCCCTGCGGGCGGTGGGCGAGGAACAGCAACGCGGTGACGCCCAGGAGGATGACGAAGCCGCTGAAGAGGGTTCCGGCGGGTACCAGGCCCAGCGCGTTCGCGAGGGCGCCCTCTCCGATCACGGGGAGGGCGATACCCGCGTACAGGACCACGAAGAACGCGGAGGTGACCGATCCCCTGGTACTCGGCGGAGCCTGTCGGACGATCGAGTCCAGGCCCGCCCGGAACGCCAGGCCCTGGCCGGCTCCGGCGACGGCACCACCGAGGGTCAGGAATGCCAGGGAGGAGGTCACCAGGCCGAGGGCCACCAACGCCATACCAGCGATCAGGGCGGCGCAGCCCGCCAGGAGCGAGCGGTGCTCGCCCAGCCTGGCGGATGACAGCTGACCGGTGATGGAGGCGAGGAAGAGCACCACGACGACCAGGCCTGTTGCCGCGTGGTTGGTCGTGTGCAGGATGACCGTCAGGAACGAGGGGGCCACGGCGGCGAAGAGACCGAGGACGGCGAAGCCCGCGAATCCGGGGATGGCGGCCTTGAGGAAGACCGTTCGCACGGATATGGGCACGGCGACCTTTCCGGGCCGCGGCGGCGGCGTGGCTGACGGGCGGACGGGCTCGGCGACGGCGCTGACCGCGACCAGCCCGAGGACCGTCAGAGCCGACTCGACGAGGAAGCACAGGCGCAGCGGCCAGGGCGCGTACTCGGCGAGCGTGCCCGCGATCAGTGGCCCGGCACCGAGGCCGCCGATGTTCACCGCGGTCGCGGCCAGGGTCGCGCGCGCCGCCCCGCCGGGCGGGGCGACTTCGACCATGGCCACGCTGGCCGTGCCCGTGAAGATCCCGGCGGACAGCCCGGACACGAGCCGGCCCGCCAGCAGCCAGCCGGTTCCCCCGCCGAGGAGGAAGACCGCGGTCGACAGGGCGGACAGCAGTACGCCGACTCGCAGCATCCGGATCCGTCCTGTCTGGTCGGACCGGTGGCCGAACAGCAGGAGCGCGGCGACGACACCGACCGCGTAGACGGCGTAGACGACCGTGGTGGTCAGCTCGCCGAAACCGTAGGAGGTCCGGTACAGCGGGTAGAGCGGCGTGGGCAGCGTGGTTCCCATCATCGTGACGGCGAAGGAGAACCCGATGCCCACGACCGCCGGCCATCCGCGCAGTCCGGGGCGCCTGGAGGCGAAGGAGCGGAAGTTCGACTGCACGAGGCCGTTCTCCTACTTGGCCGCGGGACGGTGGTGGAGCGTGTCGTCCAGCCAGTCGTAGATCCGGGCGAGGGCGAGTCGCTGGGCTCCGGCCTGGCAGTGCGCGTCGGCGCCTTCTTCCGCGGTGAACTCGATCAGGGCCTTGGGGCAGGTGAGGTGGTCGTGGAGCTGCCGGGCCTGTCCGGCGAAGAACAGGTCCTCGGCGGCTTCACAGATCAGGGCGGGGCACTCGATCTGTTCGGCGATGCCGTCGCGGAGGTGGTAGTCGAGATACGCGGCGCCGAAGGCGCGGGGGGTGTCGGCCCCCATCACGTACATGCCGTGGTTCAGCGCCCAGCGCATGACCGGGTTGGTGGCGATCAAGTGGTCGAGCTGGGCGTCGAGTTCCGGGTCCGAGGCCGCGCGCAGGCGACGCTCGACCTCGGCACGGTCGCCGGGCACGATGGTGGTGATCGCCCGGCCGAGGTCGTAGACGCCGTCGAGGGCGATCACGGCGGCCAGCCGGTGTTCGAAGGCCGCGGCCCTGGGGGCGAGCAGTCCGCCCATGCTGTTGCCCAGCAGCGCGATCCGGTCGCGGTCGACTTCCGGCAGGGCCAGCGCGAAGTCGAGGACGGGGCCCACGACGTTCTCCCAGTCGGGGCGGAAGACCAGTCCGTCGCGGTGCAGTGGCCCTGGCTGCCCCGGTCCGTCGAAGACGAGGACGGTGTAGCCGCGCTCCACGCCGGCCATGGCTCCGAAGTAGTGCATCTCCTCCGCCGTGCCGTCGAAGCCGTTGTGCATGATCAGGGTCGGCCGCGGGGTGCCGGTGGTGTCGGCCCGGTAGAGGTAGCCGGGTAGGGTGGTGCCCTCGTAGGGGATGCGGACCGGCTCGATCCGTGGGGTGAACAGGGCCGCCGCGGCGTGGAAGCACTCCACGCTGCGGTCGTAGGCGTGGTGGTGGCGGGGGTCGCACGGGTTGCCGTGCAGGAAGAACTCCGCCGACCGGTAGTAGTTCGACGCCCGGAGGAATCCGTCCCGGGCGCTGACCGGGTGGCCGTCCGCCAGGGCTCGTCGGGCCTCGGCGGACACCCGGTCGGCGGTGGCCAGCCACTCGTCGTGCCAGCTGTCGTAGTCGCCCTCCGCGATGCGCAGGCTCGTCGAGACGACCTCGCCGAAGTCGGCCCCGCCGTAGGTGATGTGGCCGAACGAGCGCAGGGTCTCGTACCAGAACTGGGCGTCGTTCGGGAACAGCAGAGGCTTCATCAGAACTCCTGGAGCAAGGGAATCGTTAGTGAGACGGAACGGTTCCGTCTCGACTTCGACTCGAACAGTACGCCTCGATCAAACGAGACGCAACCGTTCCGTCTCGCGGGGCTGCTCCTCTTGGTCAGCTGCCCCCTGCTGGCCCTGACCGCGGACGTTCCGGTCCGCATCGCGCCCGGGCGCGCCGCCCTCGCCGTCGGCGTGCACAGTCTCGGACAGGCATGGGAGTCATCGGACGGCTTCGCGCTCGGCTTCGGTCTCGCCCCCGACCACGCCCAGGGGCAGCACCAGGGCCTCTGTGGGCGGTGGCGGTCAGGCTGGGCGGGGATCGTCGCGGTGGGCCGGCACGTCGTCAGGGGGCACGGGGCGCAGGAGGACCGCGTTGCCGTGGAGGCTGCCCGCACCGGCATTGTCCAGCCACGGGAGTGTCCGAAGGCCAAGCGCCGTCGAGCACGATGGGGGGCGACTTCGCTGCGAGTGGTGCGCAGCAGGCGGTGGGCGGTGCCCCGGCACCGGCGCCCGGCGCGTCAGTCGCTCGTCGGTGCGGCGGTGTGGGCGCCTGGCTGCAGCATCTCCTCCAGGGCCATTCGCTGACCCCGGTTACGCCCACCACCCGTTGATCCAGCGGGACTTCACACTGGGACCCACCGCCGAGCAGCGCGGGTAGCTGACGACCCTCGGGGTGGCCTGGTGGGTGCCGGGCCACCGCCGGGGTGTGTGCGAGGCGTACCGGGCGATGGCGGACTCGACCGTGCATGCCACCGCGTCGGACGGTGGCTCATGGTGTCGTGTCCGCGCTCACTGGCGGACTGTCAGAAGGAGGGCTTGTCGGGATCACCGAAGGGGCCGGGCCAGGGTGGGCCGTCGGTCCGGGGGCTGCGCTCTTCGTCGCCGGGCCCGGTGCGGCCGGTGGTGGTGTCGTGTCCCCAGACGTGCGGGGCGTCGAAGGCCTGGTGGCGGCGCCACCGCTGGCTGCTGGTGAGCAGGAGGTCGCCGGTTGCCACGCACACGTCGTCGCAGTCGAGGCGACATCCGCGAGCCACTCCAGAAGCAACGCGCAGACGCCGTCGACCGCCCCGCTGTTCCGCGCGTGGTCGTCGGCGGGGATCAGGCGCCCGGCGGGCCGGCAGCGGGCCGGAGCGGCCCGATCACGTGTAGCAGTAGTCCAGGTTGCCCTGCTTGAAGTTGTAGGTGCCGCTGGCCCAAGTGGCCTGCCCGGCGCTGTTGTAGAAGACGAAGTTGCCGTCGTTCCGCATCTCGGCGTGGCCGCCGGGTGCGGGGTTGAGGGCGCCGATGGTGCAGACGATGCCACCGGAGGCGTTCTCCGACTTGACGTAACCCGACTGCGACCAGTCCAGGTGCGTCACGCCCTTGCCGTTCGTGCCCGAGGCCCAGAGTGGTGTGGCCGGCAGGTCCAGGGCCATCTTGTAGACGACCGGATTGCCGTCGGGCTGGAGGGTCACCAGCGCCGTTCAGCCGTCCGAGTCCTGGAACTGGTTGAGGGTCCAGTCGGGTTGGGCGAGGGTGAAGCTCGCGACCTCGGCGTCGCGGTGAACGCGTAGGCGCCGTCGGGGGCTTGGTCGCCGGTGACAGCGCCGGCGGGAGTGCGGTGAGAAAACGGCCGGACCCCTCACCAAGGTCGGCCTCCACCCCCGGCCGACGCGGGCCGGGTGCCCGTCGCCCGCGGGCGACGGGCACCCGGCCCGCGTCG
>NZ_JBITZU010000004.1:52934-219130 GCF_044547075.1 Kitasatospora sp. NPDC052896
GGCGCCCGGGGCGGCGGGGGGCCCGCGCGGGGCCCGCCGGGGGGGGCCCCGCGCCGCCCCCCGCGGCGGCCCGGGGGGGCCCCCCCCGGCGGGCCCCCCCCCCCCGGGCGCCCCCCCCCCCCGGCCCGCGAGGTGTGGAACGCGTGGGCCCGGCGTCAGAAGCCGAGCGTGTTGGGGACCATGTACAGCCCGAAGCCCATCACGATGACGCACAGCGCGGTGATGATCACCCGGTAGGCTCCGCGCATCCGGTGCTCGGTGGGAAGCGCCTTGGCCTCCAGCGCCAGCAGGAACCCGAGCACGACGGGCAGCAGGAGCGCGTTCATCACCTCGCAGTCGACGGCCAGACTGACCAGGTTGAAGCTGGCCAGCACCAGGACCGCGCCGATGATGTGGGACAGGGCGTAGGTGACGTAGAACTTGGCGTTGCGGCGGCTGATCCGCTCGTCGAGGCTGTGCTTCCAGCCCAGCACCTCCGCGATGCCCCAGGAGCCGGCCAGCGACACCACCAGGGCCGCGACCAGTGCGCCGCCCAGGATGGACGCCCCGACCAGCCACTTGGCGTTGCCCGAACCCAGGTAGGGGGTGAGCGCGCCGGCGATCTGGCCCACGTCGTTGAGCGCTGCGTTGGTGTCCTTGCGTCCGACCGAGGCGGCCAGGGCGATGACGACGACGATCATGATGCCCTGGGTCAGCACCGTGCCGACCGCGGTGTCCCAACGCGCCTGCCGCAGGGCGCTGATGGACAGCTTCCGCTGCACCACGGCGCTCTGCTGGTAGAAGATCATCCACGGCATGATGACCGCGCCGATGTTCGCGGCCAGCAGGTAGACGTACTGCGTGTTGCCGACCGGGAAGGTGCCCATGCCGTGCAGCAGGTCGTGCACCTTCGGGTGGGCGAGCAGCATGGCGGGCACGAAGGCCAACTCGGCCAGGCCGATGGCGATACCGATCCGCTCCGAGCGCCGGTAGCTACCGGTGAAGGCCAGACCGACCAGGAACGCGGTGGTGGTGGGCACGGTGACCCACTTGGAGATGCCGAACAGCTCGCCGACGCCCGCCACGCCCGCGAACTCCGTGAGCAGCGCGCCGATCGCCGAGAGGAGCAGCGTACCGGCGGAGAGCAGCCCCCACCACTTGCCGAACTGCTCGCGGATGAGCGTGCCGTGGCCCTTGCCGGTGACGATGCCCAGCCGCACGGTGATCTCCTGCACCGCGAACAGCACGGGCATCAGCAGCAGCTGGGGCAGCACCATGGCGTAGCCGAACTGGTCACCCGACTGCGCGGCCGTGATGATGCAGCCGGCGTCGGTGTCGGCCAGCATCACGATCAGGCCCGGACCCCACGCCGCCAGCATCGTGGCGATCATCCACTGGCGCCGGGTCAGCGAGAAGCGCCGGCGGCGGGGAAGTTCCGCCGTTCCCACCGCCGACAACTCTCTCGCCGGCGTTGACTCGGACAGGTCAGCTGACACTGGGGCATCCTCCTCGGGATGGTCGCAGGCCGACAGTCCGGACCACGGCCCCGGGGGGGCGGGACCGGGCCGCCCCCCTGCGGGCTGGGTTCCGTGGATGCAGTGACACCGGTCGGACTCGTCCCCGAACGGGGCTTCACCGCTGCGGGACAGCCCGGATTCGCACCGGACTTCGCTGACGCTGCATGCCCTCGCGGGAAACGAGGACGGCGGCAGTCTAAGGTTAGGCAAACCTTCTCTTCAAGAGTTGCGCAGTTGATGAACTGTCGAGGCCGCCAGGCCCCCGGAGAGCAGGCGCGACCGCGTTCCACACACCGGCCCCTCCGCCGGGACACGGGTGGCGAGGTCCTCCAGCCACCCGTGTCCCGGCGGACACGGCAGGTCAGCTGGTGGCGGGGACCGCGTCGGGGTCCTGGGGCGGGCTCGGCCGACGACTGGCGCCGGCACCCCCGCCGGTCGCCCGACCGAGATCGGCAGCGCCCAGGGCTCAGGGCCGTGGGCACCCGAACCCACCCGGCCCGTGCGCGCACCGCACCCGCCTCGCGCCTGCGGCCTCCGTGGCACTCACGGAGGCCGCGGCGATCAGGACCGTCGACCCGGTGCCCCGTCCTGGGTGAGGTCGAGGGAGCGGACCTCCTCCAGGACGCGGTAACCGGCCGCGGTGTAGAGGGACATCGCGACCTCGTTGCCGCCGAAGACGTTGAACATCAGGACCTGGTCGCCGACGGCCCGCGTGACCTGCTCGCCGACGGCCATGGCCGAGCGGCCGTGGCCCCGGCCGCGGAACTCCGGGTGAACCACCAGCGAGTAACCGTAGGTGACTCCGGGAAGGTGACCGTGCCTCAGCCAGCCGCTGCCGATCGGCTCGCCCTCGGCCCGGAGCACCAGGAGGGAGGTGTCGGAGGTGGCCACGCCCTCGGGGAGCACAGTGTGCGGTAGTCCTCCTCCGCCTTCTGCCGGGCCTGCTCGGACGTGCAGGAGCCGGCCCGGACCATGTCGGCGGCGTAGCGTTCCTTCCCGGCAGCCTGCCAGGCCGGGTACTCGGCCTCCGTCATCGGCCGGTGGCTCACCCCGGCCGGCGGCTCGGCCGGAGTGCTGATGACCTTGATCCGGGTCTGACCACGGACCGGGTAGTCGGCGAAGACCTCGTCCGGTGCGGCCAGTCGCACGACCACCCGCTCCGCCCCGCGCTCCGCGCACCAGCGGCGCGCCCAGGCGTGGGCCGCTCGGCGGTGGCTGCCCTGCTCGTCGTGGCCGGGGTCGGTCCACAGCTCGCCGATCCGGCCACTGGGGCCGCTGTGCCGTTCGGCGAGGCCGACGACGACCTGCCCGATCCGGCGGCCGTCCTCGTCGAGGATCGCCGCCGCCGTGCAACCGTCGCTCTGCTCGACGGCCCTGGCGGCGAGTTCGTCCGCGGCCGGCCCCGGCAGACCGGTCGCCCGGTAGGCGTCGACGAGGCGCTGCCGGTAGCCGGGTTGCCAGTCGGAGGGAGCGGCGAGGAGGGCGAAGTCCGTCATCCGAGCAGGATAGGGAGTTCAACTCCCCCGCCGTCCAGTGGTTTTTCCGCGGCCGGTCGGTTCGGCCGCGGAAGCCCACCCGGCCCCCGGTCGGCGAGCAGGGCACCGGGGCGGGCGGGCGGTGGCCCCGCCCGGGGCTCGGGTCGGGGTCGCGCCGGGGAGGTCCCGCCTGGCTCCGGCGGGCGACGCCGATTCCCGCCGGCACCGACCTCCCGGTCGAGCCGCCGACATCCCGCTACCATCCCGTGGGGTGAGCACCCCGCACGCGAACGCGCCCGCGGCACCACGGATCCGCGAGGTCCCCGAGGCGCACCTCAACCGCGCCCTCGACCTCGCCTCCCTGGTCTTCCACGAGACCTACGAGAAGGAGGAGCGCGACCGGTACCGGAGGCTGCTGCGCCGCTGCGACCGGATCGGCGCCTACGCGGACGACCGGCTGGTGGGCCTGCTCGCCGCCCACCGTTTCCAGCTCTCCGTCCCCGGCGGCCAACTGCCCTGCGCCGGGCTGACCTTCGTGTCCGTGGCGCCCACTCACCGCCGCCGCGGCGTGCTCTCGGCACTGATGGCGGAGCTGTGGCGCGGCTGCGCCGCCCGCAGCCGCCCGCTCGCCGCGCTGTGGGCCTCCGAGACCGCCATCTACGGCCGCTACGGCTTCGGCGCGGCCACCCACCTCTCCACCATCGAGATCGACTCCACCCGGCCGCTCGCCCTGCGCCTCACTCCCGACCCCGGCCCGTTGCGCCTGCTGGACGCCGCCGAGGCACCCGACCTGCTCGGCCCCCGCTACGAGGCGAGCCGGTCCCGGCGGGCCGGCCGACCGGCCCGCGACCGCCTGTGGTGGCGCGAACAGGTCCTGCCCGAGGAGGACGAGGACGACGACGAGCTCAGCCCGCCGCGGATCGTGGTGGCGGGCGAGGACCCGTGCGCCGGCTACGCGATCTACCGCACCCGCGGTGGCGACGACGACAACGGCGCCGCCGGGCTCGTCCAGGTCTACGAGTTGGAGAGCGAGACCGCCCCGGTGACGGCGGCCCTGTGGAGCTACCTCGCCTCCATCGACCTCACCGGCCGGGTGCGGGCCTGGGGCCGCGCGGCCGACGATCCGTTGCCGCTGCTGGCCGCCGACCGCGACCAGGTACGGGTCACCCAACAGTTCCCGGCACTCTGGCTACGCCTGGTGGACGTGCGGGCGGCACTGACCGCCCGCACCTGGGCCCAACCCGTCGACCTCGTGCTGGAGGTGCGCGACGAGGCGATCCCGGCCAACCACGGCCGGTTCCGCCTGACCGCGGACCCGGGTGGCGGAGCGAACGGCGGCCGGTACGAGCCGACCACCGACCCCGCCGACCTCGCGCTCGACGTCCGCGACCTGGCCGCCTGCTACCTGGGCGACACCCGGCTGTGCCGACTCGCGCACGCCGGACTCGTCACCGAGCGCACGGCAGGCGCGGCCCGCCAACTCGACGCCGCGCTGCGCACCGAGTTCCTGCCCTTCACCCACGACGAGTTCTGAAGCCGCCGCGACACCCGGTACCCCGGCTGGGGCGGCTTCCGGGTCCGCCCATCGCCCAGGGGGCAGCCCGACCGGGAACGGGCCGGTACGGACTCCACCCACCCGTGAGCTGTCCCACCATGCCCAGGAGAAGCTCCAACTGACGTTCCGTACCGACCCGGCCCGGTCGCCGGCCACGGCTGGGGCCCGACGGATCCGGGCCGCCTCCCGGACGAGGAGCCACCTCACGAGTAGCCAATGGCTGGCTCGCCACCGGACGTTCAGCCGCCTGCCCCCGCCTCGCCCCGGCTCCTCATCCGAAAGGCCCAGATCCGGTCGCGGGTCAGCCCTGCCGGGACCACGCTGGTCCTTGTCCGCCCCGACCGACGCGTACGCAGCTGACGATAGGACGTCCCCATGCCCACGGACCGCGGCCACCCTGGTCCGCTGCGGGTGCTCGTCTTCGGCGCCGCGCTGCGGGCCGAGTCGATCAACAGCCGCCTCGCCTCCCTCGTGTCCCGGTTGATCGCCGACGACGGTGCCACCGTCGACCTCGCCACCATGCGCGAGTTCGAGATGCCCCTGTACGACGGCGACGTGGAGTCCACCGCGGGGCTGCCGGAGGGCGCCCTCGCGCTGTACGAGCGGCTCGAGCGGTGCGACGCCTTCGTGATCTCCTCCCCCGAGTACAACGGCTCGGTGCCCGGCGTGCTGAAGAACGCGATCGACTGGGTCTCACGGGTCCAACCGCAGCCGTTCAAGACCAAGCACGCGATGCTCGTCTCCGCCTCGCCGTCCCTGGTCGGGGGCAACCGCGGGCTGTGGGCGCTGCGGGTCCCCCTGGAACACCTCGGCACCCGCGTCTATCCGGACATGTTCAGCCTGGCCTCCGCCTACGAGGCGTTCACCGAGGACGGACAGCTGGCCGACTCCGGGCTGCAGCAGCGTCTCACCGAAACCGTGTCGGCCTTCCTCAGCCTCGTCGAGGCGGATACGCGATACGTCTGCCTGCAGCGGCGGTGGTACGAGTTCCTGGGAGACCGCACCGAGGCGCTCATCACCCATCGGGCGGAGGACTGACCGCGGTCGCCCGCTGCCGGATCGCGGTCGAGCGCGGTGGTCGCGGCGGCGGCCAGCAGCCCGCCGGGTCCGTGGAGGTCGAGGACTGCCGGCCGGCGGGCAGCATGGTGATCACCATGCTGCCCCGGCGACGGCGTCAGCCGGTCAGCTCCGCGCGGACCTCGCGGGCTGCGGCCACCAGGTGACCGAGGGAGGCGCGGGTCTCGGACCAGCCGCGGGTCTTCAGGCCGCAGTCGGGATTGACCCAGAGCCGCTCGGCCGGAATGGCGGCCAGCCCGGCCCGGAGCAGGCCGGCGGCCTCCTCGGTGCTCGGCACCCGGGGCGAGTGGATGTCCCACACGCCCGGGCCGACCTCGCGCGGATAACCGGCCTCGGCCAGCTCACCGGCGACCTGCATGTGCGAGCGGGCCGCCTCCAGGGAGATCACGTCGGCGTCGAGGTCGTCGATGGCGGTCATGATCGCGCCGAACTCCGCGTAGCACATGTGGGTGTGGATCTGGGTGTCGGCCCGAACCGCGGAGGTGGCGAGCCGGAAGGCCTCGGTGGCCCAGGCCAGATAGGCCGCCCGGTCGGCGGCGCGCAGCGGGAGGGTCTCGCGCAGGGCGGGTTCGTCGACCTGGATGACGGCGGCGCCGGCCGCCTCCAGGTCGGTGACCTCGTCGCGCAGGGCGAGGGCGACCTGGCGGGCGGTCTCGGCGAGCGGCTGGTCGTCGCGGACGAAGGACCAGGCGAGCATGGTGACCGGTCCGGTGAGCATGCCCTTGACCGGGCGGTCCGTCAGTCCCTGGGCGTAGCGGTACCAGTCGGTGGTCATCGGTTCGGGGCGGGAGATGTCGCCGGCCAGTACGGGCGGGCGGACGTAGCGGGTGCCGTAGGACTGGACCCAGCCGTGCCGGGTGGCCAGGTAGCCGGTGAGCTGCTCGGCGAAGTACTGGACCATGTCGTTGCGCTCGGGCTCGCCGTGCACCAGGACGTCGAGGCCGGCCTTCTCCTGGTAGGCGATCACTTCGCGGACCTCGGCCTCCATCCGTTCCCGGTAGGCGGCGGCGTCGATGCGTCCGGCGCGCAGGTCGGCGCGGGCGGTGCGCAGCTCGGGGGTCTGCGGGAAGGAGCCGATCGTGGTGGTCGGCAGCAGCGGCAGGCCGAGCCGGGTGCGCTGGGCCTCGGCGCGCTCGGGGTAGGCCTGGGCGCGGCGGGCGTCGGCGGCCGTGGTGGCCGCCGTCCGGGCCCGCACGGCTGGATCGTAGGTGAGGGCGGAGGCGGCGCGGGAGGCCAGGTCGGCGCGGTTGGCGGCGAGTTCGGCGGTGATCGCGGAGGCGCCCTCGCCCAGACCGCGGGCGAGCAGCGCGGCCTCGGCGGCCTTCTGGCGGGCGAAGGCGAGCCAGCGGGCCACCTGCGGGTCGAGGTCGCGCTCCCGGTCCGCGTCGAGTGGGACGTGCAACAGCGAGCAGGAGGGGGCGACGTCGACCCGGTCGGCCAGCCCGAGCAGTACGGCCAGGGTGGACAGCGACTTCTCCAGGTCGTTGATCCAGATGTTGCGGCCGTCCACCACGCCGGCGACCAGGCGCTTGCCGGGCAGGCCGCCGACGGCCGCGAGGTCGTCCAGGTTGGCGGCGGCGGGGCCGGTGAAGTCCAGCGCCAGGCCCTCGATGGGAGCCTTGGCCAGCACTGGCAGTGCCTTGCCGAGACGGTCGAAGTAGGAGGCGATCAGCAGCTTTGGTCGGTCCGTCACGGCACCCAGCTCGCGGTAGGCGCGGGCGGCGGCGTTCAACTCGGCCGGGGTGCGGTCCTGGACCAGCGCCGGCTCGTCCAGCTGGACCCACTCGGCACCGGCCGCGCGCAGGTCCGCGAGGAGCTCGGCGTAGACCGGCAGCAGCCGGTCGAGCAGGGTGATCGGCTGGAAGTCGGCGGCCACGCCGGGCGCGGGCTTGGCCAGCAGCAGGTAGCTGACCGGGCCGAGCAGCACCGGGCGGCCACGGTGGCCGAGGGCGAGCGCCTCACGCAGTTCGGCGACCGCCTTGGTGGAGTTGGCGGCGAAGACCGTGTCCGGGCCCAACTCGGGCACGAGGTAGTGGTAGTTGGTGTCGAACCACTTGGTCATCTCCAGTGGCGCGACGTCCTGGGTACCGCGGGCCATCGCGAAGTAGCCGTCCAGCGGGTCGGCGGCGACGGCGGCCCGGTGGCGCGGCGGGATCGCGCCGACGGCGACCGTGGCGTCCAGCACGTGGTCGTAGAGCGAGAAGTCCCCGGTGGGCACCTCGGTGACGCCGGCCTCGGCCAGCCGGTGCCAGTTGTCGCGGCGCAGGTCGGCGGCGGTGACCCGCAGGACCTCGGCGCTGACGCGGCCGGCCCAGTAGCCCTCGATCGCCTTCTTCAGCTCCCGGTTCGGGCCCTGCCTCGGGTAGCCGTGGACGGTGGCCTGCGGGGTGGTGGAACTCGATGACACGGAACTCTCCTTCGCGAGTCGCGTTGCGATCCCGGGAGAGCACGGAGGTACGAGGGTACGGGAGTGGGGGGACGCGGCACCAGGGGGTGCCCGCCCAGCCCGCCGACCCTCCCACGAGGTCACCGAGATCACCGCGCACCGGTGGCACGCGGGCAGTGGCAGGTCTTCGGACTCGTGGGCACGCCGGGCCTGTTGGTCCGGCACCTACTGGCCGTCGCTTCCCGGGCCCCGCTGGGGCCCAGTGCGTGTGACGGCGGTCGTTCCCACTCACCGCTGCGGGGCAGTCCCGGATTCCCACCGGGTTCCCTCTTGCGACGCGCCTGCCTGGCTGGCAGGGCGAACCGACTGCGAGTCACAGCCTAGGCCCATCGGGCAGCTCCGGCATCGACTGTCCGGATCGCGGATGGTGGCGTGGGAGGGATTCCGGCCGTGGAGAGCTCGGGACCGCCCCGCAGCGGTGAGCCGCCGGGCGCCCCGGTGGCCGCAGCGGGCACCACTCGTCGGACGGTCCGCGCGCCCGAGCCCAGCCCGCCGAGTCGGCGCGGACCGGGTCCGGGGCGAAGGTGCTGAGGTGCTCGTCGACCGTCGGCGGCCGGCTGGTGGCGGGCGCGGCGCGCCGGGGTCAGTGCTCGTGCCGCCGCAGGACGGGGTAGGGCACGGTGGTGCGGCGGTTCTCGTCGATGACGAGGGGGCCGCCGGCCGGCGGCCGGGCTCGCTGGACGCAGTCCTGCCGTTCGCAGATCCGGCAACCGAGGCCGATCGGGGTGGCCGCGCGGGGGTCGTCCAGGGCGACGCCCTCGGAGTAGACGAGCCGGTGGGCGTGGCGCAGCTCGCAGCCGAGTGCGAGGGCGAAGGTGGTGCGCGGGGCGCCGTGCCCGGGTCCGCTGCGGGTCACGGTGGTGGCGGCCCAGAAGTAGCGCTTGCCGTCGGGCATCTCGGCGACCTGGGTGAGAATCCGGCCGGGGGCGGAGAAGGCCTCGTAGACCGTCCAGAGCGGGCAGGTGCCGCCGAGCCGGGAGAAGTGGAAGTCGGTGGCGGACTGCCGTTTGGAGATGTTGCCGGCCCGGTCCACCCTCAGGAAGGAGAACGGGACCCCGCGCAGGCCGGGCCGTTGCAGGGTGCTCAGGCGGTGGCAGACGGTCTCGAAGCCGACGCCGAAGCGGGTCTGGAGCAGCTCGACGTCGTAGCGCAGCTCCTCCGCGGCGGCGTGGAACGCCGTGTACGGCATCAGCAGGGCGCCCGCGTAGTAGTTGGCGAGACCGATGCGGGCGAGCGCCGTGGCCGCCGGGGAGCCGAGGGAGGGTGCGTCGGCGAGGTGCTCGAGGAGCGGTCCGTGTTCGAGGACGGCGAGCTGGGTGGCGAGCTGGAAGGCGCGGCGGCCGTCGGTCAGCCAGGGCGAGAGGTGCAGCAGGCGGGCCGCCGGGTCGTACCTGCGGACGTCGCCGGCCGCCGGCCCGGGCGGGGCGGTGGCGACGACGCGGATGCCGTGCCGGGAGGCGAGCCGGTGCTCCAGGGCGTCCGCCGCCCGGGCGGGCACGATGCCCAGCGCGGCGGCGTCGTCCTCGGCGGCGGTGTCCAGCTCGGCGATGTGGTTGTGGTGCTCGTAGAAGAAGTCGCGGACCTCGTCGTGCGGCTCGGCGGGCAGACCGGTGGACTCCCCTGGCCCGGCGAGGGTCACGGCGCGTTCCACCGCATCACGGTAGCGGCGGTGCACGGCGACCAGGGCGCGGGCGACCGCCGGATGGTCGCGGACCACCTCGGCGAGCTCGTCCGCGGGCAGCTCCTCGCCACTGGCCTCGTCCGCGAGCGCGGCGCGCAGGTCGGCGGTGAGCCGACCGGCACCGCTGTCGGAGAAGAACTCCGGGTCGGTGCCGAGGACCTCGGCGATCCGCAGCAGCACCGGCGCGGTGAGCGGGCGCTGGCTGTGCTCCAGCTGGTTGAGGTAGCTGGTGGAGATCCCGAGTCGGCGGGCCAGCTCGACCTGGCTGAGCCCGTGGTCGCGACGCAGCCGGCGCAGCTTCGCGTGGGCGTAGACCTTCTGGCCAGGGGTGCGGTTCACGGTCCTCCTGCTCGTCGTCGGCGGCGCACGACCCTGCAAAGTTAACAGCCGCGGATTTCGCAAAATCCGCACTTTCGCATCGCTGACCTGGACGGATTTCGCAGGATGGACGGGTCGACCACGGGCTCGGCCCGGGGAATGCTGCAAGTGCGCGCCGGGCCGCCCCGGACTTCCCGTCATCGGCACGACACCGTGCCGGGGGGCGGAGCGCCACCCATCCAGCAGGAGCCCGGCAACCGCCGGGCCGAACCGTCGAGGAGTCCTGTGATCTACCATCAGGTACGGGTCCACCCGAGCACGAAGGCGCTGCCCCGTGCGGAGCAGCTCGCCTGGAAGCTCGCCGCCGTGGCCTGCGGCACCGGGCAGCCCGAACAGGACGTGGCCGCGATGGCGGTCAACCGGGTCATCGACAACGCGGCCGTTGCCGTGGCCTCGCTGCGGCGGCGTCCGGTCGCCGTCGCCCGCGCGCAGGCGCTGCCGCACGGCGGCACACCGGGCGCCTCGGTGTTCGGCACGGCGCCCGGCGTGCGCGTGTCACCGGAGTGGGCGGCCTGGGCCAACGGCACGGCGGTGCGCGAGCTCGACTTCCACGACACCTTCCTGGCCGCGGACTACTCCCACCCGGGCGACAACATCCCGCCGCTGCTGGCCGTCGCCCAGCACACCGGCCGCGGCGGCGCCGACCTGCTGCGCGGCATCACCGCCGCGTACGAGATCCACGTCGCCCTGGTGCGGGCGATCTGCCTGCACGAGCACCGGATCGACCACGTGGCCCACCTGAGCGCGGCCACCGCCTGCGGGATCGGCGCCCTGCTCGGGCTGCCGGCCGACGTCACGTACCAGGCCGTCCAGCAGGCCGTGCACACCACGACGGCGACCCGGCAGTCCCGCAAGGGCGAGATCTCCAGCTGGAAGGCGTTCGCCCCGGCCTTCGCCGGCAAGGCGGCGATCGAGGCGGTGGACCGGGCGATGCGCGGCGAGACCTCCCCGTCGCCGATCTACGAGGGCGCGGACGGCTTCCTCGCCTGGATGCTCGACGGACCCGGCGCCGCCTACACGGTGTCGCTGCCGGAGGACGGCGAGCCGCGGCGCGCGATCCTCGACACCTACACCAAGGAGCACTCCGCCGAGTACCAGGCGCAGGCGATCATCGACCTGGCGCGGCGCCTGCGCGAGAAGGCCGGACCGCTCGACCAGGTGCGCTCCATCGTGCTCCGCACCAGCCACCACACCCACCACGTCATCGGCTCCGGCTCCAACGACCCGCAGAAGTACGACCCGAACGCGAGCCGTGAGACCCTCGACCACTCGGTGCCCTACATCTTCGCGGTCGCCCTGGAGGACGGCGTCTGGCACCACGAGCGCTCCTACGCCCCCGAGCGGGCCCGGCACCCGCAGACCGTCGAGCTGTGGCGGAAGATCACCACGGTCGAGGACCCGGAGTGGACCCGCCGCTACCACGACCCCGACCCCGAGCGGCGGGCCTTCGGCGGTCGGGCGGTGATCACCCTGGAGGACGGCTCGGTGATCGAGGACGAGCTGACCGTCGCCGACGCCCACCCGGCCGGCGCCCGCCCCTTCGACCGACCGGCCTACGCGGCCAAGTTCCGCACCCTCACCGAGGGCATCGTCACCCCGGCCGACCAGGACCGCTTCCTGTCCGCGGCCGAGAACCTCGCCGACCTGACCCCCCGCGACCTGGACGAGCTGTTCCCCGCCGTCGACACCCGGGCCGTGCGCGACTACGACGCGAGCCTGCCGAAGGGCCTGTTCTGATGCTGCACACCCGCACCACCGCGTCCCAGCGCCGCCGCGCGCTGCGCGAACGGCTGGCGACCGGACGCCTGCTGGCCGTGCCGGGCGCCATCAACCCGCTGTCCGCCCGCCTGATCCAGGACACCGGCTTCGAGGCCGCCTACCTGTCCGGCGCGGTCCTCGCCGCCGATCTGGGCCTGCCCGACATCGGCCTGACCACGTCGACCGAGATCGCCGCGCGCGCCCAGCAGACCACCCGGGTGACCGACCTGCCCGTCCTGATCGACGCCGACACCGGGTTCGGTGAGCCGATGAACGCCGCCCGCACGGTCCAGCTGATGGAGGACGCGGGCCTGGCCGGCCTGCACCTGGAGGACCAGGTCAACCCCAAGCGCTGCGGCCACCTCGACGGCAAGTCGGTCGTGCCCCGGGGGGAGATGACCCGCCGCGTCCGGGCCGCCGTCGACGCCCGCCGCGACCCCGACTTCCTGCTCATGGCCCGCACCGACGCCCGAGCCCTCGAGGGACTGGACGCGGCGATCGAGCGGGCCAAGGCGTACGTCGACGCCGGTGCCGACGCGATCTTCCCCGAAGCCCTCGCCGACGAGGCCGAGTTCGAGGCCTTCCGCAAGGCCCTCCCCGGGGTGCCGCTGCTCGCCAACCTGACCGAGTTCGGCAAGAGCCCGCTCCTCGACGCCCACACCCTGCAGGACCTCGGCTACGACATCGCCCTCTACCCGGTCACCCTGCTGCGCCTGGCCATGGGAGCGGTCGAGGAGGGCCTGCGCACCATCGCCGGCGAGGGCACCCAGCAATCCCTGCTGCCACGCATGCAGACCCGCTCCCGCCTCTACGAACTCCTCGGCTACCCGGAGTACACGGCCTTCGACTCGGCCGTCTTCGACTTCACCCTCCCGCCCGGCACCTGACGCACCGGAGGCACCACCATGACCACCGCACCCGAGATCCACCGTGGCCTCGCCGGTGTCGTCGTCGACACCACCGAGATCTCCACCGTCATCCAGGAGACCAACTCCCTGACCTACCGCGGCTACCCGGTCCAGGACCTCGCCGCCCAGCGCTCCTTCGAGGAGGTCGCGTACCTGCTGTGGCACGGCGACCTGCCCGACCACGAGCAGCTGCGGGACTTCCAGGCCCGCGAACGCGCCCTGCGCCCGCTCGATCGCACCACCTCCGAGCTGCTGGCCAAGCTGCCCGAGACCTGCCACCCGATGGACGTCCTGCGCACCGCCGTCAGCTTCTTCGGCGCCGAGGACCCCACCGAGGACGACGACCGGCCGGCCCCCAACCTCGCCAAGTCACTCACCCTGCTGGCCAGACTGCCCACCGTGGTCGCCGCCGACCAGCGCCGCCGCCAGGGGCTGGACCCCATCGCCCCTGACCCCGGCCTCGGCTACGCCGAGAACTTCTTCCACATGTGCTTCGGCACCGTCCCGGCACCGGAGGTGGTCCGCTGCTTCGAGATCTCCCTCGTGCTCTACGCCGAGCACAGCTTCAACGCCTCCACCTTCACCGCGCGCGTCGTCACCTCCACCCTCTCCGACCTCTACAGCGCCGTCACCGCGGCGATCGGCGCGCTCAAGGGCCCGCTGCACGGCGGCGCCAACGAGGCGGTGATGCACATGCTGGAGGAGATCGACGACCCCGCCCGGGCCGCCGCGTGGCTGGACGAGGCGCTCGCCGCGAAGCGGAAGATCATGGGCTTCGGCCACCGCGTCTACAAACACGGCGACTCCCGCGTCCCGATCATGCAGAACGCCCTGGAGGAGCTGGTGGCCCGCGCCACCGACCCCGCGGCGGCCCGGCTGGCCGCCCTGCACACCGCGCTGCGCGAGGCGATGCTGGAGCACAAGGGCATCCACCCCAACCTCGACTACCCCGCCGGGCTCGCCTACCACCTGATGGGCTTCGACACCCGCACCTTCACACCCGTCTTCGTGATGAGCCGCATCACCGGCTGGACCGCCCACATCACCGAGCAACTGGCCCACAACGCCCTGATCCGGCCGCTGGCCTGCTACGACGGCCCGGGTCAGCGGCCGGTGCCGGCTCTCGGGTAGGACACGGTCGGGGGCACCGGGCAGCTCCTGTCGATCAACGGCGCCCGGTGCTCCTCCCCGGGGCGCGACACCCGTACGGAGGCGAGGAACGTCCGGACCACCTCGTCAGGTCTTCGACACGGTCCGCTGGTCGAGGGCGCGGGCCGCCAGTTCGCCGTCATCCTCTCGACCACCGCGCGGTGCCGGTGACGCCGGTGTCAACCCCGGCCGGCCAGGGCGAGCCGTACGGCCGCCGCCGGACTGTCAGCCAGGAGAGGTCCGGGGACGGCCTCGCCCAGCGCGTCCGTGATCCGCCAGCCGCCGAGGCTGACGACCGGCTTGACGCCTCGTCTCATGGCCATGGCCACTTCGGAGAGCGTGCCCCACGACCCGCCGACGGCGATGACCGCGTCCGCGGAACCGACCAGGACGCTGTTCCGGGCCTGGTTCATGCCGGTGGCGACGGCGGCGGTCAAGTAGGGCGAGGCCCCGGACCTGTCGACCCCGGAGAGGACGCCGATGACGAGGCCGTCCGCGCCGGCCGCACCCTCCGCGGCGGCGGCCATGACACCGCCGTAGCCCCCGCAGAGCACGACCGCACCCGAGCGCGCCAGCAGGGCACCGACTTCCCTGGCAGCCGCTTCCTCGGCCGCGCTGCACTCCGCGGGCCCGCACACCGCCACCTGGATCACCGTTGCTCCGTCCGCCGATGGTTCGCGCCGAAGGCCTGCGCGACACAGCCGCTGTCGCCCTGCTGCCGTCGCGCGCCCCGGCAGTGCGTGGCTGCCGTGGGGAGCGGGAGTTCGCACCCCCCGTCATCCCTGCGGACAGCCACCGTTACCGCATTCTCTCCCGACCGGGCCCGAAGGCCGTCCGCAACACGGCACCGGACCAGACCCCCCAGGTCTTCCTGGCGCGCGAGACACCGGCGGGCCCCCGACGCGGCTTCAGCGTCGGGGGCCCGCCGGTGTCTCGGCGGTCCTCCGCCACTCGGCGCGTTCCCTTTCCAAATCCACTTCCTGGCAAGGGAGTTCGGATGCGCCGGTGGGATCACGGCCTGGCGGCCGTTGGTGCGGGGCGGGGTGGGTGGCCCCCGATGCGGCTGGTGGTCGGGTTCTCGAGTTCGTGCGGCCAGGAACCCGACCACCAGATCGGATCGGCGCCGGTCGCTCAGCTCAGGCGCTGCTCGGCGAAGGCGATCATCGCGTCCCGGTGGTACTCGGCCAGGCCGGGGGCGATCGCCTCGAAGACCGACTTCCACTCGCTCTCGTCCACGTAGGTCTGGGCGAGGCGCTTGAAGGCCGCGGCGTCGGGCGTCCAGAACTCGCTCACGCCCCGGTAGTGCACGGCGATCTCCTCGAGCACCTCCGGGTCGTTGGCGGGCCTGCCGGCCTCCATGAACTCGGCCACCCGGACCATCTCCGCGGTCCGCTCGCGCTGGAGGCGCTCGTAGTCGGCGGGGGTCAGGGACTCGAGCGCCTTGCGGGACTCGTCCCACTCCCTGGGCCAGCGCGTGCGGGTGTAGGCGTCGTGCCTGGCCGCGTCGAACTCGCGGAACAGGTTTTCCGGCCGGTTGATCTTCGACATGGTCGTCCCGTCCTTCCTCTGTTGCAGCATGACGATCGTGCGAGTGACCGTGTTGACGAGCACTCTCAGCTGGTCATATTCAGCCAGGAGTCGTTCACGATGCGCCTTCAAAGCTTCGATCTCGTCGGTCTGCTGACTCAGCACTTCGGAGATCTCACTCAGGCCCATTCCCAACTCCCGCAACATGAGTATCCGTTGAAGCCGTTGGAGGCTCTGCTCCTCATAGCAGCGGTAGCCGTTGCTCTCGTTCCGCGTCGCCACGAGCAGGCCGATCTCGTCGTAGTGGCGGAGTGTGCGAGAGCTGATCCCGGACATCTTGGCCACGTCTGCGATCGAGTGAGCCATTGCCTTGTCTGTCATCGCCTCCCATCACCGGAGTTGGTGCCACGGCCGCAGCAGTGAGACTAGAAGTTGACGTAGCGGAAAGGTCAATGCTCCATCCCGTCATCCCGGCGACGCCATGGGGACGCCTTTGCCCCGGTCGAGACGAGCACGGCTCGCCCGGGGCTCGGGATGCCGGCGGCCCGGGCCGGCCCCGGCGGCGGAGTGGGCGGACCTCGGCGATCCGCCGTTCGACGCGAGCCGGGGTCCGGCAGGATCGGCGCCCGGCAAGATCCGCCGGACAGGCCCTAACGGCACGGGGCGTGGTGGGTGTCGCCCGGATACTCGCCGGTGTCGTCGTCCGGGAAGGAGACGGTCAGGCTGATCCGGTACTCGCACACGTCCTCGCGGTGACCGGGCACCCTGGCCCAGGCGGTGCAGTGCACCTCGGCCTCGGGAGCCTGCCGGCACCAGGCCGCCGCCTCCTCCAACGCCCGCGCGGCACTGTCGGCGGTGCAGACCACCACACTGTGGGCGGCCACCGTCACGTCCCCACTCCCGCAACTGGTCACGGGCAGCGCCCGCACCGCGCCGGCCGCTCGGGACAGGTCCCGGGTCAGGTCCCGCACGATCCGCGGCGCGGCCGCCGCAGAGGCACCCGACCGCAGCCCGGGCAGCGACGCGCCGGCCCCGATCGGCGGGCAGGCTGGAGCGGTCATAGGAGGAACGTCGGGCTCGGTCAGCGGCCCGCCCCCGGCGGGCGGCATCGATGGCGTCGGCGACAGGGCCGCCTCAGTCTGCGCAGTCACTCTCCCAGCATGCCCGCCCACACAGAGCGAAACGACCGCTTTCACCCCTGAAGGCGACACCTCGTCGAAAAAATCTCCTGCCCCGGGCACATGCCCGCTCTGGACAGCGCATCAACCCCATTGAACAGCACAGGAGTTCGACCGACCATCGGCCTGGAACCGCCCCCAGAACAGCCTACTCGCCGACTTGTCGGATGACCGCAGAATCCTCCGCCCCGCACGCGCGATCCGACGCCGGGCCAACTACCCGATCACCAGAGCGGATATCCGTTCGACAGGGGCATGCCGGTACGGACCGGCGCGCGAGCGAGACGCGACACCCACGGCGCCACCCCACCACCCGCGCGACCGGTCCCGGCCGGCCCGCAGACCCGGTCGACCTGCTCAGTCGGCCTGCGCCTGGTAGAGGCCACGGCCCACACGCTGGGCGCGGGATGCCTTGGCAAGACGCTCCAACGAGGTGCGCACGGTGTTGACGGCCGACGGGGTGGCGTCGCGCCCCAGGGCCTCGGCCACCTCACGGACCTTGACCGGCCCGCCGGCCTGGAGCAGGTGCGCGACGATGGCCTCGGTCAGCCCGGACGCACGCTTGGCGGCGGCCTGCGGGGCGGCGGCCTCCTCGGCCACGGGCGCGGCCTTGGCCCGGCCACGGGCGCCACCGGCCGGCGCGGCAGCCTTCCGCTTCGCCGCCGGGGCCGAGGTACGAGCGGCCTTCGCGGCACGCCGCGCACGCACCGGCTTCTTGGGCGCCTCGGGCTCGGCGGCCTCCGTGCCCTTCTCCTGGAGGAAGGGCGCCGTCGCCAGCGAGTGCAGGCTCTCCAACGCGCCACGCACCGCCGCCAACCGCTCCGTCACGGAGCCCAACTCGCCTTCCAGGCGCTGCTTCTGCTCCTCCAGCGCCGGCAACTCGCGCTCCAGCAGCGCGATCGTGGACTCCACATCGCCGTGGACTCGAGAGATGGTTGCCAAGGGTTGCCTCATTTCATCGGATTCCAACCACCGCCACAACACACGGTGGTAACCGAGAACTCTACGACGCCCCAACCCCACCAGCACACCACACCCCCAAACCACCAAGGCCACTGCCCGAACCGAGTCGGGAAGTCCCAGCCGCCACACAGGGATTCACCAGCAACCGAACCCCCATTCCATACACCTGTACGGCAGCACAGCAGACCAGACACGACATCCGCACGCGACGTACCGCGACGGCCACCATCGCTCTTACAAGCCACCCAGGCACCAGGGGAAACACCCAGGTGCCTGAGCGACTGCGCCCCGCGAGCAGCCACTGCCGTGCGCGAACACCACGACCTGGTGGCACTCCGCACCCGCCCGTCCACCCGTCCTGATCGGACGGTTGGGCCCGAGCCAGGACGCCGTCGCTCGGCGCACCCTGGAAGTAGCCGGACAACCCACGACCAAGGAGGCCGACATGGCCGGCGATCTGTTGAGAAGGTTCCCGCTGACGCCGCACTGGCCGACGCTGGCCGAGTGGTTCGAGAACATGGAGTTCCGGATGCCCTCGGACGAGCACATGATCCGGATCGAGGAGTCGCAGGAAGAGGGGATGTACCAGGTCAGGGCGGAGCTTCCGGGCATCGACCCCGACCGGGACGTCAACATCACCGTCGAGGACGGCGTCCTGACCATCCACGCCGAACGCAGCGAGGAGAAGAAGGAGGGCAACCGCTCGGAGTTCCGCTACGGCTCGTTCACCCGCAGTGTCCAGCTGCCAGCGGGGGCGAGCGAGGCGGAGATCACCGCCACGTACGACAGGGGCGTCCTGACCGTCAAGGCACCCATGAGCAAGATGGAGAAGCCCAGCCGCAAGATCGAGATCACCCACGGCAGCTGACGGTCGACACGAGGTGCCTGCTGACGGATACGGCGAGCCCGCCCGGCGGCACGGCCACCGGGCGGGCGTTCGTCATCAGAACCGGCCGGTCACTCCTCGTGCGGACCCGCTTCCAGTTGGTACGTCCTGATCCAGGTCTCGCCGCAGCGACAGGCGAACTGCTCGACCAGCTCCCCGTCGTCGCTCACCCCGAGTCCCGCACGCAGTCGGACGTGGACGTGCTGGCTCATGGTGGGACCGACCTTCGTTTCGTACCAGAACTGATTCTCCCCATCGTCCACGACATCCCACCGGGACGGAAGGCGCGCCGCCGCCCGTCCCGCCAGGTGAGACCGGTGGACAACGCCCGGCTCCGAAGGCGATCCCGTCGGAGCCGGGTCACACCAGCACCGAGCCGCCGTCCACCGCGATGACCGCGCCGGTCGCGTAGGTCTGCGTCATGCAGTACAGGTACGCCTGGGCGATCTCCGCCACCTCGCCGACGTGCCCGACCAGGGTCTGCTCGGTCCCCTCCCGGTAGAGCTCCGCACGGGCGTCCTCGTCCAGATCCGACCAGAGCGAGCTGCGCACCAGTCCGGGCCGCACCAGGTTGACCCGGACCGGCGCGAGTTCGACGGCCAGCGCGCGGGTGAGCGCCTCCATCGCGCCGCACAGACTCGCCGGCACCGCCCAGCCCGGCCCCGGCCGCACACCGGCCGAGCCCCCGGTCAGGGTGATCGAGCCGCCGGCGCGCAGGTGCCCGGCGGCGGCCGCGACAGTGGCCAGCGCGCCCAGGTAGCGGGTCTGCAGGAAGTCGCGGACCGCGTCCAGCTCCAGCCCGTCGATCGGCAGCAGGCGCAGCGCCTCGCCCGCCGTGTAGACGAGGTGGTCGAAGGGACCGATCCGATCGAAGAGCTCGCCCAGCGCCGCCTGGTCGAGGACGTTCACGGTGTGGCCCCGCGCGCCCTCCGGCAGCTCGGCCAAGGCGCGGGAGACGCTGCTCTCACGGGCGGAGACGACGGTGATCGCCGCACCGTGCGCCGCCGCGGCGTGGGCGGTGGCCAGGCCGATGCCGGAGGTGCCGCCGATCACGACAACGTGCCGGTCGGCGAGGGAGGGCGTGCCGGCCGCCGCGACGGGGGCCTGGGCGGGGGTGGTGGTCATGCGGGAGCTCCTGGTGGTGTGCTGTTCTCGCCGCCGTCGGGCGGCACACCTCAAGGATCGGCCGCCACGCCGCGGCGCGTCCAAGACCTCTTCCGCCAGTTGCCACACTTCACCGGTATGGGGAGGCGAGGCGGAACCGACGGACCTCGATCAGCGGAGGATCCGCCACTTCATGGCCCGGGCCGAGCAGCTGAACTTCGGCCGCGCCACCCAGCTTCCCCGCATCGTCCTATCGGTGTTGTCACGCCAGATCCACTCACCGGCAGGCGAGTTGAGCGATCAGCTGCTGGTTCACGACCGTCACGGCACCCGCCTCACCCCGGCCGGTGAGCGACTGCCGCGACCGGCCGGGGCCGTCCCGGGGTGGCCCGCGCCGGGACGGACTCAGGGCTGCAGCAGTTGCCTGCGAAGCCCCGCCACCAGGTCCTCGTCGACGCCGAGTTGTTCGGCGGCGTAGCCGTGCACCGAACCGTACCGGGCGGTCAGGTCGGCCAGGAAGAGTCGCATGATCTCGGCGGGGGCATGGCCGTAGGCGGGCCAGCTGAGGGTCAGGTGGGGGTAGCTGGCGTGCCACTCGGCGATGATGCGTTCGGTGGCCAGCCCGGTCAGCGTGAAGTCGGCGACGATGTCGTCCTCGTCCACCCCGACCAGGGCGAGGACCAGCATGGCCAACAGGCCGGTGCGGTCCTTGCCGGAGTGGCAGTGGAACACCAGCGGGGCGGTGTCGGCGGCGATGATCTCCAAGGCGTGCCGGAGCTCCTTGACGCCGTCGTGGGCGACCTCGGTGTACTTGTCAGCCAGGAAGCGCGCGGGCTCGACCTCCGGGCCCAATCCCGCCTGGTCGTACGGCCGGTGCTCGATGCTCAGGTTGTGGTAGGCCAGCTGCTGCCGCTGCGGAACGCGTCCGCTGCGTTCGGTCTCCCAGGGATACCGGAGATCGATCACGGTGCGGACACCCAGGGCGAGGAAGCGATCCCAGTCCCGGCCCTGCAACTTGCCCAGCGAGTCGGAGCGAAAGAGCCGCCCCCAGCGGACCGTTCGACCATCGGCGGCCCGATTGCCGCCCAGGTCCCGGAAGTTGTGCAGCCGCTCGAACGCGATGTGTCTCCTCATCCGAGTCAGCTTACGGCCCGACCCACCGGCCTCTTCACCGCGTGGTCAAGCAACTCGGCGAACCAGGGCGGTCGGCGCGGTGCACCCAGCCCCTGTGAGTGGCACCGAGGCTGGGTGGGCGGGAGGGATCAGGCCGTACCGAAGCGACCGGCCTTGACCCCGGCGACGAACGCGGAGAAGGAGGCAGCGGGGAACACGAGGGCGGGTCCCTCCGGGTCCTTGGAGTCACGAACCGGCATGACGTCCGCGTAACCGCGCGCGACCTCGATGCACTGGCCGCCACCCCCGTCGCTGTAGGAGGACTTGAGCCACGATGCGCTGGGGAGATCGACAGGGGCCATGTTCAGTAGTTCCTTCCACGTCGCACGAATCAGTGCCATGGAGTCAGCCTGTGACAGCGCGTCAACCCGGAGGAGATCGTAGTCCCTTGACCAAGCGGCAAGGGTTGCCCCCTCACGTTCCAGGAGACCGCGGTCCATCGTTTCCGTGTAGCCCAGTTTGCCTTCCGGCAGTGTCATGAGCGTCACGGCCTTGGTGAACGGCACCCGCTCGCCCAGCGCGAACGGCGCGACCTGAAGGACGAAGTTCGGCCGCCGGTAGAAGCGTTCGAGATCCCGCAGTTGCCTGGCCAGAATGATCGGGCCGCCAACCATACGACGCAGACAGCTCTCGTCAAGGATCACGTGAACGCGCGGCGCGGGGCTGCGGTCCAGCAGTTGCTGCCGAGCCAGCCGGACACGCAGACGCTCCGCAGCCTGCTGCGGAGTGATGTGTCCTCGCCGGACGACTGACTCGAAGAGCGCTGACGCGTACTCCTCGGTCTGCAGCAGACCTGGGAGCACGCCGACCTCGAACATCCTGATCTCCTCGGCGAGCGCCTCGTGGCTCGCGAACTCCGGAAAACCGTCGATCAGCGCGGTGTGCTTGAGGTTCCACCACATCAGTTCGAGCGTGCCACCGGTCACCAGAGCTTCGTCGGCACGCGTCGCGAGTCTCCGGGGCGGGGTGCGCTCGGCGCGCTCGACGTGGGAGATGAGGGAAGCGCTGTACCTGATCAGCTTCCCGAGTTCCACCTGCGTCAGTCTCCTTGCTTCCCGGGACCGGCGAAGCTGCACGCCGAACGCCGCGAGCGGTGATGACGTGGGGTCAATGTTCCGCAGATTAACCATGGTTCACCAGCTACACAGATCGACTGTCCAGTTGAAGTTGTTCCGATCGTAGCCCCGAGCGTCAACACTTGGTAGTGAGACGACTACAGAGAGGAGTGTCTGGTGAGCCCTGGACACCTTGTCCCGGACGACGCCGAGCATCGGCAGGCCCTGGACCATCGCACAGAGGCCGAAGCGGCAGCGGCCGCCTTCGAGCACGCCCAGCAACTGGCCCTCCTGCCACCCCTGGTGGGACTGGAGCTGCGCCGGATCACCAGCACCCGCGAGGGCGCCCACATCGAGATCGGCGGGTGCAGCGCCAGAACCCTCCGCGCCTACGCCGAGCACATCGAAGCCCACGCGCACTGCGCCGGCCACATCATCCAGGGCGAGGTCGTGCCCCCTCGGGAGGCCGAACCCCCCGTCGCGCGGGCGGAGTTGACCAAGTGAGCGACGTACCGGCGAAGGTCCCCAGCACGGGGACGTTCGTGGTCGACATGAAGACCCGCCGCACGATGATCGTCATGGACTTCCGCGACGGGAAGCTCTACATCCGTCCACCCGCCGGCGGCATCGAGTGGCAGCGCGGGCCCGACGAGGTGCGCCCGGCGGACCGATCGGAGGTGCTGCGGGCCCGCGTGGCGCGCATCAACGCCGCCGACAGAGCGACCGTGCACGGTCCGGCCACCGGGCCGAAGCACGACCCGGGCCGCGCACGCCCCGAGTGAGGCTCGCGCCCCCCAGCCCGTTGCACCGGCCGCACGGGCGGTGCAACGGGCGAGCTGGCACACACGGTCGGCGGAGCCCCGCGGGCCGGGCCCGGCCGCCCGTGCGAGCGGTGGCCGCCGTCATCGGACCCGCCGCCGGATCACGGTGAGCAGCCACAACCCGGTGGCCACGTTCAGCACGCCGAGCGAAACCCAGGCCAACGCGGTGTGCGGGCCGAGCCGCCCGTGGGGATGGGCGACCGCCCGGACCACCAGCACCACGGTGGCCACCTTCGCCACGGCGGCGAGCACGGTCAGGATCAGCGGCCCGCGCCGGGGCGCCGTCGCCCCCGCCGCGACGGCGAGCAGCCAGGCGCAGGCGAGGGCGACGAGCCAGCCGGCGGGCAGCGGGCGCAGGGAAGTGACGAAGACGCCGATGCTGGCGACGAAGGCCAGCACGGAGGGCAGGCGCCGCGCGGCGGGCACCGAGGGGAGGATCCGGACTCTCGGACCGGAGTCTGCGGGTGCGGTCATATCCTGAGAGTAGTCAGTAGATAACTCTCGGCAGCGGTTTCAGTGCGGTCCGGTGCGCCCCGGGCGTGGGGCACACCGCCGACGGAACGCCGATCGGGGCGACGTCGCCTCCCGTGCCGGGCGCCCGCCCGGGTCGGGTTAACCGGCGACCGGCTCGTCGGCGAGGTAGGGCGGGGCGGGCTCGTACTGGATGTACCGCCGGACGGCGCGGGCGTGGTCACGGCCGTGCAGGCGGCCGACGAGCCACAGGGCCATGTCGATTCCGGCCGAGACGCCCTGACTGGTGACCAGGTTCCCGTCGACGACGTAGCGGGCGTCGCGGACCACGGTGACGTCACCCCGGGCCTCCAGGGTGCCCTCGAACAGGTGGTGGGTCGCCACCCTGCGACCACGGGCCGGGCCCGCCTCGTGCAGCAGCAGGGCGCCGGTGCACACGCTGGTGGTCCAGACGGCGCCGGCGGCGGTCTCGCGGATCCAGTCGATGAGCGCGGGGTTGGACACCTCGCGGCGGGACCCGTTGCCGCCCGGGACCAGCAGGACGTCCAGCGGAGGGTGGTCGTCCAGGGTGTGGTCCGGCAGGACCCGCATGCCCTTGTTGCAGCGGACGGCGTCGGGGCGTTCGGCGATGAGCAGCACGGTGTCGGCGTGGTCGCGCAGCATCGAGGAGGCGGTGAACACCTCCCACGGCCCGGTGAAGTCCAGTTCCTCTGCTCCGTCAAAGATCAGTAGACCGTAAGTGGTCACAGGTACTCCCTGGTGGATCGGAATCGGTCGCGGTAGTCGGACGGTGCGACACCCAGTCGCCGGTGGAAGGCGCGGCGCAGCGTCTCCGCGGTGCCGAAGCCGTACCGATGCGCGATGGTCTCGACGGGATGGTCGCCCTCGGCGAGTGCCCGCTTGGCGGCCTCGAGGCGGACGCCCTCGACGTACGCCGCGGGCGGGACGCCGAGCTCGGCCGTGAACCTGCGCTGGAGATGGCGGGGGCTCAGCCCGGCGTACCCGGCGAGGTCGGTGATGCCGTGCCGGGCACCGGGATCGGTGTGGATCGCCGCCACCACGGCACGGATGGGGTCGGTGGTCGGCTGCGTGGACCACAACGGCACGCTGAACTGCGACTGGCTGCCGGGGCGGCGCAGAAACAGCACCATCTCCTGCGCGATGGCGTGGGCGACGGTCCGGCCCAGGTCGTCCTCGACCAGGGCGAGTGCCAGGTCCATCCCCGCCGTCACCCCGGCCGACGTCCACACCCGCCCGTCCCTGAGGAAGATCGGATCGCAGTCGACGACCAGTTCGGGGTGCTCCCGCATGAGCTGCTGCTCGCGCGCCCAGTGGGTGGTCACCCTGCGTCCGCGGAGCAGTCCGGCGGCGGCCAGCAGGAACACCCCGCTGCAGACCGAGGTGACGCGCCGGGCGGTGGCTCCGGCGGCGGCGATCCAGTCCGTCAGCGCCGGATCGTGCCGGACTCGGTCGACTCCGCCGCCGCCGGCCACCACCACCGTGTCGATCCCGGTGGGGTCGAGATCGGCCACGCCGTGGGGAGCGTGCACCGAGAGGCCGCTGCCGGAGCGCACCAGGCCCGGCTGCGGTGCCACGATCTGGCAGGTGTACCCGCCGGTGAGCCGGTGGGCGTGCTGGAAGACCTCGTACGGACCGGAGAGGTCGAGGGGCTGGAAACCCTCGAAGATCACGAAGACGATGCGGCGCTGCTCCACCCCTCCACCGTGCGGTCCGGTGCCGGATGGCGTCAACGACAGACACCCCACGCTTCGCGCCATCGAAAGGTGCGAGCCGGTGGGTGGCGTCCGCCGGCTCCCCGAGCGCGGCCAGATCAGCCGCGTCGCGCCGCACGAAGACGAAGCGCCCGCCGAGCCCGAGGACCGCGTCGTCCGCGATCGAGGCCAGCAGCTGCGGGGAGTCGGTCAGCGCCTGCCGCCGACGAGGTCGAGCACGGCGTCCACGCCACCCAGTGCGTGTGCACGCACACGCTCGATCAAGCCCTCCTCGTACCCGACGGGCGCGGCGAAGTACTCGGCGAAGGCGCCGCGAAAATCTCGATGGCTGAGGTCCCCGAGCAACGCGAACGACCGCGACCTGAATAATTGAGAGCGCCAAGCATCTGGGACGACATCGGCCGTTCGGCGGCGCGGCCGCTCCCGCCACTCCCCCGGCCGGGTGAGCAAGGGCCGCGCGAGCGGCTGGGCGCCGGCGGCGGCGTGCGAGCATCCCCTGTGCCGGAAGGCCCCCGCGCCCCGGTCTCCCCGGGCGGGGCGCGGGCATGCCGGCACGCGGGCCGCCCCTTTGACGGCCGGCCCAGGCCGCGCCGACGCGGCCACCACGGCGAGCGCGCCCGGGCGCGGCGGGAGGGAACCCAGGTGCAGTTGAGTGCCGCCGCCGACCTGCGGCTGAACGCCCAGCCCATCGACTACGCCCTGCTGGCCGTCTACTTCGTGATGGTCCTGGGCATCGGCACCCTCGCCCGCCGCTCGGTCTCCTCCAGCCTCGACTTCTTCCTGTCGGGACGGTCACTGCCGGCCTGGGTGACGGGACTGGCGTTCATCTCCGCGAACCTGGGTGCCGTCGAGATCTTCGGAATGACCGCCAACGGCGCCGAGTTCGGCATCCCCACCGTGCACTACTACTGGATCGGCGCGATCCCGGCCATGGTCTTCCTCGGGCTGGTGATGATGCCGTTCTACTACGGCTCGAAGGTGCGCAGCGTGCCGGAGTTCCTGCTGCGCCGGTTCGGGCCGTTCGCGCACCTGGTGAACGGGCTGAGCTTCGCGCTCGCGCAGGTGCTGATCGCCGGGGTGAACCTGTACGCGCTGGCGACCGTGGTGAACCTGCTGCTCGGCTGGCCGCTGTGGGTCTCGATCGTGGTGGCCGCGCTGATCGTGCTCGCCTACACCGCACTCGGCGGCCTGCTGGCGGCCGTGTACAACGAGGTGATGCAGTTCTTCGTGATCGTGGCGATGCTGGTGCCGATCACCGTGGTGGGCCTGCACAAGGCCGGCGGCTGGGCCGGGTTGACCCGGTCGATCGAGGCGACGGGCGCGGGGGCGGGCGCGCAGCTGCAGGCGTGGCCGGGCGGCAACCTGACCGGGATCACGAACGCGACACTGTCGGTGTTGGGAATCGTGTTCGGGCTGGGCTTCGTGCTCTCCTTCGGGTACTGGACGACCAACTTCGCCGAGGTGCAACGGGCGCTGGCGGCACGCGACATGTCGGCGGCCCGGCGCACTCCGCTGATCGGCGCCTACCCGAAGGCGCTGATCGCGCTGGTGATCGTGATCCCGGGGATGCTGGCGGCGGTCCTCTCACCGTCGCTGGCTGCGTACAAGGCCAGCGGCGGCACGCTGGCGAACGGGGTGACGTACAACAACGCGATCGAGCTGCTGATCGGGCAGTTACTGCCCAGCGGGATGCTGGGCGTGGCGATCACCGGGCTGCTGGCCGCATTCATGGCGGGGATGGCGGCCAACGTCTCCTCCTTCAACACCGTGTTCACCTACGACCTCTGGCAGACCTACGTGGTACGCGACCGGGAGGACGCCTACTACCTGCGGGTGGGACGGGTGGTGACGGTGCTGGGGTGTGCGGTGGCGATCGGAACGGCGTTCATCGCCAGCGGCTACGACAACATCATGGACTACCTGCAGACGCTGTTCTCCTTCTTCAACGCACCGCTGTTCGCGACCTTCCTGCTGGGCATGTTCTGGAAGCGGATGACACCGGCGGCCGGCGGGGTGGGGCTGATCACGGGGACGGCGGCGGCGTTCACCGTGGACCAGCTGAGCCGGCACCACGTGCTGCGCCTGTCGGGGCAGGGGCCCAGCTTCGTCGCGGCGAGCGCGGCGTTCGTCTGCGACATCGCCGTCAGCGTCGCACTCTCGCTGGTCACCAGGCCTCGGGTGGAGAGTGAACTGGTCGGCCTGGTCTGGTCCTTGACCCCGCAGGCGACGCGCGACGGAACCGCGGTGGGTGCTGTCGGGATCGGCGAGGGCGGCTGGTACCGGCGCCCGGGCGTGCTGGCGGTGGGGGCGCTGGCACTGGCATGCGTCCTCAACGTCCTCTTCTGGTAAGGAGGTTCACCGATGACCGCATCCGACACCCGGTCGCCACGCCGCACCGCGGGACTGTTCGACCTGCGCTGGATCCTGGCCCTGCTGTTCGCCCTCTACGGCACCGTCCTGACCGTCCTGGGCGCCGCCTTCACCTCCCCCGCCGAACTGGCCAGGGCCGACGGCGGCAACATCAACCTGTGGGCCGGCATCGCGCAGCTCCTGGTCGCCGCCGCCTTCGCCGGCTGGGCCCTGCTGCGCCCGATCCGCCTGCCGGTCGACACCGACCCGAGCTGACGCCCCACCGGGACGGCCGCCGGGGCACCGTCCGTCGTGATGACCACTCACCGGCCCACCCTCACCCGGCTGGCCACCGCACCATCCACCTGCGCGACGGGGCGACGGCGCACCTGCGGCCGGCACCGATCCGACTGTGCCGGCCCAGGTCGTGTCCCGAGCTCGGCTTCCCCACCGCGCGGCCGACGGCCTTGCCCGGCTGTCCGGCCGGGGTCGACCCCGAAAACACCTCGCCCGTGCCCGCCTCGTCCGGTACGGTCGCAGGGTTGTCCTCACTGCCGGGAGCCCATGAGGCCTCCCCGCCAGTTCCCAGGCTGAGAGCGGGTTTCGTCATGGCATGTCGTATCAGTGAACTCGTGCTCGGTTGCCGCGACGCTGAGGTGCTGGCGCGGTTCTGGTGCGAGGTCCTGGACTTCGTCGTGCTCGATCGCCCGGGCGACGGCTCGGTGGAGATCGGGTCGCGCGAAGGTTTCGGTGGTCCGCAACCGACGATCATCCTCAGTCCCAGGGACGAACCGGAGCGGGGGAAGTCCCGGCTGCACATCGACGTCAACGCCACCGACCGCGATCAGGACGCCGAGCTCGAACGCCTTCTGCGGCTCGGTGCGCGCCCGGCCGACATCGGCCAGACAGGGCAGGAGCAGTGGCACGTCCTGGTCGACCCCGAGGGCAATGAGTTCTGCCTGCTCAAGGCCCGCCTCAACCCGCTCTGACGCTCGTCGGTCACGCCTCGGCAGCAGGCACCCGGGGTCCACCTCGCGGTCCGGTGTCACGCGCGTGTCGTGATCGTGAAGCAAGCGAGGTCTCCGGTGGAGGGCTCGTCCACCAGGAAGAACCTGAACACCGGAGACCTGAAGTGGCCGCCCCAACCGTGACGGGACGGCTCGACCTGACGGCCGGAACCGCTGTTGCCCGTGCCCGCGCCGCCGGTTCGGCCGTCGGCGTGAACGAGACGGCGGGTGCGGGACCTCGCTTCGGGACAGGCCCCTAGCGGCCGAACAGCCGGGCCCAGAAACCGCGACGCGGACCGCGCACGATCACGTTGCCGCCGGTGACCTCACCCGAGAGGGTCACCAGCAGCCGGATCGGCACCGGCGCGGCCTGCGGATCGCGACGGACCAGCTGGCGGACGTTGCCGCCGCGCGTCGAGACGCTGTCCACGTCCACCGCCACCTCCGGCGGCACGACCAGATGCAGATTGCCACCCCGCAGCGCGATGGCCAGGTCCAACGTCGAGCCGGCGAACTGGGCCTGGGTGAAGTCCAGTCGGGCGTTGCCGCCGCGCACCTCCAGTTCGATGCGACGCGGCACCACCCACGGCCCGACCCGGTTGATGTTGCCGCCCCGTGCCTGCAGGCGCACCAGTTCCTTGGCCGGAGCCACCGGCAGCTGGCCCGGGGCGACCTGCTCGGCGGGCAGGTCGGTGAGCAGCACCTCCAACTCGCCGTACGTGCGCGCGTTCAGCGCCACGTCGAGGCGCTCCTCCAGCTCCTCGGCGGTCAGCCGGCCATCGCCCGCCGCGACCCGCAAACGCTCCACAACGCGATCACGATCCTCGTGCGAGGCCCGCAGACCGCCATCCCCCGGTACCAGATCCCCAGACATACCCCGCACTCTACTGGCGGTCCTGGTCAGGGCCAACCTGGTCGGAAAGGTGTTGAGCGGATCCCTGCCGCCCGCCCCGCCCGAGCAGGTCGTAGAGGTCGGCCGGGGTGACGTAGCCGGGCCAGCGGCCGTCACCGAAAAGGATCACTCCGGCCTCCCGGTAGGCCGCGTCCGCGAGCTGGGAGCAGATCATGTGGCCGGTGGCGGCCACGTAGCGACGCAGCCCGGGAACGGGCAGCCGGAAACGGTGCGCGGCCAGTGCCGCGTAGTCGAGGAAGCTGTACGGCACGCCGACCATCCGGCGAGCCCGCCGGACTATCCGGTCCCGCTGCTCCGGAGTCAACTCTGGTGACGCATAGAGCACATGACGGTCCTGGTACTCGGTCAGCGGGCGGATCACGGCGCCGCCGGGCTCGGCCTCGATCAGGGTCTCGTCGTCGAGTACGACGAACGCGTGCTCGTAGTTGGCGAAGCCGTCGCGGTTGAGCCACTGGCCGACGCGTATCGCCCGGCCGACGGCGCCGGTGATGGTGGTGAGTCCGATGTCCCCGGGTTGGGGTTGGTGGTCGATCATGCTGCGGGCTCCCGGTGCTGACAGACGGTGGACGGAGACGACCCACACCGGCTCCGGGGGCGGCGTGGGCAGGGGCTGTCGACGGGGCATCAGAAGACCCGGCGCCGAGGACGGCCAGGGGACGCGCTGGGAGGCGGCCGGTGACAGCGCCGGCGTGGGGTCCGACGCATCGGCCGCCTCCAGCTTCAAGGTGCCCGTTTACCGGGCAGCGCAAGCCTCCCGCGCACGGCGGGTCAGAAAATCCGCCGGACCGGCGACCGGTGGCTCCGCGGAACGGTCGACCGGCACGGCGCCCTCGGCACGGCGCGGGGACCGGGTGCGTGCACCGGCCGCCCCACGGGTCCCCGCCGCCTCGGAACGTCGCCCCGCTCAGGGGATCACACCAACAGGAGCCCGCCGCACCGCTCGGCGCCGTTCTTCATCGCGATCAGATTGGCCAGTACGTAGGAGATGTTGTTCCTGGAGTGCCACTCCGTCGGGTAGTAGGTGACCAACCGTGAATTCTGGAACCGGGCCTGGATCTCCGGCACGAAGACCCGGTACTGGTCATCGGTGTAGTACCAGAAGGAGTTCTCGTTGTAGAACGCGACATGCGTCGGATCCTGGTACGCCCCACGCCCGTCGGCGCTCGGCGTCAGCGTGAGCAGCATGCCACCCGGTGCCAGCAGGCGGTACAACTCGTTGATCAACGGAATCTTCGCCGGCACGTGCTCCAGGAAGTCCACCGCGCGGACCAGACCGACCGAGTCGTCCGGCAGGTCCAGCCGGTCCGGCAGCTTCGCGACGATGTCGACACCGTCCCCCGGGTACTGGTCCACCCCCAGATAGCCGGCCGGCTTGCGGTGCGCCGCGCCCAGGTCCAGCGCGAGCAGTCCGCGCCGCTTCGTCCAGGCGAGCGCGTTGGCCTCCACGTACTTGTCGTACAGCGCGACGGTCTCCCGCTGGATGTGCGCGTTGACCTCCTCGTCGCGCTGGGTGTTGGCGGCGTGCATCCGCTGCAGGTACAGACAGCGCGGGATGTGGTGGAAGTCGCCCGCCTGGAAGAGACGGCACATCAGGTCCTGGTCGTCCAGCACCGTACGGGTCGCGTCGTACCCGCCGACCTGCTGGTACACGTCCCTGCGGAACGCCCGTACGTGGTTGGGGGCGTACCAGATGTACGACACGTTGTGCGGCGTGGGCGCCATGGAGATCGCCTGCAGGAACCGGCGACCGTCGACGTCCACCTCCTCGTACTGCCAGCCGTGCTCCGCGTTGAAACGCGTGTCGTCCCGGCCGCCGTCCTCGGTGATCTGGGCGGTGTTGCTGTAGACGAGGACGGCCTCGGGGTTCGCGTCGAAGGCTCTCGCCAGCTCCGCCAGGCAGTCCCTGGCCAGGAGATCGTCATGGTCGAGCTCGACCAGGATCTCGCCGCGCGCGAGTTCGCAGGCTCGGCGCTTGGCCGCTCCGACGCCCCTGAGATCGTCCGAGACTTCCACCCGGACCCGGTCGTCGGGGTGTTCCGGGCGCCACCGCGCACCGTTGTTGAGCAGCACCACCCACTCCCAGTCCGGGCAGGTCTGCGCCTGCAGACTCGCGAGGCAGTCGTCCAGGAAGCGCGGTCGGTGGGTGGGGGTGAAGACGGAGAACTTCGGTGTCGCTGACGACGTCATCTGTTGCTACCTGCCTGAGTGGCTCTCTGTTGTCGGTGACGGTGCTGCACTCGTGGCGTTCCGGAACTTGTCCGGCACGAGCTGTTGGAGCGACGAATCGACTTCGACGGCATGGCCGAAGGCGCCCTGGGCCTCGTCGTCCCGGCCCTGCTTCGCCAGGGCCTGTCCCAGGTTCAGGTAGGCGGTGGCGGCCTTCGGGTCCGCCGCCACGATCCGCCGGAAGATCGCGACAGCCTGATCGGTGTCGCTCGGCTCGATCAGGATCGCCTTGTTGTAGAGGGCCGGTTCGTAGTTCGGGTCGGACTTCAGGGCACTGTCGTAGGCCGCCCGGGCGTCGGCCGTGCGGTTGTCGCGCTGGGCGATGACGCCGAGGTTGTACCAGGCCCGCTTGTTGCCGGCGTCCAGCTCCAGCACGCGTTTGAGGGTCCGTGCCGCGCCGGCGAGATCATGGATCTGCCCCTGCTGGACGGCTGCTTGGAGCAAGGCGTCCGCCTGCGCCCGGTCGGCGGAGGTCGGGGGACGGGACGACACCACCTTCCTGGTGGAGGGGTCCGCCTTGGACAGTTGCACCCAGCCGATCACCGAACTGGCGGCGACGGCTGCCGCGGCGAGTCCTGTCCACAGTCGAGTTCGCTTCACGGTTCACCTCGTTCGTCGGATGTCGGATGTCGGATGTCGGATAGGACGACTCGGCCCGCCAGGAGAGCGGCGGTCATGGCGGTGGTGCCCCGGAGGAGAACCCGGGGCACCACCGCTCACTGCCGTCATGCTCACCACGGATGGCTGGCATGGCGTCACTACGTGCGACTGGCTACGGAGTACACACCGCGAACGCGGTGACGGGGGTGAGGACGGAGGTCACCTGCCAGCCGGTGGCCGGCGAACCGCCAACCGGACCGTTGGAGAGGATGGTGGCGCTGCCGGGGTTGGAGAAGCCACCACTGATGGCGAAGGTGCCGGCCGGACACGTGGCGATACTCGTGATGCCCTGAGGACCCGTGACGACCTGGCTCTGCGCCCCGGCGCTGGTGCCCTGCGGACCCTGGACGCCCGTATTGCCCTGGAAACCCTGCGGACCCTGGACGCCCGTGTCGCCTTGGAAACCCTGCGGACCGATGCCACCCTGCGCACCGGGGACGCCCTGGAAACCCTGCGGGCCGGCCGGGCCTGCTTCACCTGCCGGGCCTGCTTCACCTGCCGGCCCCGCGACACCTGCCGGACCAGCGGGACCGGAGAGGCCCTGCGGGCCTGCCGGGCCTGCTTCACCTGCCGGGCCTGCGTCACCTGCCGGCCCCGCGACACCTGCCGGACCAGCGGGACCCGAGAGACCCTGCGGGCCGGCCGGGCCCGCGACGCCGCCAACTCCGGTGTCGCCCTGGAAACCCTGCGGACCGATGCCGCCCTGCGCACCGGGGACGCCCTGGAAACCCTGCGGCCCGATGCCACCCTGAGGACCGGTGTCACCCGTGTCACCCTGAGCACCCTGCACACCGGGGCCACCCTGCACACCGGGGCCACCCTGGAAACCCTGGAAACCCTGCGGACCGGGGCCACCCTGCGCACCGGGGTCACCTTGGAAACCCTGCGGACCGATGCCGCCCTGAGGACCGGTGTCACCCGTGTCACCCTGAGCACCCTGCACACCGGGCCCACCCTGCACCCCGGGGCCACCCTGGAAACCCTGCGGACCGATGCCGCCCTGGGGACCGGTATCACCCGTGTCACCCTGAGCACCCTGCACACCGGGCCCACCCTGCACACCGGGACCACCCTGGAAGCCCTGGAAACCCTGCGGACCGGGGCCACCCTGCACACCGGGGTCACCCTGGAAACCCTGCGGACCGATGCCACCCTGAGGACCGGTATCACCCGTGTCACCCTGAGCACCCTGCACACCGGGCCCACCCTGCACCCCGGGACCACCCTGGAAACCCTGCGGACCGATGCCACCCTGCACACCGGGGACGCCCTGGAAACCCTGCGGACCGATGCCACCCTGAGGACCGGTGTCACCCGTGTCACCCTGAGCACCCTGCACACCGGGCCCACCCTGCACCCCGGGGCCACCCTGGAAACCCTGCGGACCGGGGCCGCCCTGCGCACCGGTGTCACCCGTGTCACCCTGAGCACCCTGCACACCGGGCCCACCCTGGAAACCCTGCGGACCGGTGTCACCCGTGTCACCCTGAGCACCCTGCACACCGGGCCCACCCTGCACACCGGGGCCACCCTGGAAA
Organism: Kitasatospora sp. NPDC052896; assembly: GCF_044547075.1. Lineage (NCBI taxonomy): Bacteria > Bacillati > Actinomycetota > Actinomycetes > Kitasatosporales > Streptomycetaceae > Kitasatospora > Kitasatospora sp. NPDC052896. Next base: position 86,462 of record NZ_JBITZU010000004.1, read on the forward strand.
CCTTGGAAACCCTGCGGACCGATGCCACCCTGAGGACCCGGGCCACCCGTGTTGCCCTGAGCACCCTGCGGCCCGGGGCCGCCCTGGAAGCCCTGCGACCCTTGGGACCCCTGCGGGCCCGGCCCACCACCGACGCTCGTGACTCCCTGCGGGCCCTGCGGGCCCGCGATCCCCGCAACCCCCTGCGGGCCGCTGTTGCCCTGGGGGCCCTGCGCACCGGGGACGCCCTGGGGACCCTGCGGCCCCGGACGCTCATGGTGATCACGCCCTGGCGGGTCGTCCTGCCTGAGCAGCTGCGCCGCGCGGTGGGCGATGTCGGCGCTCAGGGCGCCGTTCGGGCCCGGCACCACGTGAGTGTGGTGGACACCGGGCTTCTCGATCGCCTCGGCCACCGCGATCGTCGTCGAGGCCAGGTTGACCACCATGGCCAGCGCACTCGCCGCCGATACCATGGTGGCGGCCCTGATATGAGATCTGCGGAGCGAATTCTTCTTCATTCCGTGCCTTCCTGCAGAACTGAGAGTGAACACGCAGGCCACGCATAAAAGTTCACGACCGCGCACGGGCACTGCAGTGCTTGCCGAGCAAGGAAATTATGTGTGCGCACCACCGGCCTGCGGTGGCACCGGAGCTCCGCCTTCAGTAGATCACCCGGTCAGCCCCGACGAAATTCTCCGACGTGCGCCGGGCCGTGCGGAGAATCGCCCTTTTTCCCCATCGCGAACGACAACGCCCTTGCGTGTCGCGGGGGCTGTTGAAATGTCAGACCCGCAGGCCCCGCCCCGTCACGGGAGGTGGCTGGGCGAAGCCAGGTAGGACCGACACACCTCGTAGGAGGGCAGCAGTCCGGCCGCCGCCGCTTCGGCCATGGTCGGCGCCGCGGCGTCCCTGGCGGAGAGCAGCGGCGTCGTGCCGGGCCACTCGATACCCAGTTCCGCGTCGAACGGATGCACCGCGTGTTCGGCGGCCGGGTTGTACGTCGCCGAACACAGGTAGCTCAACGTGGCGACGTCGGTGAGCGCGCAGAACCCGTGCCCCAACCCCTCCGGCAGGAAGGCCGCGTGGCGCTCGACGTCATCGAGCCGGACGGCCTCCCAGCGACCGAAGGTGGGCGAACCGACCCGCAGGTCGACCACCACGTCCAGCACCGCACCGCGCACGCAGGTCACGTACTTCGCCTGCCCTGGCGGCGTGTCGGCGAAGTGGATACCGCGCACCACACCCCGGGAGGACACCGAGAGGTTGGCCTGGGCGAGTCGCAGCGACCGGCCCGCCGCCTCGGCCAGCCGATCGAACCTGTACCACTCGGTGAACAGTCCCCGCTGGTCGCCGTGGAGTTGCGGGACGACCTCGAAGGCACCCTCGATGGTCAGCTCACGGATGCGCACTGCCTGTCCTCCTCCAGCAGATCGAGCAGATACCGGCCGTATCCGCTCTTGAGCAACGGCTCGGCCAGCAGCTGTAGTTGGGCGTCGCTGATCAGCCCGGCGCGCCAGGCCGCCTCCTCGACACAGCCGACCTTGAAGCCCTGACGCTCCTCGATCACCCGGACGAACTCCGAGGCCTGGACCATGGAGACGAAGGTGCCGGTGTCGAGCCAGGCCGTGCCCCGGTCGAGCCGGGTGACGTAGAGCTCCCCCAGCTCCAGGTACCTGCGGTTGACATCGGTGATCTCCAACTCACCACGGGGGCTGGGGCGGAGACCCCGGGCGATGTCGACCACCCGGTTGTCGTAGAAGTACAGCCCGGGAACCGCGTACCTGGACCTCGGCCGGCTCGGCTTCTCCTCGATGGAGAGCACCTGGCCCGCCTCGTCGAACTCCACCACGCCGTACGCCGAGGGGTCCGCGACTGGGTACGCGAAGACCCGACCACCCTTCAGGTCCGCCTGCCGGGCCAGCCGGGTGCCGAGCCCGCTGCCATGGAAGATGTTGTCGCCCAGGATGAGGGCGACCGCCTCGCCGCCGATGAACTCCGCGGCGAGCAGGAACGCCTGGGCGATGCCCCCCGGGCTCCCCTGTACGACGTACTCGAGGCGGAGGCCGAACTGTTCGCCGTCGCCGAGCAGTCGGCGGAACTGGGGCCGGTCCTCGGGCGTGGTGACGATCAGGACTTCACTGATTCCGGCCATCACCAGAGTAGAAAGTGGATAGTATACTATCGGTTTGTCGAAGACCGGCAGCAGTTGTTTGGACACCGATCGGGTCACCGGCCAGAGTCGCGAGCCGGTGCCACCGGCCAGCAGGATTCCTCGCATGGCAGGGCAGCGTAGTGCGCCGACGGTCGATCGGAAGTCTGCTGACGGTGATTCATGTCGGCTATCCGGAGTCGAGCTAGACTTCGCCACCATGCGCATCCTGGTCACCGGCGGTGCCGGTTTCATCGGTTCCGAGTTCGTCCGTCGCCTACTGGAAGCAGATCCCCGGGCCGCCATTACCGTCCTGGACAAAATCACCTATTCGGGCGTCAGGGAGAACCTGGCGCCGGTGGCCGGTCTCCCCGGATACGCCTTCGTTCACGGCGACATCTGCGACGCGCGGACGGTGAACGACGTGATGTCGGGTCACGACGCGGTGGTCCACTTCGCCGCCGAGACGCACGTCGACCGCTCGATCTCCGGAGCGGCACCGTTCGTGCGGACCAACGTGGTCGGCACCCAGGTGCTGCTGGACGCCGCCGTCCGGCATCGCGTCAGCAAGTTCGTCCAGGTCTCCACCGACGAGGTCTACGGCTCCATCGACGACGGTTCCTGGACCGAGGAGTCGCCCCTCGCCCCCAACTCGCCGTACGCCGCCTCGAAGGCCGGATCCGACCTGCTGGCACTGGCCTACCACCGCACCCACGGCCTCGACGTGTCGGTCACCCGCTGCTCCAACAACTACGGTCACCACCAGTTCCCGGAGAAGCTGATCCCGCTGTTCATCACGAACCTGATCGACGGCAGGCAGGTACCGCTGTACGGTGACGGCGGCAACGTGCGCGACTGGCTGCACGTCTCCGACCACTGCCGTGGCATCGAGCTGGTGCTGCACGGCGGCCGGGCCGGCGAGGTCTACCACATCGGCGGCGGCACCGAGATCACCAACAAGGAGCTCACCGGCCTGCTGCTGGAGGCCACCGGGCACGGCTGGCAGATGGTCCGGCAGGTGCCCGACCGCAAGGGGCACGACCGGCGCTACTCCCTGGACTTCAGCAGGATCCGACAGGAACTCGGCTACCGGCCGCGGATCTCCTTCGTGGAGGGCCTGGCCGATACCGTCGCGTGGTACGTCGACAACCGCGCCTGGTGGCAGCCGTTGAAGGCCCGGGCGGCTCTGTCGTGACCCGCTGGCTGCTGACCGGCGCCGGCGGGATGCTCGGCCGCGAGCTGCGAACCCTGCTGGCGGACGAGCGGACCACCGCACTCGACCGCGCGGCGCTGGACATCACCGATCCGGAGGCCGTCCACCGCGCCGTCGCCGACCACGACGTGGTGATCAACTGTGCCGCCTGGACGGACGTGGACGCCGCCGAGAGTGCCGAGGTCGCGGCAACCGCTGTCAACGGAGGGGCAGTTCGCCAACTGGCGCTCGCCTGTCGGGCGACCGGAGCCCGCCTGCTGCAGGTGTCCACCGACTACGTGCTGTCCGGCGACGCCACCGAGCCCTATCCCGAGTCGGCCCCCACCAGCCCGATCAACGCGTACGGCCGCGGCAAGCTGGTCGGTGAACGGGCGGTCGCCGAGCTCCTGCCCGACACCGGGTACGTCGTCCGCACCGCCTGGCTGTACGGCGAGCACGGCCGCAACTTCGTCACGACCGTCCTTGGCCTGGCCGCCCGACGTGACACCATCGACGTCGTCGCCGACCAGCACGGACAGCCCACCTGGACACGCGATCTGGCCCGGTCGCTGGTCGCGCTCGGCCGCACCGACCAGGCTCCGCCCGGCGTCTACCACGGTTCGGCGTCCGGTCGCACCACCTGGTACGAGCTGGCCCGCACGGCTTACGAGCTCGCCGGCCTCGACCCCGACCGGGTCCGTCCGACCACCTCGGCGGCCTTCCCCCGCCCCGCCCGGCGGCCCGCGTTCAGCGTCCTCGGCCATGCCCGCTGGGCGACGGTCGGGATCGCCGAACCACCCGACTGGCGCGAGTCGCTGACCGAGGCGCTGCACCGGCCGGCGTTCACCACCTCCGGCCCGGGGACGTCGAAGGTCCAAGCCTGACCGGCCACTTGGCCGCGCCGCCCGGCCCGGCCGGACCGTGCCCTCGACTTCCCCTGGCCCCGGACCATTTCGCGCGAGCCCGGACGCAGCCTCGGATGATATGAGGATTTTCCCGTCAGACGTCAATGCCGAAGTCGCACTTGCCAGCATGAAAACGTGTGCAGCTGAGCGCTCACCGCTGCCGAACGCGCCGGAACGGCTGACGATGCAGACGCCCGGTGAATGCGACATGTCCGTCCTACGAAGGGAGAACCATGCGGTTCACGAACCGGATCGCGATGCTGGCCGCCGCGTTGCTGCTCGTCCTCGCGTTCCCCGGTCGCGCCGGTGCCGCGACCACCATCACCCAGGACAGCCTCACACCCACCAGTGCCGCGCCGAACACCCCGGTCACCGCCACCCTGCGGGTGCACTCGTCCGCGTGTGTCACGGTCCTCCAACTCGGCGTCGCGGTCCGGGACTCGTCCGGCAACAACTTCGACTTCCCGGGCTCGACCGGCACCGTCTCGATCTGCCCGAGCGGCTACACGCTGGTCACCGGCTCGCAGACCTTCCCGGCCGGCAGCTACACGGAGTTCGGCTACTACAAGGACGCGGCCGGCTACCACAACCTCCCCTCACTCACGTTGACCGTCGCCTCAGGGGGCACGCCGGGGACGCCCACGGCGGGGAAGTCCCTCGCCTTCGACGAGGAGTTCACCTCCCCGATCGTCTTCGGCAGCCGCTGGGTGGCCAACACGACCAGCGCCTACCAGTACGGCAACAGCAACCCGAACGACGACAAGCTCGACCTTCTGAACCCGAGTGCGGTGGCCTCCGGCGGCGGCACCGTCACCTTCACCGCACAGCCCAGCTCCACCGTCCTGGCGAACGGCAAGAAGGCGTGGACCACCGGGCTGATCACGACGGAGGGGTCGACCCAGGGCTTCCAGGTCAGGACCAACGACTACATCGAGGGGTACGTGCTGATGCCGTCGAGTTACGGCGCCTGGCCCGCCCTGTGGAGCTGGAAGAACGGCGACACCGAGATCGACAAGTACGAGTACCACCCCGACAACCCCAACCTGCTGGAGCTCACCAACCACATCAACGCGGCGCAGGACTACTACACCAACTCCAGCGCGGTCGGCTACGGCAAGTGGGTCAAGATCGGCGCGCTCTACGGCGCCAACTCGGTGGACTGGTACGTCAACGGCGTCAAGGTCTTCTCCGACGGAAAGGGCGTGGGGACGTCCTTCTCCGCCTACATCATCCTCAACCTCTCGATCTGCGCCGGAACCTACCACCCGGCACCACAGAGCAACAACCCGATCAGCTTCTCCGCTCACTACGTCCAGGTGTGGCGATGAGGACCTCGCCCACCCCGCCCGGGTACCTCGGCGAACCCGGGACGTCCGCACCCGCGCCCGCGCGATCGAACTCTCGGAAAGACAGGTGTTCATCATGACCCGCAGCTCAGGTCAGCTCCGCCGAGCGCTGCTCTGGACGGTACTGACGGCCTGCGTCCTGACGGCGGCCCCGACCGCGGACGCGACTGTCCCGACGGACGGCCGTGCGGCGGCGAAGAAGTCACGGGTCTACGTCGCGCACATCGACCCCGATCCGGTACCCGCGGGCGGCAACCTGACGGTGCGCGTACTGCTGGTCAACGAGGGGCCGAACGCGACCGGCAACTCCTTCACCGTCAGCGTCACGCTGCCCCAGAACGTCGTCGCCACCGGACGCTTCTTCCCCGCCGGCTGCCTGAGCAACCTGACCGGCACCTCCGTCACCTGCGCCTTCCCCTCGGGCCTCGGCAACCAGCGGACGGCCGCCGTGCTCGTGCCGGCGCGGGTGTCGCCGACCGTGCCGGCGCACTCGAAGCTGTCCGGCGGGATGGCGACCGTCACCAACCCCGACGACCCGGACGCCAAGGTCCGGACGGTGACCTTCGGCATCAGGGTGGCCTGACGCAGCGCCGCCGCGCGCTCCCACCGAATCCTCTACCGGGCCCGTAGAGGTCACGGCCAACGGCTCGGCGAGGCGCCGGATTGATCTCCCAGTAGATCTCGTTTTCATAACGGTCCGGGTCGGCATATGCCATAGATCTTTGCCAGGGTTTCTCATGGTGAGTCATGACGGGACGACGGCAGAGGAGAATGGCAGAGTGCACATTAAATACGACTACTCCTCGGACGGTGGCTCGCTGGCCGAGCTGGTCGCGGAGGCCATTCGCCTGGACTACGGAGGTGCTCGGGCACGCTCGACTCCAGCCGTGGGACCGATCCCGGAGGTCGGTGATCAACGAAGTCTCCGCCCGCCCATCGGGGTCTCGCTCGTGGTCCATCGCTATCTGCGAATAATCGGGGGGGCGTAGCCTGCCGGAGGCCTGCCGCCCAGAGGGGGGCAGGCCTTTTCCGAGCTCGCCGGCCGCCACCCGCACGGCGACCGCTCCACTCGTCGGGTGCTAGCGCCGCGCCCGGTGGGAGCGGCGGCGGCCGATCGGCCTTTTCGCCGGCGGTTGGTTACCGGACAGCTGCCGCACCAGCTGATGGAGCGAGATGACTCCGGTGATCGGCGGCAGGCCGGCCACGATGACGTCCGCCGCCGTGCGGTGGACGTCGAAGATGCAGAGGCCGGTGGCGACGCCGGAGAAAACGACGACCACCGCCCAGGAATGGGCGGCGCGCCGCCGGTCCAGGGCGGTGCGCAGGACGGAAAGACAACCGGTGAGCCACGGTCCGTAAACGATTAACGGCCAGAGCTGGGAAAGCCCGCGTGGCGTCCGCGCCGATGCGACATCCTGCAGGGGGTGATAGGTGAACAGCCAGTCCAGGAGGCAGACCACGGTGACCGTCAGCGCCGTCAGCAGACCGAACAGGGATCCGATGACACGAGTCCAGGAAACCCCCGAGAACCAGGCCGGTTGCCGGTGCCGGGGCGACGGTCTCCCAGCCGGCCGGTGCTGCGTGGAACGCGCCCCGGACACCTGCTCCGCGAACCAGGACGGCGGAGCCGTTTCGGCAGCCGCGGCCTCGCCGGCGGCGCCGGACCCGGGCGGCGGATCCTCCCGAAGCCGGTCGTCGGTCGCGCGGAACCAGGTGTGGTCGACCTCCCCCCAGGACCAGTCCAGCTGATCGAGGAAGAGCTCCTCCCCCAGCGAGTGACCACCCAGCTGGGCGGTGTGGCCGAACCACTCTCTTATGTCGTCCGTCATGTTTGATCGTTCTCCTTTCAGCAGACGCTCACCGGCGGAACGGCGACCGTTCCGTCACCTTCGACCGCGGAGGGGCGCGCACCGCAGCGGACCGCGAATTCCTCTTCCATCTCACGAATTTCTCGCATGAAATCGGCCAGCAGACCCGACGTGTACGGGAGCGGCACTCGCACGCCGTTTCTGCTGAGATATCCGGTACTGACGTCGCCGGCCATGTTCCTGCGATCCGGGACAAAGAGCCACCTGCCACAGCTGGTGACCGGTTCACGATAACGAAGAGTCGGCACGAAAGCCGGTCGAAGTGCGTTCACACCTCACCAACGAGGGCCCTCGACGTTGGTTTCTGAGGCCTACCCGAGTCGTTTGATATGGGCTCCAGGCACGCTCACCAAAATTCCACCGGGGTGGCGCGAGGTGGCGCCCTTCCGGGCTTCCTCGTCTGGTTTGCCCGGATGCCGTGTCGTTCGATATGCAATGCTCGACGCGCTCTACGAAAATACCCGGCCAAGACAACAGAAGAAGCGTTTTTTCACCTTCCAAGCGGATGTCATCCGTGTTACGGTTCGGACCTCCAGCGAAAAGGTCGCACGATTTTTCTGGTGACGATCACGAAAGGGCTGAGGACGGTTACATGCTGACCTTGGACGAGTACCTCGAGCTACTGGCGCTGAATCACCAGGGCTGGTCCATTGCGGAGATCTCCCGCCGACTCGGACGGGATCGCAAGACGGTTAGCTCCTACGTCAAGGGCAGACGTGTTCCGGAGAAGCGCAGAACGGCCCAGGACGAATCACTGAGATATCTCTCGTACTGCCGCCAGCGGCTGGCGGAGGACCCCCATCTGCCGGCCCGCTGCCTCTACACCGAGATCGTCGAGCTGGGCTACCCGGGGGCGTACTCCACCTTCACGCGCGTCCTGCGCAACCAAGGCCTGCGCCCCCCTTGCCCGGAGTGCGCCGGGCGCACACACGAGGGTGAAGCGGTCGCCTCCGCACCGTCCGAGGCAACCGTGCGGTTCGACTGGGTCGAGCTCCCGGAGTCGCCGCCGGGCTGGGGCCGGGCCGATCGGGCCCATCTGCTGGTCGGTCTGCTTCCACACTCCGGCCGGTGGCGGGCGGCCCTGGCGGAGGGCGTCGACCTCGCGCACCTCGCCGAGGCCATCGACCAGGTCCTGAGACGGTTGGGCGGCACTCCGGGCTGCTGGGTGTTCGACCGGGCCACCGCCGTGTTCTCGGCGGACAGTGCCAAGGTGGCTCCGCCGTTCGCCGCCGTCGCCAGGCACTACGGCGTCCGCGTCCTGGCCGGGCCGCCCGGCGGGGGGCGCTGTGCGGCGTGCGGCGCGATCCGTGCGACCATCCGGCGTTGGTGGTCGGGCACGGTGGCCGCCGGCGGTAGCGTCCAGGCCGCGCAGCGCACCCTCGACCAGCTCGCGGCCTGCATGGACACGGCCGGCAGACTCGGCAGCCACCTCTGTGTCGCCGGCCAGAAGGTGGCCGGCAACGGACCGCTGCTCCCCCTTCCCGACAAACCGGTTCCGCTGTGGGTCTGTTCGACCAGCACCGTCAGCGCCGACGGCCTGGTCCGGTACCAGGGAAACTCCTACGCGGTGCCGAGGCATCTGACCGGTGCCCGGTTGGAGGTTCGCCGCCGGCTCGACCGACCGTACATCTCGATCGCCACCGCCGGCGGTGCGGTCATCGCCTGCTACGAACTCGCCGCGCCGGCGCGCGGGTTGACCGTGACGAACCGATGCGACGCGATCATGCTCCAGCGCCCGTACAGCTCGACTCCCCCAGCTGTGGCACGCTGCAAGGCCGCGACCCGGAGCCAGCGCTCCAGCGATGCGCCGGCCCAGGTCGGCTTCCCGCCACAGCACGAGTGGGCGACAACACGGTCCTCGGTGTAGCCCCGGGTGAGGGAGCGGCAGCCGAGGAACGGGCGGAGCCCACGGCCGACCAGGCCCAGGTCGCGAATCCGACGATCCCGGTTCGCAGCCGAGCCGCCCCGGGGTGCTGCCCTGGTCCAGGTGACGGATCAGGGCGCGTCCCGCTGAGCGACCACGAGTTGCCAGCCGCCCCGCCGCCGGCCCGGCCGGGACCACGACATCGGGCCGGCGGCCAGCCGGCCCGCCTCGACCGTTTCGTGCCGCGCGGCCACCGGTCGCCGCCGGTGACGTCGCGCCGAGCGCGGGATCCCGCCGCGATCATCCGAAGTTCGGTCACGATCCGGACCGGCTCCGAGAAAAGCGGAAAATCGCTCAAAAGCCTGGTCGCACGCCTGTTTCATGGCGCCCGGCAAGGCGTTTGGATATCCTGCTCGAGACGGAAGCCGCATGGCATGTGGATTCCCTCGGACCGCCGGAATTCCGGCGATTCGCAGTCGATCGTCACAGCTTCCGCGATGGAATCCGAAGGCGGGTCCGATGGATCCAGAGTCACTGTTATTCTCGATCTTCTCCCCGGCCGGCCGGGAGGATCCCTACCACGCGCTGGCCGAGCTGAGACGGATCGAGCCGGTCCACCACAGCAAGACCCTCGACACCTACTGCCTGACCCGGTTCACCGACTGCCAGTCGGTGCTGACCGACCCGCGGTTCCTCGCCCCCGACCTCGACTGGTGTGAGCGCGAGCTGCCCGACTGGCGGGAGCACCCGGCCGCGGACTTCTTCTACTCCTCGATGCTGCGCAGCAACGGCTCCGTGCACGGGCGGCTGCGGCGGCTGGTCGCCGGCGCGTTCAGCGCCCGTCGGGTGACCGCGCTGCGGGCCCGGGTCGAGGAGATCACCACGGGCCTGCTGGACCGCTTCGCCGACGCCACCGCGGCCGGCGGCGTCGCCGACTTCCCCGAGCTGGTGGGCTATCCGCTGCCGGTCGCCGTGATCGGTGAGCTGATCGGCGTGCCGCCCGCCGACCAGGCACGGTTCCACCGGCTCGGCCAGGACGCCAGCCGGCTGCTCGAGCCGGTCCGCACCGCCGAGGACTGGCACGGCGCGGACCGGGCCGTGCTCGCCCTGCGCGAGTACCTCACCGTCCTGCTGCGCGAACGGCGGCTGCGTCCGGCCGATGACCTCACCAGCGCGCTGCTGGCGGCCTCCGACGCGGAGGACCTCCCGCTCACCGAGGCGGAGTTGACGGACACCCTGTTGCTGACCTTCGTCGCGGGGTTCGAGACCACCACGGCGATGCTCGGACTGACCGTCTTCGCCCTGCTCTCCCACCCCGAGCAACTGGAACTGGTGCGTGCCCAGCCACAGTTGGCCGGCGCGGCGGTCGAGGAGTCGCTCCGCTGGGACACCCCGGTGCAGATGACCGAGCGCGTCGCGGCGGAGCCCGTGGAGGTCGGCGGGACGCGGATTCCCCAGGGGGCCAACGTGACCACCGTGCTGGCCGCCGCCAACCGCGATCCGCGGCGGCACCCCGACCCGGACAGCTTCACCGTGCGGCGGCCGGACACCAGGGTGCTCAGTTTCAGCGCCGGCCCGCACTACTGCCTCGGCGCCGCGCTGGCCAGGATCGAAGGGGTCGCGCTGGTGGGCCAGTTGCTGAGCAGGTTTCCCCGGCTCGCGCTGGCCCGACCGCCGGTGCGGCGCGCCTCGATCAGTCTGCGCTCCCTCAAGGAGCTGGCCCTGCTCACCAACGGCTGAATCCCGTCCAGGACGTGACCTCCGACCCTGGCCGACTCCCGCGAAGGGACCCGCCCGTGAACTTCCTGCGCACAGAGCGCGCCACCCTGGAAGCCCTGCTCCCCGGTCTGGACGAGACCCTCGCGGGCTACCCGCTGGAGGAACTGGAGACTTCCCCGAGTCCGGCGATCCGCGCGTTCCGCGAGGCCGGCGGCCCCGCGCTGCTGGTCCCCGCGCGGACCGCCGGGATCGGCGCCACCCCGCTGCAGGCCGTCCGGGTGCAGCGCGCCGTCGGCGCCCGCTGCCCGTCACTCGCGGTGGCCAGCACCATGCACCACTTCTCGGTCGCCGGGCTGGTCCGGGCCGCCGAGTACGGCACCGGCCTGGAAGGGCTGCTGCTGGAGGCGATCGCCAAGGAGCGGCTGCTGCTCGCCTCCGGCTTCGCCGAGGGCAACACCGGTCAGAACATCCTGCGGCCGCACATCACCGCCGTGCGCCGGGACGGGCAGGTGGTCCTGAACGGCAGCAAGATGCCGTGCAGCCTGGCGCGTTCGATGGACCTGCTGACCGCCTCGGTGGCGCTGGCCGGCGAGGACGGCGTCGACCGGCTCGCCGTCGCGGTGATTCCGGCCGGGACACCCGGTCTCCAGGTGCGGCCGTTCTGGCGGACGCCGATCCTGGCCGGGGCCGAGAGCGAGCAGGTCGTCCTCACCGAGGTCGAGCTGGACGAGCAGATGGTGGTGGTCACCGAGGTCAGCGCCGACGCCGTCCCCGACGACCTGAACATCGCCGGATTCCTCTGGTTCGAGCTGCTGCTGACCGCCGGCTACCTCGGGGTGGCCAGCGCCCTGGTCGAGCGGGTGCTCGACCGACCGGGCGGGGCCGGGGACGACCCCACCCCGTTCACCGTGGGCGTCGAGGCGGCGATGCTCTCGGTCGAGGCGGTCGCGCGTGCCATGGCCGACGAGGAGTGGGACGACCGGCTGCTGGTCGCCGCCCTGACGGCGCGCTACGCGGCGCAGGAGGCCATCGCGCGCACCAGCCGGGCCTGCCTGGCGGCCTTGGGCGGCATGGCGTTCATCAGCTCACCCGACGGCGCGTACCTGGCCTCGGCCGCGGCCGCGCTCGGCTTCCACCCACCGTCCCGCAGCCGGATGGGCCCGCCGCTGCGGGAGTTCCTCGACGGGCGGCCGCTGCGGATCGGCTGACCGCCGATCGCCCCCTGAGACGCCACCCGACGACCCCGAGCAGGTGATCCCCGTGGAACGAAGCGGCTACCAGGTCGAGGTGCTGTCCGGCATCGACTCGCTGCCGCCGGAGGTCTGGCAGCGACTGGCTCCCGCCGACGACCCGATGTGGTCCCGCGCGGTCTTCGGCGCCATGGAACGCAGCTCCATCGGCCCCGACGGCTACGCCTACCTGACGGCGCGTCGAGATGGCGAGGTGGCCGCCGTGCTACCGCTCTGCCTCTTCCGCGAGCTGCGGCTCGACGCCGTCGTCGGGCCGCGCGAACGCCGGCTGCTGGCGCCGGTCAGGCGCCTCCTCCCCCGGCTGCTCCGGGTGCCGATGCTGTTCTGCGGGAACCTGCTCGGCCAGGGCCACCTGCTCGCGCCCGACCCGCCGCCCCCGGAGCTGTGCCGGCTGCTGGTGGCCGCGACCCTGGGCTTCGCCCGGCGGCAGCGGCTGGGCACCGTGGTGTTCAAGGACTTCACTCCCATGGAGCTCGACCCGCTGCGCCCGGCCCTGGAGAGCTCCGGCTTCTTCTTCCTGCCGAGCCTGCCGGACACCGAACTCCCTCTGGCACGAAGCTCGTTCGAGGAGTACCTGGCCGCACTGCCGGCCAGGCCCCGACGCAACGCCCGCGCCAAGATCCGCCGCTTCCAGGCCCGGCCGGAGCTGCGGATCGAGGTCCTCGACGACTTCGCGCACCTGCTGCCCGAGGTCCTCGCGCTCTACCGCCAGGTGATGGACCGGGCCGACCAGACCCTGGACGTCCTGGACGGCCCCTTCTTCGCCGCCCTGCACGCCGACGGCGAGCTGCGCCGACAGCTGGTCGCCTGCTTCGAGGGCGAGCGTCTGGTGGCCTTCCTGCTCTGCCTGTTCACCGGCGGCGGGGCCACCGGCGCCCGGATCGGCCTGGACTACCGGATCGCCCACGACGCCCGGCTGTACCACAACGTGCACTACGCGGCGATCAGGCTCGCCATCGCCGCGGGCTGCGAGCGGATCCGGTTCGCCCAGACCGCGTACGAGCCCAAGCTGGAGCTCGGCTGCCACCTGGTCGAGCAGGGCCACGCGATGACCCATCTGCGCCCGGTGCCCCGGGCGATCCTGCGCCGACTGCTCCCGGCCGCGCTCTCCGCCGCGCTGGCCCGGGCGACGAAGGCGGCCCGGACCGGCCGTCCGGAGAAGGAAGGACACCGTCATGCCGTGCGTTGAAGTGGACCTGCGGATCGCCGCGCCGCCCGAGGCCGCCTGGGCCGCGGTGGTGGACGTGGAGAGCTACCCGGAGTGCATGGAGAGCGTCGACTCGGTCGTCCTCACCGAGCAGATCGACGAGCTGCGCCGCACCACCGCCTGGTCCGTGCGGCTCAAGGGATCGGTGCTGCGCTGGAGCGAGGCGGAGGTGCTCGACCCGGTCGCCCGCCGCTTCGACTTCCGTCAGGTCAGCGGGGACCTGGGCGAGTTCGTCGGGCACTGGGCGGTCAGCCCCGCGCCCGGCGGCAGCACCGTCTCACTGCACGTCGAGTTCGACATCGGCATCCCGCTGCTCGCCGAGATGCTCAACCCGGTGGCCGCCGACGCGCTGCGGGAGAACGCCGCCCAGATGCTCTCGGCGCTCGAACAACGGCTGACCGCCGGCCGCCCCCGTTCCGGGGCCACGGCATGACCGCGCCGCCGCTGGACGCCCGCGAGGCCTTCGACCGGTTGCGCCGCCACCTCTCCCCGAAGCTGGCCCTCACCGGGACGTTCGCCGGGCGCGGCGCGGTCGAGGCCTCCGCCGGCGGCTGCCGGGTGGTGCTCTCCGACGGCCGTTCGGTGCTGGACTTCGGCTCCTACGCGGTCACCCTGCTCGGCCACCGCCACCCGGCCGTGCTGGCGGCGGTCCGCCGCCAGCTGGACACCATGCCGACCTCCACCCGGAGTCTGGCCAACCCGGTCGCGGCCGAGGCGGCGGCCCGGCTCGCCGAGCACTTCGGCAACGCGCTGCCGAAGGTGTACTTCGGGTTGAACGGCGCCGACGCCGTGGAGGTGGCGGTCAAGCTGGCGCGGGTGGCCACCGGGCGGGCGCGGGTGATCGCGGTCCACGGCGGCTTCCACGGCAAGTCGCTCGGCGCGCTCGCGCTGACCCACAGTCCGCTGTACCGGGTGGGGCTGCTCGGTTGCGCGGTGGACGTGGTCCATGTGGACCCGGCGGATCCCGACGCGGTCCGCCGCGAGATCGCCGCCGGCGAGGTGGCCGCCGTCGTCTTCGAACCCGTCCAGGGCGAGAACGGCGCCGTGCCGCTACCGGTCCCGGTGCTCCGGCGGTGGTGCCAGGACGCCGCCCGGCACGGCGCGTTCGTCATCGCCGACGAGATCCAGTGCGGCCTGCGCCGGTGCGGCGAACGCTCGGTCGCGCTGGCCGAGGACCTGCCGGTGGACGCGGTGCTGCTCGGCAAGCCGCTGGGCGGCGGGGTGGTGCCGCTGTCGGCGGTGCTCTGCTCCGAGGAGCTCTACGCACCGCTGGCAGCCGATCCGTTCCTGCACTCCGCCACCTTCGGCGGCCATCCGCTGAGCTGTGCGGCGCTCCCGGCCGCACTCGGCGTGATCGAGGAACTCGCCTGTCATGGCGCGGAGTTGGCCAAGACCCTGGAGACCGCGCTGAGTGAACTGGGCCGCCGTCACCCGCAGTTGGTCGGCGAGGTGCGGGGCCGCGGACTGCTCTGGGGGGTCGACTTCCGCACGCCGCAGGCCGCCGGCTCGGTGGTGGTCGAACTGGCCGGTGCCGGGCTGCTGGTCTCGCCCTGTCTGGGGCGGCCGACCACCGTCCGGCTGCTGCCACCGCTGGTCGCCACCGAGGCGGAGATCGCGGAGGCGGTCGGGATCCTGGACGCCGCGCTCGCGGTCGCGGCCCGCACCACACCCGACCCGCCGGTTCCCGTGCGCCCCCAACGGAAGGAGTGACCGCCTTGCCCACCCGCGAGCAACTCGCCATCGCCGTCCGGAAGACCATCTCCGACGTGCTCGGCACCGAGATCGCCGAGGTACAGGAGCAGACCAGCCTGGAGACCGACTACGGCATCGACAGCCTGGAGTTGATGGAGATCGGCGCCCGCCTGGAGCGCACGCTCAACCTGCGGATCGAGGTCGAGGACCTGACCCGGGCCCGGACCGTCGGCCACGCCATCGACCTGCTCGACGCCCGTCTGGCCGGGCGACCTTGAGCGGCCGCGACGCCCGCGGCCGGCAACGCGTCGCGGTCACCGGCATCGGGGTGAAGTCGCCGGCCGGCAACAGCGTCGAGGAGGCGTTCGCCGCCGTGCTGGCGGCGCGGTCCGCCGCGGCGCTCGTGCCGCAGCTGGCCGGGCGGGACCTCCCGGTGCGGTTCGGCTGCCTGGTACCGCCGTTCGACACCGGCGACTACGTCAGCCGGCGCGAGGCGCACCAGATCGACCGCGTGACCGAGCTCCTGCTCTGCGCGGCGGCGGACGCGCTGGGCGGGGCCCCGCCGCCGACCGGGCTGCCGCCGGAGCGGATCGGCGTGCAGATCGGCACCGGGATCGGCGGACTGCCGAGCATGGAGGCCACCACCCGGAACCACGACGCCGACCCGATGGGCATGCCGGTGCACACCGTCCCGAAGACCATGGCCAACTCGGCTGCCTGCCGGATCGCCCTGCGCCACGGCTTCCAGGGCGAGTGCACCACCTACTCGACCGCCTGCGCCAGCGGCACCACCGCCATCGGGGAGGCCGCGCGCCGGATCCGGTACGGCGAACTCGACCTGGCGGTGGCCGGCGGCGTGGACGCGGCCGTCACTCCGGTGATCATGGGCGGCTTCGCCCGGCTGCGGGCGCTGTCCACCCGTACCACCGCCCCCGAGCTGGCCAGCCGTCCGTTCGACGCGGACCGGGACGGATTCGTGCTGGGCGAGGGCGCCGCCGTGCTGTTGCTGGAACGCTGGGACTCGGCACGAGCCCGCGGCGCGCGGATCCTCGGTGAGGTCACGGGCTACGCGAACACCTGCGACGCGTTCCACATCGTCGCCCCGCACCGCGACGGGGAGGTCGCCGAGCGCTGCATGCGCCTCGCCATCGCCGACGCCGACCTGACACCGGCCGACATCGGCCAGATCAACGCGCACGGCACCTCGACAGTGCTCAACGACCGCGCGGAGGCGCACGCGATCGAGCGGTGCTTCGGCGGCCAGTCGCCACCGGTGACCGCGACCAAGGGCGTCACCGGCCATCTGATCGGCGGCTCGGGGGCGTTGGAGGCCGCCATCGCGCTGCTCTGTGCCGCGCGGGGCGTGGTCCCGCCGATCGCCAATCTCGCCGCCAGCCCGGAGGGCGACCTGGTGGACCTGGTGGCGGGCACGCCCCGCACCGTCGCCTCCGCTCCGGTGCTCTCCAACTCCTTCGGCTTCGGCGGGCAGAACGCCTGCCTGGTGCTGGCCGCGCCGCCGTGAATCCCCAGCAGCCCACGGTCCACCCCTTCGACCCTTCGAGCCGGAAACGAAGCCCATGCGAACCCTTGTCACCGGTGCCACCGGCGTGGTCGGCGTCGAGCTGGTGGACCAGCTGAGCGGTCCGGACGGCGGGCCCAGCGTCGTCCGCACCGCCCGGCGGCCGACCGACCCCGCCCTGGTGAGCTGGCGGATCGGACACGAGCCGCCGCCCGCCGAGCTGTCCGGGCACTGGGACGTCATCGTGCACGCGGCGGCCTCCACCCGCTGGACGCTCAGCCGCTCGGAGGCCGTCGCCGCCAACATCGAACCGCTGCGGGCGGTGCTCGCCCTGGCCGACACCGACACCCACCTCGTCCAGGTGTCCACCGCCTACGTCGGCGGGGCCCGCAACCCGGAGGACCTGCGCGGCGAGGAGTTCGCCGGCTACCGCAACGGCTACGAGTGGTCCAAGGCGGTCTGCGAGGAGATCGTGCGCGAGGAGCACCGGGGACCGCTGACCGTGGTCCGGCCGCCGCTGATCGTGGGACGGCGGACGGACGGCGGGATCTCCCGCTTCTCCGGCCCGTACACGCTGTTGCAGGCGCTGGTCTCCGGCCTGGCCGCCGTGGTGGTCGGGGATCCCGGCGGCCGTGCGGAGATCAGCCCCGTGGACCAGGTCGCCGCCGTGATCGCCGGCGCCGTGCGCGGCACGCCGCCGTCGTCCCCGCGCACCGAGGTGATCGCCGGCGGGCAACGGAGCCTGCGACTGGACACCCTGCTCGACGTCGCCTGCCGGACCATCAACGAGTGCCGGGCGGCGCACGGCGCGGCGCCGATCGAGCGGCCGCCGATCGTCCCGGTGGACGGCTGGAACCGGTTCTTCCTGCCGCTCGCGGAGCGGTACCTCTCGCCGCTGCAGACCCAGGCGGTCAAGCTGCTGGCGATGTTCCAGAGCTACACCAGCATGGGCGAACCCTTCGAGCCCACCCACGCCGTCGCGGACCCGGCCGCGGTGATGGCCGGCGCGGTCCGCTACTGGGCCGCCCGCCGGCCCCGGCTGGCGCTGGCCCGGCCCACCCCGTGGACGCTGATCGCCGCCGACTGAGCGGCGCCGGGTCACCGCACCGCTCGCCGGGTGCGCGCCGAGGACCGGACAAGTCCCGCCGGTGGAGCGCTGCTTGGTGCCGGTTGACCGACAACCGGCCGGCGTGGTGGGCGCGTTGTCCACGCCGGCGAGGTCCAACTCGCTCCGGGCGCCGTCGCGAACCGCCACCACGCCCATCACGCCCGGCCGGACAGCGGAAGCCGGACCAACAAGGATTGCATACGCACCAGTTCCACTGGCTTCAGCATTTCTTGGGTTAACTTTTATGGTTCTCCCGGTACTTCTGCCGCTTTTCACCCGGGCGGTGGCACTCCGGTTTCCGTCGTGACGGCCCGGGTCGCATGGTGGGCAAATGGCAACTGATATCACGTCACAGCAAATTCACGGCCAGCCACTGGACCGGGCCGTGGACCGGACCCAGGCGCCTTCGGGTTCACCGAACCTCTCCCGCGTCACGGTCGCGGCCCTGGCCGGAACGGCCGTCGAACACTACGACTTCCATCTCTACGGGATGGCCGCGGCGTTGGTCTTCGGCCACCAGTTCTTCCCCAAGCTCGGCGTGGCGAACTCCCTGCTGGCGTCCTTCTCGGTCTCGGTGGTGGCGTTCGTGGCCCGTCCGGTCGGAGCCGTGGTCTTCGGGCACTTCGGGGACCGCCTCGGACGCAAGGGCGTCCTGGTGATCTCGCTGCTGCTGATGGGCCTCTCCACGGCGGCCGTCGGCGCGTTGCCCGGCTACCGCAGCTGGGGCGTCTGGGCCCCGGCGACCCTGGTCCTGCTGCGGTTCTGCCAGGGCCTGGGCCTGGGCGGCGAGTGGGGCGGCGCGGCGCTGCTGGTGGCCGAACACGCCCCGCACGGCCGGCGCGGCCGGTACGCGGGCTACCTCCAGCTCGGCAGCTTCGCCGGGTCGGTGCTCGCCACCGCGGTCTTCGTCACGCTCTCCGCCGGCCTGAGCGGGGCCGAGTTCGCCTCGTGGGGGTGGCGGCTTCCGTTCCTGGGCTCGATCCTCCTGGTGGGGCTGGGGCTGTTCGTCCGGCTGCGGATCGACGAGACCCCCACCTTCGCCCGGCAGACGACCACCGGGCGGCCCGCGGTGCCCGTGTTCGAGGTGCTGCGCGACCACTGGCGGGGCGTGCTGCTCGGCACCGGCATGCTCGCCTTCGGCTACGCCTTCTTCTACCTCAGCAGCTCGTACGTCCTCGCCTACGCGACCACGGAGTTGCGGGTGGACCGGACCCTGATGCTCGTCCTCCAACTGCTGGTCGCGCCGGTGGGCGCGCTGGCCGTCTGGTACGGCACCGGACGGTCCGACCGATGGGGACGCCGTCGGGTACTGCTGATCGGCATCGTGCTGGCGGCCGGCTGGTCGCTGGCGATCTTCCCGCTGCTGGAGAGCCTGCGGCCCGCGCTGATCCTGCTCGCGATGCTCGGCTCGGCGCTGGCACTCGGCGTGCTGCACGGCCCGACCGGCGCCTACCTGCCCGAGCTGTTCCCCACTCGGGTCCGCTACACCGGCGCCGCGCTCACCTACAACCTCGGCGGGGTGATCGGCGGTGCCACCGCCCCGCTGCTGGCCACCCGGATGACGGCGCACTACGGGACGGCAGCCCCGATGGGCTGGTACCTGGTGGGTCTCGGCGTCGTCTCGGTGCTCTGTCTGCGCGCGCTGCCCGAGACGATCGGCCGGGACCTGGCGGTGGACGCCAGCCCGGCGTGAGCGCCCCTCAGGTGCTCGGAGCGGGTCGCTCAGAGCAGGTCGGGGGCCTGGTTGCCGACGGCCTCGATCGCCCGGCGGACCGGGACCCGCACCAGCAGCGCGAAGCCGATGGCGAAGAAGATCAGCAGCGAGATGATCGCCACCCGGTAGCTTCCGGTGATCTGGAAGGCCAGGCCGAAGACCAGTGGGCCCATCCAACTGGTCCCGCGGTCGCTGATCTTGTAGAGGCTGAAGTACTCGGCCTCCCGGCCCGCCGGGATCAGGTGCGAGAAGAGCGAGCGCGACAGCGCCTGGCTGCCGCCGAGGACCAGGCCGATGGCGGCGGCCAGCGTGTAGAACCAGACCGGCTGGTTCGCCGGCATCACGTAGCCGAAGGCCAGTGTGACCACCCAGGCGACCAGCGAGCCGAGGATGGTCCGCTTGGCGCCGTACCGCCGGGCGATCCGACCGAGCAGCAGCGCGCCACCGATCGCCACGATCTGCACCAGCAGCACGCCCGCGATCAGCGTGGTCTGGCCCAAGTGCAGCTCTTCGCTGCCGAAGAGGGAGGCCTGCGAGATGACGGTCTGGATGCCGTCGTTGTAGCAGAGGAACGCGGCCAGGAAGAGCAGGGTGAGCGGGAAGCGGCGCATCCCGCGCAGCGTGCCGGCGAGTTCGCGCAGGGTGCCGCCGGCGTGCTCGTCCAGCGGCTGCTCGTCCGCCTGCCCCACGGGCGCGGTGGCCGGGCGGCGGGGCAGGCGGCGCATCGGGAACACCGTGAAGCCGGCCCACCACAGACCCGCCGAGGCGAGGCAGAGCCGCACCGCCGTCCCCGAGGACAGCCCCAGCGCGCCGTGGCCGAGGAAGAGCGCGAGGTTGAGCACGAGCAGCAGCCCGCCGCCCGCGTAACCGAAGGCCCAGCCCTTGGACGAGACCGCGTCCCGCTCCGCCGGCGCGGCCAGTCCGGGCAGGAAGGAGTTGGCCAGCGCGGCCGAGACCGCGTAGCAGATGTTCGCGACCACCAGCAGCGCGCCGCCGAGCAGGTAGCGGTCGCCGTCGAGGAAGAACATCCCGACCGTCGCCGCAGCCCCCACGTAGGCGAACGCGCCCAGCAGCGTCCGGTGCCGTCCGGTCCGGTCGGCCGTGGCCCCCGCCAGCAGCATCACGACGACCGAGAGCAGCACGGACGCGGAGACGGTGTAGGGGAAGAACGAGCCGGCCCGCACCGGGATGCCCAGCGGGTGGACGTCGCCGTGGGCGTCCGCGGCCCTGGTGGCGACGTCCGTGAGGTAGGGCCCCAGGAAGACGGTGAGGACGGTCGCCGAGAAGGCCGCGTTGGCCCAGTCGTTGAGGTACCAGCCGCGCTGGACACGCCGAAGGTCGGCCGGGGCGGCCGTGCCGCGAACAGAGGTGAGCAAAAGACGGACTCCGCGCTCGATCAGGACATCGCGCAGGACGCCGATGCGATGCGCCATGATGCCATCCACCCGCAGGTTGGGGTAGTGCGGGCCGGCAACTCGGGGGCGGCGGTGTCAGCCGGCCGGAATGTTCGTCTACCCCCTTGTCAGCGAGCCAGAAGCGAGTAGCGTAGGTAACAGCCTGCAGGGCGAGCGAGGGAGCCTGGCCGCAGCAGCCCCGAGATGACGAACGGGCCATCGCGAGACAGCGTTCAACGACCAGCCTGAGAGGCCGGACGGTGCATGCAAGACCTGACGGCGACCTCCATCACCTGATCCGGACAATACCGGCGTAGGAAGCCCACCTTGCAGGTTCCTGATGGAGTGACGAGGGCCGGTGCGCTGTTCGCACCGGTCCTTTCGTGCCTGTTCGACCACCGTCCAGGCCCGGCGAACGCGGCCTCGCCCACGGCGTCGGAGCGGCTACTCCTCGGGCGACCACTCGTCGGGAACCACCGCGACCGGGCAGCGCGCGTGCTGGACGACCGCCTGGCTCACCGAGCCGAGGCGCCCGAGCAGCCCCTCCGGCCGGCCACGCCGACCGACCACCACCAGCCGGTGCCGCTCCGAGAGCGCCACCAGGCGCTTCGCCGGCCCGGCGCGGACCGCCTCGACCGAGACCTCGACCTCCGGGTACCGCTCCCGCCACGCCGCCAGGCGCTCGGCCACCAGCCGTTCCTCCTCCGCCGCCACGTGCTCCGCCTCGTACACGGGCGGGAAGTCGTGCCCGGGCCCCAGCACCGGCGGAAAGCTCCAGGCGTGCAGCACGTGCAGCGCGGCCCCGCGCCGTCGAGCGCTGTCGAAGGCGAACGTCAGCAGGTGCTGGTCCGGCTCCCGTCCCTGTAGTCCCACCACGACACCGCCCGCCCTCCCCGCGTGGCCGTCGTGGACGACGACCACCGGGCCGACCGCGTGCGCGGCGACGTACAGCCCGGTCGAGCCGACCAGCAGGCCGGGAAAGCCGCCCGTACCGCGCGAGCCGACCACCAGCACCCCCGCCGCGGCGCTCAGCGCGACCAGCGCCTCGCGCGCGTCGGAGGCCACCACTCCGCTGCTGATCTCCAGGCCCGGGTGGCGCGCCCTCGCCCGCTCCGCGAGCGAGGCCAGCGCCTCCTCCCCCGCCCGCCGGGCCCGCACGGCGTCCAGCGACTCCGGTGCCTGGTGCGGCTCCCAGAGCCACGCGTGCACCAGGTGCAGCCGCTCCCCGCGCAGCTGCGCCTCCGCCGCCGCCCAATCCACCGCGTCGCCGGCCGTGCGCGGATCATCGACTCCGACGATGACCGGACGTGCCATGACCTGCTCCTCTGCTCCGACCTCGGCGGGCCGCCCGGTCCCCCGGCCGCGGCCTGGCGTTCCCCTCCAGCCTGCGCCCCGGCACGCCGCGCCGCACGGGCCGACCGGCCCCGGATCACGCGTCCGTCGGGTCCACGGCCAGATGGGCGAAGGTGCTGCGCCAGGTCGCGAACCACTGGCGGAACCACGGATGGGCCTGCGCCAGCGGGACGACGGCGCGGACCGTCTCCCGGTAGTACGCGCCGCGCTTCTCCGGCCGGGGGTGCGTGTCCAGGCGCTGCACGTTGCTCAGCCGGTCCGCCAGCTTGAGCAGCAGCGCCTCGGCCGGCGCGTCCCGCAGCCGGGCCAGGTACGCCGTGCGCGCCTCCTCGCGCGTCCGGCCCTCGACCGGGGCGGGCTTGGTCACCCACTCGACCAGGACCGCGACCCGGTCCCCGAAGCGCTGCCGCACCTCGTCCAGCGAGCAGTCGGTGTCCTCGACCACGTCGTGCAGGACGGCCGCCCGCAGCACGTCCGGGTCGGTCGTGCCGACCGCCTCGACCAGCACGGACACGGCCTCGAACAGGTGCTCCGCGTACGGCTCACCCGCCGGTCGCCGCTGGTCGGCATGCCAGTGCGTCGCGAAGGCGACGGCTTCGTCCAGCAGGACGAGGTCCCGCTCCGGGAGACGGTCGGCCAGCCGCGCGCGCAGCCCCGGCCAGCCGTCCTTCACCTCGAACGTCCGAAGCGCGACGGCCACGCCCCCACCCCCTGTTCTCTCCTCCGCGTGCGCTACACCCAATCACGGGCCGTCGGCCCGCTCAACGGTCGTCCGACCGGTCGCGCCTGCGGCCATGGCCGCCCCGCCACCGCCGGTGGTGGTGCCGGTGATGCCAGTGGTGCCGGTGGTGCCCGTGGTGTCGGTGGTGCCAGTGGTGCCGCCAACCGTGGTGCCGCCGCCCGCCGTCCGACCGACCGTCGGAGGCCTCGTCCGACCGGTCGCCGGGGTCCAGCGGCGAGCCGGCCGGCAGGACGTCGATCCGGCCCATCTGGCCGTGCGAGGAGTGCACCAGGTGGTGGCAGTGGTAGACGTACTCGCCGGGGTAGTCCGTCCAGGTCATGGCGATCCGGACGGTCTCACCGGGGTGGATCGCGACGGTGTCCTTCAGCCCCGCCTCGGTGGGTCCGACCGGATGCCCGTCGCGGTCCAGCACCCGGAAGTGCACCAGGTGGGTGTGGAAGGAGTGGGGGGCGTGGAAGACACCCGCGGGCTTGCGGGTGTGGATGTTGCGGATCGTCCAGATCTCGCTGGTGCCCAGGACGGTCCGCACGTCGACCCGGTTCGGGTCGTACTTGCGCCCGTTGATCCTGGTGTCGGGGAAGGTCGCCATGTCGAACTCCCGCCGCACCGTGGCCTGCGGGATCGGCGGCAGGGTGGCCAGCACGGCCGGCACCCGGCTCGGGTCCTGGGCCGGCCGGGTGATGTCGAAGCGCAGCACCTCAGGCCGTTCGGAGGGCAGCGCCGCCGTGTTCTCCAGCACCACCGAGGAGCCCACCCGATAGCGGGAGAAGTCGACGATGATCTCGGCCCGTTCGGCACCCGTCAGCGGGAGTTCGCTCACCACCACCGGCGCGGCGAGCAGGCCGGCGTCGGAGGCTATCTGCCGGAACGGCGCGCCGTCGGCGAAGCGCAGCGAGATGTGCCGGTTGGGGGACACGTTGTAGACGCGCAGCCGGTACCGGCGGGCCGCCACCGCGAAGTGGGGCCGCTCCTTGCCGTTGACCAGCATGTGCGGACAGTCGTACGGCCGGACGTAGTGCAACGTGCCGTCGACGCCGATCAGTGCGTCCCGGATCAGCAACGGTATGTCGAACTCGCCGTCGGGCAGTCCGAGTCCGCTCTCGTGCGGGTCGCTGAGCAGGTAGGCGCCGCTCAGCCCGCGGTAGACGTTCTCGGCCTCCAGGCCGTGCGCGTGGTCGTGGTACCAGAGCGGGGCGGCCACCTGCTGGTTGGGGTAGCGGTACTCGCGGGTCTCCCCCGGCTTGATGAGGGCCATCGGCAGACCGTCGGAGTCGGACGGGACGTGACCGCCGTGCAGGTGGACGGAGGTGTGCACGGTGAGGCCGTTGGTCTGCCGGACCACCACCTCCCGGCCGCTGCGGGCCCGGATGGTCGGCCCCGGGAAGGTGCCGCCGTAGGTCCGTACCGTGGTCATCAGCCCCTTGACGACCTCCACCCGGGTCTCGGCCATCCGGAGCTGGTAGAGGTCCGAGGAGGCCGTCGTCGACACCGGGCGCAGCACCGCGGGCACCGGCATGGACTGGGCGAACGGGACGGCCCGGGCGGCGGCCGGCGCTTCGGCCGGCGCTGCGGGTGCGGTGCTCGCCAGGGCCCGTACCGGGTCGCCCAGCAACGGGTACAGGGCCGCCACGCCGCCGACGGTGGCGGCTCGTAGGAGATCTCGTCGGTTCAGCATCCCGCGTCCGCTCTCCGTCTTCTCAGGCGTCCGGATGTCGCCAGGTTCGGTGGTTGATGCGCCGTGACGCTCGACGGCGACGCTCCGGGATCGTTCCATCACCACCTGTTGCCCCCATCATCGGAGCCCATCGCGCCACGTGCACCACGAGGAAACTCCGGGGCCCGACCGAGGAGCGGACACCTCTTGACGGAAATGTCCGTCTCCGCGAGCATTGCGCCCTATTGGTGCCCCGGGGGGGCCCGACGGTGAACCGCACGAGGAAGATCCGCAGGTGGGCAGCTCGAACCTTCCTTGACACTAAGGCTAGCCTTACCTAAGGATTGCTGTTATGTCCCAGACCCCCGCCGACCCCGTTGGCCCCATCGGCCCAGCCGAGCGGTCCGAACTCGTCGACTTCGACCTCGACCTCACCCTCGACGAGACCCGCCGCCGCGCCCAGGTCCTCGCCGCCCTCGGGCCCGACTGGGATCCGATAGCCGTCATCCGCGGCGAGGACGAGGCCTACGCCCTGCTCTACTCGGGCCTCGACCCGCAGCAGCAGGCGACGTACGACAGCCTCGTCGAGGCCGGCGTGCTGCCCCGGGGGGAGCACGGCCATGCTGCCCCTTGACCCGGACGCCGACCTCGGCCGCCGCGCCTGGGTGTCCTGCCCCAACTGCAACGACGCCCACGGCTGCACCGCCTGTGACGAGCAGCGCAACTGCGCCGACCACTGGCGCTACCTGCTCGCCAACACCGGCACCGTGCTCCACCTCCAGTGCCCCGGCTGCACCCACGTCTGGGACCACCAGACCCTGTTCGGCGCCGCCCGCCGACACCCCAGGCGCGCCGACACCGTCGACCCCACCGCCTGACCTCGGCCGCACCCCGGGCGGGTCTCCGTGTAGCGGGCCCGGAGCCGGGCATCAGAGGGCCATGAAAAAGCTCCTGGAACTCCTCCTCTGCCTGATCCACCCGCTCGCCGTGGTCCTGATCTGGATCAACCTGGCAGGACGCCGTGACCTCGGCACCGCCCACAAGATCGCCTGGGGCGTCCTGTCGCTGATCCCGCTGGTCCCCTTCGTCTACGTCCTGACCGGCGGCAACCTGTTCTAGCGGGCTTCCGCCCCGAACCCCTGTCAGATCTCCTCGGTAGCGTGCGCCGTATGAGTGATCTGTTCGAGCTGATGGTGACGGTCGACCTGGGGGACGAGCTCTCCGAACAGGAGATCGCCGAGCTGCGTTGGCACCTGGGGCTGGGGCCGCAGCCGGAGCGCCTGACCATCGTGACCGCGTTTCCGTTCGTGGTGGAGGACGACGCGGGGAACCCGGTCGTCGAGGACGAGCCCTATCCGCTGCTGGCCGAGAGGGGCGCGGCCGCACGGGTGGGCGGGGCACTCTGCTCGGCCCTGGCCAGCCGCGCGGACCTGCCGCGCAGGGGCTGGTCGCTCACCTCCCGGCAGGAGGTCCACCCGGACGACTTCGAGAAGGTCGGCGAGTTGCTCTGCTGGCTGGCCGCTCGAGCCCACGACACCCACCTGCTGGTGGACCACGCGGTCTGGATCGGGTACCTCCGGTTCCACGAGGACCTGATGCCGGAGGTGCTCGAGATCAAGAACGGGCTGGTCAACTGGCCGGCCTAGGCACTCGCGCCGGGCGCGTCCCGGGCCCGGGTCCCGGCGCGGGACCAGCGCCGACGCTCCCGAGAAGCCAAGTGCGCCGATCTCAAATGACACTGAATGTCTGTCATACATAGCGACTAGTCACGGGTTTCGATCCAATCGGTACGCGCCGTCCCCCGATGCGCTTCCATGGTCCCGTGGCGGACACCAGCCGGCGCGAAGGGCCGACGCCGCCACCGGATCCACCGGATTGGGGACCCACACGACATGCCACACACCGCCCGGCCGTACCGCGGCCAGCACCGGGGAGGGGGCACCATGGACGACCGAGGCGAGGCCCTCCCCGGCGGCGCGCTGCGACTGACGTTCGACGCCTTCTGTCAGACCCACGAACGCGCCTGGACCGGCTACGCCCGCACCCAGGTCGGCAGTGTCCAGGACGCCGCCCGGGTGGTCGAGGCCACCAAGGGGCACCTGGCCCGCAACTGGCCACTCGTGCTGCGCCAGGAGATCCCGGCCGCCTACGCCTGGCGGCTGCTCAAGGAACACGTCGCCGCCTGGATCACCGCGTTCGGCCGGCCCAGCGCGCTGGCGGAGACCGCGGCGTTCGACTACGTCGTCAGTCGGTTCGGGGGCCGTACCGACGAGAGCCTGCGGACGCTGCCCGAGCAGATCGGCCTGTGCACCGCGATCTCCGAACTGCCCGAGCGCCAGCACGACATGGTGGTGCTCAAGTACCTGCTGGACACGGACGACCAGGAGATCGCGGACTACCTGGGCATGAGCACCGCCACCATGCGCTCCCACCTGCGCCAGGCCCGCCGGCGGCTGGCGAAGGCCCTGGGACGTCTGCCCGAACAGGAGGACGGGGAATGAGCGCCCGCCGCGAGAGCCTGCTGGAGTGGGTGCGCTCGGCACCCACCCCGGCGGGCCGGCCGGTCAACGACCCGGACCAGCACCACACCGGGCCGGTGGAGCTGCCCACCCAGGGGGTCGCCCGGATCGCGGCGGCCCCGGCCCACATGCCCTCCGAACACGAGCAGGCCGGCCACGAACTGCACCTGGCCACCTCCCTGGTCCTCGGTGCCTCCCAGGCGGCCGCCGCGCTGGACCGGTTCGCCAACGGTGACGAGCTCCGCCCCGACGGCGCTCTGGTCTTCGCCAGCCTGCTCCACATCACCGGCCGGCGGGAAGCCGCCCAGTTCTGGTGGCAGTTCGCCGCCGGCTGCGGCAGCGCCACCGCGGCCATGCTCCTGCACCTGCTCCACCTCCACCTCGGCGAGACCCGCGACGCCGCCTTCTGGCTGGCCGAGGCCGACTTCCTCACCGCCAACCCCAAACCGGCGGGACGCCCGCTGAAGGCCGCCCGCTCGCTACTGCCCGACGAGGTCCGCCGGGACATCCTCGCCCGCAGCCACCACGGCCTCTCCCCCCGGCTCCCGGCCGCCATGGAGGCCGTGATCAACCGCCTGCCCGTCGACAGCGACGATGACGACTTCGGCGAGATCCCCCGGCCCGATCCCCTGCTCACCACCCGGCTCGGGTGCCGCCGCACCTGAACCGCCGGCCCGGTGGCCGCCACGACGGGTCCGACCGTTCACCCCGCTCGGCCCGGGTTGGGGAACACCGCGGCGGCGGGTCCGGGCCGAGCCGCTGATCACGGTTCAGCCGGAGAAGACCGCGATCCCGTTGGGGACGGGGCGTTCCTCCTCGCGGTCGAGGTTGTTGCGGACGGTGATGCGGTGGGTGGTGGGGCTGCGGGTGACCAGGGTGGCGGAGGCGCCGCCGTCCAGGTAGACGGCGTCGGCGCAGCCCAGGGCGTTCAGGACGTCGGCGAGTTCGGCGATGGTCAGGCCGCTGGAGGTGCCCTCGCGGCCGTCCGTGGAGAGCAGCCACAGCAGGCGTCCGCCGGACGCGACGCCCACGGCGCTGCGGGGGTCGGCGACCGTGGTGTCCAGGCCGGGCCGGGGCCGGCCGTGGTCGAGCAACGGGTAGCCGCCCAGGGCGAAGGTGAACGGCACCGGCGGGCTGGACGCGAGCCGGTAGTCGACGTCGACGGGGGTGCCCGGGGACAGGGTCCGCAGCGCGTGGGCACCGGCCTCGCGGCCCAGCAGGACGGTCGTGTCCGGCCGGATCTGTCCGCTGCCCGCGGTGGCGGCGGCCGACTCCACCCGGCCCTGCCGGACCGTCACCTCGAAGGCCTCGCCGGCGCAGGGCGCGGCCCGGTCGTCGTCGGTTCCGCAGACGGCGCGCTCACGCGACGGTGTGCCCCACTGCGCCGTGAAGGCGCCGATCGAACCCTCGGGGAGGGCGTACTGGTTGAGGCCGCCCAGTGGCAGCACGCCCCACGGCGTACGGACCAGGCCGCGCAGGGTGAGCCGTGCGGTTCGGGCCCGGCCGTCGGTGCCGACCCCGATGACGTCCTCGCTGGTGTCGCCGGGGGGCGGGGTCCAGCCGAACCGCTGTCCCTGCGGGACGGCCGCCTTGAGCGGCTGTCCGTCCCTGATCACGGGACCGGAGGCGGCACCGGTGGCCTGGACGCCGGGGTGCTGGACCTCGTTGATGTCGAAGAAGTCGCCGTTGACGGCGGCGACGGCGCCTTGGGCCTCGGCCATCCGGGAGACCGGTGCCCGGGCGGCCACCGCGCCGGGGTACAGCAGGTCGGCCCGGACACCGGGGTGGCCCAGGTCCACCGTCAGGACGTGCAGCCGGGCGCTGCCGTGCGAGGTGGGCACGGTGAACGCGCGGTACGCCACGCCGGGCGCGACCGCCTCCTCCACCCGGAGCGTGGCCTCGGCGGGATAGGACGAGAAGGGGTCGGCGCCGGACGGGCTCGCGGCGGCGGTGAGGCAGACGAGCGCGAAGGCGGCGACGGTCGTCCTGGACGGTCCGAGCGGTCCAGGGCCTGTCCGGCGGATCTTGCCGGGCGCGCGACGCCGGGCAAGATCCGCCGGACAGGCCCCAGGTGGCCGTTCGGGAGGGTCGTCCGGTGTGACATCAGATGTGGTGGTAGGCGTGGTACCAGGTGTCATTCGGCCACCATGCAGGCGCCGCCGTGCTGCCGGACAGCCGCCGGCCGGGTGAACGTGGCACGTCCCACCGGGGAGCGGAAAACCCGTGGCCGCGGCCCGGGTCGACCGGCTACGGTCCGGGCATGACCGAGCGCACCTTCCGTATCACCGTTCGCGGCGCCTTCGACGGGCTCAGCACCGAGCAGCGCGAGCGGCTGCAGGCCGAGGCCGCCGAGCACGACGTGCTGTACGCCGCCTACACCCCCGAGGGCCACCTCAGCTACGAGATCGCGGCGCGGGCGTCGTTCACCTTCCGCTTCCTGGATTCGGGCGAGGCGGAGGAGGACATCGTGCCCGCCTCCGACCGGGCCCTCGCCGCGGCCGAGGCCTGGCTGACCGAGCACGAGTACGGCTTCAAGAACCTCCGCGTCCAGGCCGAGGACCTCTCCCAGGCGGCGCTCGGCAAGCGCCGGCGCCGCGCCCTCGCCGCGGGGTGACGGCCGTGGCCCGGACCGACCGCTTCCGGACCGACCGGTCTCAGGCGGACAGGTCGGCCAGCGGCACGTCCGGGTCGGCCAGCGCCGCCGGGTCCACCGGGCGGCGGGAGCGGATCAGGTCCTGGATCGGTTCCACCACGTCCCAGACGTTGACGTTCATCCCGGCCAACACCCGGCCGTCCGCGAGCCAGAAGGCGATGAACTCCCGCCCCTCGACGTCGCCCCGGAACACCACCCGGTCGTACTCGCCGGGCTCGACCAGGCCGGAGTACTCCATGCCGAGGTCGTACTGGTCGGTGAAGAAGTACGGCAGCCGGTCGTAGGCCGCGTCCCGGCCGAGCATCGAGCGTGCCGCCACCGGGGCCTGGTTCAGCGCGTTGGCCCAGTGCTCGACGCGGACCCGGCGGTCCAGCAGCGGATGGATCGCGTTGGCCACGTCGCCGGCCGCGAAGACGTCCGGGTCGCTGCTGCGCAGCCGCGCGTCCACGCAGACGCCGTCGTCCACCACCAGGCCCGCGGCGCGGGCCAGTTGGTCGTTGGGTGCGGCGCCGACGCCCACCACCACGACGTCCGCGGGGACTTCGGTGCCGTCGGCCAGTCGCACCGCGGTGACCCGGCCGCCGGAGCCGACGAACTCGGCCACCCTGACCCCGAATCGCAGCCGCACGCCGTGCTGCCGGTGCAACTCGGCGAAGACCTCGGCGGCCTCCCGGCCCAACACCCGCAGCAGCGGCAGCTCCAGCACCTCCAGCACGGTGACCTCGGCGCCCGCCGTGCGCGCCGCGGCGGCTACCTCCAGTCCGATCCAGCCCGCCCCGATCACGGCCACCCGCGCCCCCGGAGCGAACACCGCGCGCAGCGCCTCGCTGTCGGCGATCCGGCGCAGCGTGAACACGCCGTCCAGATCCGCGCCGGGCAGCGGCAGTCGGCGGGGTGCGGCACCGGTCGCCAGGAGCAGCCGGCGGTAGCCGAGCCGGTCACCGCTGGAGAGGGTAAACTCGTGGGCGGTGACGTCCAGTTCGGTGGCCGCGACGCCGAGCCGCAGCTCGACGTCGTGCTCGGCGTACCACTCGGGCGGGTGCACGAAGAGCTCCTCGCGCTCCGAGGCGCCCAGCAGGTACCTCTTCGAGAGCGGCGGCCGCTCGTAGGGACGCTCGTCCTCCTCGGTGACCAGGACCAGCGGGCCGTCGTACCCCTCCGCGCGGAGCGTCTCGACCGCCCGCCCGCCGGCCAGGCCTCCCCCGACAACGACGAACGCAGCGTTCCCGGCCATCCTCGGCTCCTCCCACGGCAGCGGCCCGACCGGCCGCCCAGGACCTCTACCCATACCCATCGGACCGCCGGCCAGGCCACCTGGCACGCCGCCCGGGGGCGAAAGTGGTGCCGGCGACGCGACACAATGGTCCTCATGTCCAGACGCCGCACCCAGCGACCCAAGCCCCAGCCCACGCCCCGGCCCGAGCAGCTGTCTCCCGCCGCGCCCTGCCCGTGCGGCCTGCCCGCCTCGTACGCCGACTGCTGCGGCCGCTTCCACCGGGGCGGGCTCGCGGCCCCGACCGCCGAGCTGCTGATGCGGTCGCGGTACAGCGCCTTCGCCCTGCGCGACGAGGCGTACCTGCTGCGGAGCTGGGACCCGGTCACCCGCCCGGAGCGGATCGACTTCGATCCCCGGATCACCTGGACCGGTCTGGAGGTGCTCGGCCACACCGACGGCGGCCCGTTCCACACCGAGGGGACCGTCACCTTCCGCGCCCACTACCGCGAGCAGGGGGATCCGGGCCTCATGACCGAGCGGAGCCACTTCGTCCGGCACGAGGGAGCCTGGGTCTACCACGCGGAACTCAGCGACTGAGGCCGCGCTCCGGGCCGGGAGGCCGGCCCGGAGCCGCCGCTCGGTGCGGTGGTCGCCGCGGTGCGGGACGAGGTACGGCGAGCGGTGCGCGGGTGCCGACTACGCGAGGCGGCAGGGTACTTCGAGGTCCTCGGAGAGGTAGTAGACGGCGCAGACCCGGTGGTAGCCGTCGGCGATGACGAGCGGCTGGCCGCGGAGCAGCAGGACCGGACTGAGCCGTTCGCCGTTCCGCACCTTGCGGATGTTCTCGGCGACGTGCCGGTTCTCCTGCGGCAGCAGCGGGAGGTCGCTCGACCGGAGGATGTCCTTGGCCTTCTTGACCACGGTCGGCGCCTGCTTGAGCCGGGCGACGGCCTCCCCGGCCTCCTGCGGTGACAGCAGCAGGTCGAGGTAGTCCAACGCCGCCGGGAAGTCGTGGGATTCGGGGTGGTCCTTCCAAACGGGTGCGGGCATCGCTGTCTCCTTCGGTGCTGCTGCGGCCGGGGTCACTCCGTACCTATTCCCGCCGACGGGCCGGCTCGACCGTACGGCCGAGCCCCCGACCGTGGACGGCCGGGGGCTCGACTGAGCGGCGCTCAGGCCCGCGTGGGAGCCGGCCGGTGCTCCGGGCCCGCGGCCCGCGGGCGCGGCAGCCGGGCGCCCTCGACGTCGAGGTCGGGCAGCACCCGGTCGAAGCGGGCCGGGAGCCACCAGGCGCGCGGTCCGACCAGGGCCAGCACGGCGGGCACCAGGGTCAGCCGGACCGCGAAGGCGTCGATCAGGATGCCGACGGCCAGCGAGAACGCGATCGGCTTGATGATCGCGTCGTCGGCGGGGAAGAACCCGGCGAAGACCGTGAACATGATCAGCGCGGCGGCGGTCACCACCCGGGTGTTCTGCCGGGCGCCCGCGACGATCGACTCGTGCGCCCGACCGGTGTGGATCCACTGCTCGCGCATCCCGGAGACCAGGAAGACCTCGTAGTCCATGGCGAGGCCGAAGAGCACCCCGATCAGGATGATCGGCAGGAAGCTGACGACCGGTCCGGTGCGGGCCACCCCGAGGGCGTCGGCGAGCCAACCCCACTGGAAGAGCGCGACCACCAGCCCCAGCGAGGCGGCGACCGAGAGCAGGAACCCGACGGTCGCCTTGACCGGCACCACGAACGAGCGGAAGACCACCATCAGGAGCAGCAGGCTCAGCCCGACCACGATGGCGACGAAGGGGAGCAGCGATCCGGCCAAGCGGTCGGAGACGTCGATGTTGACCGCGGTGGTGCCGGTGACGGACACCTCGGCGCCGGTGGTGGCCTTCAGGTCGGCGGCCCGGTCGCGGATGGCGCGGGCGAGGTCGGCGGTCTGCTGGTCCTCTGGGCCGGTGCGCGGGACGACCTGGATCACGGCCTGCCCCGGCGCGCGGGTGGCCTGCGGCGGTGCCACGGCCGCCACGCCGGGCAGCGTGCCCAGGGTCCGGGCGACCTGACCGGCGGCCCGCTGGCCGTCGGCGGGGTCGGCGGTGTCGGTGAGGACGAGCAGCGGTCCGTTGAAGCCGGGGCCGAAGCGGGCGCTGATGGTGTCGTAGGCCTGACGCTCGGTGGAGCTCTTGGCAGCCGACCCGTTGTCGGGCAGGCCCAGCCGCAGGCTGGCGGCGGGCAGCGCGGCGATGATCAGCAGCACGGCGACGGCGAGCACGGTGAGCAGCGGACGGGCGGTGGCCAGCCGGGCCCAGCGGGCGCCGGCGGTGTCGGCTGCGTCGGCGGCCCCGGGGCCGGCCGCGGCGTTCCGCTCCCGGGCGGCGGCGGCCCGGCGGGCGGCGCGGGAGGTCGGAGCGGGAGCCAGCCGGGCGCCGGCGAAGCCGGCCAGCGCGGGCAGCAGGGTGACCGCGACCAGCACGGCGATCAGCACCGCACCGGCGGCGCCGAGCCCCATCACGGTCAGGAACGGGATCCCGATCACGCTCAGGGCCGCCAGCGCGATGATCACCGTGGAGCCGGCGAAGACCACGGCGCTGCCCGCGGTGCCGTTGGCGAGCGCGGCCGACTCCTCGGGGGCCAGGCCGTCGGCGAGTTGGGCACGATGGCGGGAGAGGATGAAGAGCGCGTAGTCGATGCCGACCGCCAGGCCCAGCATCAGCGCCAGCGTGATCGCGGTGGAGGAGACCTGGACCAGCGGGGTGAGGGCCAGCAGGCCGGTCAGCGCGATGCCGACCCCGATCAACGCGGAGACCAGCGGCATGCCGGCGGCGAGCAGCGAGCCGAAGGTCACCACCAGGACGAGCAGCGCGACCACGACGCCGACCAGCTCCGTCCCGCCGACCGCGACTCCCCGGCTGCCGTAGGCGGAGCCGCCCACCGAGACGGTCAGGCCGGACTGCTCGGCGCTCCTGGCGGCCGACTCCACCGCGTCCAGCGAGGAGGGCTTCACCTCGGAGCGCTGGACCGGGTACAGCACCTGGGCCACCGCGGTCGAGTGGTCCCGGGAGACCGTGCCGGCCTGCTCCGGGGTGATCACCGCGACCACCTGCGGGCCGTGCGCCGCGGTGGCCAGGCTCCGGTCGATCGCCGCCGCGTACGGGCCGGTGGTCACGTCCTGGCCGGGCGGGGCGGTGAAGACGAGCTGCGCGCTGGTGCCGGCGGCCGGCGGGAAGGTCTTCGCCAGGGTGTCCAGCGCGCGCTGCGACTCGGCACCGGGGACGGTGAAGCGGTCGTCCAGCTTGCCGCCGAAGGCGGCGACGCAGGCTATCAGGCCGGCCAGGACGGCCAGCCAGATGGCCAGCACCAGCTTGCGGCGCCGGTAGGCGCCGTGCCCGAGGCGGTAGAGAAGGGTCGCCATCTCGAATTCCTTGCTCGGATGATTCCTTGTGGGTGCGGGAGGGACGGCCGTCAGCCGGCCGCGGGGTGGGCCGGGTCCTGCTGGGTCAGCAGCAGGCCGGCCACCAGCATCGACACGCCGTGGTCCAGGCGGCGCAGCGGCAGGTCCGCGCCCACGTCCTTCTCCAGGCCGCGGACGAGGGCCAGCAACAGCTCGGCGAACTCGGCGGCGTCGGCGCGCGGCAGCTCCTGGTGCACGGCGGCGGTGAGCTCCTGGCGCAGCGTCGCGTCGAACTCCTGCAGCAGGTCGGCGGTCAGCTGGGCGCTCTCGCCGAGCAACTCCTCGGCGTGCGGCGGGCTCTCCCGGTGGATCCGCAGGACCAGGCCGAGCTTGCGGCCGAGTGCCGCGGCCAGCCGCCGTGCCAGCGGGCCCTCGGCGGCGAGTTCGGCGCGGAAGCCGGCCAGGGTCGAGCGCAACAGTCGGTCGGCCAGCCGGTGGAAGGCGTCCTCCTTGTTGCGCACGTACTGGTAGACCGCCGGACGCGACATGCCGGCCCGCCGGGCGATGTCGTCCATGGTGGTGCGCCGGATCCCGTGGACCCGGAAGCACTCGTAGGCCGCTTGGAGGATGGCCTCGATCCGCTCGTCTTCGGACATGCTGACAATAATTGCACAAGATGTCAGAACGTCCAGAAGGGGGTGGTCAGCCGATCGGGGTGAGGACGGCGGCGAAGGCGTCCGGCAGCGCCCGCCAGCCGGGCTCACCGACCACGAGCTCGGCGTCGGTCAGCAGGCAGGAGTCGAGCAGCGCGACGATCCCGGCGACGTCCAGGCCCCGTGCGGTGAAGCTGAGCCGCTGGCTACGGTCGCCGCGCGGCGGGCACGGGTCCGCGACGGCACCGGCGGACCAGTGCTCCCAGGCGGCGTCGGGCAGCACGGCGGGCCACGGGCCGCACTCCTCGACGGCCAGGCTCGCACCGGCGGCGTCCCAGGCCAGCAGCAGCTCAGGACGGTTGGCCAGCCAGAACCGACCGCGGCTGCGCTGCGCCGCTGGGACCAGCGCCTCCAGTGCGCGGTGCAGCCGTTGCGGATGCAGCGGGCGCCGCCGCTGCCAGACCAGGGTGCTGACGCCCGCCTCGTGGCGCTCCTTCGGCAACGCGGCCAGTGCCGGGTTGACCCGATGCCGGGCCGCGCCGAGGTCGAAGCCGGCCAGCGCGGCCCGGATCAGCGCACCACTGCCGAGGGTCACCAGCCGTGCGGTGGAGTGGAGTTGGCGGAGCATGGCGATCCCGGCCCGGAACTCCGAGTCGTCACCGGCGGGGCGACCCAGCGGCGCGCGTGGCACGGCCAACACGGTGGCGTACTCGATCTGGTGGGCCAACGCCTCGGCCCGGGTCCGGGTGTCCCGGACGCAGCCGCCCGGATGACACGCCACCAAGGCCGCCGGCACCGAGAGTTCACCGATCACCCGGAGCGGGTCGACCGCGGTGACCACCCCGGCCAGCTCGATGACCTCGGCCACCCGTCGCCCGCCGACCACGCCCCCGGTGATCAACTCGACCAGCGGGTGCGGATCGCCGCCGCCCCACAACTCGACCACGACCAGCCCGTACTGACCGGCGTCGGCGATCGCCAGCAGTTCGGGCAGCAGGTCCCCGCGCACGGTGCACCCGGCACAGCCGGTGGCCGAGTGCAGCACGGTGGGCGCGAACTCCCCCTCGGCGTCGTGGACCCGACGGGTGACCAGGCCGCCGGCGGCGTCCCACAGGTCGTGGTGGAGCACCACGGCGTCGATGCAACCGGCCAGCAACTCCCCCACCACCCGCCGACGTTCGACCTGGTGCAAGCCGGACACCAGCACCACCGGCAGCCTGATCTGCTCGAACACGGACCCCTCCTCGGCTCTCTCGTCGACCGGGCTCACTTTACACTAAATGAAAACGACTTTCATTAGCGATGAGATGCTCCTTACGCGGAACACAACCCGCCGACGCGATGATGGCCGCGACACGGGTGCGTGGACGCGCGCCGTCGGCCGTGAACCAGGAGGAACGGTGGGGGATTCGGGCGTGGGGGACGTGCTGGGCGGCGGCCGCCCGGGACTGGACGGCCCCGAGGAGCGGGGTGGGCCCGGGCGGCGGCGCCCGTTCTGGCAGGAGCTGCCGATCCTCGTCGCGATCGCCCTGGTCCTGGCGCTGGTGATCAAGACCTTCCTGGTGCAGGCCTTCGTCATCCCCTCCGGGTCGATGATGAACACCCTGCGGATCGGCGACCGGGTGCTGGTCGACAAGCTGACCCCGACCTTCGGCGCCGAGCCCTCGCGCGGCGAGGTCGTCGTCTTCCACGACCCGGGCGACTGGCTCAGCGGGGAGCCCGGCGAACAGCCGAGCGGCAACAGCCTGGTGCGCGGCCTGCAGGACGCGCTCGGCTGGATCGGCCTGATGCCGTCACCCAACGACAAGGACCTGATCAAGCGGGTCATCGCGGTCGGCGGCGACACCATCAGCTGTCATGGCACCGGGCCGGTGTACGTCAACGGCAAGCCGCTGGACGAGCCCTACCTCTACCCCGGCGCGACGCCGTGCGGCGACCGGAACTTCGGACCGCTCACGGTGCCCGCCAACTCGATCTGGGTGATGGGCGACCACCGCAACGACTCGTGCGACTCCCGCTACCACATGGACGAGCCGGGCGGCGGCGCGGTGCCGGACAGCAAGGTGATCGGACGGGCGATCGTGGTCGCCTGGCCGGTCACGCACTGGAAGACGCTCCCGCTGCCCGCCACCTTCGCTCAGCCCGGGATCGGCGCCCGGGCCACCGGAGCGGGGCCGACCGGCCCCGCGGCGCCCCCGCCGCCGGGGGAATGCTGACCGGCCCCGCGGCGGCCCGCCTGGTCAACGCCGTCCCGCGCCCCCTGGTGCACCGGCGCTGCGGCGCACACCCGCTCGGTCACCTCGTCCTCCGGACACCCGGTCAGCTCCGACCGCTCGGCCGGACCCACCCCGGCCTCGAAACCGGTGGCACGGGCGGCGCGAGCCGGACCGATCCCCCATCAGGGGACGGCTACCCGGTGGCGATGCGGATCGGAGGGCGTTCACCGGGGGCGGTGGGCGTGTGGATCGGGCCCTCGGTCCGGGTCAGCCGGTGGCCGGTACCGCCCCAGCGGGCGGCGATGATCTCGGCGGCGATGGAGACCGCGGTCTCCGCCGGGGTGCGGGCGCCGAGGTCGAGGCCGGCCGGGGCGGCGAGCCGGGCCAACTCCTCCTCGCCCAGGCCGGCTTCGCGCAGCCGGGCGAGCCGGTCGCGATGGGTGCGGCGGGAGCCGAGCGCGCCGACGTAGGCGAGCTGCGGCAGCCGCAGCGCGGTGGTCAGCAACGGCACGTCGAACTTGGGGTCGTGGGTCAGCACGGTCACCACCGTGCGATCGTCGAGCCGGCCCGCCGCCGCCTCCTCGGCCAGGTAGTCGTGCGGCCAGCGCACCACGACCTCGTCGGCGTGCGGGAAGCGCGCGGCGGTGGCGAACACCGGGCGGGCGTCGCAGACCGTGACCCGGTAGCCGAGGAACGCCCCCAACTCGGCGACGGACGCCGCGAAGTCGATCGCGCCGAAGACCAGCATCCTCGGCGGCGGGACGAACGACCCGACGAACACCGTGACTTCCTCGCTCCGGCGCTCACCGGCCGTGCCGTAGCGGCGCGTTGTGGTGGTGCCGTGGTCGAGCAGGCCGCGCACGTCGACGGTGACCGCGCTGTCCAGGGCGGCCGACCCCAGGGTGCCGGCGACCCGGTCCGGCCAGACCACCAGCCGGCGGCCGGGCGTGCCCGGACCGGACGCCGGGCCGGCCACCGCGGTGGCCACCGCGACCGGCTCGTCCGCCGCCAACGAGGCCATCACGTCCGGGAGTTCGGGGAAGGTCCGGCGGGAGACCGGCTCGACGAAGACCTCCAGGACGCCGCCGCAGGTCAGCCCGACCTCGAAGGCGGCCTCGTCGCTCACCCCGTACCTGCGCAGCACCGGGCGGCCGGTGCTCCGGGCCGCCCGCGCCTCCTCGTACACGTCCCCCTCGACGCAGCCGCCCGACACGCTGCCGACCACGACGCCGGACTCCGACACCGCCATCGCCGCCCCGGGCGGGCGCGGCGCGCTGCGGAAGGTGCGGACCACGGTGGCGAGTCCGAAGCTCTCGCCCGCCCGGTACCACGGATACACCTCCGCCAGCACGTCACGCACGACGTCCCCCGCGGACGCGGCAGCCGGGGCGCCCCCGGCGGCGCAGCCAGCACGCGAGGCCGAGCGCCAGGAGCGCGCCGGCGGCCACCGGAACGAGCCGGCGGAGCAGCGCGCCACGGGCGGCGCCGAGCAGGTCCAGCGGCTCCTGGTCGGCCGGGACGGCCGGCGGCACCACCGCCGCCGGTACCCCGGCCCCGGTCCCGGGCGCTTCCCCGGCCGTCGGTGCCACCGGCCCGCGTTCCGCGGCCAGCCGCTGCTCCAGGCAGTCGACGAACTGACCCAGCAGCTTCCCGCTGACGTCCTCGACCACCCCCTTGCCGAACTGGGCGGCCTTCCCGGTGACGCTGAGCCGGGTCCCCACCGTCACCCGGGTGCCGTCGCCGTCCGGCGCGAGCCGCGCGGTGATGTGCGCGTCGGCGTTGCCCTGGCCGCGGGTGTCCCGACCGGTGGCCTTGACCCGCACCGTGCGCGCCGCCCCGTCGCGCTCCTCGAAGGAGGCGACGCCCTTGTACTGGACCGTGACCGGCCCGACCCTGACCTTGACGGTCCCGTGGAAGCGCTCCCCCTCGACCTCGGTCAGCTCCGCCCCCGGCATGCAGGGCGCCAGCCGTTCGAGATCGGTGAAGAGCTCCCAGGCCGGTTCCACCGGCAGGCTCACGCGGAACTCGTGGGTGAAGTCCATCCGGACGAGCCTCCTCGCCCCGGAACGCGGATCGGCGCACCGGATCGCAGCTGAGCCCACCATCGGCGCACCGGCGTTGATCGTCAACGGGAACTTCAGCGATCGCTTAAGACCGACCGGCAGATGGCGGGCCGGTCAGCTCCACAGGCTCACGTGCACGGTCGGCCGGAAGTGGCCGACCGGCACGCCGGCCGTCCCGGTCAGCAGGCTCTGCACGGCGGCCGGTGTGGTCACGAACCGGCAGAGCGCGGACGCGGTCGGCGAGCGTCGCTCGCCCCGCAGCGCGCTGGCCCGCAGCACGCCGTTGACCGGGGTGCCGGGGATGTCCAGCACGGTGAGCGTGCCGTGCCGCAGCTGGTCGCGGACCAGGTGGAGCGGCGCGATGGAGAGCCCGTCCCCGGCCGCGGCGGCGTTCAGCGCCGCGGTGGCGCTGGGGAAGATCGACGCGGCGGCGGCGCCGACGCCGTGCCGGGTCAGGAAGGCACCGCCGGGCGTGCCGGGGTCGAGTTCGCCCGGGCCGAGCAGCCAGCGTTCCCGGGGCAGCCGGCTGACCGGCAGGTGCAGCCGGCCGCCGGCCAGCCGGTCGAGCCCGGGGCCGGCGTGCTGCGGCGAGGCCACCACCACCAGCTGGAGGCGCAGGAACGGGACGTGTTCGACCACCTCCGAGCCGCCGTTCGCTCCCGGGCCGCCGTTCGGTTCGGTGCTCGCGGGACCGATCGCGACGTCGGCCCGCCGGTCCAGCAGCAGCTCGGTGAGGACGGCCGAGGGCACCGCGAGCGTGGTGGTGTCCACGTCCGGCTGCCGGCGGACGAAGGCCTCCAGCAGCGGTGGGACGATCTGCTCGGCGCTCGGCTCGGTGGCGGCCACCCGCAGGTAGGAGGTCTCCGCCCCGGCCTCGCGGACCCGCCGACGGGTCTCCTCGGCCAGCCCGACGATCTCCGCCGCGCCCGCCGCCAGCCGCCGTCCGCCCGGTGTCAGGGCGATCCCGCCCCTGGCCCGGACGAAGAGCGGGTCGCCCAGCTCCCGGCGGAGCGCACCGATCGCACCGGAGACCGCGGGCTCACTGACCCGCAGCGACAGCGCCGCCGCCTTGACCGAACCGAGTCGCGCCACCGCGACGAAGGCCTTGAGTTGCGTGAGGGTCATCGCCACCGCCTCCTGCGGTCACGGGTCCACTCGGATCAGCGGCGGGCGGCTCTTAACCATTCCCTTCAGTCGACGTTGACCCGGGCGACCGCCGGGGCGACAGTGCGCTCGTGCCTCGGTACCTCCCGGCACCGGAAGCGGGCCGCGATCCTTCAGGAGGCCGCCGTGCAGGTTCCCGCGTCATTCGAGTACCGGCGCGCCGAGAGCGTGGCGGACGCGCTCGCGCTGCTGCAGCGGTTCGGGGAGGAGGCCCGGGTCATCGCCGGCGGGCACAGCCTGCTGCCGATGATGAAGCTGCGGCTGGCCCGGCCCGAGTTCCTGATCGACATCAACGACCTGCACGAGCTGGACTACCTGCGGCTGGAGGGCGGCGAGCTGCGGATCGGCGCGCTGACCCGGCACCGCGGCCTGCTGGAGTCCGAGCTGGTCGGCCGGCACTTCCCGATCTTCCACGACGCCGAACGGGTGATCGCCGACCCTCCGGTCCGCAACCGCGGCACCATCGGCGGCTCGCTCTGCCAGGCCGACCCGGCGGAGGACCTCGCCGCGGTCTGCGCCGCGCTGCGCGCGATCGCCGTGGTGCTCGGCCGGGGCGGGCGGCGCGCGGTGCCGATGGAGGAGTTCTACCGCGGCCCGTACGAGACCGCGGTGGGGGCCGGCGAGATGCTGGTGGAGGTCCGGGTGCCGATCCGGGCGAACGCCGGCAGCGCCTACCGCAAGGTCGAGCGCAAGGCCGGGGACTGGGCCGTGGCGGCGGCGGGCGCCGCGCTCGCGCTGGACGACGGCGGCCGGATCGGCTGGGCGGGCATCGGGCTCGCCGCGGTCGGCACGTCGATGGTCGGCTACCGACGGGCCGAGCAGGCGCTGCTCGGCCGGGAGCCGTCCGAGCCGGCCTTCGCCGAGGCCGGCCGGATCGCCGCCGAGGACTGCGATCCGCTCACCGACACCCGGGGCACCGAGGCGTACAAGCGGCACCTGGCCGGCGAACTCACCCGGCGGGCGCTGACCAGGGCCGCCGAACGGGCCGCCGCGGCAGCTGGAGAGGACGGCTGACGATGCAGGTCACCATCAACGTCAACGGCGAGGACCGGACCGCCGAGGTGGAGGCCCGGCACCTGCTGGTGCGCTTCCTCCGTGACGACCTCGGCCTGACCGGTACCCACTGGGGTTGCGACACCAGCAACTGCGGCACCTGCGTGGTGCTCTTCGACGGCGAGCCGGTCAAGAGCTGCACCGTGCTGGCCGCCATGGCCGCCGGGCACCGGGTACGCACCGTGGAGAGCCTGGAGACGGCCGACGGCCTCGACCCGGTCCAGCAGGGGTTCATCGAGCAGCACGGGCTGCAGTGCGGCTTCTGCACACCGGGCATGCTGCTGACCGCCCGCGCGCTGCTGGACCGCGATCCCGACCCGTCGGAGCAGCGGATCCGCGAGGCGATCTCCGGGCAACTCTGCCGGTGCACCGGCTACTTGAACATCGTCCGGGCCGTCCGGTGGGCCGCCCGCCACCCGAAGCCGGCCGGCACCACCCGGGCCGCGGGGAGCACACCGTGAGCACCGTTCGGCGGACCGCGCCGGACGTCGACCGGGCCGAGGCCGAACGCCCCATCGGCTACGGGCGGTTGAAGCGCAAGGAGGACCCGCGGTTCGTCCGCGGCAAGGGCCACTACGTCGACGACGTGCGGCTGCCCGGGATGCTGCACGGCGCCGTGCTGCGCAGCCCGCTCGCGCACGCCCGGATCGTCTCGATCGACACCTCGGCCGCCGAGTCGCACCCGAAGGTCCGCGCGGTGATCACCGGCGCGACCCTGGAGGGGCTCGGCCTGGCCTGGATGCCGACCCTGTCGATGGACACCCAGGCCGTGCTGGCCACCGACAAGGTGCGCTTCCAGGGCCAGGAGGTGGCCTTCGTGGTGGCCGACGACCACTACGCGGCGCGCGACGCGATCGAGCTGATCGACGTCGAGTACGAGCCGCTGCCGCCGGTGATCAACGCCCGGTACGCGCTGGACGCCGACGCCCCGGTGATCCGGGACGACCAGGAGGGCCGCACCGACAACCACATCTTCGACTGGGAGGCGGGCGACGAGGACGCCACCAACGCGGCCTTCTCCCGGGCCGAAGTGGTGGTCGCGCAGGACATGCTCTACCCGCGGGTGCACCCCGCGCCGCTGGAGACCTGCGGCTGCGTCGCGGACCTGGACCCGGTCGACGGCAAGCTCACGCTCTGGTCCACCACCCAGGCGCCGCACGCCCACCGCACCCTGTACGCCATGGTCGCGGGGTTGCCGGAGCACAAGATCCGGGTGATCTCGCCGGACATCGGCGGCGGCTTCGGCAACAAGGTCGGCATCTACCCGGGCTACGTCTGCGCGGTGGTGGGCTCGATCCTCACCGGGAAGCCGGTGAAGTGGGTGGAGGACCGCTCCGAGAACCTGATGAGCACCTCCTTCGCCCGCGACTACCACATGCACGGCGAGATCGCCGCGACCGCGGACGGCCGGATCCTCGCCGTCCGGGTCAAGGTGCTGGCCGACCACGGCGC
Source organism: Kitasatospora sp. NPDC052896 (assembly GCF_044547075.1). Lineage (NCBI taxonomy): Bacteria > Bacillati > Actinomycetota > Actinomycetes > Kitasatosporales > Streptomycetaceae > Kitasatospora > Kitasatospora sp. NPDC052896. Next base: position 129,492 of record NZ_JBITZU010000004.1, read on the forward strand.
GTTCAACGGGACCGCCCAGCCCACCAGGTACCCGGCCGGCTTCTTCCACATCTTCACCGGCTCCTACGACATCGAGGCCGCGCACTGCGGGGTCACCGGCGTCTACACCAACAAGGCGCCCGGCGGGGTCGCGTACGCCTGCTCGTTCCGGGTCACCGAGGCGGTCTACCTGATCGAGCGGATGGTGGACTGCCTGGCCGACGAACTGGCCATGGACCCGGCCGAGTTGAGGATGAGGAACCTGCTGCGCCCGGAGCAGTTCCCGTACCTGAACAAGACCGGCTGGGAGTACGACTCCGGCGACTACCCGACCTGCCTGCGCAAGGCGCTGGACCTGGCCGGGTACGAGGCGCTGCGCCGCGAGCAGGCCGAGCGTCGGGCCCGCGGCGAACTCATGGGCGTCGGGCTGTCGTTCTTCACCGAGACGGTCGGCGCCGGGCCGCGCGAACAGATGGACATCCTCGGCCTGGGCATGGCCGACGGCTGCGAGCTGCGGGTCCATCCGACCGGCAAGGCGGTGGTGCGGCTGAGCGTGCAGACCCAGGGGCAGGGCCACGAGACGACCTTCGCCCAGATCGTCGCCGAGGAGCTGGGCATCCCGCCGGAGGACATCGAGGTGGTGCACGGCGACACCGACCAGACGCCGTTCGGGCTCGGCACCTACGGCAGCCGCTCGACGCCGGTCTCCGGCGCCGCGGCGGCGGTGGTGGCCCGCAAGGTCCGGGACAAGGCGCGGCTGATCGCGGGAGCCATGCTGGAGGTGGCCCCGGACGACCTGGAGTGGGAGAAGGGCCGCTGGTTCGTCAGGGGCGACCCCACCGCGGCGAGGACCATCCAGGAGATCGCGTTCGCCGCGCACGGCTCGCTGCGGCTGCCCGAGGGCGTGGAGGGCCACCTGGAGGCCACCACGGTCTACAACCCGCCCAACCTCACCTACCCGTACGGCGCGTACGTCTGCGTGGTCGACGTCGATCCGGGCACCGGCGAGGTGAAGGTGCGCCGGTTCATCGCGGTCGACGACTGCGGCACCCGGATCAATCCGATGATCATCGAGGGGCAGGTGCACGGCGGCCTCGCCGACGGGGTCGGCATGGCGCTGATGGAGATCATCAGCTTCGACGAGGACGGCAACTGCCTCTCCGGATCCTTCATGGACTACCTGCTGCCCACCGCGCTGGAGGTGCCCGCCTGGGAGCTGGACCACACCGTCACGCCCTCGCCGCACCACCCGATCGGCGCCAAGGGCATCGGCGAGTCCGCGACGGTCGGCTCGCCCGCCGCGGTGGTCAACGCGGTGCTGGACGCCATCGGGGTCCGGCACGCCGACATGCCGCTCACCCCGGGACGGGTCTGGCAGGCGATGCACGGAGGCGTGGAGGCACCGCAGTGAGCGAACACACCGCGCTGGAACAGCGGATGGCCGACCTGAGCGCGGCTCAGGTGCCCTTCGTCAAGGCCACCGTGGTGCGCGCGCTGCGTCCGACCAGCGCGCACCCCGGGGATCTCGCGCTGGTGCTGGAGGACGGCCGGATCGAGGGTTTCGTCGGCGGGGTCTGCGCCGAGTCGACGGTCCGGCTGCAGGCGCTGCGGGTGCTGCGCAGCGGGGAGTCGCTGCTGCTGCGGATCTCTCCCGACGCGCCGGAAGTGCGGGCGTCGGAGGACGGGGACGGGACCCTGCTGGTGGCCAACCCCTGCCTGTCCGGCGGGGAGTTGGAGATCTTCCTGGAGCCGCGGCGGCCCGCGCCGGTGGTCCTGGTGCTCGGTGACACGCCCATCGGCCGGGCACTGGTCGCGCTGGGCGGCGGGCTCGGCTACGACGTCCGCGCCGTCGCCCCCGAGGAGGTCGTGCCGGAGGGACTGGCCGAGGTCGCGGCGGTCGTGGTCGCCTCGCACGGGCAGCACGAGGAGCCGGTGCTGACCGTCGCCACGCGGGCCAAGGTGCCGTACGTGGCGCTGGTGGCCAGCCGGCGCCGCGGCGCCGCGGTGCTGGCCGGCCTGCGCCTCACGGACGAGGAGCGGGCCCGCGTCCACACGCCGGCCGGCCTGTGGATCGGCGCCCGGACGCCCGGGGAGATCGCGGTGTCGATCCTGGCCGAACTGGTGGCCTCGCGACACGCCGTCGCGGTGCACGGCGAGGCCGCGGCGCGACCGGTCGGATCCGTCGAGCCGGCCACGGGCCTCGACCCCGTGTGCGGGATGGCCGTGGCGATCGTGCCGGCCACCCCGTCCTCCGACGCCGGCGGCCACCGGCACTGGTTCTGCTCCACCGGTTGCCGCGACCGCTTCGAGGCGGCGGCGCCCCACGTCGCGCCGCCTTCGCCTTGGGGGCACCCCCGGCCGAAGGCTGGGGGAGGGCACCCCCGGCCGAAGGCCGAGGGAGCGTCGTGACCGAGGACCTCCGGGTCGAAGCGGCGGAGGCCGCCCGTGCGGCCGTCGTCCGGGCCGCGCCGGACCCGCGGACCCTGCACGCGGCCCTGGACACCACCGGCTACCTCACCGACACCGGCCTGACCACCGCGCTCTACCTCGCGCTGCGGCTGCCCCAACCGCTGCTGCTGGAGGGAGAACCGGGCGTCGGCAAGACCGAGGCGGCCCGGGCCCTGGCCACCGTGCTCGGCAGCCCGCTGATCCGGCTGCAGTGCTACGACGGGCTGGACGCGGCGGAGGCGCTGTACGAGTGGAACTACCCCCGCCAGTTGCTCAGCATCCGGCTCGCCGAGAGCCGCGGGGTGACGCTGGCCGAGGCCGACCTCTTCTCCGACGACTTCCTGCTGCGCCGCCCGGTGCTCGCCGCGCTGACCCATCCGGGGCCGGCCCCCGCGGTGCTGCTGATCGACGAGATCGACCGGGCCGACGACGACTTCGAGGCCTTCCTGCTGGAGGTGCTGGCGGAGGCCAGCGTCACCATCCCCGAGCTGGGGACGGTCCGCGCCGCCGTGGCGCCGGTGGTCGTGCTCACCTCCAACCGGACCCGGGACCTGCACGACGCGCTCAAGCGTCGCTGCCTCTACCACTGGATCGACTACCCCGACACCGAGCGGGTGGTGGAGATCGTGTGCCGCCGGGTCCCCGGCACGGCGCCCTCGCTGGCGGCCGAGGTGGCGGCCGCCGTGCGGCGGCTGCGGACGCTGGAGGTCCAGAAGCCGCCCGGGATCGCCGAGAGCATCGACTGGGTGTCGGCCCTCACCCTGCTCGGGGTGGAGCGACTGGACCCCGAGGCCGCGGACCAGACCCTCGGCGTCCTGGTGAAGTACCGGGAGGACCACGACCTGATCCGGGACCGCGGCCTGGCCTGGCTGGTCGGGAAGCCCGAGGACTGAACCGACCGATGTCCGAGCCGTCCCCGCCGCCGCCCTTCGACCGGCCCGCGTTCGCCGCCCGGTTCGGCGCTGCGCTGCACCGGGCGGGCGTGCCGGTCACCCCCGAGCGCTCGGCGCGCTTCCTCGACGCGCTGCGGCTGTTGCCACCGGTGGATCTGGCGACGCTGTACTGGGCCGCCCGGCTGGCCTTCGTCACCGGCCGGGAGCAGATCGAGCCGTTCGACCGGGTCTTCGGCCTGGTCTTCGGCGGCGCGGCCGACCCGGCCGACCGCCGGGGCTCCCCCGACAACCCACCGCTGCCCGGCCTGGGACCGAGCCCGGGCGCGCCCCCGGCCACCTTCCCGTCGTCCTCGCGGTCGTCCACCCCGCCGCTGCCGAGCGGTGGCGCGCGGCCGGAGACCGTGGACGAGCCGGGCGAGCGACCGAGCGGCACCGGCACCCGGCGGCTGGCCGGCAGCAGCGCCGAGGTCCTCGCCCACCGGGACTTCGGCAGCTTCGGGCCCGGCGAGCTGGCCGAGCTGGACCGGCTGCTCGACACCCTGGTGATCAGCGTTCCGCTGCGCCGCACCCGCCGCCGCGAGGCCGACCCCGGGGGCCGCCGCATCGACCTGCGCCGGAGCCTGCGGCGCAGCCTGCGCACCGGCGGGGAGACCGTCCGGCTGGCCCGCTCGCACGGCCGGCTGCGGTGCCGGCCGCTGGTGCTGTTGTGCGACATCTCCGGCTCGATGGAGCCGTACACCCGGGTCTACCTCCGGTTCTTCGCCCGGCTCTGTTCACGGCCGGGCGGTGGCGACGTCCCCGGCCGAAGGCTGCGGAAGGGTGGCGTGGAGGTCTTCGTCTTCGCCACCCGGCTCACCCGGCTGACGCCCGTGTTGCGGCACACGGCCCCGGACGCGGCGCTGCGCCGGGCCGGGCGGACCGCGCCGGACTGGTCCGGCGGCACCCTGATCGGCCGCTCGCTGGCGGAGTTCACCAACCGGTACGGGCGGCGCGGGATGGCCCGGGGGGCGGTGGTGGTGATCTTCTCCGACGGCTGGGAGGGCGCGGACCCGGCGGCCGTGGGCCGGGAGACCGCCCGGTTGGGCCGGCTCGCACACCGGGTGGTCTGGGTCAACCCGCGCAAGGCCGCGCCCGGTTACGCCCCGCTCGCCGGCGGGATCGCGGCGGCGCTGCCGCACTGCGACGCGTTCGTGAGCGGTCACAGCCTGGCGGCGATGACCGAGGTCTTCGAGGCGATCGGCGGGTCGGCCGGCAGGCGCCGCTGACCGGTCGCCGGTCGCTACGGCCGCCGGGCGGGCGGGGGTTGCGGCTTGGGCCACCGAGCCGGCGACCGGGCGCGCACCTCCCCGGCCGTGCGACGGGGGCCGGGCAGCTCGTCCCGGCCGTGCGCAACTCGCCGACCACGGCGGGGTGGTGGCCCATGGACCAACCCGCCTGACCGGCAGGGGAGTTACGACCCCCGGCCGGCCAGCCGCGCACCCCCGGCCCCGCGGACGCCCAACTGGCCCCAAGGAGCGGCGAGTCGGGCCGTCAGGCGCGGGATCACCGGGCCAGCAGGGCGATCGCCAGGAAAACCCCTACGAAGAGGACCAAGGCCAGCAGCCCGAGCCGGGAGCCACCGCCGACCCGACCGCCGCAGCCGACGGTCCGGCCGGAGCCGCCGTCAGCGGCCTGGTACTGGTGGTGATGGCCACCGTGATGGCCGTGGTGGCCGCCGTAGTCGCCACCGTGGTGCCCGCCGCCGAAGTCGCCGCCGCTGTGACCGTCCATCACGTACCCCCGTGGATAGGTTCGGTGTGAACAGGTTCTCACGGGCCGGCCCGGCCGTACCTCAGGAGAACCTCTGGCGGTGGCGTTCCGCCCTCGGAGCCCGCCGGTGCCTATGCTGCCCCGAGGAGCGGCGGGGCGGCGCCCGGGCGAGCGGCCCGCCGGGCGGGGGTCGGGACGGCGATCAGGGCAACGGATCAGCACGACGGAGCAGGAGGTGACCAGGGTGAGCCTCGCCACCCTTTCGAAGACCGCTTGGCGGCATGTCCGCTCCGCCGGCGGGACGGTCTGGCGCCGGGGCCGGGAAATCGAACTGCTGCACCGGTCGATGGCGTTCGCCGCGCTCTGCTTCGTCACGCTGATCCCCCTGCTGGTCGTGATCGCCGCCGCCTCGCCCGCCCGCGGCGGCGGCATCGCCGACTGGATCGCCGACGGCCTGGGCCTGCCCAAGAACTCCGCCCGGGCGGTGCGCCAGCTGTTCGCCTCCCGGCACGAGATCGTCAGCACCACCACCGGCTTCAGCCTCGCGGTGCTCGCGGTCTTCGGTCTCTCGCTGATCGCCGCCGTGCAGAACGCCTACGAGCGGATCTGGCAGCTGCGGGCCGGCCCCTGGCACACCGTCTGGCGCCAGGCGATCGCGCTGGCCGGGGTGATCGGGTACATCCTGGTGGTCGCCTGGAGCGGCCTGCCCTGGGAGCACACCCCCGTGCAGCCCGCCCTGCGCGCGTTCGCCGCGTTGATCGGCGGCGTGCTGCTGTTCTGGTGGCTGCAACGGTTCCTGCTCGGCTCGCGCATCCCGTGGCACCGGATACTGCCCGGCGCGTTGGCCACCGTGCTGGCCCTGGCCGGCCTGCGGTTCTTCTCCGAGCTGGTGTTCGCGCCGCTGATCGTCTCCGACGCCGTCACCTACGGGCCGGTGGGCACGGTCCTGGTCGTCCAGTCCTGGCTGATCGGCGTCGGGTACTGCGTCTACGGCGGGGCACTGGCCGGCCACGGGGTGGACGCGGCGGCGGAGCACCGGCGTCGGGCGGCCCATCCGGAGGAGCCCCCCGCGGAGTTCTGACCGCCGGTGGGGTCAGAACTCCGCGTCGCGGGCCAGCAGTGCGGCCTGCACCCGGTTCTCGCACTCCAGCTTGGCCAGGATCCGGCTCACGTAGGTCTTCACCGTGCCCTCGCTCATGTGCAGCCGGCCGCCCACGTCGGCGTTGGAGAGACCCTCGCCGAGCAGGTCGAGGACCTCGCGCTCGCGGCCGGTGAGCGCGGCCAGCCGCCGCCTGGCCTGCTCGCCGCGGCCGGTGGCCGGACCGGCCGCGAGGCTGTCCAGGACGTGCCGGGTCGCGGCGGGCGACAGGAAGGCGTGGCCCTCGGCCGCCGCCCGGACCGCCTGGATCAGCTCGCCGGGCGCGCTGTCCTTGAGCAGGAAGCCCGCCCCGCCCGCGGTGACCGCGCGCAGCACGTTCTCCCGCTCGCCGAAGGTGGTCAGGATCAGCGCCCGCGCACCGGGGACCACCCGCGGCAGCTCGACGAGCGCCGCCAGGCCGTCCAGCACCGGCATCTGGATGTCCAGCAGCACCACGTCCACCGCGTGCGCCCGGGCCAGGTCGAGCGCCTCCCGACCGTTGGCGGCCTCGGCCACCACGTCGATGTCGTCGGCCGAGGTGAGGATGAGCCGGATCCCGGCGCGGATCAGCGGCTCGTCGTCGGCGACGAGGACTCGGATCACTGCTCGGCCTCCTGGCTGCGCTTTCGTACGGATGCACTGGAGCCTGCCAGACAGTCCGAGCGCCCGGCGGGAATCGTCGGGCAGGTCCTAGGCACGGTAGTGCACCTTTTCGATCAGCACGCCGTCGCGGAAGCAGAGCCGGTCCGCGTAGTCGCCGTCGGCCGGCTCGCCGGCGAAGGGCTCCGAGGAGTACCAACGGCAGGAGGCCCCGGCCGGGACCGCGGGCCCCTGGTCGCGGTAGCCGCTGGTGACGAAGTCGCTGCCGCGCGGCAGCCGGGCCCGCACCTCCCCCTCCGGCCGGCCCACCTCCAGCGAGTCGTACACGCCGCGTCCCAGCGTCGCGTCGTCGATCGACCGCACCAGCGTGTACCCGCCGAAGCCGAGCAGCACCAGCAGGGCCACCCCCACCGTGCCGACCACCACCGCGCAGCCGAGCGCCGGGCTGCGCCGGGCCGGGACGGGCGGTGGCGGCTGCGGGAGGTCGGGGTCGTCGCCGGGCGGGCGGCCACTCCCCTGGTACGGCAGCACGCCGGCGAGCCGGAAGCCGCCGTCCGGGGTGGGGCCGCTGTGCACCATGCCGCCGAGCAGCCGGGCCCGCTCGCGCAGGCCGGTCAGCCCCTGGCCGCCGCTGACCACCGGTCCCGGCCCGGGTTCCGCGGCCGGCGCGTTGACCACCTCGACCAGCAGGGCGTCCGGCTCGTAGCGCAGCGCGACGCTGATCGGGGCGGTCGGAGCGTGCTTGTGGGCGTTGGTGAGGGCCTCCTGGACGATCCGGTACGCGGCGTGGCCGGTGGCGGCGGCCAGCGGGCGGACGTCGCCGGAGCGGGTCAGCTCGACGGAGGTCCCGGCGGCCCGGGAGGCGTCGGTGAGCCGTTCGATCGCCGCCACACCGCCGGCCACCCCGGTGTCGGCCGAGGCCGCGTTGAGCCCGCCCGGCTCCGGGCCGACCGCGCCCTTCGCCCCGGCCGGGCCGACCGCGCCGTCGTCGCGCAGCAGACCCACCGTCTCGCGCAGCTCACGCATCGCGGTCACCGCGCTCTGCCGCAGCACGGCCACCCCTTCGCGCTGGCGGTCGGTCAGCGTGCGGTCCACCTCCAGCGCGCCGGTGTGCACGGCGATCAGCGCGAGCTGGTGGCCGAGGCTGTCGTGCATGTCCTGGGCGATCCGGTGACGCTCCCGCAGCCGGGCCTGGTGGGTGATCATGGCACGCTCGCGCAGCAGCTGCTCGTTGCGCTCCCGCAGGGTGGTGAGCAGGGTCCGGCGCTGTGCGCGGTAGCGGCCGAGCACGGCCGGCAGCACGACGGACAGCAGGAAGAACGCCAGGTTGAGGGTGAGGACGCCGGTGACCGGCAGGTGGTCGAGGTTGCGGAAGAGCGCGGTCAGCACGGTCAGCCCGAAGGTGCCGAGGCCGGCCAGGACCAGCCGCCAGGTCCGCTCCGTCCGGTAGCCGGCCGACCAGGCGGCCAGCAGGACGACCGGGCCGATGCCGCCGAAGGCACCGGCGGCGGCCGCGGCGACCAGCAGCGTGGTCAGCGGCAGCCCGCGCCGGAGCAGTTGGAGCAGGGCGGCGGCCGTGCCGACGGCGAGCGCGCCGGCTGGGCCGACCTGGTCGGTCAGCCCGATCAGACCGCCCAGCACACCGATCCCGAGCGCCGCCGCGCCCTCGCGCAGGCAGGTCCGCCTGTCCCAGGGGCCGGGCAGCGCCCGCTCCCGGATCGCCGTCCATGCCTCCGTCGTCCTCATCATTCGGGCGAGGCTACCCGGAGGCGTCCCGCCGGCACCGCTGCCTTTGGTCGTGAACCGGTACGACGAAAGTCCCGGGTCGCCCGGAGTGATCGTCGTCAGGGACGGCGGCCGGGCGTTGCCCCGTGGATGAAGGCCGACAGGACCTCCCGGCGCTCTCGCCGTCACTCCTTCGAGTGGCCACGGCGAGGCGTGCCACCGCCGCTGGCACTGTGGGCCGGAAGGTGCACCGAAGTGCGCTGTGGACAACGGACCCTCAGGAGCCCCATGAAGCCGTCCCCTACCCCGGTGTGGAGGTCCCGGCGGTCCGGGTTCCCCCTCACGCCGGCCGCCCTGCTGCTCTGCGTCGCCGGGGTCAGCTACAACGACTGGGTCCTGGAGTACTTCCTGCCCACCGGCCTGGACCCGCGGCACTCGTACGTCAGCGAGCTGTACGCGGCGGACCAGCCGTTCCGTGGGCTGTTCGGCGCGATCGAGATCAGCACCGCGACCGCGGTGATCCTGGGCGCGCTGCTCGCCCGGCGCACGGCACCGGGTCGGCTCGCCGCGCTCGGGTGGTGGGCGCTGGTGGGGTTCGGCGCCTGCTCGGTGGCCGACGTGCTGCTGCCGATGAGCTGCGCGCCCTCGATCGAACGCGGCTGCGAGGCCGTGCACCCGTGGCACACGGCGACCAGCGCGCTGGTCCACTTCATGCTCTTCGCCTCGATGGCCCTGCTGATCCGCGCGTCGGCCGCCCCCGCGCACTACCTGCCGCCGGTCGCCCGCTGGGGTCGCTGGGTACTGCCGACCGCCATGGCGTCCGCCATCGCCACGGTGGGTCCGTTGCTCGGCCACCCGGGCTGGCAGGGCGTCCCGCAGCGGATCCACCTGCTGCTGGCCGGATCCTGGCTGGTCCTGCTGGGCACCGGCCTGCCGCGCCCGGCCGCGCTGCCGGCGGCGGCCACGCGGGCGCCGGCGGGGTAGTGCGGCCGGGGCTCAGCGCGCGGGGCCGTCCGAGCGGCGCTGCCGGTAGGCCCGCTGCTGGCAGGCCCGGGAGCAGTAGTCGCGTGGCCGACCCCGCTGCCGCGCGCATCCTGGCCAGCGCTGGCCGGGGGCGTGATCCTCTCAGCCGACCGGGGCCAGCAGCTCCACCAACTCGGCGTGCCGGCCGGCCGCGGCGGCCAGGAAGCCGGTCGCGGACGGGGTCCAGGGGGCACCGCTCGGGTCGGTCACCAGGGCGCCGGCCTCGGCGGCGACCAGGGCGCCGGGCAGCAGGTTGGCCGCGTCCAGGCCGTACTCCCAGAAGGCGTCCAGGTGGCCCGAGCCGACCTGGGCGAGTTGCAGCGCGGCGGGCCCCAGGTTGCGGACCGCCAGGGCCGCACCCATCACCAGCGGCAGCGAGGCCCCGAAGCGGCGCAGCGCGGCGGGGTCGCCGGCGGCGGACGGGGGCTGGCCCTGGGCGACCACGGCGGCCGACAGCGCGCGCTCGGAGGGCCGGATCGGCCGCCCGTTCAGCCGGGCGCCGGCCCCGCGCACCGCGCTGAAGGTGTGGCCGAGGGTGGGCGCGTGCACCACCGCGAGCACCGCCTCGCCGTCCCGCAGCAGGGTCGCGGTGACCGCCCAGTGCGGCAGCCCGAGCAGGTACTGCACGGCGCCGTCGGTGGCGTCGCAGAGCCACCACTCGCCGCTCCGCGGCAGCTCGGTGTCCAGCTCGTCGGTCACCCAGCCCGCCTCGGGGCGCAGCGCGGAGAGCCGTTCGCGAAGCAGGGCCGAGACCGGTCCGTCGAGGGCCGCGAAGGCGGCCATCGCCTCCGCGCGGGTGCGGGCGGCCAGCGGCTGGTCGCTCTGCCGCCGGCTCAGGTGGTCGCCGGCCGCGCGGACGGCCGCGACGACGCCGGCCAGCAGCTCGGCCCGCTCGCCCGCCCAGGCGTACGTCTCCTGAGTGGTCTCCATGATGATCCCGGTCCTTCCGTTGGTGCGGTGCTGACGTGCACAGGAGTACCGTGCGGCGGGGGATTCACGTCGAGTGAGCCGCTCATGTGGCGGAGATCGGACAACCATGCGGATCGGGACGGCGGATTCGGCCGTACTGCTGGACCTGTTGGACCGCCGGCTGGTCTGCGCGCTGCAGGTGGACGGGCGGGCCGAACCGGGGCGGCTCGCCGAGGTGCTGGGCGTCTCGGTGCGGACGGTCACCCGGCGCCTCGCCCGGCTACGGGAGACCGGGGTGTTGAAGGTGGTGCTGATGGACCGGGTGGCGGACGAGGCGGTGGGGGCGCTGCTGCTGCGGGTGCGGGTGCTGCGCGGGCGGGTGGAGACCATCGCGGACGCGCTGGCGGCCCGCCCGGACATCCCGTTCGTCGACATCATGCTCGGCGGGGAGGAGGTCAGCGCGGTCGCGCTGACCGACCGCGGCGGGCGGGACCGGCTGCTGCACCGTCAGCTGCCGGGCACCGCCGCGGTGGTGGAGACCACCGTGCACTCGGTGCTGCACCTGTTCGCGGACGCCGGCCAGTGGCGCGGCGGCTGGCTGACCGAGCAGGAGGCGGCGGCGCTCGCACCCGCGCCGCCGAGCACCCCACCGCCGCTGCCGGACGAGCTGGACCAGCGGCTGCTGGCCCGGCTGGCCGACGACGCCCGGCTGTCCGCGGCGGCGCTGGCGGCGGAGACGGGCGCGCCGGAGTCGACCGTCCGGCGCCGGCTGCACCGGCTGGCCGCGGGCGGGCTGCTGCGCACCCACGCGACGGTCGATCCACGGCTGTTGGGCATGCCGGTGGACGCGAACCTGTGGCTGGAGGTGCCGCCGGGGCGGCTGGCCGAGGCCGGGCGGGTGCTGGCGGCGGATCCGCGGGTGCACGGGGTGGTGGCCTGCAGTGGGCCGGCGAACCTGATGGCCGCGGTCTTCTGCGTGGACTACGAGGAGCTCTACCGGTTCACCACCGAGTTGCTCGGCCCGCTCGGGGTGCACCGGGTGGAGACCGCGATCGTGGGGCGGGCGGTGAAACGGGCCGGCGCCCGGCTCGTCGAGCCCGGCGCCGCCCGAACGGGCGGCCGACCGCCTCGCGAGGGTCGGTCGGGCACGGCCTAGGCTGGGGCCCGTGCAGGAGAGTGAACGCGAAGACGGCGCGCTGCGGGTGCTCGTGGTGGAGGACGACCCCGGGATCGCCCGTTCCCTGGTGCGCGGGCTGGACCGGGCGGGATACCGGGCGCAGTGCGTGGCGAGCGGCCGGGCGGCGCTGACCGTCTCCCCGCCGCCGGCGGTCGTGCTGCTGGACCTGGGGCTGCCCGACATGGACGGGGTCGAGGTCTGCCGGCTGCTGCGCCACCGCTCCGACGTGGTGATCATCGTGGTGACCGCCCGGGGCGAGGAGGGCGACCGGGTGGCCGCCCTGGACGACGGCGCGGACGACTACCTGGTCAAGCCGTTCGGGCTGGCCGAACTGTTGGCCCGGATCCGCGCGGTGCTGCGCCGCTCCCGCCCGGCCGGCCCGGAGCCGCTGCGGCACGGTCCGCTGGTCGTCGACCCGCGGACCCGCAAGGTGACCGTCGGCGGGGTCGAGATCGCCCTCACCCCCAAGGAGTTCGACATCCTGGAGTGCCTGGTGGTGGACCCGGGGCGGGTGGTGCCCCGGCAGGAGATCCTGGAGCGGGCCTGGGACGCCCACTGGTACGGGCCGACCAAGGTGCTGGATGTGCACATGGCCGCGCTGCGCCGCAAGCTCGGCACGCCCGGGCTGGTGGAGACGGTCTACGGGCGCGGATTCCGGCTCGGCGGCGTGACCGGAGCGACCGGGGCGACCGGAGCGGCCGACCCGCGATGACCCGCCGGATCGCGCTGACCGTACTCGCGCTGGTCGCCGTGCTGCTGGTGCTGGCCGTGGTGCCGCTCGGCGTGCTGTTGACCGAACGTGAGGAGCGGTCGTTCCGCAGCGGCGTCGAGGCCCAGGCCCAGGCGCTCTCCTCGGCCGCCGAGGAGGGCCTGGCGGACCACCGCTCGGACGCGGAGCTGCACGAGGCGCTGGCCCGGGCCGCGGCGGGCGGCGGGTGCGCGGCGGTGTTCGACGCGACGCCGCGGGTGCTCGCGAGCACCCCGTGCGACGGCGCCACGGGCGCCACCGGCACCGACCTGGCACGTGCTTCGCTGGCCCGGGTCGCGACCCGAACCGCTGAGCACGGGCAGCAGTTGACCGTGGCAGTGCCGGTCGGGGACACCGACCGGCCGGTCGGCGCGGCGGTGCTGGTCCGGTCCGCGGACCCGTCGAACGACCGGATCACGGCCGTCTGGAGCTGGCTCGCCCTGATCGGGGCCGGTGGGCTGGCCGCCGGGGCGCTGGTCTCGGTGCGGCTGGCGCGCTGGGTCGGCAGCCCGCTGCGGGCGGTCGACGAGGCGGCGCAGCGGCTGGGCGAGGGCGCGCTGGAGGTGCGGGCGCCGGCCGGGTACGGTCCGCAGGAGGTGCGCCGGCTGGCCGCCACCTTCAACACCATGGCCGCCCGGACCGAGGCGCTGCTGCACGGCCACCGGACCGTGATCGCGGATGTCTCGCACCAGTTGCGGACCCCACTGGCCGCGCTGCGGCTGCGGCTGGACCTGCTGGCCGCCGACACCGACGACGAGACGGCGGCCGAACTGGCCGGCGCGCAGGAGGAGATCGCCCGGCTGTCGCGGATGGTGGACGGGCTGCTCGCCGTGGCCCGGGCCGAAAGCACGGTGCCGCAACCGGAGTTGGTGCGGGTGACCGAGGTGGTCGCCGAGCGGGTGGCGGCCTGGGAGCCGGTCGCCGCCGAACGGAACGTCGAACTCGCCGACGTCTGCGCCGAGCAGGCCACCGCCTTCCTCAACCCCGGTGACCTGGAACAGGTGTTGGACAATCTGCTGGCGAACGCGCTGGAGGCGGTTCCCGAGGGCGGCCGGGTCAGTGTCGGGTCGGCGCCGGCGCCCGAGGCGGCCGGACCCGGGGCGGTGCGGCTGCGGGTGGCCGACAACGGCCCGGGCATGACCGCCCGGGCTCGCGAGGCGGCCTTTCGCCGGTTCGGCAACCCGGAGGCCCGCGGCAGCGGGCTGGGCCTGGCCATCGTGCACCGGCTGGTGACCGCCAACGGCGGTGCGGTCGAGCTGGCTCGGACACCGGGCGGTGGCCTGACCGTGCTGCTGGACCTGCCGGGGGCCCGGCGAGCGCGGTCCTGAACCGTGTCCCGGGACGGGACCCGGCTCACCGCGGCGGTCGGCGCGGTCCTGCTGTTGATCCACGCGGCCCGGTCCGCGGCGGCCCGGTCCGCGGCGGGCCGGTGCTCCGGTGGTCGGCGGTGGCCCGCCTCACCCCGGGGCCCCGGGCGGACGGAGCAGCACGCCGAGCCCGTCCGTCAGGGGCAACTCCTCCCGGGGGACCACGACCAGGTCCGCGCCGGTGGCCACCACCGCGCGGATCAGCGCCGCGTCGGCCGGCTCCGGCCAGCAGGACTTCACCCCTCCTGCCTGCAACTCATCAGCGGAAAGTGCGAGTTGACGAGGGGTCAGGCCCACCCAGAGCTTCCGGGAGAGGTCCATCGGGTCGTTGACCAGCAGCGCCTCGGCCCGGCCGGCGCGCAGCGCGTCGACGACGGCGGCGAGGCCCTCCGCCGGCCCGGGGCCGAACGCCCGCTGGGCCAGGAACCGTTCCAGGCGGGCCCGGTCGGCGGCCGCCAACCGGCCGTGGAACAGCTGGTCCAGCTCGTCCTCCAGCAACGCGCGGCCGGGCTCGGCCGACCGGCCCGGGCCCTCCAGCCCGACGACCAGGTCGCTCACCGTGGGCGGGAGTTGGTGGTGGATGAGCTCGCGCGCCGAGCGGTCGCCGGCCAGCACGACGGCCTCCGCCCCGCTCTCGGCGGCCAGTTCGGCCAGTTCGCCGGCGATCCGGGCGGCGGCCGGCCGCCGCTCCCCCCGCGGCAGCGGACGGTGGACCCACTCCCCGGCCGCGACCCGGGTGGTCGGCCAGCGCCCGGCCTGGATGTCGACTGCCGGCTCGTCCTCGCGCACCGCCACGGCCAGGTACGGGATGTCCGGGGCGTGCTGGAGGGCCAGCGGCATCGCGTCGGGCAGCATGGTGAACCGGGTGGTGTCACGCGGTGGCACCGCGGGCAGTTCCTCGAACAGTGCGAGCTTCCCGCGGGCCGCGAAGATCGCCTGACCGTGCCGCCCCGGCACGTCGCGGTCCGCGCCGACCAGGTGGGTCACCGCGCCCCTGGTGGCGGGATCGACGCCCTGCGCCAGCAGATCCTGTCGCACCTGCCGCAGCCGGAGCCCGATCGCCCGCTCCGGGTCACCGGACTCGCTCGAGGTGTCCAGGTAGGCACAGGCGAACGGCCCCTGCCGGGCGTACAGCGGACTGAGAAAGGTGAGTTTCACGGCGGCCTCCCGGGAGACGTCCACCCCCCTCGTCCCATCATCGCCCGCGACGGGCCCGGCGGACCGGCGGACCATGGAGGGGTGGCCCGCCCACCCCGAGGAGTCCACCATGACCACCACCCGACCCGCCGCGCTGGAGACCACCGCCTGGGTGGTCGAGCGGCCCGGCCCGATCGCCTCGTCCCCGCTGCGCCGGCTCCACCGCCCGGTGCCGGCCCCCGGACCGCAGGAGCTGCTGGTCGAGGTGGCCGCCTGCGGGGTGTGCCGCACCGACCTGCACCTGGCCGAGGGCGACCTGGCACCCCGGGTGCCGGCCTGCACGCCCGGGCACGAGGTGGTCGGCCGGGTGCTGGACACCGGGTCGGAGGTCCGGGACTTCACGCCGGGCGACCGGGTCGGAGCGGCCTGGCTGGCGGGCACCTGCGGCGTCTGCGGCTACTGCCGGACCGGCCGGGAGAACCTCTGCCCGTCCTCCCGCTACACCGGCTGGGACCTGCACGGCGGTTACGCCCGGCACCTGCTCGCCGACGCCCGGTACGCCTACCGGCTGCCCGAGGGCCCGCCCGACGAGGAGCTGGCCCCGCTGCTCTGCGCCGGGATCATCGGCTACCGGGCGCTGCAACGGGCCCAACTGCCACCCGGCGGCCGGCTCGGCGTCTACGGCTTCGGCGCCTCCGCGCACCTCACCGCCCAGCTCGCGCTCGCCCGGGGCGCCACCGTGCACGTCCTCACCCGGGCCGCGGAGGCCCGCCGGCTCGCCCTGGAGCTGGGTGCCGCCTCGGCGGGCGACTCCTACGACCCGCCGCCCGAGCCGCTGGACGCGGCGATCCTGTTCGCCCCGGTCGGGGACCTGGTCCCGGTGGCGCTGGCCGCGCTGGACCGTGGCGGCACGCTGGCGGTGGCCGGCATCCACCTCACCGACATCCCGGTGCTCAACTACCAGCGGCACCTCTTCGAGGAGCGCACGCTGCGCAGCGTCACCGCCAACACCCGTGCCGACGGCCGCACCTACCTCGCCGAGGCCTCCCGCACCCGCCCCCAGGTGCACGTCCGCCGCTATCCGCTGGAGCGGGCCGACGCCGCGCTCGCCGACCTCGCGGCCGACCGGATCACCGGGGTCGCGGTGCTGCTGGCCGAGTGACCCGGACGAGTGCCGGTCCGGCCGCCGGGCGACCGGAAGTCTTGCGGTCCGACCCCGCCGCCGACCGAATAAATATTGACGATTTTGCATAAAGCGTCGACGAAAGGGAGTATTGACAGTCGCTCCACCGAGCGCTAGCAAGACCAGGAAGGCGCACCACCCCCATGCAGACCACTCCGGCCGTACCACGGCAGGCAGTCGCCCCCAGCCCGCCGGACACCCCGGAGACACCCACCCCGCAAGCCCGCCCCGGCGGCCGCTTCGGTCTGCCGACCGCCACCGCCCTGGTCATGGGCAACATCATCGGCGGCGGCATCTTCATGATCCCGGCCGCGGTCGCGCCGTACGGCACGGTCAGCCTGCTCGCCTTCGCCGTGCTGACGGTGGGCGCCATCGCGCTCGCCCTGGTCTTCGGGCAACTGGCGCGCCGCAACCCGCGCACCGGCGGCCCGTACGTGTACGCGCGGGAGGCGTTCGGGGACTTCGCCGGCTTCCTCTCCGCCTGGTCCTACTGGATCACCGCCTGGGTCGGCAACGCCGCGCTCGCGGTGGCCGCGGTCGGCTACCTCGACGTGCTGGTGCCGATCCAGCACTCGACCTGGCTCACCATCGTCGCGGCGCTGGTCATCCAGTGGCTGCCCGCGCTGGCCAACCTGGCCGGCGCCCGGTCCATGGGAATCGTCCAACTCGTCTCCACCGTGCTGAAGTTCATCCCGCTGGCGATCGTCGCGATCGGCGGCCTGGGCTTCTTCAAGCCCGCCAACCTGGGGCCCTTCGACGCCACCGGCCACGGCTGGGTCGGCGGGATGACCGCGGCCGCGGCGATCCTGCTCTTCAGCTACCTGGGCGTGGAGTCGGCCGCGATGGGCGCGGGCCAGGTCCGCGACCCGGAGCGCAACGTCGGCCGGGCCAGCGTGCTCGGCACGGCCGGTGCCGCGGTGGTCTACCTGCTCGGTACGCTGGCCGTCTTCGGCACGGTCGCGCACGACAAGCTGGTGCACTCCACCGCGCCCTTCTCGGACGCCGTCGACGCCATGTTCGGCGGGTCCTGGGGTGGCACGGCGATCGCGGTCGCCGCGCTGGTGTCGATGACCGGCGCGCTCAACGGCTGGACCCTACTGGCCGCCCAGGCGCCGTACGCCGCGGCGAAGGACGGCCTCTTCCCGGCCCGGTTCGCCGGCGAGCGCCGCGGGGTGCCGGTCTTCGGCGTGCTGGTCAGCGCCGCGCTGGCCTCGCTGCTGACCGTGCTCAACTTCGTCTCCGGCGCCGCGAGCGCCTTCAACGTCCTGGTGCTGCTCACCACGTTCACCGCGACGGTGCCGTACCTGCTCTCCACCGCCGCGCAGCTGTACTGGCTGGTGCGCGGCGAGCAGGGCCGGGTGTCGCGCGGCCGGCTGGTCCGGGACGCCGTCCTCGGCCTGGGCGCCTTCGGCTTCTCGCTCTGGCTGGTCGCCGGGGCCGGCTACGCGGCCGTCTACCAGGGCGTGCTGTTCCTCTTCGCGGGGATCCTGATCTACGTCTGGATGGCCGGCCGCCGGGCCTGACGCCACTGACCACGAGCAGGACGGCCCCGCCAGGCTTCGACCGGGCGGGGCCGTCCTGCTCGTGCCGGACCGTCAGCCGCGCAGCATCCCGCCGACGATGCCGCCAATGCCCGCGCCCTCGGCCGTGGCGACGGCGCCGTCCCGGGCCAGGTAGGGCTCCAGGGCGTGCGCCAGGCCGGAGAGCGGCATGCTCTGCAACCAGATCTGGCCGGGGCCGGTGAGCGCCACCAGGTGGTAGCCGTCACCACCGAAGATCTTGTTGGCGATGCCGGGCACCCGGGTGATGGTGAACTGCACGCTCTCGTCGAACATCCCCACGTGCCCGGGGTGGACCAGCATCGTCTGGCCGTGCCCGAGGGTGTACTGGGTGAGTTCGCCGGACAGCTCGATCCAGGCCCGGCCCTGGCCCTGCAGGCGCTGCAGCACGAACCCCTCGCCACCCCACAGGCCGCCCCGGAACGACTGTTGGAGCGCGACCGTCGGGCTGACCCCGGGCGTGCCGCAGACCCAACCGTGCCGGTGCACCAGCACGTTGCGGCCGGGCGCGATGTCCACCGGCACGATGTGCCCCGGCACCTTGGCGGCGAAGGCCACCAGGCCCGGCCCGCCCTGCGCCTGGTACTGGGTGAGGAAGATCCCGCCGCCGCCGACCGCGCGCTTGAGGGTGTTCATCAGGCCGCCGCGCCCGCCACCGGCGTTCGTGGTCTGCGACATCTGCATGTTCGCCGACATCCACGACAGCTCTCCGTGGGCGGACACCACCGTCTCGCCCGCCGCGAGTTCGATCTCCAGCACCGGCAGGGTGCTGCCCTTGACCACGGCCTGCATGCGAGTCCCTTTCCCCCACTGCCCGGCCCACCACCCGGCGGCCGGCCGAGGCGGTCCGACGCCGCCCGGGCAGCACGCTACCGCGACCGTCCCGCCCCAGGCCAGAGGCGGTGTGGGACCGGGACAGCACCGGAACACGGCGGTGACATACTCGTTCGCTGTCTGCTGGTGACCGGGTCCGGCCGGACGCGACGGCAGCCACGGAGGGGAGTGGGAAGTGCGCGGAGGACGAGTGGCCGTGGTGGGCGGGAGCATCGCGGGCTGTGCCGCGGCGCTCGCCGCCTCGCGGATCGGGGCGGACGAGGTGGTGGTCTTCGAACGGGCCACCGGGCAACTCCAGGACCGCGGGGTCGGCCTGGCCCTGCACAACGACCGGTACGCCGAACTGGAGGCGGCGGGATACCTCGACGCCGGCATGCCGTGGATCCAACTGGCCCGGCGCCCCTGGGTGGTGCGCCAGGGGACGGCCCGGGCGGGACGCGAGATCGGCGAGGTGCCGATGCCGTTCCGCTCCTACAACTGGGGATCGCTCTGGCGGGAGTTGCGCGACCGGATCCCCGCGGACGTCGACTACCGCTCCGGCGCCACCGTGGCACGGGTGCGGCCCGAGGCCGACGGCGCGGTGGTGGCCCTGACCGACGGCACCGAGGAGCGGTTCGACCTGGTCGTCGGGGCGGACGGCTACCGCTCGGTGGTCCGCCCCGCGCTCCACCCCGGCGCGGTGGCCGAGTACGGCGGGTACCTGGCCTGGCGCGGCACGCTGCCCGCCGACCGGCTGCCCGACCCGCCCGAGGCCTTCCCGGACGGGGACGCGGCGACGGTGGTCTGGCCCGGCGGTCACATGATCGTCTATCGCATCCCCAGCCCGCACGGCGACGGCGCCGACGTCAACTGGGTCTTCTACACGACCCCGCCGGCCGCCGCCGCGCTCCGCTTCGGCGATCCGGCGACCGTGCAACCCAGGGCCCTCACCGATGATCTGATACGGCATCAGCAACGGCTGGTGGCCGAGCACTTCCCGCCGTTCTGGCAGGAGGTGATCCAACTCACCGGCCCCGAGGACACGTTCGTCCAGCCGATGTACGACATGGCACTGCCGAGCTACGCGGCCGGACGGCTGGTCCTGCTCGGCGACGCCGCCGCGATCGCCCGCCCGAACACCGGCAGCGGCGCGATCAAGGCGGTGCAGGACGCCGCCGCCCTGGAGCGCGCGCTGCGGTCGGGCGACAGCTGGGAGGAGGCGCTGGCCACCTACAGCGCCGAGCGGGCCCCGGTCGGACGGGCCACCGTCGAACTCGGCCGCGGCCTGGGGCAGGCGCAGGTCGAGGAGACCCCGGACTGGGCCGCGATGGACCAGTCGACGATCGAGCGGTGGTGGCTGGAGGCGGGCGGACGAGGCCTCGGCGGGCAGCCGCTGCGCCGCTGATCCACCGCCGTCGAGGAGGTCAAGGCGGCCCGCCGGGTGGGATGCTGAGTCCATGACAAAGGAGACGGCACTCACCGCGGGCCGCCCGACCACGGCCATCGACAGCCGCCGGCGCGAACTCGCCGCCGCCACCGTGGGTTCGGTGGTCGAGTCGTTCGACTGGAACGTGTACGCGGTGCTCGCGCCGTACTTCGCCGCCGACCTGTTCGGCCACGGCAAGGGCGGGGTCAGCGGGCTGCTCGCGGCGTACGTCGGGTTCGCGGTCGGGTTCGGGGCCCGGCCGGTCGGCTCCTACCTGGTCGGGCGGCTCAGCGACCGCCGGGGCCGCCGGTTCGGCCTGCTGCTGAGCATGTCGGTGATCGCCGCGGGCGGCCTGGCGATCGCGCTGGTGCCCCCGCAGCACGAGATCGGCGCCTGGGCGGCGGTGCTGGCGGTGCTCGCGCGGGTGGTCCAGGGCCTGGCCTTCGGCGGGGAGACGCCGACCGTCGCGGCCTACGTCACCGAGACCGCCCCGGCCGGCCGCCGTTACCTGTTCAGCTCGGTCTCCTACGGTGGCATCATCATCGGCTCGCTGCTCTCCTACGGGGTACTCGCCGTGCTGGCCGCCGGACTCGGCAAGTCCGGCCTGTCACACGGTGGTTGGCGGTGGGGCTTCGTGGCCGCCGCACTGCTCGGCCTGGCGGCGGTCTGGGTGCGGCGGATCGCCCCGGAGAGCGCGGACTTCCAGCACGCGCGGGCCGTGACCCGACAACGCCCGGCGTTCCTGGCCGTGTTGCGGGAGCACCGCTGGGCCGCGCTGACCGTCTTCCTCAACGGCATTGGTGGCACGGTCGGTTACTACTTCGCACTGGTCTACCTGCCGGTGTACGCGAGTGCCTACGGCGTGGTGGACAAGGAGTCGGCCTCCTCGTTCATGACCGTGGTGCTGGCCGTGGTCCTGGTGACCATGCTGCTGACCGGCGCGGCGGCCGACCGGTTCGGACTGCTCCCGGTGATGCGGGTCGCGTTCGGTGCGACCGTGCTGCTGACCCTGCCGCTGCTGGCCGCGCTGCGGCACGGCTGGCTGCCGTTCCAGCTCGTCGCGGTGGCGCTCGGGATGCTGGTCGCCACCGTGCTCGGCACGCTCAACGTCTTCATCGGACTGCTCTTCCCCACCGCCGTCCGCGCGCTCGGCCTCGGCGTGGTCAACACCACCACCATCGCGGTCTTCGGCGGGACCTTCCCGCTGCTCGCCCAGTGGCTGGACGACACCGGCCGGCTCGGCCTGGTCCCGTACTACGTCACGCTCTGCTCACTGGGCCCGCTGGTCGCCGCCTTCACCGCCACCCGCGTCCCGCACTTCACCGAGCGGGCCGCCACCGCCTAGGGGCCTGTCCGGCGGATCCTTCCGGGCCCGCCGGACAGGCGGATCCACGCCGCGGACGGGGTCCTCCCGGCGCTCGTCGCCCTGCGCGGATAACGCCGGGATAACGCGCCAATGTGCCAGTTCGGCCAACCGGAACAGGGTGCTCCGGGCGGGAATTTGCATCGAAGTTGGAGGAACGTACGATGACGGCTACTGTGCAACACGCGTAGAGTTCCTAGAACGTCCGATTTGGCCCTTTCCCCGTTTCCCTCGCACGGAGAACCACCTATGGACAATCTGTCCACCGCCGACTCCAGCGGCGCCATCGAGACCCGCGGCATCGAGCCGGTCCCCGACCACGAGCGCCAAGGCCGGGTCCGCGAGCTCTTCCCGACCTGGGTCGCGGCCAACATCAGCGTCCTGCTGCTCACCATGGGTGCGGCCCTGGTGGTGTTCAACGCCCTGAACTTCTGGCAGGTCCTGATCGTCGCCGCGTGCGCCGCGCTCGCCTCGTTCGGCATGGTCGGCGTCCTGTCGGTCTCCGGCAAGTGGGGCGGCGCGCCGGGTGCGACGCTCTCCCGCGCGACCTTCGGCGTCCGCGGCAACCTCTTCCCCGGCGCGGTCCTGTGGGTCGCCCGCTTCGGCTGGGAAACGATCAACGCGGTCACCGGCGCCTACGCCATCCTGACCGTGCTCGACCTGCTCTTCGGCGTCAAGAGCAACACCGTGCTCATCGTGATCACGCTGTTCCTCTTCGTCGCCTGCACCTTCCTGGTCAGTGGCATGGGCCGCAAGGTGCTGAACGTCTGCAACAAGTGGTCGACGTACCTCTTCGGCCTCTTCAGCGTGCTGGTGCTGGGCTACCTGGTCGCCACCATCCACTGGAACGACGTCTTCGCCAAGCCCGCGGGCTCGACCGCGATGATGATCGCCGGCATCGGCACCATCGCGGCCGGCGGCATCAGCTGGGTGCCCACCGGCCCCGACTTCGCCCGCTACCTGCCGCACTCGGCCTCCGGCAAGCGGATCGTCGGTGCCACGGTCTCCGGCGCCGGTCTGGTGATGGTCCCGATGGTGCTGATGGGCGCGGTCATGGCGGTCGCCACCCCGGGCCTGGCCAAGGCGCAGGACCCGGTCTCCTTCCTCGGTGACCTGCTGCCGACCTGGCTGGCCGTGCCGTACCTGCTCACCGCGATCGTGGGCATGCTGCTGATCAACAGCCTGTCGATGTACTCGGCCGGCTTCACCGCGCAGACCATGGGCGTGAAGCTGCCGCGCGCCATGGCCGTCAGCATCAACGCGGTGATCTCGCTGGTCGGCGGCCTGATGCTGATGCTGGTCGCGACCAGCTTCCTGAGCTCGTTCATCACCTTCCTGGTGCTGCTCGCGGTCTCCTTCTCCGCCTGGATCGGCGTCTACGCGGTCGACATGGCGCGCCGCAAGGCCCGGGCCGTGCGCTACGACGCGGAGGCCCTGATGGACACCGGCCGGACCAGCCGCTACTGGTACCTCGGAGGCTTCTGCTGGCAGGCGATGACCGCCTGGGCGGTCGCGCTGATCGCCGGTCTCTGCTTCACCAGCTGCGCCTGGTTCTCCGGCCCGCTGGCCTCCACCCCGGTCGGCAAGTACGGGCTGAGCTGGGCGGCCACCATCGTGATCTCCGCCGTGATCATGGCGCTGCTGCCGGCGCCGCGGGAGAACACCCCGGCCGGCGCGGCGACCGAGTCGGCCGAGGCCGAGGCCGAGTCGGAGAAGGTCACCGCGTAACGGGCGGTGATCCGCAGCGCACCTCGCAGGGCCCCAGCGCCCGACCGCGTCCCGGTCGGCCGCTGGGGCCCTGCGACGTCCCGGCGACGGCCTCAGCCCAACCGCGCGCCGGCCCGACGCGGCGGGGCGGTGAGGTCGCGGGCGATCCAGACCGCGCCGCCGGACTCGGGCGGGTCGGTCGCCGGCGCGCGACGGCCGGCCCGCAGCACCAGGAACAGCGCCTGCGCCATCACCCCCGGCTCGGCCGCCACCACCATCGCGTTGAGCCGCCCGCCGGCGGCCCGCAGGTGCACCCGCTGGTCGTCGAGGTCGCGCACGCCCGGTACCACCACCGCCGGCACGCCGGACCGGGCCAGCTCCTGGACGGTGCTGTAGCCGGCGTGGGTGATGGCGGCCGTGGCGTGCCGGTAGAGGTCGTAGCCGGGGCCGAGGTACGGAAGCACCCGCACCGGTCCGGCCAGGCCCGGTGGCACCGTGACCGCGCCCCGGAAGTTCGGCCCGGTGAGCACCAGGAGGTCGACCGGCCGCGGGTCGTGCCGCCGACCGTACAGTCGGACCGCCCGCAGCCCGGCGTCCAGGAATCCGGCGGCGTCCCGGTGGCCGCCGCTCCCCGCCACCACCGCGATCCGCGGCTCCCCGGTGCCCGTCCGCCAGGGCGAGCGGGTGTCCAGCGGCCGCCGGACCACGTGCGGGATCCCGCTCAGGCGCACCCCGTGCGCGATCTCCTCGCGCCCCGGCTCGCCCAGCAGGTAGACCCGCTCGATCGCCGGGGCGTGCCGCGCCACCCAGGCCGCCGGGTCGAGCCGGTTCCGCCGGAAGCGGTGCACCAGGAACTGCGGGCAGCCGAGCCGGGCCGCCCGCTGGTACAGCTCCCGCTGCACGGTGTCGTCGTGCAGCACGACGTCCTCGGCCGTCAGCACCTGGGCGACCAGGGCCTGCGCCAGGCGGTGGTCGACGGCCGGCCCGGTGCCCGGCAGCAGCTCGCCGACCGGGCTGTCGGCGTCGGTGGGGACCACCACCTGGGCGAAGCCGTGGTCGGTGGTGAGTCGCTGCTCCCGCTCGGTCAGGAAGAGCGAGTCCCAGCCCAGCGCGCGCAACTCGGTGTGGATCGCGATCAGCCGGGAGACGTGGCCGAGACCGCGTCCCCAGGCGAACGAGACCACCCGCCCGGTCATCCGAGCACCCCGTCCGGGTGCCGGCTGTGACCGGGGACGAACCTCGGTACCGGCAGCGGCACTTCGAGGTCCTCCTGGACCGTCCGCAGCGCGGTCACCGTCGCGTAACCGGCGGCCAGCGCGCCGACGTCGCCGCCGGCACCAGCCGGCGCCGCCGCCCGGTAGGAGACCCGGAAGGAACCGGAGTCGACCCGGGCGGTCGAGAAGCGGACCGCCGGCTCGCCGCCGGGCCCGACCGCACGGATCCCGCGCAGCTCGTCGGGCGGCAGCGCGGGCGCGTTGACGTTGAGCACCACCGGCGGCCGGTCCCGGACCCGACTGCCCGGCAGCACCACCGGGAGCACCCGCTCCAGCGCCACCAGGGCGGTCTGCCAGTGGAGTTCGGCGCCGATGTCGATCGAGACCGCCGCCCCCGGGCAGCCGTACCGCGCCGCGGTGAGCACCGCGCCGACCGTACCCGAGTGCAGCACCGAATTCCCCACGTTGGCACCGGGGTTGATACCGGAGAGCACCAACTCCGGTGGGGCACCGAAGATCCCCTGACAGGCCGCCGTGACGATCAGCGCGGGCGGGCCGGCCACCGCGTGGGCGGAAATCCCCGGCAGACCGGGCAGGTTGACCGGGTCCACCCGGACCAGGCCGCCCGCCGGCACCGCCCGGCTGGTCCCACTGCCGCTGGCCTCGCTCCCCGGGGCCGCCACCAGCACGTCCAGGCCCTGCTCCAGTGCGAAGGCCGCCAGCCGGCGCAGACCCTCCGCCGCCACGCCGTCGTCGTTGGTGACCAGCACCCGCGGCCGCCTGACCGGCATCGGACTACCCACCGATCAGCGACGTGCCGCGGGCGGGCCGGACGGGGTCGGGACGGCTGATCCCGCACCCGGGCCACTCGGGCCGCGGCGCCCACCGCGGATCGCACCTGCCGACGACAAGGACGCACGGGTCACCGGCGACCCGGCCGGAGGTGTCGACCAACGGGCCCCCGGCGGGGGCCGGGCCGGGGCTGCGCCAGTCTGCGGGAGCGGTCACGGGTGCGACTCCTCGGGGAGAGAGCGGGTGAAGCCCGGCCGCTCGGGCGGCAGCCGGCCGAACCGGTCGAGCACGTCCCGCGGACCGGGTTCGACGCGGAAGCCGCGGAAGTCCTGCTGCCCTGGTGCACGTGGTGCCAGCCGACGGACCCAGCAGGCCGCCCCCGGAATCGTCACCGAGCACGGCGGCGGGAGCAAAGGTGAATTCCGGACATCCGCCCACCGCGCTGCGGCCGGCCCGCACCCAACGGCGGGGGCCGGACGGCCCGGGCAGCACGGAGCTGGTGCGCGGCCACCGCCGTCCGGGCCACCATGGACGTATGGCACGGCTCAACGAGCAGGTCGAGGCGCTTCTCCAGGAGTACGCCGACCTGCTGTCGATCACCGGTGGCGACGCCTACCGGGCACGCGCCTACGAGAAGGCGGCCCGCTCGGTCGGCGGCCACCCGGCGGACCTCGCGGGCCTGGACGCCAAGGAACTGCGCGAGATCCCCAACGTCGGCAAGTCGATCGCCGACAAGATCGACGAGTACCGGAACACCGGCAGCATCCAGGCCGTGGAGGCGCTGCGGGCACAGGTGCCCACCGGTGTCCGGCAGATCATGGCGATCCCCACCGTCGGGCCGAAGAAGGCCGGCGCGCTCTACCGGGACCTGCGGATCACCTCGCCGGAAGAACTGCGCGAGGCGATCGGGGCGGAACGGCTGAACGACGTCCCCGGCTTCGGCGAGCGGACCGCGGAGAACATCCTGCACGGGCTCGACCTGCTGCGGAGGACCGGCGGCCGGGTCCGCCTGGACGTCGCCACGGCGACGGCCGCCGAGATCACGGCCGTGCTCGGTGCCGTGCCCGGCTGTGTGCGGTGCGAACCGGCCGGCTCGCTGCGGCGGTTCCGGGAGACCGTCGGCGACCTGGACATCCTGGCGGCGGCCGAGGACTCCGACCCGCTGATGGCCGCCTTCACAGCACTCCCCGACGCCGCCGACGTCCTGGTGCACGGCACCACCAAGACGTCGATCCGCACCACCGCCGGCCTCCAGGTCGATCTGCGGGTGGTCCCGCCCGAGGACTGGGGTGCCGCCCTGCTCTACTTCACCGGCTCCAAGGCGCACAACGTCCGGCTGCGCACGATGGCCGTGAAGGCCGGTCTGAAACTCTCCGAGTACGGCCTGTTCGAGGTGGGCAGCGGCGCCCGGATCGCCTCCAGGACCGAGCAGGAGGTCTACGCGGCGCTCGGGCTCCCGTGGATCCCGCCCACCCTGCGCGAGGACCGCGGCGAGATCCAGGCCGCCCGGCGCGGGGAGCTTCCCGACCTGGTCGAGGAGGCCGACCTGCGCGGCGACCTGCACACCCACACCGACCTCACCGACGGCGTCGCGTCGCTGGAGGAGATGCTGGACGCGGCGGCGGCCCGCGGCTACGCGTACTACGCGGTCACCGACCACGCGCCGAACCTCGCGATGCAGCGGATGACCGAGGAGAAGATGCTGGCCCAGCGGAGCCGACTGCGCGAGCTGGGCCCGAGCCACCGCGGGATGCGCCTGTTGCACGGCACCGAGCTCAACATCGACCCGGACGGCGGGGTCGACTGGCCGGCCGACGTGCTGGCCGGCTTCGACCTGTGCGTGGCCTCCGTGCACTCGCACTTCAGGGCCGGGCGGGCCGCCCAGACCCGACGCCTGGTGCGGGCCTGCGAGAACCCCCACGTGCACGTCATCGGCCACCCGACCACCCGGCTGCTCGGCCGGCGCGGCGGCCTGGACGTCGACCTCGACACCGTCTTCCGGGCCTGCGCGCGCACCGGCACCGCGCTGGAGATCAACTCCGCGCCGGAGCGGCTCGACCTGGGCGACGAGGCGGTGGCCCGGGCCAAGCGGCACGGCGTGCGGTTCGCGATCGACAGCGACGCCCACTCGACGCTCCAGCTGGACAACCAGCGCTACGGGATCGGGACGGCCCAGCGCGGCTGGCTCGGCGGCGACGACGTGATCAACAGCTGGCCGTGGAGCCGGTTGCGGCGCTTCCTGCACGACCGGTGACGGACCGGGACCTCAGGCAGGCGCCTCCGGGTCGGTGTCCAGCGCGTCGGCGGCGGCCGCCCGCGGGGTCGGGGCACCCTCCGGGCCGTAGCCGAGCCGGATCAGCATCTGCACGGTGCCCGGGCCGCGGTGCGGATCGCGCATCGCCCAGCGCAGGTCGTGCCACTCCAGCGCCTGGTGCAGCAGCGAGGTGCGCAGGCCGCGCGCGGTGGCGAGCAGCAGGACGCGCTCCAGCGCCTGGCCGGCGCGCAACCAGTCGGCCGGTGCGTCGTGCTGGGTGGAGAGCACCGCCACCCGGGGGTGTGCCTCGAACGGGACCGGCGACCGGTACTCGGCGGGGTCCAGGGCGGCGAAGTCGCGGACCGGGAAGTGCCCCTCGGCGTCCTGCGGGCCGAGCGCCTCGTCCGGGATCCCGCGCGGGCCGGACCCGGGACGGTGGATCGCCCGACGGCTCTCGCGGCGGCGGCGCGGATCGGCGACGGCGCGTCGCTCGGCCTCGGCGGTGAGTGACAGCAGGTGACGGATCTCGCCCTCCCCCGGTAGCTCCAGCCGCCCGCCCTCCGCCGCGGCGGCCTCGGTCAGCTCGTCCAGCAGCGGCGCCGGGATCGGCCGGTCGAGGTAGGGCAGCCGGCTGCTGTGCCGGCGCCAGATCGCCTCGTAGAGCTCCGAGCGCCCCGGGTCGAGGCGGACCGGTCCGGCCAGCCGGACCCAGGCGAGCAGGTCCGGCTCGGGCGCCCGGGGCAGCAGGTGGACCACCGGCTCCCGGCCCAGCCGCCGCACCGCCAGCCGCAGGTTGAACAGCGCGGCCCCGACCGACAGGTGGAGACCCCGCTGCTCCGGGTCGGTGACCGCGAGATCCGGCTGCGGGACCGCGCGGACCTCCAGGGTGGTGGTCTCGGGACGGTACCGGTAGCGCCAGGGCTGGGTGTTGTGCATCGACGGCGCGGCGATCGCGGCGGAGACCAGCTCTTCCAGGGTCGCGGCGTCGAGTCCTGAGGTGATCATGACGGCCTCCTCACCGGTCGGAAGGCGCCGAGCGCCTCCCTGACTCCATCGTGCCGGTCAGCCGGTGATCGCGCGGCCACTGATCCGTTCGACGTCCAGCCGGATCCAGACGTCGCGCTCCCCGGGGGCCCAGGGCAGCGGACCGGGCTCGTCCGGGGCGGCGTCCGCGACGCCCCGCTCGGTCGCCGGGACCCGCTCGGCCTGGCCGGTCACCAGCACGCTCCAGGCATGACCCAGTGCCTCGTCCAGGTGGTCCACCTCGATGGCGATCCGGCGGTCTGCCGCCCGGGCGGTCACACTGCCCTCCGCCGTCCGGTAGTACAGCGACCGGCCCGTGACCCGGTAGTTCACCGGCAGGACGACCGGGCCCTGCGTGGTCGCGTACGCCACCCGGCCCACCCCGCGGTCCGCCAGCCGGCCCCAGCACTCGGCCGGATCCAGCTCCCGCAGCGACGGGTGCTCGGCCGCCGGCGCCCGGCCCGGGGGCAGGTCGACGCCGCCGCCCAGCAGTTCCGCCTCACTGGTCTCCAGCGCCCCCGCCAGGCGCAGCAGCGCGCCACCTTCCACCACGGCCGGCTTGGTCTCCAGGTACTCCAGGTAGGCGGGGGCCATGCCGGCCCGCCCGGCGACCTCCTCCCGGCTCAGGCCCAGCCCCTCGCGCCGCGCGAGGACCCGCCGGCCGAGGTCGCCGGGGTCGGCCGGCTCGGCGGGCTCGGCGGGCTCGGCGGGCTCGGCGGGCTCGGCGGGCTTGGCGGGCTTGGGCGGTGCGGCAGGCTTGGGTGCGGCCGGCTTGACCGGTTCGGCCGGCGCGCCATGCGTACCGGGCGCGGCCGGGACCGGTGCCGGGGGCCGGTCGGCCGACGGGAGCTCGGCGTCGATCCAGCAGTCGATCTCGCGCGGGTCGTGGCGGGCACCGAACGGCAGCGACCGCCGGGCCTCCTCGATCGCCGCCTCCCTGGTCAGGCCGTGCTGGGTCATCTCCTCGACCGCCACCCTCGCCAGTGCGGTCAGCTCGCGGCCCATGGCCCGCTCAGCGCCCCGGCGCGGGGACGGTCTGCTCTGGCTCATGGCTCCTCCTCGGGTACGCACGCCGCAGCGGGCCCGACCTCCTGAGAACCGTCGGACACCGGTTCCCATCCGCTGCCAGCATCCCTCCGCCCGCGACCACTCGCACGGGGCGAGCCCCGCGCCGGCGTACGCGCGCGAGCTGGTCGGCGCCCTCTTCGCCCGGCTGATGCCGGATCCCTGCCCCGCCCGGTCAGCCCGGGACGGAGCGGACCACCAGCAGCGCGATGTCGTCGGTGCGGTGCTCGGCCCGCTCGGCACGGCCGAGCAGCGCGTCGGCCAGCTGGTCGAGCGGCTCGTCACCGTGCCGGGCCAGGGTGGCGCCGAGGCCGGCCACCGCCTGGTCCAGGTCGCCACCGGGCGTCTCGATCAGCCCGTCGGTGTAGAGCACCAGCGTGCTGCCGATCGGCAGGCCGATGTCGGTCTGCGGGTACTCGGCGGTGGGCTCGACGTTCAGCACCAGGCCGCTGCGCGGCTGCACCAGGCTCACCCGACCGTCGGGGCCGCGCAGCAGCGGCGCGGGGTGTCCGGCGTCGGCCAGCCAGGCCTCCCGGCTGGCCAGGTCGACCCGCAGGTAGGCGCAGCTGGCGAGCAGGGTGGTGCCCAGGTCGAAGAGCAGCAGGTTGGTGCGGGCGAGCACGGTGCTGGGGTCGGCGTCGGCCGTCGCGAAGGCGCGGACGGCGGTGCGGATCTGGCCCATCAGGGCGGCGGCGTTCACGTTGTGGCCCTGGACGTCGCCGATGACGATGGCCACCGTGCCGCGGTCGACCCGGACGATGTCGTAGAAGTCGCCGCCGATGTCCATCCCCTCGGTGCCCGGCAGGTAGCGGGCGGTCGCCTCCAGGCCCGGGACGACGGGCAGCGCGTGCGGCAGCAGGATGTCCTGCAGGCCGTGGGCGAGGCCGAGCTTGGTGTCGTACAGCCGGGCGCGGTCCAGCGCCTGGGCGATCAGGCCGCCGAGCGAGGTGAGGACGGCGCGTTCACCCACGGTGAAGCGGTGCGGCTCGGCGAACGCGAGGACGCAGGTGCCGATCAGCCGGCCCGAGGTCACCAGCGGCAGGTAGGCCCAGCTGGCCATGCCGTCCTGGGTCTCCCGGCGGCCGGCGTAGAGCCGCTCGAGCTCCGCGCGGCTCTCGAAGAAGGCGGGTACCGGGTTGGTCGAGGCCTGGACTCCGGGGGTGGACTCGGTGAGCGAGGTGCCGTCGAACTGGTCGACCAGGCCGGGCGGATAGCCGCGGTGGCCGACGATCCGCAGCCGGCCGCTCTCGGCCATCAGCACCGCCACGGCCTGGCCGCCGAAGGCCGGCACGATCTGCTCGGAGACCATGCTCACCACGTCCTGCACGGTGACGGCCTCGGTCAGCGCGGTGGCGAGGTGCAGGATGTGGTACAGCGCGCCGGGCCGGGTGTGCGCGGCCGGCTCGGCGGGCGCCTCCGGGGCGGGCACCTCGTGCTCGCCGACCTCGGCGGCGGAGACCCGCACGGTGAGGCCGGCGGCGTCCGGGAAGAGCTCGAAGGAGAGCCAGCGGTCCGGCGGTCGCAGCGCCACGAACGACGTCGGCTCCCCGCTCATCACCGCCGCCCGGTAGCTGTACTCGTAGACCGGATCGCGCAGCCAGGGCAGCGCCACCCACGGCTTGGTCCCCAGCAGCAACTCGACTGGTTCCCCGAGCAGTTCGGCCGCGGTGGGGGTGACGGCGGCCAGCCGGCCGTCCAGGCCGATGCCGCACATGCCCTCGGGCAGCCGGGTCATCATCGCGGTGAGCGGGTCGTCGGCGCTGCGCGCGGCGGTGGTCGCGGGCCGCGCGCCCGGGCGGATCGGCCGGCCCACCGCGGCCGCCCGTACCAGCACCTCGGCCAGCTGGGAGGTGATCACCGAGAGCCCGTGCCGCTCGGCCGGTGACAGCTCGGTGGAATGCGAGGCCGGCCAGATGAAGAAGACGACCCCGAGCGTGCCGCGCTGCGCCTCCACCGGTGCGGCCACCAGGGAGAACGCGTACGGCATGGCCACCGCGACCCGCGGGTACCGGCGCGCCATCTCCTCCGCGCCGCCCACCCAGACCACCCGGCCGTCGCGCACCGCGTCGGCCACCGGGATCGGCGCGGCCACGCCCACGTGCTGCCAGCCCCTGGTGAACTGGCGGGCGGCCCCGAGCGTCATCGTCAGTTCGAGCAGTTGCCCGTCGTCCGACAGCAGGTAGCACCCGCCCATGTGCGTGCCGAGCCGGTCGGCGGCCGATCGCAGCGTCTCCGCCACCGCGTCGAGGTGGTCCTCGGCCGCCGGCTCGGTCCCCCTGGGTCCGAGTCGCGAAGCCGCAGGCCGTGACGTGCTCACCACAACCACCTCATTCGGGCCGACACGGTGCACCCGCACGGGCTTGTACCCATACTGACCCGTCCGGGTGGCCCGTGTCCCGCCGTGGGCCGAGCGCCCGGGACCGTTCGGCGCGGACCGTTCAGCGCGGGACGTCGACGCGGAAGCGCAGCCGGCAGATCACCACGTCGGTGTAGCGCCGGATCGCACGGTCCAGCACCGCGCCGCGCTGGTTCTGCAGCAGGCGCTGCCAGGGGTGGGGCAGCTGCATCTCCGGGATCAGCACCACCAGCCGGTCGTGCTCGTCCAGCTCGGACAGCCGGCGCAGGTAGTCCACGATCGGCCGGGTCAGCGAACGGGTACGGCTGGTGAGCACGGTCAGCGGGACGTCCGGGTGCCACTGCTCCCACGCCTCCCGCATCCGCTCGCTGCTCGGCGCGTCCACGTCCTCCGGGTGCGCCACGGTGACGGCGCGGACCTCGTCACCGAGCGACAGCGCGGCGCTGAGCGCCTCCCGGGTGAGCAGGTTGACCGCGCCGACCGGGACGACGACCAGCGAGCGGCGTTCCCGCGGCGGCCCGGGCACCTCGCCGACGTGCAGCCCGCGGCCGATCCGCTGGTAGGTGCGGTGGATCGACTCGAACAGCAGCACCAGCACCGCGACCGCGAGGAAGACCAGCCAGCCGCCCTTGTCGAACTTCGCGACCAGCTCGATGACGGTCGCCACCGCGGTCAGCACCGCGCCCAGCCCGTTCAGCACCGCGCGCCCCCGCCAGCCCGACCCGCGTTCGATCCACCAGTGCCGGACCATCCCGATCTGGGAGAGCGTGAAGCCGATGAACACGCCGATCGCGAAGACCGGCACCAGCGCCTGGGTGTCGCCCCGGGCACCGACCAGCAGCACCAGCGCCGCCCCGGCCAGCACCAGCACCCCGTGCCGGTAGACCTGCCGGTCCGCGCGCAGCGCGAACACGTGCGGCACGTGGTGGTCGCGGGCCAGCAGCGAGGTCAGCACCGGCATGCCGCCGAAGGAGGTGTTGGCCGCCAGCGCCAGCAGCGCCATGGTGGTGAACTGGACGACGTAGAAGGCCGCGTTGTGCCCGAGGGCGGCTTCGGTGAGCTGGGCGAGCACGGTCTTGGTGGGGTTCGGCGCGACCTGGAACCGGCCGATCAGCGCGGACAGCCCGAGCAGCATCGTGCCGAGCAGGGCGCCCAGCGCGATCTCGGTGCGCTGGGCACGCTTCACCCGGGGGCTGCGGAAGGTCGGCACCGCGTTGGCGATCGCCTCCACCCCGGTCAGCGCCGCGCAGCCGGAGGCGAAGGCCTTGAGCAGGAGCAGCAGCCCGACGGTCTCGGTCGCCGGTCCCGGACGCGTCGGCTGGACGACCGGGTGCGCGCGCAGCAGCCCGACCGCGATCACGGTGAGCACCGCCACCACGAAGACCACGGTCGGCAGGATCAGCGCCTTCGCCGACTCGGCGACCCCGTACAGGTTGACGCCGGTGATCAGCGCCAGCACCAGCACACAGAGCCAGACCCGCTCCCCGTAGAGCGAGGGGAAGGCCGAGGTCAGGGCGGCCACCCCGGCCGAGATCGAGACCGCGACGTTCAGCACGTAGTCGATGATCAGCGAGGCGGCGGCGACCAGGCTGACCCGCCGGCCCAGATGGCGCCCGGCCACCGCGTACGCGCCGCCGCCGTTCGGGAACGCGGCGATCACCTGCCGGTAGGAGGAGGTCAGCGCGGCCAGCAGCACCACGATCGCCACCGTCACCGGCATGGTGAAGCCCAGCCCGTGACCGCCCGCCACGGCCAGCACCACCACGATCGCCTCCGGCCCGTAGGCCACCGAGGCGAGCGCGTCGAGGGAGAGCGCGGCCAGCCCCTGGGGGACCGTCAGCCGGTCCCGCTCCCGTACGCCCGAGCCGTCGTCGGGCTGGTCCCCCGCCGCATCGGTGCTCTCGGGCATCGTGTTTCCCTTCGGGTCCGTTCCGGTGCTGAGGGCGACGTTAGCGGTCGATGCCAAAGATCCGTCAGGACCACGCGTACCGGCGCCAGAACACCGTCAGGGCTGCCCCGCTCGGGCCGCCGTACGGGGTTCACTGGACCGGTGGCCAACCGTCCCCTCTCCTCGGCGGCGGGTTCCGTCGTCCTCGCGCGTCCCGTGCGCCATCCGCTGCTCGGCCCCTGGTTCCTGCCGGAGGCACCCGGCCCCGGCGCGCTGGCCGCACACGTCCTGCTGAGCGGGCACGGCGGCTACTGGACCTCGCCGAGCGCCGCGCTGGTGCACTGCGGCTCGCACCGCGCCCTGCGCGGCGACCCGCTGACGCTCCCCCCGGAGCTCCTCGCCCCGCTCGGGCGCGGCCAGTTCAGCGCGCCCGACCGCTTCCTGCCGCTGCTCGGTCGGACCTTCGGCACGGTCACGCCCTGGGTGCGGGTGATCTGCACGCAGCAGCGACGCCCCCGGCGGCGGGCCCTGCCGCCCGGCGTCCGGCTGCGGCCGCTGATGCCGGCCGACGCGGCCCGGCTCGACGCGCTGGCACCGGACCTCCGGTGGATCACCGAGACCTGGGGGTCGGGCCGGGCCCTGGTCGGCGGCGGCGCCTGGGGCGCCTTCGTCCAGGGCCGGCTGGCGTCGGTCGCGGGCGGCTACCTGCGCGGGCTGGTGCACGAGGACGTCGCGGTGGTGACCGTACCGGAGTTCCGCCGCGCCGGGCTCGGCCTGCTGTGCGTCCAGGCGGTCAGCGCCACCGTCCACCGGCGCGGCCGGATCCCGACCTGGACCGTGCCCCGGTCCAACGAGCCCAGCCGCGCGCTCGCCGCGGCCGCGGGCTTCGTCCCGGTCCGCGAGGAGGTCGTCTACTGGGTCGGTCCGGCCCGCTGAGGCGACCGGCGGGCCGGACCGACGGCCCCTCAGCGGCCGACCTCACGGGCCCGGAAGTCCTCGACCGTCTCCCGGCGGATCAGCAACCGGGCCCGGTCGTCGCGGACGGCGACCACGGCGGGGCGGCCCACGACGTTGTACCCGGAGGCCATCGAGAGCTGGTACGCGCCCGCGGCCGGGACCGCCAGCAGATCGCCCGGCCGCAGGTCGCCCGGCAGCCGCGCGTCGCGCACCAGTACGTCACCGGCCTCGCAGTGCCGGCCGACCACGTCGATGGCGGTGGGCGGCACGTCGGAGCTCCGGCCGACCAGCCGGATGTCGTACCGGGAGCCGTACAGGGCCGGGCGCGGATTGTCGCTCATGCCGCCGTCCACGGCGGCGAAGACCCGGCCGTCGGCGGAGTGCTTCACCGACAGCACCCGGTAGACCACCACCGCGGCCGGCGCGGCGATCGCCCGGCCCGGCTCGACCAGCAGCCGTGGGACGGCGAGACCGTGCTCGGCGCAGCGCGCGGCGAGGCGGTCGGTGACCTGGAGGCCGAACTCGGCCGGGGTCAGCTCCGTGTCCCCGGGGAGGTAGCGCACAGCGTGCCCGCCGCCGAGGTCCAGCTCGGGCAGCTGCACGCCGTGCCGGTCACGGATCTCGGCCAGCAGCTCGACCAGCCGGTCGACGGCGGCCTGGTAGGGCTCGACCGAGTCGATCTGCGAGCCCAGGTGGCAGTGCAGGCCGACCAGGACCAGGCCGGGCTGGGCGAGGACGCGGCCGATCGCCTCGGCGGCCTCCCCGCCGGCGATCCGGAAGCCGAACTTCTGCCCGTCGACACCGGTACGGACCGCCGCGTGGTGACCGGCCTCGACGCCCGGCACGACCCGGATCAGCACCCGCTGCGGGGCGTCCACGACGGACAGCGCGGCCAGCCGGGGGATCTCGCCGAGTCCGTCGACGACGATCCGGCCGACCCGCAGCCGCCGGGCCAGCCGCAGCTCCTCCGGGCTCTTGGCGTTGCCGTGCAGCAGGATCCGCTCGGCCGGGAAGCCGGCCCCGGCTGCCAGCCGCAGCTCGCCGACCGAGCAGACGTCCAGGCCGAGACCCTCCTCGGCGACCCAGTCGGCCATCGCGCTGCACAGGAAGGCCTTCGCGGCGTAGAGCACCTCGGCCTGCGGCAGGGCCCGGCGGTAGGCCCGGGCGCGGGCCCGTACCTCGGCCTCGTCCAGCACGTACAGCGGGGTGCCGAAGCGGTCGGCGGCCTCGGCCAGACCGACGCCGCTGATCAGCACGTCCCCGCCGGGCCCCGGGCGGGCCGAGGCGGGCCACGGGCTGCCGAGCGGGTGGCCGGTGGGGGCCGGGTGTTCGAGGGGACGGCCGGCGGGAACGGCGGACAGCGTGGTCATGACGGGGCACTCCTGTTCGGTGCGGACGTGCGGGGGCGCGGCGGGGGCGGGGGCCGGGTCAGTCCAGGTACTGCATGGCGATCCGGCAGTGCACCGGCGCCGTGCGCCGCTCCGCCACCGAGGCGGCGCCCGACTGGTCGCCCTCCTCCTCGGGCCGGTCCGTCCGGGTGGTGAGCACGACCCGCTGCGACGGCCGGCGCACCGGCGCGTCGTCCAGCTGACGGCGGAACGCCGGCTCGACGGGGGCGGTGAGCTGGGTTATGGCCATGGTGGATCGCTTCCTTCCAGATCACGGGGCGGGCCTCCGGAACTTTGCCGCCCGCTGCTCCAGTGGAGACCCGGCGTGGATCGATCGCACCCGTCCTTGACGCGTGACCTACGCGCACCCCGCCGTCCTTGACGGCACCTTGACGCGCACTGGGCCGAATCGGGGACGGCGCCCGGCGTACGCCGGCGGCAGGTGGATCCGGGCGGCCGTCAACGCCATGTCAGGACATCGGACTTCGGGATCAAGGAGTTGTCAGGACCAGCAGGCGCCGCCGGGCCAGCGGGGATAGCGTCACTGCTGCGCCCCGGCGACCCGGGACCTCTCCCCGGCCCTCCGGACCACGGCGCGGACCCGACCCGCACCCGCGTGGAGGCAACACCATGAACCGACGTCAGACCTGCGAAGACCCCGAGCCGTCCGAACGCGTCCCGGCCGGACACCTGCTGGTGCCCGTCCGGTCGGGTCCACTGGGCCACGCCGTCCGCGTCTTCCGCACACCGCTCGGCGAACGCACCGCCGTCGCCTTCACCACCGAGCAGCGGCTCGCCGCCGTGCTCAGCCCCGCCCAGCCCTGGATCGCGCTCGCCGAACCCGCCCTGCGCGCCCTCACCGAACCCCTGGGCATCACCGCGCTCACCGTCGACCCCCAGCTGGCCGCCCCCGCGCCGACGCCGCTGCCGGACGACCGGGCCGAGCACACCTCCCCCTCCTGGTGCGGCGCCCCACTGCGCCCCAGCCCGGCCCGCGCCGCCTGACCGCGCACCCCACGGACCCCTCCGGGCCGCCGCGTGCCCTTCCCCGCGCGGCTGCCCGGAGGCAATCCTCCGTGTCCGGACGTCCTTGTGACCCCAGGCCTGCCCGCACCACTGCGGAACGCACCACGAACGCTCGCGGTCCCGTCTCCCCTGGCGCCGGCCGCGGACCCGGCCGGGGTGTCAGCGCACGACCCGTGCCTCCGGGCGCAGACGTGACCCGAGGTCGGACAGCAGCTGTTCGACCGCGGGCACGAACCGCGGGCCCAGCGCCGCGACGCCGATGGCGGCGGCGACGCCCGCCCAGGCCACCGGGCCCAGCGGGGTGCAGCCGAAGAAGTGGCTGACCACCGGTGTCTGGACGAGGCTGACCAGGGCGGCGGCGGAACCGAGCACGGTGACCAGTACCAGCGGGCTGCGGTGCCGTCCGACGGCGGTCTGGGTGAGCTGGGCGCCGACCACACCGCACAGCGCCATCGTGCTGGTGCGCCGCGCGGAGCCCGGTGTGACGGTGCCGATCAGCCAGGCGGTGGTCGCGCCGAGCCCGGTGACCACGCCGCGTTGGCGGATCCGGCGGGTCAACGGCTCGCCGAGCACCGCGGTGCCGACGGGCGCGGTACCCACCGGCTCGGGGGCTTCCCCGGTCGGTTCCTCGTCCCGGGGAGTGACCGCCACCGCCATCGCCGGAAACATGTCGGTGAGGAGGTTGACCAGCAGCAGCTGACGGGTGGAGAGCGGTGAGGTCCCGGACAGCAGCGCACCGAGCACGGAGAACCCGATCTCCCCGGCGTTGCCGCCGATCAGCACGCTGATCGCGTCCGCCACGCTGTGCCACAGCGCCCGGCCCTCGGCGACGGCGTCGATCAACACGGTCAGGTCGTCGGTGGTGAGCACCAGGTCCGCGGCGTTGCGGGCCGCGGCCGACCCCCGGGCGGCGATGCCGATCCCGACGGCGGCGGCGCGGATGGCGGCGGCGTCGTTCGAGCCGTCCCCGACCATGGCCACGACCTGTCCGGCCTCCTGGAGCGTCTCGACGACCAGCAGCTTCTGCTCCGGCGCGACCCGGGCCACGACCCCGCAGTCGCGCAGCAGGCGGGTTCGGTCGGCCCGGTCCGCGGCGGCGAGTTCGTCGCCGGTGACCACGGTGACGTCCTCGGGCCAGCCCAGGGCGACCGCCACCGCGTGGGCCGTGTGCGGGTGGTCGCCGGTGAGCATGACGGGCCGGACGCCGGACCGGCGCAGGCCGGCCACCAGTGGGGCGGAGCTGGGGCGCGGGGTGTCGGCCAGCCCGACGAATCCGAGGAGTTCCAGTGCCTCCAGCGGTTTGCCCAGCACCTCGTCCCCGTGCTCGCCCACCAGCCGGCGCACCGCGACGGCCAGCACCCGCAGTCCCTGCCCGGCCAGTGACTCCGCCGTGGCGGCGGCGTCCACCCCGGCGTCCGGACAGCCGAGCAGCACGACTTCCGGCGCACCCTTCACGAACAGCAGCTGGGCGCCTTCGGCGTCGGTTCCCACCGCGGACGCGTATCCCCGGCTGGCCGCGAAGGGCAGCGCGCCGACCGGTGTCCACTCCGGGTCGTCCGGCGCCGCCGCCAGGACGGCCTCGTCGGTGGCGTGGGCGTGGACCCCCGTGTCGTCCGCGATGTGCGGGCAGGCGCGGGCGGCGGCCCGCAGAACCGGTGCCGCCTCGGGAGCGTCGGTCGGGTGGGTGGCCCCCATCGAGGTGGCGACCCGGACCACCCGCAGGTGGTTCTCGGTGAGGGTGCCGGTCTTGTCGAAGCAGATGGTGTTCATCCGGCCCAGTGCCTCCAGGGTGCGCGGGGTGCGCACCAGGACGCCGCGCCGGCCGAGCCGACGGGCCGCCGCCAGCTGCGCGACCGTCGCCACCAGGGGGAGCCCTTCGGGCACGGCGGCGACCGCTACCGCCAGTCCGCCCCGGACGGCCTCGCGCACCGGTCGGCCGCGGAGCAGCGACAGGCCGGTCACGGCGGCGCCTCCGGCGAGGGTGCACGGCAGCACCCGGTTCGTCAGTTCGCGCAGCCGCGCCTGGACCCCGGGCGCCGTCGGGAGGTGCGCGGCGAGGTGGGCCGCCCGGCCGGCTTCGGTCTCCTCCCCGGTGCCCACGACGACGGCCCGGCCACGGCCGGCGACCACCGTCGTGCCCTCGAACACCATGCAGTGGCGGTCGGCCACGGCCGCCCGTGGTGTCGCGTCCAGTTGTTTGCCGGCCGGCAGCGACTCGCCGGTCAGCGAGGACTCGTCCACCTCCAGGCCGTCGACCTCCAGCAGCCGGGCGTCCGCCGGTACGACGTCGCCGGTGTGGAGCTCGATGACCTCGCCGGGTGTCAGCCGCGAGGCCTCGACGGTGGTCGCCCTTCCGCGACCGGCACCGCCGACCCGCCGGGCGGTCTGGCGCTGCCCCACCACCAGTGCGGACAGGGCCCGTTCGGCGCGCAGCCGCTGCACCCCGCCCACCGTCGCGTTCACGCCCATCGCACCGGCGACCAACAGGGCGTCCACGGTGGACCCGAGCAGGGCGGAGGCGATGGCACCGACCATCAGCACCGGTGTGAGCGGATCGTCGAGTTCGGCTCGGACGGCGGCGAGCAGGCGGACCGTCAGGCGGGCCGGTGTGAAGACCGGCAGCCGCGCCGCCCGGCCCGCGGTCCGGCCGACGGCCTTCCGTACGGCCTGCGAGGCGGCGGGTGCCGCGCACCTGGTGGCCCTCAGCCGCGACAGCGCCTCCCGGGGCTGTAGGGCGTGCCAGGGCACCCGAGGCCTCGGGCGGGGCACCTCGCGAGCGGTGACGAGCAGAGCGGCGCGCCACCCCGAGGCGAGGGAGACGGCGGCGGCGGCGTTCACCGGGCTGAGTCGGATCCCGGCCAAAGAGGCGGAACGTCGCCCCCGGGAGCCCCGGGTGACCACCAGCAGGCCGGACAGCGCGGCGCCGGCCTCGGCGAAGGTCTTCGCGTTCCGGCCGACCGTCCGCGCGGCAGGTACGGCGGCCAGCAGTCGCCACACTCCCCTTAACCCGTGCAGCAGCAGGACGTCCGCGCCCCACA
Organism: Kitasatospora sp. NPDC052896; assembly: GCF_044547075.1. Classification (NCBI taxonomy): domain Bacteria; kingdom Bacillati; phylum Actinomycetota; class Actinomycetes; order Kitasatosporales; family Streptomycetaceae; genus Kitasatospora; species Kitasatospora sp. NPDC052896. Next base: position 169,437 of record NZ_JBITZU010000004.1, read on the forward strand.
CCACCGCGCTGCGGTCGTCGGTGAGCGAGACGGCGATGTCGCTGCGCAGCAACCCCTCGAGGACCTCGCGGGCGTGCGCGCTCATCCGCCGTCCCGAACCCGCGCGGTCGTCCGGGACGCGCGCCACGGTGAGCACCACCCGGCGGCTGTCCCGCAGGCGGCGCACCACCTCGGCCAACGGCTGGTCCGCTCCGACGCGTTCGTCCGCCAACGCGCCGAAGTCACCGAGCGAGCCGTCGTCCACCACCACCACGTACAGACCGGCCCGGCGGGCCGCGTCCAGGGCGGCCTCGGCGAGCGGGTCGACCTCCCAGCCGACGAGTACGGTGCCGACGTCCTGGCCGCGCAGCGACGCGATCATCAGCCCGGTCTCCGACGACCCCTCATCAGGGACCGGGCGGAGTCGGACCGACGGTTCCCCGGACGGTTCCGTCGCCGGCCCGTCCGGCCACAGTGCCGCGGACGCGACGCGCCACAACCGGTCGCGCCCCCAGCCGGCCGCGCTGGGGTTCGCCTCCAGCACCGTTCGCCGGGTACTGCGCAGCGCTTCGGAGTGCAGCACCACGGTGTCGACGAGCTCCAGCTGCCGCAGCCGCTCGGTGTCGCGGACCAGCACCCCCTCGCGGGCCAGGGCGGTGCCCAGGGCCGCCGTGAAGGCCGCCGGACCGTAGCGGGCGGCCTTGGGGGAACCGGCCAGCACCGCCTCGGCCGCCTCGTGGACGTCGCGGGTGAACAGCAGCGTCGCGGCGGCGCTGACCAGGCTCGCGGCGACCGCCTGGTCCGCGTACTCCTCGCCCGGGTTCGGCCGGATCGGTGGGCGGGCGACCTGACCGTCGGCCAGGCTCAGCCGTCCCGGCGCGCAGACGGCGTCGTGAGCCGTGTCGAACGCGACGGCCCGGGCGAACGCCTCCGCCAGCTGGCCGGCTCGCAGCGCCGCGTCGAGCAGCAGGGTGGCGGGCGACTGCCCGACACCGTGGGCGGCCGCGTTGGCCGCGGCCAGCACCAGATCGGCGCCGGGGGTGCCGAGCCGGCGGCGCAGCACCGCCCGCACCCGCGAGTCCTCGCGCAACAGCGTGACCACGGCGGTGGCCAGCCGCGACGAGTTCTTCTGACGGACCGTCCGCGAGCCGACCGCGGCGGCGATACCCGCCGCGTCGCAGGCGAGCGCGATCATCGCGGAGCGCACGCCCCCGGGGTGCCCCGGGTGCACGCGCTCCAGTACCTGCTCGTCGGGGCGTTCCAGCCCCTGTCCGACGGCCAGCTCGGTCACCTCGGACACCACCTGGTCCGTGAGCGCGCCCTCGGTCAGCCGCACGACCAGCCGGGCCAGGCCGCCGTCCCAGTAGGCGACCACCACGTCGGGGTGGTCCGCCAGGGCCGCCGCCACCCGCTTCGCGGCGGTCTCCACCCGGCGCACGCCGCGCCCGGTGGCGGCCGGATCGGGTCGGAACGGCAGGTGCACACGGGTTCCGGCGTGCCAGTACCCCAGGCCGGGTGTCACGGCGTTCCGGGCGACCCTGCCCGTCAACACCGCCTTGGCCGAGAGCGCCGCGGCACCACGCGCCGTGGTGCTCGCGGTGTCGCTCGCGGCATCGGCCGCGATCCGGACGGCGGTGCCGGCCGCCGGGAGGGCCCGGCGCACCAACGCGGAGGGCGCGGTCAGTGCGAGGTCGAGCCCCGCCGCGGGCAGCCGGGTCAGCAATCCCAGAACCATGTCTCACCTTCACGGGTGGTGCCCCGCCGGGGCCGGGAACGCGGAGTCGGCGGTCGCACCCGCGGTCGGACGTGCCGTGCGGCCGGGTCAGGACTCCTGCCCGCCCGCGCGGCGGAAGAGCGCGCTCAGCTTTGGCGTGCACCCGTCGCGCGACGCCCGGTCGTGGAGGCCGTCGCACGGGTCCCGGTCGACCGTGCCGTCGACTTCGCCGCCGACGGCTTGGTGGTCCTGGGCTTGGTGGTCCTGGGCTTGGCGGCCTTGGCGGTGCCGGTCGCCGACTTCGTCCTCGGCCGGTCCGCGCGGGCCTTGGCCGCCGGCTTCCGGGCCGGCTGGGCCGCGGTGCTCTCACCGCTCCGGGCCCGCGGCTGGGTCAGCCACACGACTGCCGCGCCCGCCACCACCACCGGCCACTCGACCAGCCCCGCCGCGCCCAACAGGCCGGCACCCGCGTACGCCGCGACCCGCCTGGTGCGTGGTGACACGACACCGACCGTGTCCAGAACGCCGTCGAAGACCTCCTTGACGACGGAAGCGCCGGGCACCTGGCGCACCGCCGAGGTCACCGCCCCGACCGGGTGCAGCAGCACCTTCGAGAAGCCTCCCCGGGGTGCGGACGCGGGGGATGTGCCGGCACTGTCACTCATGACTACTCCGATCGCCACTCCGGGGCAGGGCGCGCCGCCTGTCGTGAGCCGGCCGCTTCCCGTTCATCTGGTGTTAGTCAGATCTCGTTGACAAGGTAACCCAATTCGGACAATTGGCGACAGAGCCGGCATCTCGATGGGTGAAGCACGTGCGCGGGCCCGCGCCGGTTCCGCCCCGCTGGCACCCGTTCGGCGTCCTGGCCGCGAGGGGGTGCGGGGGATGAGTCCCCGGCCGAGTCCAGCACCGGTTCCCGGGCCCGCCCACCCCCGCCCGATAGCGGCTCCCCCACCCACTGACCGACACCCCCCGCCCTGGCTCACCGTCGGGAGCGGACTCCGGGTATGAACGTCACCGCGGGTGACGGACCAGGACCCCGCAGGCGGGAGGGCGTTGCCCGCGGCAGGCCTTCGGACCACCCCGCGCAGCGCCGCCCCGCGGCATCCCAGTCCTGGTGCGCGGTGTTGGCCCGGGAGCGGCGAGGAAGGCGAACCGCCGCGCAGTGGAGCCGAGTTGCACCACGCGGGAAGGGCCCCGGTGCGATGCACCGGGGCCCTTCACCAGCCGCGTCCAGCTGTCGGCTTAGTACCAGTGGTGGGCGGCCCAGAACGCCCAGGCAGCGTTCGGACTGCCGTAACGGGAGTTCATGTAGTCGTAAGCCCACTTGATCTGGGTGGCGGGGTTGGTCTTCCAGTCCGCACCGGCAGAGGCCATCTTGTCGGCCGGCAGGGCCTGGCCGAGGCCGTAGGAACCGCTGCTGGGGTTGGTGGCGGTGACGTTCCAACCACTCTCGTGCGAAATGATGTTGCTGAAGGAGGCCAGCTGGTTGGCCGGGACGATGCTGGCGGCGATCTGCTGCGGGGTGGCGGCAGAGGCGGCAGTGGGGGCGATCGTGGCACCGATGGCGGCGATACCCGCGGCGGTGACGACGACGGCAGCAGACTTGCGCAGGCGAGTGGGGAACGAAATAGACAAGTGCGGTCCTAGGTCGGGGGACAGGAAGCCACGCCTGGAGTGGGATGCGCGGCCCTTGCGGGTCACTCTCCGAGCGCGGGTCGAGGTGCAGTGGATGTGCACCGTTTGCGACCCGGGTCGGGGGGACCAACGTGTCGCGACGACGAAGTCATTGTTAGCGGGCACCTGAGCCGGTTCCAAGAGACCCAGAACACACCGAATTACGACGCCCGGTCGTAGCCGAACCCCCGCGAGGCCCCCCGAGTGGCGCCGGAAGTACCCGCGACTCCCGAGCTGAAACCTCCCTCTTGGAAAATTTTTCCAACCCCCGAGATCAGGCCCCTGAGCTGCACGGATACCGTGAGCGGCGACAGCCTGCGCGACATCGGAAGGGAGGATCGCGGGCACTCGCGCCAGATGGCCGCCAAACCTCCCGAGCGGGACGACTATGCACCGTAGTGGACCCCGTCGGGGGTGTGTGCAGCGTCACTCGGCAACATGCGCCCTATGTCCCGTTTGGCAGCTCTTGCGCCCTTGCGCGGCCCTGGTTGTTTCACATATAGGGGCCGCGCGCTCACGGACTGGAACGAGCACGGCGCCGCGCGCCCGGTCTCGGCCCCGACAACGCGCGGAACACCCTCGGCGCGGCGCCCGTCAGCCCGTCTCGAGGTAGGCCACGACCACCACCGTGCGCAGCGCGGTGACGTAGTAGATCAGGCGGACGGCGTCGACGGCGTCCGCGTACTCGCGCAGTTCGGGCGTCGTGGCGGCGATCGGCGCGCCCATCGCGGGGTCGACGCTCAGCGCGGCCAGCGCACGGTCGAGGGCGTGGATCTCCCCCGGATCGGTGATCCGGTTGATCTGCTGCTCGGCGAGCTGGGTGAAGGCGATCTGCGCGCGCCGGTGCTGACCGGTCATCAGGCCGCGTGGCCCCGCCGGCCGGCGATCTCGGCCAGGCGGCGGTCCCGGATCGCCTCCCAGGGGGTGCAGTCCTCGGCCCGGGGCAGGCCGTTGGCCGCGATGTCCTCGAGGACCTCGGTGAAGCGCTCGGTCCGGGCCCGCTGTCCGGCCGCGTACTCGCGCAGCGCCGCGGCGGCCTCGACGGTCAGTGGCCGGCGCTCGGGGGCGGACGGCTGGTCGTTCATCTCGCGCTCCTGGGTGTGACGTTGGCGTCCACCGTAGCGTCCGACCGGGGTCCGCGTCCCAACTCGGCGGCGCGGCGCGGCCGTCGCGCTCCTCGGAGTGGCAGGCACCTCCCCTCCCCCGGCCCCCGGTGCCGCCCCGGTCGGGCGAGGCGATGCCCAGCACACGGACGCCCCGCGCGGCCGGCAGCCGCACGACGAACGTGCCGACCCCACCGGCGGCGGCCCGGTGTTGACGCCCACCGCGCGGACCTCGACGAGGACCTCGCCGGGACCGGGTACGGGCCGCGGCACGTCGGCGACATAGCGGACGTCGGTGCCGCCGTGGCGGTCGAAGCGGACCGCGCGGGATCGGAGTCCGTGCACGGGCCCCTCCTCACGGGGGTGGGGGTGCCGTCCTCAGCATCTCCCGCCCCGCGGCCGGGAGTTCGACACCGGAGGGGCGCCGCCCGACGGGGTGGCCGCCGGCACCGGACCGGCCGTGGCGCGCGCGGAGATGCGGGATGCGAAGTGGACGGGGAACCTGGGAAGGCGGGGGGCCAACCCGGTGAGGAGAACGCCCATGTCCATGCTGGACAAGCTCAAGCAGATGCTGAAGGGCCACGAGGACCAGGCCTCCAAGGGGATCGACAAGGCGGGCGACTTCGTCGACGAGAGGACCCAGGACAAGTACAGCAGCCAGGTCGACACCGCCCAGGAGAAGCTCAAGGGGCGGTTCGGCACGAATCCGGAACAGGACGGTCCGCCGCAGCCCTGACCCATCCGCCCCCGGCGCCCGCCGGGGGCCGCTGCCGCCCGTCGCCCCCGGCGTACGGCCGGGCTCCTCGGGCGGCGCACGCGTCGGGCGGCGGAGTGCCGGCGCCGGTCAGCCGGCGTAGTCGGTGGCCGGCTCGGTGGCGTACCCGCTCATGACCCGCACGGTCGCCTCGGGGGTCAGCGTCCCGCCCTGCTCGATCATCTCCCGCAGGTCGCGGAAGTACTGCACGTACAGGTCGGGCGTGAAGGTGTTCAGCAGCACCAGCGGCTCGTCCGCGGGGTTGGCGAAGGTGTGCGGGGCGCCCGGCGGGATCATCGCCAGGGTGCCGGCCGACGCGTCGTACGTGGTGTCGCCGACCGTGAACCTGGCCGTGCCGGAGACGACGTAGAAGCCCTCGTCGTGCCGGGCGTGCCGGTGTTGGGGCGGTCCTTCGGTGTGCGGGGCGACGGTGATCTCGCCGATTCCCAGGCGGTGGCCGGTGGTGCTGCCGTCCTCCAGGATCCGCATGGTCATGGGCCCCAAGCGGACGATCTCGCCACCACCGGGGGCGACGATCGAAACCTCGGCCATGGTGTCTCCGTTCCGGCCATCTCATGAGAGTGATCTGTCGTAAAGATAGCCAGCTTGTACGCTTGCTGCAAGAGTACTCTCATACAGAGATTCCACCGTCGCAAATGAGAGAGGTCGCATGCCGATGGCCGTTGAGGTCGCCACCGGGCGCACGAACCAGAAGGCCAGGACGCGCAAGGCGATCGTCGACGCCTGCCGGGAGCTCACCCGCTCCGGCGCCGAGATCACCATGCCGCAGGTCGCGCGGGCCGCCCTGGTCTCCGAGGCCACCGCGTACCGCTACTTCCCCGACCTGGTCTCGCTGCTGCAGGAGTCCCTGGTCGGCCTGTGGCCGGACACGGCGGAGGCCCTCGCGCCGGTCGCCGAGTCGGCCGATCCGGTCGAGCGCGTCGCCTTCGCCTGCGAGTTCCTGATGCGCGGCGTGCACGCCTACCAGGGCTCGGTGCGCGCGATGATCTCCCACACCATCACGACGCCCACCCGCTCGCAGGCCCGCCCCGGCCTCCGCTTCGACCTGATCGACCACGCGCTGGCGCCCTTCCAGGACGCCGGGGGACCGACCTCCCTCTCCCCGGCCGCGCTGACCCGGCTGAAGCAGCGACTCGCGGTCGTGATCAGCGCCGAGGCCCTGTTCGTGCTGACCGACCTCTGCGGCCTGGCGCTCGACGACGCGATCGCCAGCGCGGTGGGAGCGGCGACCACCCTCACCAGGGCCGCCTTCAGCGACGACGCGTCCGCCGCCTGACACCCGCGCGCGAAGCCGCTCCCGCACAGGCGCGGTCCGACCCCGGTGCCTCGGTCCCGGTACGTCGAAGCGGGAGGGGGGAAGCGGGGGGGGGGGGGGGGGGGGGGGGGGGGCGCCCCCCGCCCCCCCGCCCCCCCCCCCCCCCCCCCCGGGCGCGCCCCGCCCCCCCCCGCCGGGGCCACCCCCCCCCCCCCGGGGGGGGGGCCCCCGGGGGGGGGGGGGGGGGGTTTGGTGGGGGGGGGGGGGGGGCGGGGGGGGGGCGCCCCCCCGCGCGCTCCCCCCCTCCGGTACCTCGGTCAGAACCCCGACAGGCCGTTGGGCGTGCCGAGCCCGGTCGGGCCGTCCCAGCCGCGCCCGGAGACGCACAGCACCGTGCAACCGCTGTTCGCCGGCGCGTTCTGGCCGACCGTGACGTCGTTGAACGCCGAGGACGGCGCGGCGTAGAGGGTGTTGGGCCCCTCGACGTCGGCCAGGTGGCCGCCGCGTGCGTACAGGCCGGCGATGTACGGGCTGGACTGGCTGGTGCCACCCACCGCGAGCCAGCCCTGCTGCAGGCCGGAGAAGGGGGTGTAGTCGTCGTAGACGGCCGCACCGGTGGTCGGGTCGGCGTCGGCGGCGACGTCCGAACCGGCCCGGTGGCCACCGCAGTTGGCCGACACGCTGGTGGGCTGGCCGAGCGCGGGCGGCAGTTCGGCGGCGCAGCCGCTGCCGGAGCCGTCCCAGGCGACCTCGGTGTAGCCGCCCCGGCCGGCGCCGGGTGTGCGGTAGAGGGTGGTGCCGCCGACGGAGGTGACGGTGGGCAGGTTCTGCGGCCAGCCGGAGGGCGTTCCCTCGTATCCGCCGTCGCCCGAGGAGGCGGTTATCGCCATCCCCGGGTGGTAGAAGTCGCGGGCGGCCGCACCGAGGTCGAGGGTCGCGTCCGGGCTGAACTGGTAGCTGACGCTGGCCGCCGACGCGCCGAGCGCCGCCGCGGTGTTCATGGCGACGCCGAAGTCCTCGGCGGCCTGGTCCTCGCTGGTGGTCATGTCACGGTTGACCGTGATCTCCAGGATGTGGCAGGTCGGGCAGGCGGCGGAGGCCATGTCGACGTCCAGCGTGGTCTCGACGCCGACCTGCTCGTCGAAGTTCTTCTCGTCGGAGGTCGCGCCGGCGGCCAGCGGGGCGCCGCCGTGCTCGTCGACCTGCTTGAAGCAGCCGTTGGCCGTGGTGCACGCGGGCAGGCCGTACTGCGTGCGATAGGCGTTGAGGTCGGCCTCGAGGGTCGGGAACGCGCCCTCGTCGAGGATCGCGATGGTGTTGGCGGGGCCCGCGTTGGCGGCCGGCAGGTGGTACGCGGCGGCGAAGTCCGCCGGTCCGTACCCGGCCGGGGCGCTGGTCGCGAGCGCCTTGGTCGACCCGGGGGCCACCGTGACGAGTTGGGCCATGCAGCGGTTCCGTGCGATGCCGGCGCACACCTGGACGGTTCCCCGGCCGGCGAGTTGGGGACTGGGCAGACTTGCCGCCGAGCCGAGCCGCGGGCTCGCGGTGCTCTGCGCCTGGGCCACGGTGGCCGGCAGCACGACCGGGCCGACAGCTAACGCGCCGACCGACACCGCGGCCATGGCGACCTTGCGGAAGTTCATCAAAGGGTTCCTCTCCCCTGGCGCACGGCGTGCCGACACGGTGATGCGCGGCGGCGAGCGCGGCCGGAGATTGTCGCGAGCATGCCAATACTCGCGTCGCGACGGCCGATCGTCGCCGGTCATCAGCTGACCGAAGGTCAACATGGGCCCGCGCGCGGCCGCATGCGGTACGCGGACACTGCGTGACGTGTCCATGAGTAAAGTGCCGATGCCACAGTCACATCGCGGGACCGGCCACGTCAATAGGTGCCGCTGGTATCGCTCGGGCCGGCGCTCAGTGCACGCTCTGCGAGGCGGCCGCGCGGTCGGCGAGGTCGGCCAGGGCCAGCTGGTGGGCCGGCGGGTCGGGCAGCGCGATGTGCGAGCGGACCCGCAACTCCCGGCTGACGTGCAGCAGTTCACCCGGACGCAACAGCCGCCAGTGCGGGTTCTCGTCCATCCGCTCGCTCGCCACCACCACCGCGGGCACCTGTGCCAGCTCCCCCGACCGCACGTGCAGCCGCCCGCCCCGACCGCAGTGGTCGAGCCGGCTGGTGCCGTGCAGACCGCCGGCCGGGCGTTCCAGCACGTACAGCTCGTGCGTGTCGGGATAGCGCAGCGCCCACATCTCCTCGGGCGTGATCAGCACCAGGTTGAGCGCGTAGAGCGGCAGATGGGCGGCGATCCAGCGGGCGGCGGCGGCCAGCCCGGCGCCGACCTCCCCGCCGTGGTGCTCGATCGAACGGGTGATCAGCGCGAAGACCCGCTCGGAGTCGGTGTCCCCCTGCACCAGCGCGCGCGACTCGCCCAGCTGGGCCTCCAACTCGGGCAGGCCCGCGACCACGCCGTTGTGCGCGAACAGCCGGCCGTGCTGGAGGAACGGGTGGGTGTTGCGCTCCGCCAGGCCGCCGGTCGAGGCGTAGCGGACGTGGGCCACGAAGGTGACCGACTCGACCTCGCGGCCCTCCTCGGCGAACGCGCGGTCCTCCCAGGCCGCGATCGGGGCCTTGTGCACGTGCGGCGTGCCGTCGGCGTCGAAGTAGCCCAGCCCGGTTCCGTCGGGGTCGCGACGGCTCTGGGCGGCCAGGCTGTCCGGGGCGTCGAGCAGCCAGAAGGTGGCGCGCGTCCGCTGCGGAGCGCTGCTCATGCCGAACAGACGGCACATCCGTCATCACCTCGGGTCCGGGAAAGGTACGCGGTCTCCCATCATCACCGGGCCGGGCGCCCGGAACCCGGGACGGCGCGCCCGGGATCGCCCCGGTTGACCGGCAGGCCGCTCCCCACCACGGTGCCGACCGGGCGCGGCGAACGTACCCTCGTGGCGAGGGTCCGGCCGCCGAGGACCGGTACGTGACTACAGGAGCGACCTCATGACGGATGACCAGCCGATTCTGGTGACCGGCGCCACCGGCAGCGTGGGCGGCGTGGGCAGGCGGGTGGCCGACGCACTGCGACGGCGGGGCCTGCCGGTCCGCGCCCTCGTCCGGGTGGACGACGAGCGGGCCGAGGGGCTGCGCGCGCTGGGTGCCGAGGTCGTGGTGGGCGACCTGACCCGAGGTGCGGACGTGGCCCGCGCTCTGGCCGGCTGCGGACGGATGTACTTCGGGATGGGCGTGTCGGCGCGGTACCTGGAGGCGACGGTGATCGTGGCCGCCGCGGCCCGCCAGTACGGCGGCCTGGAGGTGCTGGTCAACATGTCCCAGCTGACCGTCTCGCAGATGGATCTCACCAGTACGGCCGAGTCGGCGCAGCAGCACGAGCACTGGCTGGCGGAACAGGTCCTGAACTGGTCGGGGCTGCCCGTGACGCACGTCCGGCCCACGGTGTTCATGGAGAATCCGCTCTTCCGGGTCTTCGCGTACGAGTCGATGGCGAAGGACGGGACGATCCGGCTGCCGTTCGGGGCCGGTCGTACCTCCCCGATCGCGGCCGCGGACGTCGCGGAGGTCATCACGACGGTCCTGGCGGACCCGGCCCCGCACACCGGGCACACCTACGAACTGACCGGACCCGCCTCGCGGGACCTGACCGAGCTGGCGGCGGAGTTCTCCGCGGTGCTGGGCCGACCCATCAGCTACCTCGATCCGCCGTACGACGAGTGGGTCGAGCAGGAGTTGCGCCCGCTCGGGCTTCCCGAACACGTCTTCGAGCACCTGGCGACCATGGCCCGCCTGCACGCGCAGAACCGCTACGACCGCTCCACCGACGACGTCGAGCGGGTCACCGGCCGGCCGGCCACCGGAGTGCGGCAGTACGTCCTGGACAACCCCGACCTGTTTCCGCGCGGCGCGCACTGACGCTGGAAAAGAGCCGGGCGAGCCGGCTGGGCGATCGGCTAGAGTCCGCGGGTTGCTCCATCAGTGAAGCGGCCGACCGGCCGCTCGGGAGGGGATCCGAGCATGAGCACCGCACGCACCCGCACACTCGCCACCGCGACCCTCGTCCTGACCCTGGCCGGGACGGCGGCCTGCGGCGCGGACGCCAAGCCGGGCGCCGCACACCCGAACCCCGGGTCGCCGACCGCGGCGGCCCCGGCCGGCGGCGCGTCGCCGATCGAGGTGACCCCGGCCGCGCTGCTGCGGAAGGTCAGCGACCGGACCGGCGCGGCCGAGTCGGCCGTGGTCAGCGAGACCGTCCAGACCCCCAGCGGGACGATCACCAGCAAGGGCTCGCTCTCCTGGGCGAACGGCGTGCAGGGCACGATGCAGACGCGACTGCCGGCGGCCCTCACGTCGAAGCTGGGGTCGAGCGGCCCGGCGGACATGGTCTACCTGCCCGACGCGATGTACGTGAACATGCACCTGTCCCCGGCCATGACCGCGCAGCTCGGCGGCAAGCACTGGTTGAAGTACGGCTACGCGGACCTGGCGACCTACCTGGGCACGGCGGGTGACTCGCTGCAGAACGGCTTCCGCAACGCCGACCCGGTCGCCGCGGTCCGCGCCCTGATCGCCTCCGGCAGGGTCACCGCTGACGGCACGGAGACCGTCGACTCCACGCCCACCACGCACTACAGCGGCGACCTGTCGCTCGACGACCTGTCCGACGGCGCCGGCGCCGCCGACGGGCTGACCTCCGACCAGCTCGACGCGCTGCGCCAGCAGGTGCGGTCGCAGGGGATCACCAGCGAGCACATCGACGTCTGGGTCGACAGCGACGACCTGCTGGTCAGGCACTCCACCCGGACGCGGACCAAGAACGGCGAACTCGACCTCACCGCCGACTACTCCGACTACGGCACCCCGGTGCGGCCCAGCGCGCCGCCCGCGGACGACACGGTGGACTTCGCGGCGTTGATGGAGCAGGCGCAGCAGTCCGGCGACAACTGACCGGCCACGCACCAGGGTGAGCCGATCATGCCAACACCCTTGTGGAGCCGTCCGGTGATCCTCTAGCGTCCCCCGCAGTCCCCCATCGCACTCCGTGGTGGCTGCTCTCCGGAAGGCGGACGGATGATCGTTCTCCTGGGCGTCCTCGTGGTGGTCGTCGGCTTCGCCACCAGGCGCAACCCCCTGCTGGTCGTCGGCGTCGCCGGGGTGGTCACCGGGGCGCTGGGCAGACTCTCGCCGGTCGGGATCCTGGACGCCTTCGGCACCGGCTTCGCCGGCAGCCGGTCGGTGACGGTCTTCGTCATCACGCTCCCCGTGATCGGCCTGCTGGAGCGCCACGGGCTGCAGGACCAGGCCCGGACCCTGATCGCCCGGCTCGGGGGGCTCACCACCGGCCGCTTCCTCGCCCTCTACCTGGGCATCCGTCAGCTCACCGCGGCGTTCGGGATCACCAGCGTCGGCGGCCCCGCGCAGAGCGTGCGGCCGATGGTGGTCCCGATCGCGGAGCGGGCCGCCGAACGCCGGCACGGCCCGCTGACCGACCGGGCACGCGAGCGCATCCGTTCCTTCGCGGCCAGTGCCGACACGGTGGGCCTCTTCTTCGGCGAGGACTGCTTCCTGGCGGTCGGCTCGGTCCTGCTGATCACCGGACTGGTCAACACCACCTACCACGTCCATCTCGAACCGGCGGCGGTGGCGCTCTGGGCGGTCCCCACCGCCGCCTGCGCCTTCCTCGTCCACGGCTTCCGACTGCTACGCCTGGACCGTGCACTGGAACGGGAATTGACACTCAATCAGCTGGCAACGGCCCGCACCCGCGAGGACGTTCGGTGATCAGGGTCGAGTGGTTCTACTGGCTGGTCGGCGCGCTCTTCCTCGCGATGGCCGCCCAGATGGCTCGGGACCGCAGCAATCCCCGGCGGTTCGGCTCCGCCGCCTTCTGGGGCCTGCTCGGCGTCTCCTTCGGTTACAGCTCCTGGGTGGCGGACCGGACCGCGCCCGCGGCGCCGCTGGGCGCCGCGGTACTGGCCATGGTGCTGCTGGCCGGCCTCGGCCGGGTCGGCCGCGGCGAGCCACGGACCACCCCTCCGGCCGAACGGGCCGCCTCGGCCGCCCGGGTCGGCAGCCGGCTCTTCCTGCCCGCGCTCACCGTTCCGCTGGTCGCGGTGGTGTGCGCGTCGGTCGTCAAGAACTGGCACCCGGGCGGCACCGCCCTGCTGCAGCCCGGCAGCGAGACCATCCTCGGTCTGGGCTTCGGCGCGATCACCGCGCTGGCGGTGGCGATGGCGGTGGTCCGCGAGCGCCGCATCGCCACCCCGCTGCACGCCGGCCGCGGCCTGCTGGAGTCGATGGGCCCGATCATGCTCCTGCCGCAGCTCCTCACCGTGCTGGGCGGCGTCTTCCAGGTCGCGGGGGTCGGCACCCAGGTCGGCCGGATCACCACCTCCGTTCTCCCCGCGGACCAGAAGTACCTCGCGGTGGTCGTCTACTGCGTCGGCATGGCGGTGTTCTCGGCGGTCATGGGCAACGCCTTCGCCGCCTTCCCGGTGCTGACGGCCGCGGTCGGCTGGCCCGTCCTCGTCCAGCACCTGCACGGCCGGCCACCGGTCGTGCTGGCGGCCGGCATGCTCGCGGGATTCTGCGGCACGCTGGTCACCCCGATGGCCGCCAACTTCAACCTCGTCCCCGCCGCGCTGCTGGAACTCAAGGACCAGTACGGTCCGATCAAGGCCCAACTCCCGACCGCCGGCGTGCTGTTGCTCTGCAACATCGCCGTCGTCGCGCTCTTCGCGTTCTGACCCGTCGGCACCTACCCGCCCGCCCGGGCCCTCGCCCACCCCGTCTTGGAGGTCCGCCGTATGACCAGGGTCCTCATCACCGGCTTCGAACCCTTCGACGGCGCCGAGGTCAACCCGTCCTGGGAGGCGGTGTCGCTGGTGGCGGCCGACCGCCCGGCCGGTCTGGAGATCACCGCCGTCCGGCTGAGCTGCGTGTTCGGCACCGCTCGCGAGGAGTTGCGGGCGGCGATCGAGGCCGTCGGGCCGGACCTGGCGCTCGGCGTCGGGCAGGCCGGCGGCCGCCCGGACATCACCCTGGAGCGCGTGGCGATCAACGTCGACGACGCGCGCGTCCCCGACAACGCGGGCCACCGTCCGGTCGACCAACCGATCGTCGTGGGCGGTCCGGCGGCCTACTTCAGCACTCTGCCGATCAAGGCGTGCGTCGCCGCGCTGCGGACGGCCGGGGTGCCCGCCTCGGTCTCCCAGACCGCCGGCACCTACGTGTGCAACCACGTCTTCTACGGGCTCATGCACCACATCGCCACCGAACTCCCCACCCTGCGCGGTGGGTTCGTCCATGTCCCGTTCGCCCCCGAACAGGTGGTGGACCGCGCGGCCCCCTCGCTCCCGGTGGCACTGACCGCGGCGGCGATCCGGACCATCCTGCTGACCGCCACGGCGACCCGGACCGACCTGCCGCTCGCGGCCGGAGCCACGCACTGAACGGAAGGCGCCGGAAAGGGACGTGGGAGATCAGCTGCCGGGCGTCCGGCTTCCCGGGCCGCCCGGCAGCTGGTCTCCCGCAACGGTCGTCCGAGGGCTACGACCGGGGGACGGCTCGGATCAGTAGACGCCGGAGCCGGTGGCGATCATCTTGCCGACCGCGTCGGCCTCCTCGATCTGGTTGGTGACGAACTTCCACGGCACGGTGAAGTAGCCGTTGTCACCCCACGAGCTGCCCCAGGAGTTGGCGATCTTCACGCCCTGGTCGTTGTAGCCGACGATGGCCACCTCGTGACCGCCCAGCGGCTGCCCGGCCAGCTCCGAATCGGTCGGGTAGTAGCTGTAGTTGGCGGCGGTGGAGGCATCGATGTCCTCCAGGCTCTGGTACACCTCGAAGGCGAAGACCACGGGCTCGCCCTGCGCGAGCGAACTCTTCACCTCGTTCACCAGGGCGTCACCGGTGTCCAGGGCGGTGTAGCCGGACAGCTTCCAGTTGGCCGCGTTCGCGGTCTCGTTGGCGTCGGGCTGGGTGGTGTAGTCGAAGTCGCCCTGCCAGTAGTCGGCCTTGGTGTCGAGGCCCTGCGTGGTCAGGATGTCGAAGTGCTGGTAGGCGTAGCTGCCCTGGTCGTCGCCCTGGGCGATCTGCGCGTAGGTGTACATCGGGGCGTGCGGGGCGCCCTTGATGCCCTGCTCGCCCTCCATGATGCCGATGGCGGAGTAGTCGATCGCCCACGCCACGCACGACCCGACCTGGCCCTGATCGCCCACGCTGGGAAGGTAGTTGCTGAGGTCCACGCTCGCGGGCAGGTCGGCGGCGAGCGCGTGCGGGGCGAGGGCGGTGTGGGTGTGGTCCCGGGCCGGGTCCAGCAACGCGCCGAGGGCGTAGTGGTGGTGACGGTGCGCCGGGGAGGCGGGGGCCGCGTCGGCCGCGGGGACGATCACCGAGCTGAGCGCTCCGGCTATCGCCAGGACCGCGATGGCGCGGCCGTAGGTGTTCTTCTCTGTCACTGCGTTGTTCCTTCTGTTGTGGGGGGACCCGTTCGGGGCGGCATGTGGGGGCCAGCCCGAAACAGAGCCGAACAGCGGCCGTGGGCCGCGGGGTTGGAAGGAGAACGTGCCAGAAGCAGCGGTGCGGTTGGTCTCGCCGAAGCGTCAGGCCGACGAACCGTCACCTGCCCGGTGGAGGCGACGCCGCCGACCGGATGTGACCCACCATAGGCTCTTATGACGAGGCCATGCCAGTTCATCAACTGGACATGGCCGGAACACGACAGCCGCCGCGGGGCAGGACGCGGCGAGGTTTGCGGGGGGATTCCCTGCTCGACGCGCCACCCGGGCGGACCGATCGACAGCGCAGCGGCGCCCGGCCGGCGCCGGAGAGCGGAACGGGGGCCGGCACGGCCATGTGAGCCGTGCCGGCCCCCGTTCCGGGACCGGTTGATCCAGCGCGCCGCGCGCTACAAGGTCCGCTCGAGGCGGTCCGCCACCAGCTTGATGAAGCGTGACGGATCGTTCAGCTCGCCGCCCTCGGCCAACAGTGCCATGCCGTAGAGGAGTTCGGCGGCTTCGGCGAGACCGGTGTCCTCCCCGCGCTCGGTGTGCGCCTTGTTGAGGCCGCTCACCAGCGCGTGACCGGGGTTGAGTTCGAGGATCCGCTTGATCCGCGGGACGTCCTGGCCCATCGCGCGGTACATGCTCTCCAGCGCCGGGGTCACGTCGTGGGTGTCCGAGACGATGCACGCGGGCGAGACGGTCAGCCGGGAGGAGAGCCGCACCTCCTTGACGCTCTCACCCAGTCGGTCCGTCATCCAGCCGAGCAGCCCGGCGTACTCCTGCTGCCGCTTCTCGCGCTCGGTCTCGGCCTCCTTCTTCTCCTCGTCGGTGCCGAGGTCGACCTCGCCCTTGGCGACCGACCGCAGCTGCCTGCCGTCGAACTCGGGGACGGCCTCGACCCACACCTCGTCGACCGGGTCGGTCAGCAGCAGGACCTCGATACCCCTGGCCCGGAACGCCTCCATGTGCGGGGAGTTCTCGATGGCCTGCCGGGACTCACCGGTCAGGTAGAAGACGTGCTCCTGCCCGTCCTTCATCCGCTCGACGTACTGCTTCAGGGTGGTCGGCGCCTCCTGGTCGTGCGTCGAGGCGAAGGAGGAGACGGCGAGGATGGCGTCCCGGTTCTCGAAGTCGCCGAGCAGGCCCTCCTTGAGGACGCGGCCGAACTCCCGCCAGAGCGTGGCGTAGCGCTCGGGGGCGTTGGCCATCATGTCCTTGATCGCGGACAGCACCTTCTTCGCCAGGCGGCGGTGCATCAGCTGGATCTGGCGGTCCTGCTGCAGGATCTCGCGGGACACGTTGAGCGAGAGGTCCTGCGCGTCGACGACACCCTTGACGAATCGCAGGTAGCCGGGCAGCAGCGCCTCGCAGTCGTCCATGATGAAGACGCGCTTCACGTAGAGCTGGACGCCGCGCTGGTAGCCCTGGGTGTACAGGTCGTGCGGCGCGTGCGCGGGGATGAAGAGCAGCGCCTGGTACTCGAAGGTGCCCTCCGCCTGCAGCCGGATGGTCTCCAGCGGATCCGTCCAGTCGTGGCTGATGTGCTTGTACAGCTCGTGGTACTCGGCGTCGGACACCTCGTCCCGCGAACGCGCCCACAGCGCCTTCATGGAGTTCAGGGTCTCCGGCTCGCGCGGGGCGGCGTCGTCGCCGTCCGCCGCATCCGCGGCGCCCTCGGCGGCCATCCGGATGGGCCAGGTGATGAAGTCCGAGTACCGCTTGACGATTTCCCGGATCTTCCAGCCGGACGTGTAGTCGTAGAGCCGGTCCTCGGTGTCCACGGGCTTCAGGTGGAGGGTGACCGCGGTGCCCTGCGGGGCCTCGGCCACGGTCTCGATGGTGTACGTGCCCTCGCCGCTCGACGTCCAGCGGGTGCCCGTGCTCTCGCCGGCGCGCCGGGTCAGCAGCGTGACCTCGTCGGCCACCATGAAGCTGGCGTAGAAGCCGACGCCGAACTGGCCGATCAGGCCCTCGGTCACGGTCGCGTCCTTGGCCTCCTTCAGCTCCCGCAGGAACTTCGCCGTGCCGGAGTTGGCTATCGTCCCGATGAGCTGGACCACCTCGTCGTGGGACATGCCGATGCCGTTGTCCCGCACGGTGAGCGTGCGGGCCTCCCGGTCGGCCTCGATGGCGACGTGCAGGTCGGACACGTCCGCACCGAGCGTGTCGTCGCGCAGGGCTTCGAGGCGCAGCTTGTCCAGCGCGTCGGAAGCGTTGGAGACCAGCTCGCGCAGGAACACGTCCTTGTTCGAGTAGATCGAATGGATCATCATCTGCAGAAGCTGACGCGCTTCCACCTGGAACTCGAACGTCTCAGCCGACATGACTCGCGATTCCTCCTCAGGTCACCAAGTGACGGGTTATGACCTGCAGCACTGTAGATCACCCGGCGGGCACTCAGCAGCACAACCGGCCACCTCCTGGTGAACGCCGACGCGCCCGCCGGCCGTTGGCCGACGGGCGCGCGAAGCAGTGCCGGCGCGGGCGCCTCAGCCGGCCGCCCCGGCCCCCGCCGGGAGCGCCCGGCCGCGCCCCGCCCGGCCGGGCCGGAGCAGGAAGGTCGCGCCGTACACCGCGGTCGCCGCCGCCATGATGCTGAAGCTCGGCGGCAGCGTGGGGAACTCGGCACTCAGCAGCAGCCCGGCCCACAGCTCGCCGACCGCGAAGGCCGCGGACAACGCCAGCCCGCGGAACGGCCGTTCGGTCAGTCGCAGCGCCGCGCCCGCCGGCGCGGCCAGCAGCCCGAGCAGCAACAGCGAGCCCACCGCCTGGGCGGCCTCCCCCGCGCACGCCCCGACCAGCGCCAGGAACCCGAAGCCGAGCATCCGCACCGGCACCCCGCGGGCCGCCGCGACCGCCTCGTCCAGGGTCGCGAAGAGCAGCGGCCGGGCGATCAGCAGCAGCGCCAGGCAGCAGCCGCCGGCGATCAGCACGGCGACCGTGGTCGCGCTGCCGTCCAGGCCGAAGATCGAGCCGAACAGCACGGTGGTCCCGGCCCCGCCCTGGCCGGAGCCGCTGCGCGAGGTGGTGTAGACGGTCAGGAAGAACGCGCCCAGCCCGAGGATCCAGGCGAAGGCACTGCCGATCACGACGTCGTCCGGCCGCCCGCGTCGACCCAGCCCGCCCAGCAGCAGGCCGACCCCGATGGTCGCCACGAAGAGGCCGAGCCGCAGGTCGTAACCGCCGGCCAGGGCGGCCATCGCGCCGGTGAACGCGACGTGGCTGAGCGCGTCGCCGGTGAAGATCTGCGCCCGCAGCACCAGGAAGTAGCCCACCAGCCCGCACGCCAGCGCGATGAACGTGCCGGCCAGCAGGGCGTGTTGGAAGAACGGTTGGGTCATGATGGCGGTACCGGCCAGCGAGCTGGTCACAGCGCACCCCCCGCCACCGCCGCGGTCGCCCGAGCGGTCCGCCCGGGCGACTCCCGTACCCAGCGCACCAGATGGGCCAGCACGTACCCGCCGAACGCGAAGGTCGTCACGAAGAAGCCCAGCGGGTACGGCTGGTAGTACGCGGCGAACAGGCCGAGCCAGCAGGCTCCGACGGCGAGCAGCACCGCGAGCAACAGCCCCAGCCCCGGCCGCGCGGTCAACTGCTGCGCGGTCGCGGCCGGTATCACCATCAGCGCGAAGACCAGCAGCGTGCCGGTGATCTGGCTGGCCTCCGCGGTGGCCGCTCCCAACAGCACCAGGAAGACCACGGAGAGCAGCCGCACGCGCACCCCGCGGCCGACCGCGACCTCCGGGTCGATCGAGGCGAACAGCAGCGGGCGCCCGATCAGCGCCAGCACCCCGAGCACCACCGCGGCCACCACCGCCAGCACCAGCACCTGGTCGCTGGTGATGCCCAGGAAGCTGCCGAACAGCAGCGCCTCCGGTCCCTCCAGCAACCCCTTGTAGAGGGTGAGGAAGAGGAACCCGCAGGCCAGCGCGAAGGCCTGGACGGTACCGGTGCCGGCCGACTCCTCCGCGCCACCCGACCGGCCGCGCCGGCCGAGCGCGGCGATCACCAGCGCGGCGGCCACGCAGAAGCCGAAGTAGCCCAGCGAGACGCTCACCCCCAGCAGGGTGGCCAGCGCGGCACCGGGGAAGGCCGCCACGGAGAGGGTGTGCCCGGCGAAGGTCTGCCGGCGCAGCACCATGAACCAGCCCACCACGGCCGAGACCGCCCCCACGACGGCCCCGGCCCGGTAGGCGTTCACCATGAACACGTACGACCACATGTCCTGGAAGTCGGCGACCAGGTTCCAGGAGAACACCGGCCCCGACCCGTCAGCCAGCAGCGTCATCACCGTCTCCGCTCCGCTGCGCGACGACCTGCGCGACCACCGGCGTCGTGTCCGCGTGCCGGTCGCCGTGCCGCGCGGGCGCCTCCGGCTGGCCGACCACGACCAGCCGGCCGCCCGCGGTGCGCAGCACCTCGACCGGGGTGCCGTACAGCCGGGTGAGCGTCTCCGAGGTGATCACCTGCTCCGGCGTGCCGGCCACCGCGCCACCCTCGGCCAGGTAGACCACCCGGTCCAGCTGGTGCAGGATCGGGTTGACGTCGTGGGCCACCATGACCACCGACACCCCCTCCTGGTGGCAGATCCTCCCCAGCAGCGCCGCCACGGCGCTCTGGTTCGGCAGGTCGAGGCTGTCCAACGGCTCGTCCAACAGCAGCAGCCGGGGCCGGCGCACGAGCGCCTGGGCGATCAGCAGTCGCTGCTGCTCGCCGCCCGAGCACTGTCCGATCGGCCGGTGCGCGTACGCCGTGGCGCCGACCAGCTCGATCACCTCGGCGATCCGCTCGTGCTCGGCGCGCCGGCGTGCGGTACGCAGGCCGGGCAGCGGGATCCCCCACCGGTCACCGTCCAGGCCGAGCCGGACCACGTCGATGCCGCGGATCCGCAGGCCGGGGTCGAAACTGCGCCGCTGCGGCAGGTAGCCCACCAGGGCATTGGCGACCCCGGGCTGGGCGCCGAGCACCCGCACCTCGCCGGCCGCCGCCGGCAGCACCCCGAGCAGCACCTTGACCATGGTGGACTTGCCCACCCCGTTCGGGCCGAGCACGGCGGTGAACTCGCCCGGGCCGACCGTGAGGTCGACTCCGGACCAGAGGGTCCGTCCGCCCACCCGCACCGCCACCCCGCGCAGCGCGAGCACCGGGTCGGTGCCGGGCTTGGCGACCGGCGCCGTCGTGGGGTCCGCGCCGAGGACCGACTGCCGGCTCATTTGCCCGTCGCCTGGTGCAGTGCGGCCTCGATGCCCTGGAGCTCCTGGGTCTGCCAGGCCTGGAAGGTCGCGTTCGCGGGAGCCAGCGTCTCGGTGACCGTGGCGACCGGGATGCCCTGGGCCTTGGCGGCGCTCACCTGGGCCATCACGTCGGGGTCGGAGTTCTGCGTGTTGTAGACGTAGATCTTGATCTGCTTGGTGGCGATCTGCTGGTCGATCAGGGCCTTGTCGCCGGCGGTCGGGTCGGTGCCCTCGCTCTCGGCGTCCAGGAAGGTCTCCGGGGTGAGCATCTTGAGGCCCAGGGTCTCGGCCAGCGGGGTCACGATGGACTCCGAGGCGCCGATCGGCGTGCCCGCGTACTTCGCCTTGATGTCGGATTCCAGCTGGTTGTACTGGGCCAGCGTGGTGGTCTCGAAGGTCTGCTTCTGGTCGGCGAAGTACGCCGAGTCGGCCGGGTCGATCTTCTGGTAGTCGGCGGTTATCTGGTCGATCACCTGGTGGAGGCTGTCCGCCGAGTACCACTGGTGCGGGTTGTCCCCGGGCTTCTTGCCGAGCAGGTCACCGACCTTGAGCACGGTCCGCCCGCTCACCTGGCTGTCGGCGAGCAGCTTGTCGGACCAGGCGTCGTAGCCGATCCCGTTGGTGATCACGAACGATGCGCCGGTGACCGTCCGGGCGTCGGCGGTGGTCGGCTCGTAGGAGTGCGGGTCGGTGTCCGGGTTGGTGACGATGCTGGTCACCTTCACGTGGTCACCGCCGAGCTGGCTCGCGATGCTGCCCCAGAAGTTCTCCGCCGCGGCGACCTGGATCACCTTGCCGCCGCCCGTGGAGCCGGCCGCGCTCCGCGCCGGGGAGGCGGTGGAGCAGGCACTCGTGGTCGCCGCGAGGGTCGCGACGGCGGCGGCGCCGATCGCCAGCCGTGCGACGGGCCGACGGCCGGGACGGGACAGGGGGACGCGCATGGGGTGGGGACTCCTCGGGAGCGGCGGACCCCGACTGAGCGGTGTCCGGCACGGTTCGACACCACTCACGCTAGTCAGAAACGATTTTCAGAACCAGCCCAGCTGTCATAATGCTGATAATCATTACCAAAACTTGACGGACAACCGCAGCGGAACGGTCGTGACCAGCGCCAACGCGGCGAAGCCCAGCAGCACGAACCCGGCGGCCCGCAGCCCCCCGTCCCCCGCGGCCAGGTGCAGGGCCAGCGTCACGGCGGCGACCCCGATCGCGGTGCCCAGACCGCGGGTCATGTTGACCATGCCGCCCCCGGTCCCCGCCGAGCCGGCCGGGATGGCCCGCATCACCAGGGTGTTGTTGGCCGGGATCAACACCCCCAGCGCCAGCCCGAGCAGCGCCAGCGACCAGGGCAGCGTGCCGGCCCGCAGCGGCAGCACCACGAGCAGCGCCAGCGCCACCAGACAGCCGGCCGCCCCGATCCGGCTGCGCCGCAGGTCGGACCAGCCCGCCGGGAGCAACCGCTCGGCGGTGGTGGCGGCGACCGCGAAGCCGACCGGCAGCGCGGTCAGCACCAGCCCGGTGGTCAGCGGCGCCGTACCGTGCCGGGCCAGCGCGACCGGGACCAGCACCAGCGGTCCGAAGAGCACCAGGTAGCCGCAGAGCCCGGCGAGCAGGCCCGGACCGATCCGCCCGGCCCGCAGCAGCGCGAGGTCCAGCAGCGGCCGCGGGCAGCTGCGCTGCCGTCGGACGAACGCCCAGCCGGCCAGGCCGGCGATCAGCACCAGCCCGAGCACCGTCCAGAGCGGCAGACCGAGCCCGGAGGCCACCGAGAGCGCGAGCAGGGCCGCCGTGCTGGAGCAGGCCAGCAGCAGCACGCCCCGCACGTCTATTCGCCCGTGGTCCGCGCCCTGGCGGGTGCGCGGCAGCAGGTAGTGGCCGCCGACCAGGGCCAGCACGCCGATCGGCACGTTGACCAGGAAGACCCAGCGCCAGCCCAGGGTGTCCACCAGCGCACCGCCGACGGTCGGCCCGAGTGCCAGGCCGAGCGCCTGGCCGGCCGCCTGGATCCCGAGCGCGCCACGCATCCGGTCCGCCGGCGCGCTGGTGGTCACCAGGGCGACGCTGTTGGCCTGCATCAGCGCGGCACCCACCGCCTGCACCACCCGGAACCCGACCAGCGCGGCCAGCCCCGGTGCCAGGCCGCAGGCGGCCGAGGCGGCCGTGAAGACCGCGAAGCCGTACAGGTAGAACAGCTTGCGGCCGTGCACGTCGGAGAGCCGGCCGACCGGGACCAGCAGCGCGACCAGGGCCAGCAGGTAGGCCAGCGAGACCCACTCGACCCCGGCCAGACCGCTGTGGAACTCCTCGCGCAGCGGCTGGTAGGTGAGGGTCACGATGCTGGCGTCCAGCTGCCCCATGAAGGCACCGAAGCAGACCGTGGCCACCGCCAGCCGCCAGGCCGCGGGGTGCCGGCGGATCAGCTCCGGCCGGGGCCGCTCGGTGGTGAGCAGGGCACGCAGCCCGGGCACGGCAGGAGACGGGGGGACACGGTGCTCGCGCATGTGTTCACATTACATCGGTGACCGAGCTATTCGGTAGCAGATGCGTTCGCCCCGACGAGAGGCCCGTCACCCGGGGCCGACCACCTGGACGGCGCACGCTCCCGCGACCCGCTCCCGATCGTGCGTTTGACTGGACGGCACCGCCCCCACCAACCCGACCCGGGAGTCCCCATGGCCATCTCACCCGACCAGCTCTCCGACCCGACCGTCCGCGCCTTCGTCGGCGCGGTCAACAGCGGCGACCGCCAGGCCTTCTTCAAGCTGCTCGCCGACGGCGCCACGATGTCCGACGACGGCAGCGACCGCGACCTCGACGCCTGGGTGGACCGGGAGATCTTCTCCTCCAACGGCCGGATGGCGGTCGAGCAGGAGTCGAAGGACGGCCGGAAGCTGGTCGCCCGCTTCACCAACGAGACCTGGGGGGAGATGCGCACCCGCTGGCAGTTCGAGATCGCCGACGGCCGGATCAGCCGCTTCGACACCGGCCAGGCCTGAGGCCCGGCGGCCTTCAGGCCGCGCCGTACCAGTCCCAGGCCAGGTCCGCGTCCGGCAGCTCCAGGTGCCGCGAGGCGAGCGGGATCAGCGGCCGCTCGGTCCACACCGTGCTGTCGTTGCTCCGGATCCCCAGCACCGTACGGGCATGGTCGGTGTTGGACACCAGGACCATCACCGTCTCCTTGCGCAACGTTTCGAACACCACCGGATCCGGGTCCGCCAGCGCGGCCCGGATCCGCTCCCGGTCGGCCAGCCGCAGCCGGCCGGCACCCAGGTGACCCAGCGGCCGGACCGCCGCGGTGGACGGCGCCTTGCTCCGGGACAGCATGATCATCGGCATCAGGGTGGGCAGCCCACCCGGATCGGCCACCCCCTCCAGCTGTGCGGACCGGTAGACGGCCAGCCCCAGCAGGGTCCGGACCGCCTCCAGGTCGGCACCCGCCACCCGCGGATCGTGCCCGGCCGACCAGTCCGCCATCCGGCGCGCCCAGTACATCGCCACGTCCAGCGCGGCGGCCGGACCGAGCACCGCCGCGTCGGCCTCCCACCAGCGCTGCGGGTCGTCCTCCGCGGTCTCCAGCTCCGGCTCCAGCTCGTGCACGACGGCCTCCTCGCCTCGGTCTGCCCGCACCGAATCTAGCGCGGCCGACGGGTGCCCCGAGGGCCGATCCGGACAGCCGGCCCCGACCGCCACCAGCCCCCGCACAGCTGTACGAGGGACCGTACACATGACCGCATGTTCGAACACCCGTTCCTATTCGGGCGTACCCTGATGCCATGACCACGCACCTCCAGGGATCGCTCTTCGCGGCGGCCGACCAGCTCGGCCTCGGCCCGCTGAGCGCCGCCCGCCGGACGGTGCTCGGCCAGGGCGCGTGGCTGGACGTCCTGCCGGGCTGGCTGAGCGGCGCGGACGCCCTGTTCGAACACCTCGTCGTCCACGTCCCCTGGCAGGCCGAGCGGCGCCGGATGTACGAGCGGGTGGTGGCCGTCCCCCGGCTGCTCGCCCACTACGGAGAGGACGACCCGCTCCCCCACCCCGTGCTGGCCGAGGCCCGCGCGGCGCTCAGCGCGCACTACGCCGCCGAGCTGGGCGAGCCCTTCCGCACCGCCGGCCTCTGCTACTACCGCGACGGCCGGGACAGCGTCGCCTGGCACGGCGACACCATCGGCCGCGGCGCCCACGAGGACACCATGGTCGCGATCCTCTCGGTCGGCGAACCGCGCCCGCTGCTGCTCCGCCCCCGGCACGGCGGCGGTCCCACCGTGCGCCGTTCGCTGGGCCACGGCGACCTGCTGGTGATGGGCGGCTCCTGCCAGCGCACCTGGGAGCACGCGGTGCCGAAGACCACCCGGCCGGTCGGCCCACGGATCAGCGTCCAGTTCCGCCCGCGCGGCGTGCGCTGACCGCCCGTCACCCGTTCGGGGGATGCCGCGGTTGCCGCCCGGGGCCACGGGATGACGTGCACCCATGCGACAGCAGAACCCGCCGGGGGCGCCCCTGGAGAGCCCCCACGCCCCGGTGCCGGACGGCCGGTGCTGCGGACCAGGATCCCCGCCCGGCTCGACCGGCTGCCCTGGTCCGGCTGGCACTGGCGGATCGTCGTCAGCCTGGGCACGGTCTGGATCCTGGACGGCCTGGACGTCACCATCGTCGGCAACATGACCGGCCGACTCGCCGAGCACGGCAGCGGCCTGGCGAACTGCGCCGCCCAGGTCACCACCTGGGCGGCCGCGCTCTACGTGGCCGGAGCCTCGCATCCTCCGCTTCCGGGCGGGACCTGACTGCCATGCGCCGCGCACTGGATGCCGACGACGTGGATGCCAGCAACCCCGCCCCCGACCTCGTCCACGCCGCTCTGGCCAAAGCTGGCGCGAAGCCGGGTGAGGCCCTGTTCATCGGCGACACCCCGTGGGACGTGCCAGCGTCGGCGAACTCCTCGCCGGCCTCGATGGCAGCGCCCTCGAGGACCCGGCTCGCTACACGGCCGGAGGTTGCCGCTGTCTCGTCGCACCCGAGCTTGAGCAGTCTCATCGATCCTTGAGCGGTCGTACCATGTCCGCCCCACAACCCTCACGAAGCGTCGCCGCCGTGCAGGCCGAGGGGGCGACTCCAGATGGGGACCGGGCAGGCTGCGCCCGGCCCCATACCGGCGGCAGCGTGGCCTACTGCTCGAGAACCACGACGTTCTCGGCCTGTGGTCCCTTCGCCCCCTGCACCAGGTCGTATTCGACCCTGTCGTTGTCCATGAGGGATTTGAAGCCGTGGGACTGGATCGCAGAAAAGTGCACGAAGACGTCCGGCCCGCCGTCGTCCTGGCTGATGAATCCGAATCCCTTGTCCGCGTTGAACCACTTCACGGTTCCTGTCGCCATCGCACATCCCTCACGCCGAGTGTCCACTGCTCGGCTTATGTTCCCCCGGCCGGGCCGCCACGAACCCTGTGATCACTTGGGGTGAGCCGAGGGCACTCTGATCTGCACACGCAATGTCCGGTGAGACGAACCGTGGGTCGTTAGGTACAGGCCCGGGGGTCCGCACGCAGCGCGGTTGCGTTCGAACCAGCGTGCCGCCTCGACGTCGTTGTGCTGCTGACTCTCGCCTAGTGGCTCTCCGGTACCGGGGGTGTAACGCCTCACCAGCGGGGCAGGCGCCCGGGCCAGAGCGCGCCACCCGTCAGGCGAGGGCGGGCGGTTGCGCATCCAGGTCACCGACGGCAGTGCCGTTCCACCTCACCTGCGCCCTGGACACCTGCCCGATCAGATCGGCGGCCACGGCCTGCACATCGTCGACCAGCTAGCCGACCGCTGGGGCGTCACCCCCGAGTTGACCGGGAAGACCGTGTGGAGCGAGCTAGGCGCGGAGTTGCACTGAATGCATCATTCGGCAGCTGCGAGGCAGGGCCGTGGCCTGTGGTTTTCGAAGTGCACGACGACGGTGTCGCTCGCGTGGTGTCGTTCGGCGTAAGGCGTGACGTGCCATCGCGTAACTGATTCAACATCGTTGCGTTGAATGCAACCCGTTGACGGCGTGGTCCATCTGGACCCGGAGACCGCCGTGCGGGGATTCCGACGCTCGACCCGCTCGACGTGGGGGACCACGGGTGCTGGCTGGTTGAACCCGACGATCGACCGACCGCGCACACGCCGACCGCACTCCCGACGCCCGGCCGGTCTGTCGCGACTGCGTTCCCTGACCACCGCTGGCCTCAGCAGCCTCGTGGCCGGGTACCCCGCAGCCTCATCCAGTGCCAGAGCGCTCGGATCCCGGGCCGCGTTCCCGACGAGGGGCCATCCACGGTGGTGTCCCTGGCCCGGATCAGGCCGGTAGCGGGAGTGAGCCTGGGCGGCCATCCCGACAGCGGCTGAACTGGTCTCCCAGACGCCGTGGGTCGTCAGGACTCCGCCTCCTCCTGCTCCACGCCGCCCAGCAGGACCCTGACCACCTCGTGGCCCGCCTCATCGCGGCGCACCACCACTTCGACCTGCGGGACCGTGGTGCGCAGCTGCATCTCCATCACCCACAAGCCGTCGTTCGCGGCTGCCTCGACGAGCAGGGGGTGGGCGCGCACCGCAGCCGTCGCCTGCTGGTAGGCGTCGCGGAGTTCGTGCCAGCGGGTGTTCTGCTCCTCGGGCCACTTCACCCGCTCCGCCACTTGGTCGTGGGCCGGAAACAGCATGCGGCGCTCGACCGCCACCGTGCACACGAAGACGTCCAGGGCGCGCCGTGCCGCCACGCGGGCTCGTTCCAGATCCAGCAGGTCCTCGGGCAGGTCCGTCGCCTCGGAGTCCTCGCTCATGGTTCTCGATCCTTCTGTCGCTCCCGTGTCCGGTGCTGGATGGCGCCCCCAGGCGCGGGTTCGTGCTCCACCTGCCTGGCCGCCTCGGGCCACCGGAGGGCGGCCAGGGTGGCCTGGGCCCGGACGGTCGGCCAGAGGTGCCTCGCCCACTCCCAGCGCGGCCAGCCCCCGGCGGTCGTCGGGCGACCAGAGGCGCTCGGAGCGCGGCCGCCCGCCGGCGCTTCCCCGGCTGGTGACCTCCACCGTTACCTGCCGACCTGACAGCAGTGCGGACGAACCCGCTGTCCACCGGGATGGAGGTGATCGTTCCCGCCGCCAGAAGTCGCTCCGAGGTAGGTGGTGAGCGGATTCTTCCCCTTCCAGTGACCTGAGTCAGAGATTCGGTGGCAATAGGTGGCAATAGATGGCGACTTTGTCGAGGGTTTCGTCGGCTGTCTGCGCAAGCTGATCGGTCGCCGCGCAAGGCTGGCGGAGGCTGCGGAGGATGCGCCGTGGCTTCACGCGTGCGAGGCTTCGCTCCGCCGGTGCCGGATCGGCGCTCGCCCGTCTACCGCACAGGAGCAGTGCCCGCATGCCACCGTCGATACCGACCGACAGCCCCCGACCCGCGACCGGCATCTGGGGGCAGATCCACACCGAGCGGGCCGCCCTGGCCGCCGACCTGGCGGGCCTGGGCGAGGGGCAGTGGGCCATCCGGTCCCTCTGCGACCGGTTCACCGTCCGCGAGGTGCTCGCGCACATGACCGCGGGGGCGAGCCTCACCCCGGTGCGGTGGATGGCGGGTGTGATCCGCTGCCGCTTCCACTTCGACCGGCAGGTCGCCCTGCGGCTGGCCGAGCAGATGGGCGCCGCTCCGGACGAGACGCTCGCACGGTTCCGCCGGGTGATCACCAGCACGACCAAGCCGCCCCTGCCGAGAGTGGCGATGCTTGGGGAGACCGTGGTGCACGCGGAGGACATCCGCCGGCCGCTCGGCATCGAGCGCGACTACCCGGTCGACACCCTGACCGCCCTGGCCACCTACTACCAGGGCTCCGACCTGCCCGTCCTCTCCAAGAGGCGCGCCGCCGGCCTGCGGCTGACGGCCACCGACGGCCCCTTCGCCGCTGGTGACGGCCCACGGGTGTCCGGCACCACCCTGGCCCTGGTCATGGCGATGGCCGGCCGCGCGCCCTACTGCGACCAGCTCGACGGCGAAGGGGTCACCACCCTGCGCGAGCGCCAGGCGATGGCCTGACCGCAGGGCCGTCTCGTCGGGGTCCCAGCTACAGCTCGCGGTTGTCCCGCACCCAGGCGTCCACCTCGGCCCACTGAGCCAACAGCCAGTCGGTCCGTGCCTCCGGCCCGACCGGCAGCTCCGCCGCAGGGATCCGCCACCAGCGGGCCCGGACCGGGTGCCGCAGTGGCAGGCCGCGCCAGACGGCCCCGACCGAGTCCATCGCGTCGAGACCGGTGTGCGCGACGAAGACGATGTCGGCCCGTGGCGCCGCGGCCATGGCAGCCAGCGGGCCCGCGGTCATCGGAGGCAGCACGTGGCGGCTGCGGGAGGCGTAGGCGGCCCGGCGCACCTCGCCGTGCCGCCGTAGCCACCGTACGGCCCGGGCACGGCGCCCCTGGGTGAATTTTCCGCCCTCCGGAAAGATCACCAATGCGTCCCGGTCGCCGAGGTCGGCTGCCAGCCGCCCGATCCCGGCGACCACCTCATCCCTGCCGTGCCCGGCGGGGACGAAGCAGGTGGGCAGCGTGCCGAGCAGGACGTCCAGGCACGGGTCCAGCCGTAGCACCTTCTTGAGCACGATCCGCGGCCGGTAGCCGACCAGCGTCATCAGGGTCTCGATCAGGAGGAGCGAATCGCCCGGCCCGGCGCGCCGGGCGAAGACCAGCAGGCCACCGGACGCGTTTCCGTTGTCGACCGGTACGGGGTGCGGCGTGATGTCCAGCCGCAGGCCGAAGAGCCGTGTGCCGCCACGGCCGTCCCCTGGGACACCCACTGCATCCGGCTCTCGTCCAACTGCCGGTCGGCGCCTGGCTTTCCGCAGCCGTTCTCGACTGCGTTCCCGGCTCCGAGTACGCCGCACGGGTCCTCGTCGCGGTCGGCGTCGTCACCGCCGCCCCCGCGGCGCTGACCGACTGGGCCGACTGGGCCGAGCAGCAGATGCGCACCGGCCTGCTGCACGCCGTGTCGATGGCGGCTGCGGTGGGCCTCTACGGCGTGTCGTGGGCGGCCCGCTCGCGCGGCCGCAACGTGCCGGGTCACGTGCTCGGCTTCGCCGGACTGGCCGCAGTCGGCGGCGGGGCGATGGTCGGCGGCCACCTCGCCTATCGTCAGGCCGCCGGCGTGAACAAGACGGAGCCCGTCCCCCACCTGGTCGAGCCCGGCTGGCACACCCTCGGGCCCATCACGCGGTTCACTGTCGGTGAGGCATCGCGCCGGGTGGTCGGCGAGGTACCGGTCCTGGTGGTGCGGGAAGCCGACAACGTGTTCCATGTCCTGGCCGACCGGTGCAGCCACTTCTCCGGTTCCCTCTCGGAGGGCGAGGTCACCGATGGCTGCGTGACGTGCCCCTGGCACGGCAGCGTCTTCCGCCTCTTGGACGGCTGGAACGTGGACGGCCCGGCCACCGCCCCGCAGCCGTGGTTCGCCACCCGAACGGACAGCAACGGCAACCTTCAAACGCGCCTTCCCGAGGCCGGCTGACCAGACCGGCCACACGGCCAACAGGCGGCGAGGGCCGGGAGAAGTCCAGCAGGTCCGCGGCCCGCAACTCTGCCAACAGCACCTCGTGCAAGCGCTGCCGAGGCCGAGGAGGAAGCACGCATCGCGCGAGCTCCCAGTTAGCGACTTGACCATTAAGGCCTTAACTGTTAACTTCGAGATATGGACACACCGGGAGAAACTCCTACCAGCCCGTTGGAGAAGCTCAAGCTGATCAACTGGGCTCAGCTGCAGGCGGGGCAGGAATGGATTCGATCCCGCGGGCTCAGTGTGCAGCAGGCGTTCGTACTCGACTACCTCGCAGGCCATCCCGGTGCCATCCAGCGCGATATCGCCGAGGCGACACGGACGAGCGCCGCGAATGTCTCCGGTGTGCTGCGCGGCCTGGAAGCACGTCACCTGGTCGAGCGTCGCTTCGAGGACGACGACCGAAGCAAACGCGTCTTCGCCACGGACACCGGCATCGAGCTCATCTCCGGACATGAGGAGGCGATGATCGCCGTGGACGAGTCGATCCTCGCGCCCCTCACCCTCGACGAGCGCGCCACTCTCCAGGCCCTCCTCGCCAAAATCACCGCCGGCCTGCCGCACCACGGCAACGAGTCCTGACGCGTAACGCGTCGAAACCGGCGCACCCTCTCATCACACCTCGCGTCGGCACAGGTCGACGCGCGCCCGGGCCTGCCCGGACAGGAACGGAGCCACCTCATGACCACGCAAGCAGGCCAGACCCTGACCATGATCCGCGAGGTGTGCGCCCTGGGACGCGTCGAGCATGACCGCCCCCCGCACCCCCGAAGGCGACCCCGACGCCGGCCGCGCGCTCGTCAAGGGCCTCCAAGCCCTCGACCAGGACGGCGAGCCCAGCGACATCTCCCTGTCCCTGGACCTGCTGGCGCCCCGCGCCCCGTACTTCGATCAGCTCGTCCTGGACGCCGTCAAGGCCGGAGTGCGCCAGGTCGTCAACCTCGGCGCCGGCTACGACGACCGCGCTCTGCGCTTTCGGCACACCGGAGTCCAGTTCTTCGAACTGGACCTGCCCGACGTCATCGCCGACAAGGCGCGCCGCCTCGATGCCCTCGACACCGACACCACCCACGTCGCCCTCACCGAAGTGGACTTCGCGACCGACGACGTCGCCACCATCCTGGCCCGCGCCGGTCACGACGCCCAGCAGCCGACTCTCTTCATCGCCGAGCACCTCGTGCTGTTCCTGACGCCGGACGACGTGGCCCGACTCATCGCCGGCGTCTCCCAGCGTGCCGCCAGGGGCAGCACGCTGGCCCTGACCGCCGAAGTACACCCCGCGGGCCTCGACTCCACGCTCGTCGTCTCGACGGTGGACAACGTGATGTTCACTGGCGCCAGCCCCCTGCACACCATCAAGTCTCGTGACGCCTGGCTCACCCTCCTCGACCAGCACGGCTGGCAGGTTCACGATGCGGCCAAGGTGACGGTGGTCAACCACTTCGAGCTGCCCATGACCGAGAAGCCCGCTCAGATCCAGACGCAGTTCCTCACCGCAACCGCGTGACAGGAGCACAGGCTCCGCGTCTCGGCCCGCCTGTCGTCAGGCGATCGTTTGACGACAGGCGTCCGGCGCGTCCAATGAACCCGTGCAATCCGGGGGTTCGCGGCAGCTCGAATCCAATCAGATCCGATGGTGATTGCTGACAGGGTTTGACGACAGATAGGGTCCGATCCTCCGCACGGAAAAGGGCGGGGCAGGCCCGGACGGGCCCGGTGGCGTTGATCTTCTGCGATCGCCGTGCTGCCCTTCGGGTTGCCCGCACGGGCGACGACCCGAACGACTCACACGCGGATCACGCGGATCAACCGGCCAGCGCCTTCAGCTTCGAGGCCGCGATGACGTCGCTGTCGGCCGGCGGGGTCACGGTGACCGGCGCGTTGAACGCGCTGAACGTGGCCGTGCCGCTGCCGTCGCTGTCCTTGTCCACCGACTTCAGCGGCCAAGGCGTGCCCTGGGTGGCGACCCAGAGGTCGGTCTGGCCACCGTCGGCGCGAGCGATGTGCACGATCACTGCGGGCTGGCCGTTGACCGTGTCGGTGCTGCCCTTGGTGGCCTTGTCCCCGGCTTTGCCGAGCTGATCGGTGTACTGCTCGAGGCTGCAGGAATCCGCGATGTCCTTGAGGTCCGCGTCGTTCTGGACGCCGCTCATCCAGCGGCCGTTGAGGAGCTTGGCGGCCGCGGCGCCCTCGCCTCCCCAGAAGGTCGTCAGCATCGTCGCGTCGGGCCGCAGGTAGGTCTGCTGCGGGGTGCTCAGGACGTCGGCGCTCCCCCCAGGGCCCATGCTCATGTTGCCGCTGCAGTCGCCCTTGGCGTCCACGGACACGTGCGCCTGGATGGGGACCCCGCTGGTCGTGCCGCTGATGACGGTCTGCAGCGAGCCGGCCCCCTTCAGGGCGGTGATCGCCTGCTGGAGGATCTGGTCGCCGGTCATCGTCGACAGGTCCGGGCCGGTCGCGGAGGGCGAGGCCGAGGGGGCCGCCGAGGTCGGGGCGGCCGAGGCGGCGGACGTGGCCGGAGCGGGGGCGGCAGCCGACTTCGTGGCGCCGCTCCCGGAACTGCAAGCCGTGACGCCGAGGGTGACGACCGCACAGGTGGCAGCAATCCGGAATGGGGTGGTGAAGAGCACAGTTGTTCCTTTGACAGGCTGCGGAGAGCAGCAGCGACAGCGTCAGACCGTAACAACAGCATGAGAGATGCATGAAAAACTGATCGTATTCAAACAATCTTGACGGCCTGGCAGACCGCGTCCGCTGGGCCGCAGCAAAAGGCTCAAAAGTGGGCGCGGAGGGTGGCCAGCGCCGGGTGGGGGTTGTCGCGGCGCCAGAGGAGGGCGTGCGGGTAGACGGGCGTCGGGTCGGTCACCGGGATGCGGCGCAGGCCGTGGTCGGCGCTCTGCGGGAAGCCATCGCGGGGGCCCCGCCGCCCTCGACGACGACTACGGACTGATCCGCGTGCCGACCGACGAGGTCACCGACCAGCTCCAGGAACTCGTCGACGCCACCTGAACCCGGCTCTCGGGTCGTGCAGCCGCCCATCGGCCGCACGACCCGAACGATCACGACGCTCGGCGCGGCCGAACCTCCCGGACCGTGAAGGCGGTCTCCAATGCCGGCCCGAGCAGGCCGAGCTCACCGGCGAGGGTCGACACGAAGGCCTCCACCGCCACCTCCGGCCTTCCAAGGAGGCGCCGCCAGCCTCCCGCCGACCCGTCCCACCGCCTACCAGCACCTGGCGCCACCATGCCGCCGCACCGCCCTATGTGCAAGCCGTACCCAACCAACGGCCGTCCGCCGCAGTCCTCACTCCCAGCTCGGCGGAGCCGTGCCCACAACCCCAGCAGGGAGGACCGCCCCGGCATGGCCCGCAAGAACAAGAAAGACGACGACGCCATGCCGTCTCCCACCCGAGATGCTCACGACGCTCATAGCCGCCGTTGCCTCCGTCCTCGCCGCATGCCACGGTCACGCCCCGCTCTGACCCCGCGGCCCACGACCGAGGCCGCACCGTGAAACGCGCTTGCGAGCCGTGTTGACAAGGCGATGCAGGTGGTCGTCGGCCGGGCCGCCGGGCAAGGAGTACTGCGAGTCGGTGGGGCGCTGGTGGTGGGTCGGACACCGTCGGGACCGGCGGTGTTTGGGCGGGCGGATCAGGGCAAGGCGTGCGGCGGGGTCCAGCCGGGGCGTGGGACGGATCCGCTGCCCGCGTAGTGCCCGGATGCCTCGCGTCTCCTCGGCGACCGGCCACCGGGCTTCCGACTGCCAGCGTTCCGAGAGGGAGGACATGATGCTGAGCCGATCCGTACCACCGTGTCGACCGGTAGGTGAACTCGTCGCCGAAGCAGCCGACTTGATCGATGCGGCTGCCCATGGCTCACAGGCCGCTCCGACCGGTCAGTCCCAGTCGCGACCGCCAACGGCCTGCCCCACCACCAGGTAGACGGCGGCGGGCAGGCCGTAGCGCGCGGCAAGTTCGCGGTGGAGGTTGCACAGCCCACCACCTGATCAACATCCCGTCAGCGTCAGGTCAGGGAGCGATCGGTCGGTAGGCCAGAGCTTGATCCACTACCTCTTCGGCTGATGGTTCGGGTCCCTTGGGCCAGAAGATGAGGTCGCCGATGTATCCGGTCGGACACCTCAGGGCCCTGTCGAGCTGGTCCAGCCAGCCGTCCACCTCGTCATCGCTGGCATAGTCCGCGTCCATGATTCGCTGCACGAGTGCGACGGCTTCCTCGCGGCCCAGCTCCACGGCACTCACCCCCTTGGCGTGATGGACCAGCGTAACCCAGTCATGTGATCGGCTGAGCAGGTCCCAGGGGCCGCCCAGCCGATCAGGCGGCCCGTCGGATGGATCCAGAATTCCCCGACGCGAAGACACGGGTCGGGTGAGCGATGGACCGGAAGGACTGGCGCGACGAGGTGGTACTGACCAAGCGGTCCACCGCCTTGACGCCCCTCCAGCGACGCCACGCCGCGCGAGGCGTACAACCGGGTGTGCCTCAGGCGTTCCCGATCGGGTAGAAGACGAACTGGCCGCCACGGTTGTCCTGTTCCACCTCGCCGACGTATGGGTCCCCACGGTGGACGGGCAGGGCCGTGGTGGCGCGGCCCTGCCCCCAGGTGCCCGACTGATAGGCCTTGGCGTTCGGGGCGTTCAGCATGACTTTCGCGTCATGGGCGAAGCCGACCAGGAACCCGTCGGTCTGGGCGGTGTCGGTGACCTTGCGGACGTCCTTCACGATCGGTTGGCCGAGGATCTGCACTTTGCCCCGGGTGGCGTTCAGGGTGTCGTCGCTCTGCAGCGCGCCGGTCACCGTGAGCTTGTCGGCGGTGATCTCCGGGTTCGCGCCGCTCGCCGTGATCGCTCCGGTCGAGATGAGGCTCGGCGTGGTGGCGCTCGTCGTGGTGACGGCGCGATCGATGGTGCACGCCTTCTCGACCTTGACCGGCGCTAGGGCATTCAGCGTGCTGGCAATGGTCACCGAGGCTGCGTCGAGGGTCAGCGCGGGGGAACCGACCAGCGAGTCCGCGCGCATCCCGTTCATGAGGGGTTTGCTCACGGCGACGGTGACGGAGTCGTAGCGGTCCAGACCGCCCGCGCTGGTCTTGACCATGAAGGTCTCGTCGTGCACCAGGGGGAACGTCGCGTAGGGGAAGGTGATCGGGATTCCGTTCGGATGCGCCGTGGAGTACAGCGTCTGCTCTCCGGTCGGCCCCTGCCAGGCGAGGACGACCGGGGTGTCTCTGGGCACGAGCGTTGCGGGCTTGGTGTCGGGGCTGGTCGCGGTCCCGAGCCGTGCGGTGAGGTTCGCCGTACTTTCGGCCTCCTCGTCGGCCGCGGTTTCGCCTGCCGGTGCCTGCCCGGTCCCGCCCGCGGGCAGGTCACGTCGCGCGCGGACGAAGGACTTGATCACCTCCAACATCTTGGGGTTGTCACGGTCGGTCTCGGGCTCGCCGGGACGGGCGCTGCTCTCGATGACGCGCACCCAGGCGGTGCCGGGCTTGCGGCTGACCTTGACGCCGGTGAGTTCGATCGCCAGGCTCGCGGTCACCTGGTCCTCTCGTCCGTGCTCGGAGGGCACGAACTCCGCCGTGCCGTTCTGCGGCACCGCGATCAGGACGTCCTCTTGGACGGCGACCACGGACCAGGTGTGCGGGGTCGCCGTCGCCACGATGCCGACGCCGGTCTGGGCGAGGTCGGCGGCGATCGTGCCGACCGGCAGCACGATGGTGATCCGACCGCACCGCACCGGTGTGGGGTGCGGATTGGAGATCAGCAAGCGCAAGCGGGCCAGGGACAGTTCGCCCTCCGTCGGGCTGTGGATCAGCGGGTGGGGGGTGGTCTGGATCGCGTAGCTGAGCAGTGGCGCGGCGGGCGCGTCCGGTGTGGTCGTCATGACGGGTTCCTTCGCTGGCCTGGCTGATGGATGACGAAGCGTCAGGTGCCGAACGGGTACCAGCTGAACGTGTAGCCGGTGCCGCTACCGCCCCAGGTGATCGGCTGCTCGGCCTTGACCGGGGCGACCAACGTTCCGACTCTCCCCCACGACACGTTCCTGAATTTGTGGGAGGGCGTGTCCACCCACAGTTCGAGGTCGGCATGGTCGGTTGCGCTGGCGAGGATGAGGCCGTCGGTGGGGAACGTCTGCGATCCGGACGCCGGCAGCGGTGTGTGCCCGGCCTTGAGGATGTTGACCCGCCCGGTCGCGGTGAGGCCCCGGCTGGTGGTCACCTTCGCCGCGGTCAGGTTGTTCGCGGTGAACGTTCCCGCGACTTCGAGTGTGCCGCCGAACTGGGTGGCGGCTGCCTTGATCGTCGGGGCTTCGAGGCGTCCGGTGATCGACGCCGTGTTCTTCCCGTGCATCGCTTCCTTGACGGTCAGGAGCTTTTCGGTGCGCACGGGCGAGGTGATTGTCAGCCCGGGTGGGTCCACGTGGCCCAGGGTTCCGTTCGGCAGGTTCACTCGCGGATACTCGGGCACGTCGACCTGCAGGGTGAACGAGTCGTAGCGGCTGACGGGTTGGCCGTTGACCTGGGAGACCGTCTGCAGGGTGAACGTCGTCTCGCGGTACAGCGGGCCGCACACCAGCTGGGTGGCCCCTTCCGCGATCGGAGTACCGGCCTCCTTGTCCTCGTAGTGCAGGTGTCGCACGACGTCGCGCGCGGGGTTCCAGGCGACGGTGACCTTGCTGCCGTGCGGCACGCGGACAGCAGGTGGACGCCCCTCGATCGGCTGCTCACCGACGTGGACCCGCAGGTTGGTGCCGACCGGTAGCGTGGCCGTGGTGCCGGCCGGGAACTTCGGGAGCCGAGCGTAGCCCTCACGCGCCTGCGGAGTGTCCTGCCTGATGGCCGAGGTCTCGGTGATCAGCGGATAGGCCACCCCCACGGAGCTGTTCACCGGTACGCGGTCGACCTTGAAGGTCAGAGGATCCTCCGTGATCACCGCCGCCTCATCGGTACTGGGCTCGAACTCGAAGCGGGCCTGGGTGGGGCTGACGGTCTGTCCGGTGCGTACCCATCCCGGGGTCGTGGTCGACGCTTCGATGCCGACACCGGTGCTGGCGAGGTCACGTGGGCGACTACCGACCGGGAGTTCGATCACGATCGAGGTGCAGCGCACGGCGACGTTGCCGCTGTTGGAGACGACCACCCGCAGGTCGGCGGGCGAGGGCCCCGAGAGGTTCGCCTCCAGCGGCTCCGGATCGGTGCGCACGGCGTGGTCGAGCAACGGAGCAGCCGCCGGCGGCACAGTTCGCGCGGCGGACGAGGCGAGGGACATCGGGGTGCCTTCCGGGCGACGGGTGTCAGGACGAGGTGGGGCTGCCGAGGATGGCCCAGGCGAGGAACATCGTGGTGGAACTGATGGTCGATGGGTCGTAGGTCACTGCTTCGTCACCCCGGACCGCCAGGAAGAGGGAGTCGGCACTGCTGAGGCTGCGGCCGCGAGCGCCGACCTCCCGGTTACCGACGGTCACGGTGACCATGCCAGGGTTGGGCACGCCGACCCCCTGGACCATGTAGCCGACGAGAAGCCGATCAGTGCCCGGAAAATCCTGGGGACGTGAAATGCGTACGACGCTGTTGAAGATCCTTACGGTCTTCTTGGCCGTCAGATCCTTGGTCGTGATGCCAGCGGCCGTGACCTCGCCGCCCGGCACCGTCGAGGTCCCGCCCGCGCCGGCCGATCCGGTGACGCTGATGCCCGTGGTCGCGTTCAGGTTCTGCTTGGCCTCGAAGGTGGCCAGCGCCGTCAGGCCCGCTCCGGCCGTCAGCTCGCCGTCGATACTCAGGCCCTTGGTCACCGTCACCGCCTCGGGGAAGGTCACCGTGCCGCTGGCCCCGGCGGCGAGGGGAGCGGTCAGCGAGAGTCCGGCGAACGTCGGGGTGTCGACGGTGACCGTGACGGTGTCGTACATCGTCTCGCCGGTGGCCTTGACCTTGGTGCGCAGCGTGAACGTGGTCGGGCGTACGACCGGGTCGCAGTCGAAGCGGGTGAGCGTGGAGACGTCCCGGCCGGTCGCGCCGAGGTCGTCGTTGAGCGGTTGGGTGAACAGGTGACGCTCGACGTCTCCTCGGGCCTGCCAGGTCAGCGTGACCCTCTGGCCGGCCGTCACCTGTGTCGCGGGGGAAGGGCTGAGGCTGCCGGTGCCCGCCCACCGCCTGGCCGCGAAGCGGTTCGGGGAGCCCGCCAGGACAGGGGGCCGGTAGGGCCACTTCTCGACGAACAACGGCACCACCGTCGGTTGTGGCTCGCCGACCAGGTGCTCCGCGATCCGGATCGTGACGTTGCCCGGCTCGGTGTTGATCCGCAGGCCGTCGATGACGATCTCGACGCCGTCCTGGTCGAAGACGAACGCGTTGCCGGGCGGGGTGAAGGTGATGGTGGCGGTGCTCGCGGTGGAGGTGATCGCCGACTGCCACCCGGTCGGAGCCGTGGCCGTGATCCCCGTGGCGGTCTCCACGAGTGACGTCGCACCCGTGCCGATCGGGATCTCCATCACGACCTTCGCGCAGCGCACCGGATCGCCGGGCGGCGCCGAGACCACGAAGTCCATCCGGGCGGGGGGCCGATCGCCGCTCGGCGGGCTGACCTGGAGTGGGAACGGCGTGGTGAGCGAGGCGTAGTCGAGCGCGCCCGAGGCGATCGAGTAGGCGGGGAACTCCGGGAACTCCTCGGTCACGGTGTGGGTCCTTCCTCGGACGGCTGCAGTTGGAGGTAGCCGGTACGCAGGACCGGACGGGCGAACGGAAACCTCGGCAGCGGGTCGGCCTGGTCCGTCGGGTGCGGATCCGCCCACGCACCGGCCGGTGCGGGCTGGGCCCAGGTCCACGTGCCGTGCCGGTCGGCGGGGCGGGGCAGGATCAGGGCGGCGTCGTCCGGGGCCTCGATGGTGAACATGGGGCCGAACCGGAAGCCGGCCGCGATCGCGCCGAGCGATTCCTCGAAGGCCCGCGCCGGCACACGCAGTTGGGCGGTGGGCAGGATGCCGGTGGTCGCGTGGACGGCGCCGAACGGGTCGAGCAGGAGGGTCAGGTGGGCCGTGCTCGCCGGGTCGTGGTCGCGCGGCGGGCGGGCCGGCAGGGCGAGGCCGTTGCCCGGCCCGATCGGGCGCAGGTAGTCGTGCTGGTCGTCCAGGTCGGCGAGATCGGTCTCGTCGAGCACGATGTGCAGGCCGGTGTAGTCGCGCTCCTGGTAGTAGCCCACCAGGCCGTCACCGAGTTCGTCGCGTTCGCCGAGCCTCACCGGCCAGCGGTAGTTCGGATATTCGGGCTCGGACGGCTCCAGCAGGTGCTGCCACGACGGGTCGCGGTACGGCGAGCCGTCCAGGTCCAGACGCACCCGGGCACGCACGAGGGCGAGCGGCCGGCCGAGCAGGCGGCTCAGCGTGGTCGGCGGGTCCTGGTCGCCGGTCGGCGCGATCGTGGTCAGCGCCCGGTCGATGCCGCGCAGGAAGGTGCGCAGCGTGGTGCGGTCGAGGTCCAGCAGACCGGTGACCAGGTCGTGCAGATGCCCGTGGTCGGCGGCGAGATCGCCGGGGAGCCGGTAGATCGATCCCGGCAACGGTTGCCAGCGCGGGACGGTGGTCCCGTCCGGCATGACGCTGATCGCGACCGAGCCCAGCGGCGAGCCGTCCGCCGCGTAGCACAGCACGGCCTGGTCGAGATGGTTCGGGACGAGCCAGGCGCAGATCGAGGCGGCGGCGGCCTCGTCGTCCAGCACGTGCGCGTCGGCATCGGCCGACAGCAGGCTCAGCCGGGTGCGCGCGGGCTGCGGCAGCCGCGGCTTGAGCTCCACGAACCGGCCCGGGTCCCGGTCGACGACCGTGACGAGTTCGCCCGTCTCCTCGTCGGTGCCCGGGCTCAGATCGTGCGGCAGTCCCGGTCGGAACGCGTGCGCGGGGGTGCCCTGGCCGATGGTGTCGCGCAGCTCGATCTCGTCCGGGATCACCACGGGCAGGCCGCGCCCGAACCGGTCCACCACGTTGAGCCGGGTGAACGCGAACTGGCCCGAGCGCACCTCCTGGAACCGGGAGGCGGCCCAGCCGATGAACGGGCGCGGCAACGGCCCGGGGTCCGGTGGTAGGCCCTGGGCGATCTGTCCGCCGATCGCGGCGTCGCGCACCCGCGAGCCGCCGCCGAGGTGGACGGCCTCGTTGGCGCTGCGCGCGAGGAGTTGGTCGTTGAAGCCGTTGAGGGTCTGCGAGATCAGGTCGGCCTCGGCGGCCTGGTCGGCCAGGGTGCGCAGCAGCTCGGCGTACGGGCCGGAGCGGTCGGCAGCGGCGTGGCGCAGCGAGTCGGCGAGGGTCTGCGCGGGGGTGGGGGTGAGGAACTGCCGGCCGCGCAGGGTGAGTGGCTCGTGGTCGGCGCCGGTTCCGTTCCAGCGGTACCGGTTGCCGTCGAAGGTCCAGTTGGCCTGCTCGGGGTCCTCGATGCCCTGGCCCTCGGCGTAGGTGATCGGGTAGTAGTCGATCTCCCACTGGAAGAACAGCGGTGACCACGCCTGCCGCCACTCGGTCGTGCCGAGTGCCGGGGGCAGGCCGTGCGCCCGCGTCGCCGGGTCGGCCATCGCCTCGCGCAGCGCCGCCGCATCGGTGTCGGGACGGCCGGCGGCCCTGGCCAGGGCGCGCGCGTTGGCCGGGTCGAGGTAGAAGAACTCATGCAGCAGGCGGGGGAGTTCGGCTGGTGCGTTGGGCAGGTTCGGCGGTACCGGGATCGCGCTCGCGGGAGCCGTGACGAGCACGGTGCGCGCCGGGTCGAGGTACACGCCGCACACCAGTTCCTCGGCGCGCCGGCACAGCAGGCCGTCCTCGGCTGCGAGCCGGGCCTGCTGGTCCTCTTTGGTGCAGCGCAGCGCGACGACCGGCTCGGTTGCCCGGTACAGGTCGGGCAGCACCTCGCGCTTGAGGACGAATCCGGACGTCTGGCCTGCGAAGTGCTCGGTGATCGAGTCGGCGAGTTCGTCCTGGGTGCGCCCCCACGGGATCCGCTCGCGCGCCTGGTCGAGCACGAGCTGGCAGCGGGCCGCCTCCTCCTCGGCCGCGCGCAGGCGGGTGCCCAGCTCGCCTCGGTAGGCGCCGTCCTCCAGCACCTCGTCAGGGTCGAACTCGGGCACCACGGGCAGGCCCTCGGCCCACCACAGGTCGTAGACCCGGCGCTGGGCCGCCGCGAGGTCGCGGGCGGCCTCGTCGTGCGCGGCCTGGTCCGCGTTGAGGGTGGCGAGCAGGTCGGTGAACGTGCGGCGGGCCCGGCGGCGAGCGCGCGCCGGCTCCTCGGGGGCGTCCGGGTCGGCTTCGAGGGTCCAGGTGTAGCCCGCGGGGGTCGGCACGAACCAGGACTCGAACGTGGCGCGGCCCTTGACGAACGCGCCGTCGGGCTCGTCTACGGCCTCCAGCAGGCCGCGCTGGCACGTGTTCAGCAGCTCGGCAAGGCCGGGCGCGTCCTCGGGCTCGGCCTCCTCCTCGAACACCAGCGACGCGTGCGCGCTGGTGTGACCCAGGGCCACGGCGACCAGATCGGGGCGGGGTGAAGTGGGTGAGGGGCCGGTGCCGTGCCAGCTCAGGCCGAGCACGGTGCCGTGGAAGATGCCGCGCGAGGCGGCCGCGACGGGAGCCTCGGGATCTTCCGGGTCCGTCTCGGGGCCGGGGGTGAGCGTCCAGTCGAACTCGGTGAGCAGCTTGCGCAGTTCGGGGCCGGCCTCGGTCACCGGATCGGCGCTCGGATCGCTGTACCAGCCCGCGACGAGGTAGCCGACCGTCCACTCCCGGGTCGGGTCGAGGCCGTCCATCGTGTCGTGGATCGAGAACACGTCCTCGTTGTACGGCTGGTACACCGCGAACGTCGGCACGCCGGGCCCGACCGCGGTCAGGAACAGGCCGCCGGCGGGCGGGCCTGGTTCGTTCCATGACGCACCGGCCGAGAGGTTGATCCGGCGGCCGATCCGGGTGATCGTGCCGTCCGGTGTGGCGTAGGGGCTGGTGCCGCCCACCGGGTCCAGGTGGTCGCTCTCCACCAGCCAGGCGGTCTGCTCGCGGGCCTCGGCGCCCGGCAGGCCGTGCGTGCGCACGACGAGCCAGCGGTTGGGGACCAGGGGGAAGGAGATGTCGGAGTCCGGGTGGTCCTGCGTGCCGTTGGTGAGCGCCTGCGGCAACTGCCACTGCAGGTAGACGCCGTTGCGGTCCGGTGTGATCGCGAAGTCCGTGTCGATGTTGCCGAACGGCGGTGGTTCGGGCGAGAGCCGGGACCGGGTGAGGGTGTAGTTGGCCTGCCAGCGTTGGAAGTTCTCGCCCAGGCGGACCTGGTCGTTGACAACCAGGGCATCCAGGTGGACCGGGACGAACAGCGGGCTCGGGTCGGTCATGACGGGCTTCCCCCGGTGGCCAGGTTGGACAGGATCATCTGCCGAAACGGTGCGTTGACGAGTTGCAGGGCCAGCACCGCGGGCGAGGGCTCGCCGGGCTGCCCCGCTTCTGTGAGCCGTGCGCCGAGCGCGCGCACCAGGCCGTCGTCGTCCGGGCGCAGGTCCAGGACCCGCCGGCCGAAGGCGTCGTCGCGCAGGTAGGCGTCGATGCCCGCCTCTCCCGGATCCTGCGGGAAGTACACGTCGCGGAGGGTCGCGCCGGTCGGCACACCTGCGTCGCCGAGGCTGCGCAGGTTCAGCACCGGCACGCCGTCCCGGGGGTGGGGGTCGACACCGAACGACAGACCCTCCGGCGGTTCCGACAGCTCGACCTCGTCCGGCACCCGGTCGAACAGCAGGAGCAAGACGTCGTCCTCCAGCAGGCTGCGGCGCAACAGCCCCACCGGGACCCGGTTCTGCCAGCCCCGCACGATCAGCTCCGGGCACTCGCGGGTCAACGCGGAGCGGATCAGCAGCCCCGCGCGCGGCCACGAGTCGTCGGGGTTGCGGGTCCGATCGGTCCACGGTGCGGCGAGCGCGGCCAGGTGCACGTCGGCCGTGCCGGTGACGCCCAGACTCTCGGCGCCGGCCTGGAGGGCGGTGAGCCACCCGGGGTCCACGTGGAAGAACCGCAGCGACTCGCGCGGCAGCATCGCCTCGTCGGGCACGAGCTGCGCGAACGGCACGTCGTAGAGCAGGCGCAGCCGGGCGAACCAGGCCGCGACCTGCTCGCCGCCAGTGTCCAGGGCCTCTCGCAGCTCCTCACGCAGCACGGACTGGACGCGGCTCTCGGCCAGTACGCGGTGCACGGCCAAAGGGACCGGTGCGGGCTGGTCGGGCGCGGTGCGGGCGCAGCGCTCCGTGGGCGGGTCGTTCAGTGCCCGGATCAGCCGCTCGGCCGCTCCCGTGCCGGCCAGCGCCCGAAGTGCCCGGTCGTTGACGCGCGGGCGGGCCCGGCGGGTCAGCTCGGCCGTGACGGCGTCGGAACCGGCGGCGGCGAGGCGCTGCGCGATCACAGCGGACCGGTACCGGGCCCGGCTGCGCCACGCGCTCAGGCCGGCGCCGAAGTCGTCGTCGGCGAGCGCCAGCGCCCGGCCGAGCGTCCAGGCCGCGGCCCAGCCGGTGTCGTACACGCCCCACTCGGGGTCGTAGCCGAGGAGCTGTCCGGCCTCCGTCCAGCCGTCCTCGGGCGGGCGGGTCAGCGGCTGCGCGACGGTCGGCGTGAACGGACCCCGGTACCACGCGTACGTCTGTTCACCCGAGGCCACCTGGTAGGGCAGCGGAACCCAGCCCTCCTCGATGCGCTCACGGGCCCGGGACACCGCCGGGTCGGCCGACGGTGCCGGGACGGGCCGGCGCAACAGGAGGTCGCGTGCTTTTCCGTCGTCCGCGTCGTCGTGGAGCAGGTCGTGGACGCGCACCGCGAAGCCGGCTGCGTCGGCGGGGTAGCACTCGAAGGACCAGTGGTGCAGCGATACGACGCGGACGTCCGGCGGCTGCGGGTCCTGGGCGGTGACCGTGTTCAGCGCGGCCTGGCACCCTTCGAGAGACACCAGGTGGGCGACGTGCCGCCCGGCAGCGGGGTTCGGCAGGCGGTTGGCGACGATCACCGAGAAGTCGCCCGC
Source organism: Kitasatospora sp. NPDC052896 (assembly GCF_044547075.1). Classification (NCBI taxonomy): domain Bacteria; kingdom Bacillati; phylum Actinomycetota; class Actinomycetes; order Kitasatosporales; family Streptomycetaceae; genus Kitasatospora; species Kitasatospora sp. NPDC052896. The sequence goes on from NZ_JBITZU010000004.1 coordinate 213,246, forward strand.
GGCGAGTTCCTCGCCGCGCAGACGCGTGTCGGCGCGCACCGTGCGGACGTGGGCGAGGTGGCGCAGTTCGTCGTGGCGCGGACAGACCGCCGTGAACACCGGGCCCGGGATCCGGATCGTGTCGCACTCGGTCGAGTGCGCCACTTCGACCTGCGTCCTGGGGATGTCCGGTACGAGCACGCCCGGCTCGGGCGAGGTGGGCCACAGCAGCTGGCCGATCGGCATCCGGTCCACCTCCCCGACCGCGCTCAGGTCACCGGGCAGCTCCTCGGCCGCGAAGACCAGCAGCGCGAGCCACGGCGCCCGTGGTGTGACCGGCCCGGTCCCCACCCATCGGGGGTCGATGTCGCGAAGCCACGGCAACAGGTGACCGCTCAAGGTGACGTGGGGCAGGGTCATGGCCAGGGCGCCGGCCTCCTCCGGAGCCGGGTTGGTCGCGTGAACCATGTCCGGGGAGAGCACGAACTGCGGCGCGCGGACCTCGAACTCCCGGGTGGCATCGCGAAGGTAGCCGCCGGTGTCGACCCCGTCGATCTCCTGCTTCGCGGTGATCAGGAACCGGCCGGCCTTCACCGCCGGGACCAGGTCGTCCCCGAATCGCAGGGTGAACGAGGCGTCGCGGCGGCGCACGGCCGGCGGCGACTGGTTCGAGCCCGCGCCGCCGGTGGCCCTGGTGGCACCCATGATGTGTTCCTCCTTGTCAGCGGCGGTCATGCCGACGCCACCGGACGGGGCCGCTGCTCGCCGCGCGCGGCGGCGTCTTCGCGCAGCAGCGGGTCAGCGGGCAGACCGTCCGTCGTCGCGTGGTCGGCGAACGCGCGCAGCGAGTCGTCGGGCAGCGGGTCGAGCAGTCCGGCCAGTGCTCCGGCAAGGCGGGTTCGCGCGCTCACCGTCTGGCCGGACGCGATGTTCTCAGCGACGGTGCCAACGCCGGTGCCGGTCGCCAGGCTCAGCAGGTCCCCGGTCGGCCGGTCGGTTGGCTTCAACGGCCCGGCCGCGTCCGGCATCTCCTCGTACGCGAGCGAAGCCTCGGCGATCTCCCCAAGCGGCCTGCCCGTCGTCACCGGCGGCGGCACTACGACCTTCAGCCCGGTGCAGCGTCCCGTGAGGAGCCGCCTCGCGGGGTCGAGCAGGTCGCCCTTGTCGGCATTCGGCGCCCCCCACAGCGAGGTGGGCACCGCGTCCAGAATCGGTGTCGCCTGCCAGGACCCGTCGTTCTCCAGGGCCTCCCACCGTGGGGCGACTCCGCGCTGTGCGGTGTTGCGGGCGACCTGGACGGTGAACGAGCTCCGTTTCCCGCTCTCCCCCATGGGCCGGATGTCCAGCGCGGACCCGCTGTGCCGCTCCTCTTCCTGGAAGATCGCCTCGGAGGCGGGCACCGACGTCTCGGCGACGAACGTGAACCCGCCGGCGTCCACCAGCCAGGGCGCGTTCGGATCGGACACGTCACGTCCCTGCGGCGGTTCCGCGTCCGCCAGCAGCCCCGCGCTCGCCCCGATCCGCAGCACCTGCTCGGTCGGGGGCAGCAGCTCGGTGAACTGCGGCCACGTCAACCGGTCCTGCGACGACGTGTCTCCGGGGCCGAACTTGACGGTGACCTTGACGAAGGTGAACTTGGCGGTGACCTTGCCGCCGGTGGGCGGCCCCCACAGGTCCAGCGAAGCGCTCAACTCGCCCCGCACTGTCCCGAACAGGACATTCAGCGAGGCGCCGATCGAGATCCCGATGCCGACCCGGAAGTGGAACGGCTTCCACCTGATCAGCAGGAGCGCGTACGCGCTGAGCCACGCCTTCAGCGGCCCGGACGAGTACCGCACATCCAGCGTGCCGCCGGCCATCACCGCCGACGGCGTCAGCGCGAAGAACGCCGTCCCGCTGATGCTCACCGCACCCAGCGACCAGGTGAACTCCAGCCGGGGAACCTGCGGATAGTGCGCGGGAGCCGTGTACTCGGGGTGGTAGCCGCCCGCGGTGAGCGCGAAGTCCCCCGCGTGGTCACTGACGCCGGACCACATGAAGAACGCGAAGCCGCCCGACAGCACGCACGAGGGGTCGATCACGTAGGAGTCGTACAGCAGCGCGGTGGCCGCGAACTCCCCACGCGCCGACTGGTAGACGATCCGCAGCTGCAACGCGACCTGCGCATACGCCTTGCCGGTCTTGGGGAACGCGGCACGGGCGGTCCCCAGCAGGGCGACGGTCAGGTCGTTGCCGGCCTCCAGCAGCAGGAGCAGCCGGCCGGTGATGAACTCGAAGGAGGTGAAGTCGAGCCCGGCCGCCAGCCAGATCTGGCCCTGCCGCGGTTTCACCCAGGTGCCCGTGAGGCTGTCCAGCACGTCCATCGGGTTCTCGGGCAGCCCGCCGCTCAGGCCCTTCACCAGCGGGAACGAGGTCACCTCGTCGAACTCGGGGATCCGCAGGCTGCTGTTGAACCCGAACCCGGCCGCCAGACCGGTCACCCGGAACGGCGGCGGGCCCCCCAGCGCGGCAACGGCCCGGCCGAACACGAACAGCGAGGGCATGCCGTCATCACGCCGTTGGTACGCCCCGACCGCCGTGATCCCGAGCCTCGGCAGCTGCACCACCAGCATCCCGCCGACCATCAACACGTACGGGGACTCCGGCGGACGGTTGATCAACGCGCCGGCGATCCGCAGCGGCGGCCGGTCGAACTCCACGGCCAGACCCTCAAGCCGAGACCGGACCACGAAGGCATCCGAGCCGAGGTCGACGCCCAGGGCCAGGCCCTGCACGGCCATCGTGAACCCAGCGGCACTCAGCGCACCGTCCACCATCAGCCAGATCGTCCCGGCCTCGTAGCGCACACCGACCCGATGGACCGCCAGCGGCCCGAACGAGCGGCCCAGCTCGACCCAGGCCCCGGCCCGTCCTTCCGCCTCGGGCAGCAACGGCTCCTGGCCCGGTGCGAGGACGACGCCCTCCAGCACCCGCCGCCCGGCCGGCCGCACGGGCAGAGCCTGGCTCACCGGGAACGCTGGGCGCGATCCACCCAGCTGGACCGTCAGGAGCCCGGGCACGCTCCCCGGCACGACGTACTCCAACGCGAGCCAGGTCCCGCCGGGCAGCCCGCCCTGTTCCCCGTCCAGCACCGGCAGAGCGGGACTGGACGGGGAGGCCTCTGCCAGCGCCTGGTTCAGCCGGCCCAGCAGCACCCGTGGTACCGAGCGAGAGGAAGACACCACCCGGACACCGGTCAGTCCGAGATCCTCCCCCGAGGGGATCAAGCCGTTCAACAGCGGCAGCTCCGAGAGGCTCGCCCGCACGGCGACCGACACCTGCGCGGCCCACGTGGACGTCCCCTGCCCGTCCCGCACCGAAGCCACCACCAGGGACACCTTGCCGGTACTCGCCACCACCACGGTGCAGCCCGGCACGGAGTCGTATACGAGCGTCAGCTCGCTCAGGTCCGGGCGAAGCGTGGCGGGCAGCGTCTCCTCGATGTCGCCCAGGTCGGCGAGACCCAGGGAGCGCAGCACCGCGAACAGCGGCACCGGCCGGTCGGTGGCCTCCCACCTGGCGGTCAGCTGCTTTCCGGCCGGGTCCGAGCCGAGGGTGACAGTGAACCGCATCGGGTACGGGCCGTCCTCGCCCCCGAGATCCGCCCGGATCTCCAGCTCGGCTTCGAACCGCGGTGACCAGGCGCCGCCTGTGCGGCTGAGCTCCGCCCGCAAACAGAACGTGCTGTCCACGGCGCCGTCGCCCAGCGGCAGCCAACCGCTGCAGGTGACGACTCCGGTGCCGTCACTACTGAAGGAGAGCGCGATCTCCGACAGGTTCAGGCCGGCGACCGCGTCCGGCAACTCCACCCTGAACGTGCTGTGGAACCAGGTCGCGAAGCTGTCGACGTCCACGCCGAACGCGCTGCCCGCGACCCGCCACACCGTCCCCGACCGGACGCCCTCCAGCACGACCGTGCTCTGGCCGATCGTGAAACGCCCTGTCAGTGTGGCGTCGATGATGGCTGAACTGCCCTGGCCGCGAAGGCGCAGCTCCAGGCCTTCCAGCGCGACCCCTGCGATGGGAGTCCATGGCGTGTCCGTGGCCAGTGCCAGTGCCAGGCAGTAGGAGCGGGTCGGGATGTCGCACTCGACCCGCAGACAGTCCACCGTGACGGAGGACAGGTCGAGTCCGCTGCCGTCGAGATGGTCCGCGATCAGGTCTGCGCCCCGGTCTGGCTGGGCGAGGGTGGCCGTCAGGCGTTGTTGCGGCAGCGCCAGGTCGGCGCGCAGCTCGTACCGTCCGGCCACCGTGAACGTCGCGCCCATGCTGGCGGCGAGCTGCCACGAGCCGTCCTCCAACACTGCGGTCAGAATCAGGTCCTGGAAGGACTCCAGGGCCAGGAATCCCTCGATGATCTCCCACCGGGTTCCCGGGACCACAGTGAGTACGACCCCGGCCTGGTCGATCGATGAGGTGTCGGTCGCGTATGCGGCCGACACCTCCCTGAGGCTGACCGCCGACAACGCGTTCTCGATCTGGGCTGGGATGTCCAGATCCGCCAGCGGCAGGCCCTTCAGGAACGGCAGCTCGGCAAGCGCTTCCACGGAGGCCAGTGGTACTGCGTTCGGCAGCCGCGCGGACAGCTGGTAGCGCTGGAGGACGCCGGGGGCCAGGACCGTCACATACGCGGTGGCAGGGCCGTCACCGGTGGGCACCGTGAAGCCCGCCCCGGGACCGACCGCGTACGCGCTCCCGTCCGCGCACACCACCCCGGTCACCTCGTGGCCGGCGCTGAAGAGCGCGACCGGCTCGGTGAAGCCCACATCGCACAGGAAGGTGAAGTCCCCCGCCGCCTCCGGCGGCTCCGTGATCAGCCAGTCGAAGCCCTCCGCCACGGCCTCGACACCGACCACCGCCTCACCAGCCAGGTCGGTGAGGAACCGCAGGCACGTTGCCCGGGCCTGCCCAGCGAGGAGCGCCCGCCCCCGCACCTCCAGGCCCGGCAGGTCGCAGACCGCCTCCGAGACCTCCAGGGCCGACCCCGAACCGTAGCTCGCGAACAACTGATCTACCGCTTCGATCGCGAACATCTCCGCAGGCAAGGACAGTTCCGGCCCCGAGCCTGCGAGAAAGTTCCGCAAGTCGTCAGTACGCAGGCTCATCTCTCCCCTAAAGGCATATCGCGGTGTCGGACGCTCACTTGACGGGGTACACGGCCGTCCCCGGTTCAGGCCGGCGAAACCTCAGGCCCGGCGTTTCCGGCGAGAACCTGTCGTCAAGGACGTGCAGGGGAGTCTGGCCGGCCAGGTCGGGAGCCGCGACGACAGCGAGCCAGCGTTGCAGGTGTTCGTCGAGGACCTTGAACAACGGCGTCTCACCCGGCAGCACGGGCCTTCCGTATTTGAAGACCGCGTAGAGCGGCGCGGGGCCGAGCCCCGTGATCTCCAGATCAGGCTCGTTCGGTCCCGTTCGTTTCACCGGCTTGACGTCGAAGGCCCGCTCAGCACTGCTGCGGCCGTGCAGTTCAAGGAGCAGTTTCGCCAGAGCGATCCGGTCAAGCAGACCGGATCGTGGCACATCGCCGTAGTCGATGACGCGTGTCGCGTCTCCGGCCAGCGCGAACAGCAACATCGCGTCGTCGCTGCCCCAGGGCTCGTCACTTCCGATGCTGTAGCCGTACAGTTCGTAGGGCTGCACCTGGTCGTGACAGATCGCGATCCATCCAGCCGGGTCGTCCCACTGCAGATCGCACAGCAGCACCTGCCCCGCCGGCGGCGACCCGATCCTGACATGGCAGTTGACCGGCCTCGCGGCCAGGCCGGTCAACTTGAAGTCGTGGATCCCGACCGGCTGTGACCTGACCACTCCGAACCCCGGTTTACCCCTGCCCCGCGCGTGCATGGCCACCAGCCGCGCCTTGAAGT
>NZ_JBITZU010000004.1:219230-423348 GCF_044547075.1 Kitasatospora sp. NPDC052896
TCCCAAACCTCGCCCCCGGGGGCGACATCCGCCAGATCCACGACCGTCGACGTGGAACCGTTCAACCGGAAGAGCGGGACGGTCGCCCGGTCCACCGGAAAGTCCGTCAGGTAGCCGTACAGCCAGTTCGGCTGACCACGGTCGTGGCAGATCGCGATCCATGCGCCATCCACGTCGTCCCACTGCAGATCGCACAGCAGTACCTGCCCCGCCGGCGGCGGCTGCCCGATGCTGACGTGGCAGTTGACCGGGCTCGCGACCAAGCCGGTCAACTCGAAGTCGTGGATCCCGACCGGCTGTGACCTGACCACTCCGAACCCTGGCTTACCCCGCCCCTTCGCGGCCAGGGCCGCCAGGTTGGCCTTGAGCTCCTCCAAGGAGAACCGCGGCTGCGTATCGGGGCGATTGTCGTCCGTTCCCATGAGGATGCTCCCTTGGTGTCGATACGGTGCCTGACAGGTTCCCGCTCCAAGTACTCGATCCGGGGTACACCCGCCTGCCGGTCGCGGGCGCAGGTAGCTCCTTCAGTACCTGTCTGGTTGTGCCCGGCTCGCTCGCCGCGAGCTCAGCTGTCGGCGCGAGCGACGAGAACGAACGACGAGTCGGGGATGTGGCCATCGGGGATCCCCGGCTCGACCTCGGTCGCGTGCAGCACCCGCCGCACGCCCGACCTGGCAGGGTCGACACCAACGTCCAGCGCCTTAGCCGCCCGTACCCCCGGTCCTCGGGCCTCGACAATGTCCATGGGGGTCCTCCTCGATCGGGAACCGGCGACGCCGAAGGACGGCTCAGCGATGCGCATGCCAAGTCCGAAGGTACGCGGCAACCGGAACCGACCATGGCACATCCAAGACAACGTCTGGTTCATGTCGACCTGTCCGAAAATCTGCTCTCGCACTGGGGGCGGACGGCCACATCCCGCCTCGGCGAGATCGAACAGACCTTCTGGGCCCCACGAGCCCAACGACGGTGGTCAACCGTCGAACACGCTCCTGTCAATCACCGCTGTCCGTTCCGTCCGTGAGAGCGGTCCCGGTCAGACGGAGCGAAAGGACCGGCCCGGGCTCGCCTGCGGATGCCCGTATCTCGCCCTACGCCAGGGGTCTTGCGGCGGGGCCTTCAGTCGACGCTCGGCCGGTTCCGTTCGAGCTGTGCGACCCGACCACCTCTGCCCTGCTTGTTCGGTCGCCCTGGGACTGGGCCTCAAGCCCCCCGACGGCCAGTTCCTGGCGACTGCTCGGGTTGGGCGCCGAGAGCCGATCGGTTCACGAGGCTCAGCGGTGCCGCCAGGGACTCCAGACTGCGCCGCTCGGCGCGAACGCCGATCGCAGCCTCGACCAGACCGGCCAGGACCATCAATGCCGCGCCGATGCAGAAGGCGAGCGTGGTGTCGCGGGTCTTCCCACCGCTCACCAGTCCGTTGAAGATCAGCGGGCCGGTGATGCCGCCGATCGCGGTGCCCACCGCGTAGAAGAAGGCGATGCACAGCGCCCTGGTCTCCAGCGGGAAGATCTCACTGACCGTCAGGTAGGCCGCACTCGCACCGGCCGAAGCCAGGAAGAGCACCGCGGTCCAGCAGGCGGTCATCGTGGTCTCCGTCAGGTCACCGCGCTGGAAGAGGAACGCGGTGACGAAGAGCAGCGCCCCGGAACCGATGTAGGTCCCGGCGATCATCGGCCTCCGGCCGACGGTGTCGAAGAGCCCGCCCAGCAGCAACGGCCCGAGGAAGTTACCCACCGCGATCACCGCGAAGTAGTAACCCGTGTTGCCGGTCGGCACCTTGAAGAAGGTGGTGAGGATGACCGCGTAGCCGAACGTCACCGAATTGTAGAGAAATGCCTGGCCGATGAAGAGGGCGAGCCCCAGTGTGGTTCGGCGCGGGTAGCTTCGGGTGACCGTCCGGGCGATCGTCAGGAAGCCGATCGAGACACGGGGACGGATCGTGATCGGCTCGCCCTCAGGCTCCGGGAGTTCCGCCCCACTCTGCTCCGCGACCGTGCGCTCCGCTTCGCTGACCACCTCCTCGGCTTCCTCAGCCCGCCCGTGCGTGACGAGCCAGCGCGGGCTCTCCGGCACGTGCCGCCGCACCAGCAGGATCACCAGCCCGAGCACCACACCGATCCCGAAGGCCAGCCGCCACCCGAGGTCGGTCGCGAACAGGGCGGTGTTCAGCAAGGCAATCGAGGCGAACGCGCCGACCGCCGCACCGATCCAGAAGCTGCCGTTGATGACCAGGTCGACGCGGCCGCGCACCCGGGCCGGGATCAGCTCGTCGATCGCCGAGTTGATCGCCGCGTACTCGCCGCCGATGCCGAAGCCGGTGAAGAACCGGCAGAGGAAGAAGAACCAGGCCGTCCAGGAGAACGCCGTCACCGCCGTGGCCGCCAGGTAGACGGCCAGGGTCACCATGAAGAGCTTCTTGCGGCCCAGCCGGTCGGTCAGCCAACCGAAGAACAGCGCCCCCGTGCAGGCACCGGCCACGTAGAGGGCCGCCGCCACGGTGGTCACCTGCTCGGTGCTGATCGAGATCCCGCTGCCCTGCTGCGCCATCCGGCCGGCCATGTTGCCAACGATCGTGACCTCGAGACCGTCGAGGATCCAGACGGTGCCCAGGCCGATGACGATCCGCCAGTGCCAGCGGGACCACGGCAATCGGTCCAGCCGGGCCGGCACATCAGTACTGATCAACGCGTCACCCGGTCCCGGGGTTGCCACCCGCCTCACCCACCCGTCCACTCGCCGGCACGACGTGCCGGTCCTGGTCCTACGCGCCGGCCGGCACTGACCTGCACTGTTCCGGATGCTGCTCCATGACTCCTTCGACCCCCGCAGAGCCCAAGCTCAGGGCAGGACACCCCCTCACGGACGAAGGGGGGTACGGGGTGCCGTCCACGCGGAATGGCGCGACCCTTGTCCTCGGCTTGCCGCCCTTCATCACTGCGGCCTCTGCCCTGACAGTCCCGGCGGAAACCTGACCGACTCGCGGCCGGTCGGCGCGCCCCTGACCGTTCAACAGCCCGTGAACGTGCGCACCTGATGGCCTCCTCACGTGAGCTTGCGCAGTTCATGATCGCCTTGGTGACGAAATTCGCCGACCGACTCGGCAGGCCGCCCGACCAGGTTCACCCAAAGGGGAACGGCCCGTACATCAGTACGAGCATTGATCCAGGACCGCGATCAACTTGACCACTGACACCACCTCGACCCCGCACTTGCGCGGGCCACCAGATTCAGCCCGCCCGGCTCGCGCGGCAGCAACCTGACACCCGGTCAGCTCTGTCAGCAAAAGGTCAGCACCTGTACGAGCAGACGCTGCCGCACCCGCTCCTCTTCAACTCGGTCACCTTCGACTACGCCACCATCCTCGGCACCTTCTTCCACGTGCCCACCGGCAGCACCGGCTCCTACTTCGTGGTGATCGCGGTCGGCAACTTCCTCGGCCCACTGCTGCTGGGCCCGCTCGCGGCCGGCCTGGTCGAGGCCGCCATCGGTGTCAGGGCCGAGGGCCGCGGCCTGGAGGAGCTGGCCTCCCGCTCAGCGCCGTCACCAGCGCGGCCGGCGACGGGTCCGTCGAGCCGGCGCGCTGAGCGCGCCGGCCGCTGCCGCCATTCGGACGATTCGGGCCCGCGGGCCGGTCCAGCGCCCGGGCTTTGTCCAGGGCCGCCGTCAGGATGGCAGCGGCGACCGCGGCCCCCGCCCCGGTTGTTCCCGACCGACCGCAGGAGGACGGATGGCCGTCGCCGAGCAGCTCCCCGGGTCCGGATCCGCCGGCCACCGGATCCGGCAGGGCTCCGCGCTGGTCCGCTGGTTCACCACCACCGACCACAAGGTGATCGGCAGCCTCTATCTCGCCACGTCCTTCGGCTTCTTCCTGATCGGCGGGGTGCTGGCGATGCTGATGCGGGCCGAACTGGCCCAGCCGGGGCTCCAGTTCTTCAGCAACGAGCAGTACAACCAGCTCTTCACCCTGCACGGCACGATCATGCTGCTGCTCTTCGCGACACCGACCTTCACCGGCTTCGCCAACTGGATCATGCCGCTGCAGATCGGCGCCCCCGATGTCGCGTTCCCGCGGCTGAACGCCTTCACCTACTGGGTCTTCCTGTTCGGCGGCCTGATGGTGCTCAGCGGGCTGCTGACCCGGGACGGCGCGGCCGCCTTCGGCTGGTTCGCCTACGCGCCGCTGAACAGCGCGGTCCACTCCCCCGGACTGGGCGGGGACCTGTGGGCGATGGGCCTGGCGGTGGCCGGGCTGAGCACCATCCTGGGCGCGGTCAACTTCATCACCACGATCGTCTGCCTGCGCGCGCCCGGGATGACGATGTTCCGGATGACGATCTTCACCTGGAACGTGCTCTTCACCTCGATCCTGGCGCTCTTCGCCTTCCCGGTGCTCACCGCGGCACTGCTGGTGCTGGAGGCGGACCGGAGGTTCGGCGCCCTGGTCTTCGCGCCGGCCAGCGGCGGGGCGCTGCTCTGGCAGCACCTGTTCTGGTTCTTCGGCCACCCGGAGGTCTACATCGTGGCGCTGCCGTTCTTCGGCATCATCAGTGAGATCATCCCGGTCTTCAGTCGCAAGCCGATCTTCGGTTACGCGGGCCTGGTGGGGGCCACCATCTCCATCACCGCGCTCTCCGCGGTGGTCTGGGCGCACCACATGTTCGTCACCGGCCAGGTGCTGCTGCCGTTCTTCTCGCTCGCCTCGTTCCTGATCGCGGTGCCGACCGGGGTGAAGTTCTTCAACTGGATCGGCACCATGTGGCGGGGCTCGCTCTCCTTCGAGACACCGATGCTGTGGAGCATCGGGTTCCTGGTGACCTTCCTGTTCGGGGGCTTCTCCGGTGTCCTGCTGGCCGCGCCGCCGATCGACTTCCACGTCTCGGACAGCTTCTTCGTGGTGGCGCACATGCACTACGTACTGTTCGGCACGGTGGTCTTCGCGACCTACGGCGGCTTCTACTTCTGGTGGCCGAAGATGACCGGCCGGATGCTCGACGAGCGGCTCGGCCGGGTGCACTTCTACACCCTGTTCGTCGGGTTCCAGCTCACCTTCCTGGTCCAGCACTGGCTGGGCGTCATGGGCATGCCCCGCCGGTACGCGGACTACCTGCCCTCGGACGGCTTCACCACGCTGAACACCGTCTCCTCGCTGGGCGCCTTCCTGCTCGGCCTGTCCACCCTGCCGTTCCTGTACAACGTCTGGCGCACCGCCAAGTGGGCGCCGCGGGTCGACGAGGACGACCCGTGGGGCTGGGGGCGCTCGCTGGAGTGGGCCACCGGCTGCCCGCCACCACGGCACAACTTCACGGCGATGCCGCGGATCCGCTCGGACAGCCCGGCCTTCGACCTGCACCACCCGGAGGTGCCCGGCGAGCCGGCCGGGCCGCCCGCGCGCCGTACCGAGCGGACCGGGGAGAGCGGCCGATGAGGACCGAGGCCGCGCTGTTCGCGGCGGTCGCGGTGTTCTTCGCGGTGGCCGGCGGCATCTACGACGCGTTCGCCAAGGAGCCGGCCGGCAAGGCGGCGCTGGCGGTGGCGTTCCTGATGACCTCGCTGATCGCGGTCTTCTTCTACGTCCAGTACCGGCGCACCGGGGCGCGGGCGCAGGACCGCGAGGAGGCGGAGATCGTCGACACCACCGGCCCGCTGGCGTTCTTCTCACCGCGCAGCGGCTACCCGCCGCTGCTGGCGGCCGGGGCCGCGCTCACCGGGCTGGGCGTGGTGCTCGGCCTGTGGCTCTTCCTGATCGGCGTCGTCGTGCTGGCCCTCGGCGTGTTCGGGTTCGTCTTCCAGTACCGCGACCGCGGCTGAGCGCCGTCACTCCACGCGCTCGGGCTCCTCGCCGCCGGGCGGCGCCGTCACCGCGCGGGCCCCGGCCCGTTCGGCCGGCCGGGCCGGCAGCTCGACCCGGTCTCCGTGGTACCAGCCGCTGAGCGCGCGGCGCAGGCGGTCCACCCACGGGCCCCCGGACCGCGGTTCGGCAAGCGGCTGCGGGAGGTCGCGGGAGAGCAGCAGGTAGCGGCGAGCGGCGGGCAGCGGCTCGCTGTCCTCCTGGTAGCCACCCTCCACCGACTGCCGCACGTCGCCGGTCTCGTCCCCCTCGATCAGGCGCTCCCGGTCACGCTCCTGCAGACCGAGGCAGACCCTCTTGGTGATCAGGTAGCTGAGCGGCGGCAGCACCAGCAGGGCGATCCGCAGGTTCCAGTTCAGGCCGTTGACCGAGACCTGGAAGGTGTCGGCCAGCACGTCCTGGCCGCCCGCCAGCAGCAGCACGGTGTAGAAGGCGATCGCGGCCACCCCGAGCCCGGTCCTGGTCGGCCGGTTGCGCGGCCGGTCGCAGAGGTGGTGCTCGCCGGTGTCTCCGGTCAGCCAGGCCTCGAAGAACGGATAGAGGTAGAGCATCGCGAACATCAGCCCGGGCAGCAGCACGGTGGGCATCAGCACGCCGAAGGCGAGGGTGTGGCCGGCCACCCGGATCTCGCACGGCGGCATCAGGCGCAGCGCCCCCTCCAGGAACCCGACGTACCAGTCCGGTTGGGCGTCGGTGGAGGCGATGTCCGGCCGGTACGGCCCGTACCCCCAGATCGGGTTGATCTGCGCGAGGCCGCCGAGCAGCGCGCTGACCCCGAAGACGGCGAACGAGAGGCCCGCCGAGCGGGCGGCGAACTGCGGGAAGGCCGGCATCCCGACCACGTTGCGGTTGGTCCGTCCGGGGACCGCCCACTGGGTGTGCTTGAGGTGGACCACCAGGGTCAGGTGGGCGCCGATCACGGCCAGCAGCAGCCCGGGCACCAGCAGGATGTGCGTGCTGTACAGCCGGGGGATGACGGCCTGGCCCGGGAACTCCCCGCCGAACCCGAAGAACTGCAGGTAGCTGCCGACCAGCGGGATCGCCAGTACGATCCCCTGCGCGGTGCGCAGCCCGGTGCCGGAGAGCAGGTCGTCCGGCAGCGAGTAGCCGCAGAAGCCCTCCAGTACGGCGAGCAGGAAGAGCGTCACCCCCAGTACCCAGTTGAGCTCGCGCGGCCGCCGGAACGCCCCGGTGAAGAAGACCCGCAACAGGTGGACGGAGAGCGAGGCGACGAAGAGCAACGCGGCCCAGTGGTGCATCTGCCGGATCAGCAGGCCGCCGCGGATGTCGAAGCTGATCCGCAGGGTCGAGGCGTAGGCCTCGGAGACCGGCACGCCGTTCAGCGGCGCGTAGGAGCCGTGGTAGACCACCTCGGCCATGCTCGGGTTGAAGAAGAACGTCAGGTAGACGCCGGTGAGCAGCAGCAGCACGAAGCTGTACAGCGCCAGCTCGCCGAGCAGGAACGACCAGTGGTCGGGGAAGGCCTTGCGGAGCAGCTCGCGGCCGGCCTCCATCACGGGGAGCCGGCCGTCCAGGGCCACCGCGCCGTCCTCGGCGATCCGCGCCGCCTTGCTGGAATCCATGCCAGTGATTACACGCGGCCCACCAGCGGTGACGGCCGGATTTCAGGGGCGGCGTGTCGAACCCCGACGGTCCGCGAGGTCAGCCGTCGTCGCGCTGCCGCAGGGCACGACGTCGGCGCAGCGCGGGCGGTAGCAGCCGGCCGGTCAGGCCCGCCAGTGCCGCCAGGGTGACCGTCCAGAGCAGCGCGCTGACCAGCAGCACTCCGGTTACCGGCGACTGCAGGGCCACGCCGAGCAACCCCAGCGAGGCGGCGCCCAGGAACACCACCGCGCTCACCCGCACCGCGCAGAGCCGCTGCCAGAGGTAGCGCCAGCGATCGGTCCGCATGCGGCTCAGACTGTGGTCCAGCGCGGCGTCCGCCTTCAGATCGGCCTCGATCTGCGCCAGGATCTGCCGTTCGCGTCCGGTCAGGCCGGATCCACCGGGTCCGTCCATCGTCGCCACCTCCGACCTTGGCCGGTGACGTTCCTACCCGCCGCCTGCCCGGTCAGTGCCCTTTCTAATCGGCCTCGGCGCCCTGGTTCGGGCCGTCGAGGTCACTGTCCGCCACGCCACCGTTTGGCCCAGTTGTTCCTAGGCTGGCGGCAAATGACTGATACACGTTGTTCATCCGTTACTTCCAGCTTGCCCCCATTTCCCCGAGGAGGTCTCCTCATGGGTGCACCAGCAACGACCACGGACGACAGCGCCTGGCGCGCCGCCGCCCGTGCCGAGCAGGGGCCGCCGGTCCACGTCCTCTGGATCAACGCCGGCCTCAGCTGCGACGGAGACTCGGTCGCGCTGACCGCCGCGATGCAGCCGAGCATCGAGGAGATCGTCACCGGTGCGCTGCCGGGCCTTCCCAAGATCGAGGTCCACTGGCCGCTGATCGACTTCGAGTGCGGGCCCGTCGGCGGCGCGGACACCTTCATCGAGTGGTTCTTCAAGGCCGAACGTGGCGAGCTGGAGCCCTTCGTCCTGGTCGTCGAGGGGTCCATCCCCAACGAGGCGGTCAAGAAGGAGGGCTACTGGTGCGGCTTCGGCGACGATCCGAGGACCGGCCAGCCGATCACCACCAGTGAGTGGCTCGACCGGCTGTCCTCCAAGGCCACCGCGGTGGTGGCGATCGGCACCTGTGCCACCTACGGCGGCATCCACGCGATGGCCGGCAACCCGACCGGTGCGATGGGTGTGCCGGACTACCTCGGCTGGGACTGGAAGTCCAAGGCCGGCCTGCCGATCGTCTGCGTACCGGGCTGCCCGATCCAGCCCGACAACTTCTCCGAGACCCTGGTCTACCTGCTCTACCAGCTGGCCGGCTCCGCGCCGATGATCCCGCTGGACGACAAGCTCCGCCCGACCTGGCTCTTCGGCGCCACCGTGCACGAGGGCTGCGACCGGGCCGGCTACTACGAGCAGGGCCAGTTCGCCACCGAGTACGGCTCCCCGCAGTGCCTGGTCAAGCTGGGCTGCTGGGGGCCGGTGGTGAAGTGCAACGTCCCCAAGCGGGGCTGGATGAACGGCGTGGGCGGCTGTCCCAACGTCGGCGGCATCTGCATCGCCTGCACCATGCCGGGCTTCCCGGACATGTTCATGCCGTTCATGGACGAGCCCCCGGGCGGCAAGATCTCCAGCGGGGTCAGCAGCGCCTACGGAACGGTGATCCGCTCGCTGCGCTCGATCACGGCCAGGACCGTGGACAAGGAGCCCAAGTGGCGCCACACCGGCAGCCGGCTGACCACCGGCTACCGCGCCGGCTCTTCCTGACACCCCTGCCCGGTCCGGGCGGCCCGTCCGCCCGGACCCGCGTTCCGTTCGCCGGCCTCCCTCGTCGGGGGGCCGGCCTCCCGTTTGCAGAAGGGCACGACAGAGACGATGGCATCGACGACGAACGCAGGCAGCGGCCTGGTGGAGATGTCCTGGGACCCGATCACCCGGATCGTGGGCAGTCTGGGCATCCACACGAAGATCGACTTCAAGCAGAAGCGGGTCGCCGAGTGCTACAGCACCTCGTCGGTCTTCCGCGGCTACAGCGTCTTCATGCGCGGCAAGGACCCGCGCGACGCGCACTTCATCACCAGCCGGATCTGCGGCATCTGCGGCGACAACCACGCGACCTGCTCGGTGTACACGCAGAACATGGCGTACGGGGTCAAGCCGCCGCACCTGGGCGAGTGGATCATCAACCTCGGCGAGTCCGCCGAGTACATGTTCGACCACAACATCTTCCAGGAGAACCTGGTCGGGGTCGACTACTGCGAGAAGATGGTCCGCGAGACCAACCCCGGCGTGCTGGAACTGGCCGAGCGTACCGAGGCACCGCACGCGGGCGAGCACGGCTACAAGACCATCGCCGACATCATGCGCTCGCTCAACCCGATCGAGGGCGAGTTCTACCGGGAGGCACTGCAGGTCAGTCGCTACACCCGGGAGATGTTCTGCCTGATGGAGGGTCGCCACGTGCACCCCTCCACGCTCTACCCGGGCGGGGTCGGCACGGTCGCCACCGTCCAGCTGTTCACCGACTACCTGACCCGGCTGACCCGCTACGTGGAGTTCATGAAGCGCGTGGTGCCGCTGCACGACGACCTGTTCGACTTCTTCTACCAGGCGCTGCCCGGCTACGAGGAGGTCGGCCGGCGGCGGATCCTGCTGGGCTGCTGGGGCGCTCTCAACGACCCGGACCACTGCGACTTCACCTACCGCAACATGACCGCCTGGGGACGGAAGATGTTCGTCACCCCCGGCGTCATCGTGGACGGCAAGCTGGTCACCAACGACCTCACCGAGATCAACCTGGGCATCCGGATCCTGCTCGGCAGCTCCTACTACCAGGACTGGCAGGGCCAGGAGCAGTTCGTCACGCACGACCCGCTGGGCAACCCGGTGGACCCGCGCCACCCGTGGAACCAGCACACCATCCCCGCCCCGCAGAAGCGGAACTTCGACGACAAGTACAGCTGGGTGATGTCCCCGCGCTGGTTCGACGGCAAGGACTACCTGGCGCTGGACACCGGCGGCGGCCCGATCGCCCGGCTCTGGTCCACCGCGCTCTCCGGCCTGGTCGACATCGGCTACGTCAAGGCCACCGGGCACAGCGTGGTGATCAACCTGCCGAAGACGATGACCAAGCCGGAGACCACCTTCGAGTGGAAGATCCCGCAGTGGAGCAACGCGCTGGAGCGCAACCGGGCCCGGACCTACTTCCAGGCCTACACGGCCGCCGCGGCGCTGTACTTCGCCGAGAAGGCGCTGGACGAGGTCCGGGCCGGGCGCACCCAGACCTGGGAGCGGTTCGAGGTGCCGGACGAGAGCATCGGCTGCGGCTTCACCGAGGCCGTGCGCGGGGTGCTCTCGCACCACATGGTGATCCGCGACGGCAAGATCGCCAACTACCACCCGTACCCGCCGACCCCGTGGAACGCCAGCGTCCGGGACAGCTTCGGCACCCCCGGCCCGTACGAGGACGCGGTGCAGAACACCCCGATCTTCGAGGAGAACTCCCCGGAGAACTTCAAGGGCATCGACATCATGCGGGCGGTGCGCAGCTTCG
Organism: Kitasatospora sp. NPDC052896; assembly: GCF_044547075.1. NCBI lineage: Bacteria > Bacillati > Actinomycetota > Actinomycetes > Kitasatosporales > Streptomycetaceae > Kitasatospora > Kitasatospora sp. NPDC052896. Next base: position 230,198 of record NZ_JBITZU010000004.1, read on the forward strand.
ACCCCTGTCTGCCCTGCGGGGTGCACATGTACGTCGGGGACGGCCGCACCGTGCAGAAGATGCACGTCCCCACCGGGCTGAGCGGGCTCGGCGGATGAGCGCGCCCGGCCACGCCGCCGCCCCGGGCACCGCTGCCCGGGGCGGCGCCCTGAGTGTCGAGCAGACCGGCCGGCGGGTCCAGCAGGTGCTGGACCGGCTGACCGACGCGGGTGACGAGGCCGCCAGGGCCACCGCCGAGGAGCTGGTGCGGGTCCTGCTGGACTTCTACGGCGCCGGGCTGACCCGGGTCGTCGCGCTGCTCGACGCGCGGGGTGCGCTGCGCCCGTTGCTGGACGACGAGTTGGTGAGCGCCCTGCTGGTGCTGCACGACCTGCACCCGGAGGAGGTCACCGCACGGATCGACCGCGCTCTTGGCACGGTGCCCGAACACCTTGTCGTGGTGGCGGAGTTCGAGGCGGCGAGCGGCACGCTGCGGCTGCGCCCGCCCGCCGCCTCCGGTGGCTGCGGCTGCGGGGGCGACGGGTCGGCCGCCCGGCAGCGGATCGAGGAGGCCCTGTCCTGCTACGCCCCCGAGGTCACCGCGGTCGAGTGGGCGCCGGCCGCCCCGCCCGGGCCGACACTGCTGCAGATCGGCTCCCGGCCGCCCACCGCGCACCGGGTGGAGGCCCGGTGAGCGCCGCCGGTCCCGGCCTGGCGCTGTTGCGCCGGCTGAGCGAGCCCGCTCCCCCGGCCCCGGAGCGCTGCGAGCTGTGCCGGCAGGCGGTGGCGGCCGAGCACCGGCACCTGGTGGACGGCGAGGCGCGGGCCCTGGTCTGCGCCTGCCCCGGCTGCGTGCTGCTCTTCGAGGCCGGCGGCGGGCGCTACCGGGCCGTCCCGGAACGCTACCTGGTCGATCCCGCGATGGAGTTGGACGAATCCGGCTGGCAGGCGCTGCAGATCCCGGTGGGCACCGCGTTCTTCCTGCGCGACACCGCGCTGGACCGACTGGTCGCGCTCTATCCGAGTCCGGCCGGCGCCACCGAGAGCGAGTTGGACCCGGCGGCCTGGCAGGCGGTGCTCGGCGGCACCCGGCTGGCCGCCGAACTGCGGCCCGACGTCGAGGCGTTGCTGTTGCGCCGGTCGCGGGACGGCAGCACCGACTGCTACCTGGTCCCGGTCGATCGCTGCTACGAGCTGGTCGGCCGGATGCGGCGGCACTGGCAGGGCTTCGACGGGGGCGCCGAGGCCCGCGCCGAACTGGCCGGCTTCTTCACCGAAGTGGCCGGCCGGGCCCGCGAGTTGGCCCGGGAGGTCGCGCCGTGACCGAGCTCTCCTTCAGCTGCACCGGCGTCCGGGCCGACCGCTACGCGGCCGGCCCCACCCTGCTGTTCCGGCTGCGGATCGTTGCCACCGGCGGCGAGCCGGTGCACGCCATCGCGCTGCGCTGCCAGTTGCGGATCGAACCCCGGCGGCGGGCCTACTCAGCCGCCGAGGGCGAGCACTTGGAGGTGCTGTTCGGCGAGCGGGCCCGCTGGGGCAGCACCCTCAACCCGCTGCAGTTCGCCCAAGTGTCGCTGCTGGTACCGGCGTTCACTGGGGAGATCGAGGTCGACCTGGTGGTGCCGTGCAGCTACGACCTGGACGTCGCGGCCGGCCGGTACTTCCACGCACTGACCGAGGGCGAGGTCCCGGTGCTGCTGCTCTTCTCCGGCACCGCCTTCACCGGCCCGGGCGGCTTCCGGGTCGAGCCGGTGCCGTGGGACCGGGAGGCGCTCTGCCGGCTGCCGATCCGGGTCTGGCGGGAGATGATCGAGCAGCACTTCCCCGGCTGCGGCTGGCTGCGACTGCCACGCGACACCATGGACGCGCTGCTCGACTACCGCACCCAGCACGGGCTGCCGTCCTGGGAGGCCACCATGCGGGCCCTGCTGGGCGCCACCGGACCCACCCCCGGCCCGCCCGCCGGTCCCACCGCGCGGGCCGCGGCGGGCGTCGGCGCGGCCGGACGACTACTGAGCGAGAGGACTCCGCGGTGACCGATCCCGCGTTCGCGGCCGCGGTGGAGCCGCGGCTCGCCGCGGCCCGGCAGATCGCCGACGCCGTGCTGTTCGAGGGCTACGTGCTCTACCCCTACCGGGCCTCGGCCGCCAAGAACCGGCTGCGCTGGCAGTTCGGCGTGCTGGTACCGCCGGCCTTCGGCCCGGCCACCACCGAGCCCTCCGCGCAGCGCACCGAGTGCCTGCTGGAGACCAAACCGGACGCGCTGCTCGCGGTGGAGCTGCGGTTCCTGCACGCCCAGCGCCGCACCGTCGAACGGACTCGCGCGAGCGGCGGGTTCGAGCCGGTCGAGCGGCTGGAGCTGGCCGACCGGGTGCTCGTCCCGTGGGACGAGGGGGTCGAGGAACGGGTCGAACTCATCGTGCCCGTCGACGAGTTGGCGGGCAACGGGATCACGCTGCCGATCCGCCGGCCGAACCGGACCGCGATGGAACAGGTCCGGGACGCCGACGGCCGCCCGCTCGGCCGGCTGGTGCGGCGGCGCGAACGCCTGGAAGGCGTCCTGCGGTTGAGCGCGGTGGAACTCCCCGGCCCTTACCCCGTCAGGCGGTTGACCGCGCTGGTGGAGAACACCAGCGAGTGGCGCCCGGCGGAGAACGCCGACCGGGAGGCGGCGCTGCCGCGCTCGCTGGTCTCCGCGCACCTGCTGCTGGCGCTCTCCGCCGGCTCGTTCGTCTCGATGACCGACCCGCCCGAGTGGGCCGCCCCGGCCGTCGCCGAGTGTCGCAACCTGCACACCTGGCCGGTGCTGGCCGGGCCACCGGGACAGGCGGACGTCCTGCTCTCCTCGCCGATCATCCTCTCCGACCACCCGCAGGTCGCACCGGAGAGCCCCGGCACGCTGTACGACGCGACCGAGATCGACGAGATCCTGGCGTTGCGCACAACCACCCTCACCGAGGAGGAGAAGCGCGAGGCCCGCGGCACCGACGAGCGGGCCGGCGCGGTGATCGACCTCGCCGACTCGATGCCACCGGAGATCATGGAACGGCTGCACGGAGCGGTGCGGGCGCTGCGCGAGGTGACCGAGCCCGCCATCGACGTCCCGGTCGCCGAGGACGACCCGCTGCACCCGCGGACCCCCTGGTGGGACCCGGCGGCGGACCGCGCCGTCGATCCCACCCGGGACCGGGTGGTGGTGGACGGCCGGTCGGTCGGGGCGGGCAGCCGGGTGGTGCTCAAGCCCGGCCTGCGCCGCACCGACGCCCAGGACCTCTTCCTGCACGGCCGCACCGCGCTGGTCGAGGCGGTACTGCACGACGTGGACGGCTCGGTGCACCTGGCGGTCACCATCGACGGCGACCCGGGCGCGGACCTCTGGCGGGCCCAGGGCCGGTTCCGGTACTTCCAGCCGGACGAGGTCACCCCGGTGGACGAGCCGTGAGCGCCGGGCGGACCGGCGGCCGGGTCCTGGTGGCCGGGGTCGGCAACATCTTCCTCGGCGACGACGGCTTCGGGCCGGCCGCGCTGCGGCGCCTCGCCGAGCGGCCACTGCCGCCGCACGTCGAGGCAGTGGACTTCGGGGTGCGCGGCGTGCACCTGGCCTACCAGCTGCTGGACGGCTACCGGACGCTGATCCTGCTGGACGCCACCGAGCGCGGCGGCGAGCCCGGCACGGTCTATCTGATCGAAGCGGCCACGCCGGGGACGGTGGAGCCGCAGGCGCCAGCGCTGGACGGGCACCGGATGGGGCCGGACGCGGTGCTGGCGCTGCTGGACACGCTGGCCGCCGGAACCGGCGGGTGTCCGCCCGAGCGGGTCCTGGTAGTCGGCTGCGAACCGCGGTCGCTGGAGGAGGGGATGGGGCTGAGTGCCCCGGTGACCGCCGCACTGGACGCGGCGGTCGAGACCGTCCTGCGGGTGCTGCGGGACGAAGAGACACCCGAGTCCGCCGGGATCGGCGGCCGGGCCGAGCGAAAGGCGTAGTCATGCGGAAGTTCCTGATCGGCGCGGTCCTGCTCTCCGCGGCGGCCGTGGTGGTGGCGCAGAACCTCGGCGACATCCAGCGTTATCTCCGGATCCGCCGGATGTGACCCGGGATCCGGGTGGTCGTCCGCTGCTCCGAATGGCGGAGCGCGGTGCTGGTGGCGGCGCGGCGCTGGGGCCCGCGCCGGCACCACGCTCTGTAATGGTCCGGAGCGCACGGGTGGCGGGCACGGTGTGGCGTGCCGTCGGATCCCTCCCGGTGGGGCGGCCCCGGCGCCAACGGGCGAACGGGAGCGGGCCGGTGCACGAGATGTCGATCGCGACGGCCGTCGTGGCGCAGGTCGCCGCCGCCGCCGAGACCGGCGGGGCGACCGGTGTCGAGACGGTCCTGCTCCAGGTCGGCGAACTAGCTGGCGTGGTACCGGAGTCGCTTGCCTTCTGCTTCGAACTCGCCTGCACCGGGACGGTGTTGGCTGGCGCGGAGCTGCGGACCGAGGCGGTGCCGGCACGCGCCCGGTGCACCGGCTGCGCGCTGGAGTGGGCGGTCGGGATGCCCCCGGACCTGGGCTGCCCGGGCTGCGGCGGCGGGGCCGCCGAGCTGCTCTCCGGGCGCGAGTTGCAGATCCTCAGCGTGCGGTGGGCCGACGGCCCGGCGCACCTCCCGGCTCACCAGGAAGGCTGACCCATGTGTCGAGTCGTCGAACTCCAGCAGGCCGTGCTCGCCCAGAACGACTCCGCCGCAGGGGAGTTGCGCGCGAGGCTGGCCGCCCGCGGCACCACCGTGGTGAACCTGCTGTCCAGTCCGGGCAGCGGCAAGACCGCTCTGCTGGAGGCCGAGTTGGGGCTCGCCCGGGAGCGCGGGGTGCCGGTCGCCGCGCTCACCGCGGACCTGGCCACCGAGAACGACGCGACCCGGCTGGCCCGGGCGGGCGTGCCGGTCAAGCAGGTGCTCACCGACGGGCTGTGCCATCTGGAGGCCGAGATGCTGGGCCGGCACCTGGCGGGCTGGCTGCCCGAACCGACCCGGCTGTTGTTCGTGGAGAACGTCGGCAACCTGGTCTGCCCGGCCTCCTACGACCTGGGCGAGAGCCTGCGGGTGGTGCTCGCCTCGGTCACCGAGGGTGAGGACAAGCCGCTGAAGTACCCGACGGCGTTCGGGCTGGCGCAGCTGGTGGTGGTGACCAAGGCCGATCTCGCGGCGGCGGTCGACTTCGACGAGGCGGCGTTCCTGGCCGCGGTCGCCCGGGTCAACCCGGGAGTCGAGGTGATCACCACCTCGACCCGGACCGGGCAGGGCGTCGGGGCGCTGCTGGACCGGGCCCTGGCGGTGCTGGAGGGTGCGCGGCCGCACCGGCCGGTGATGGCCCGGCAGTCCGCCGAGCGTGTGCACACACACGCACCTGCGGACGGGCATGTGCATGCACACGCACACGATCATGCGGGCGGACATGTGCACGCGCACACACACGACCATGCGGACGGCCACGGGACCGCGGCGGGCGACCAGAGCCACGGGCTGGCCCCCGCCGGAGGGCTTTCGTGACGGCTGAGCCGACGGCCCCCGCGGTGCTGCGCCGCCGGGTCGCGGTGCGCGGGCTGGTCCAGGGGGTGGGCTTTCGCCCGTTCGTCTACACGCTGGCCACCGAGCTCGGGCTCAGCGGCCATGTCAGCAACACCGGCGAGGGCGTGCTGGCCGAGGTGGAGGGCCACCCGGAGGCGGTCGCGGCGTTCTGTCGGCGGGTCGCCAGCGACGCCCCGCCGCTGGCCGAAGTCGCCTCGGTGGAGCACCGGTTGATGGCCGCGCTGGGCGGTCCCGGGTTCGCCATCCTGCCGTCCCGGACCGAGGGGGCGAGCCGGCCGCCGATCCCGCCGGACGTCGCGACCTGCGCGGACTGCCTGGCCGAACTCGCTGACCCCGCCGACCGGCGGCACCGGCACCCGTTCATCACCTGCGTCAACTGCGGACCACGCTTCACCATCGTCACCGCGCTGCCCTACGATCGCGCGAACACCACGATGGCGCACTTCCCGATGTGTTCGGACTGCGCCCGCGAGTACGCGGATCCGACCGACCGGCGCTTCCACGCCCAGCCGATCTCCTGCCACGCCTGCGGCCCGCGGCTCACCCTGGTGGTGCCGGGCCGGGCGGACCGCGGCGGCACCGAGGCGGTGACGGCGGCCCGCCGGATGCTGGCCACCGGCGCGGTGCTCGCCGTCAAGGGCGTCGGCGGGTACCACCTGGCCTGCGACGCCGGCGACCAGCACGCGGTGGCCCTGCTGCGACGGCGCAAGCTGCGCGGCGACAAGCCGTTCGCGCTGATGGTGCGGGAGCCGGACGACGCCGAGCCGTTCGTCCGGCTCGACCGGACCGAGCGGGCACTGCTCACCGGTCCGGAGCGGCCGATCGTGCTGCTGCGGCGCCGACCGGGTGCCGCGCCGGTGGCCGAGGCGGTCGCCCCGGGCAGCCCGGACCTCGGCGTGATGCTGCCCTACACGCCCGTCCACCACCTGCTGCTCGGCCTGCCCGGCGACCCACCCGGCCCCCGGCTGCTGGTGATGACCAGCGCGAACCGCTCCGGGGAGCCGATCGTCACCGATGACGCCGAGGCGCTGGAGCGACTGGCACCACTGGTGGACGGCTGGCTGGCGCACGACCGGCCGATCCATGTGCCCTGCGACGACTCGGTGTTGGCGGTCTGCGACGGTCACCCGCTGCCGGTGCGCCGCTCGCGCGGCTACGCGCCGCGCCCGGTGCCGCTGCCGGTCGCCGTCCGACCCGTGCTCGCCGTCGGCGGGGACCTCAAGAACGCCTTCGCCCTGGCCGAGGGGCGACAGGCCTGGCTCTCCGGCCACCTCGGAGACATGGACGACCTGGCCACCCTACGCGCCTTCGACCGCGCGGCAGGGCAGTTGACCACGTTGACCGGGGTGCGACCCGAGCTCCTGGCCGCCGACCGGCATCCGGGCTACCGCTCCGGCCGCTGGGCCCGCGAGGGCGCCCTGGGCCGCCCGCTGCACCAGGTGCAACACCACCACGCCCACGTCGCCGCCACGATGGCCGAGCACGGGCTGGACGGTCGGCGACGGGTGGTCGGGGTGGCCTTCGACGGCACCGGCTACGGCACCGACGGCGCGGTCTGGGGCGGCGAGGTGCTGCTCGCCGACTACACCGGCTTCGAGCGCTTCGCCCAGCTGCGGTACGTCCAACTCCCGGGCGGAGAGGCGGCAGTGGCCCGACCGTACCGGATGGCGCTGGCCCAACTGCACACCGCGGGGATCGACTGGGCGGCCGACCTGCCCTGCGTCGCGGCCTGCCCTCCCGATGAGCTCAGCTTGCTGGAGCGCCAGTTGGAACGTGGACTGAACTGCGTGCCGACCTCCAGCATGGGCCGACTGTTCGACGCGGTCTCCTCGCTGCTCGGCGTCTGCCACCGGGTCGGCTACGAGGCCCAGGCCGCGGTCGAGTTGGAGGCGGCCGCGGTAGCGCACGGCGCACTGCCCGGCTACGCGTTCGGGCTGACCGAGGGCGATCCGACCACCGGGCAGGCCGCGCTGCTGGCCGACCCGGCGCCGGTGCTGGCCACGATCGTCGCGGACCTGCGGTCGGGGACCGCGCCCGGGCTGATCGCGGGGCGGTTCCACGGCGCGGTGGCCGATCTGGTCCGCCGCCTGTGCGCCGAGGCACGCAGCCGGCACGGGCTGTCCAAGGTCGCACTGACCGGCGGTGTGTTCACCAACCGGCTGCTCTCCTCGGCCTGTTGGCGAGCGCTGCGGGCGGACGGCTGCACCGTGCTGCGACACCACCTGGTGCCGCCCAACGACGGCGGGCTGGCGCTCGGCCAGCTGATGGTGGCAGCCCGCTCCGCCCGGGCGTCCGACGGCACACCGAGCGCCGCGACCGTGGCAGGTCCCGTGCCGAACAGTTCCTGACCTGCCGTTCGAGCACCAATGACCCAGTTGCGAGGAGGACCCGATGTGCCTGGCAGTGCCCGGCAGAGTGATCGAGATCGAGGAGCGGGACGGAACCCGGATGGCCACCGTCGACTTCGGCGGCGTGGTCAAGGACGTGTGCCTGGAGTACCTGCCGGACCTGACGGTCGGCGAGTACGCCATCGTCCACGTCGGGTTCGCACTGCAGCGACTGGACGAGGAGTCGGCTCGCAGGACGCTTGCCCTCTTCGAGGAACTCGGCCTGCTGCAGGAGGAGTTCGGTGATCCATGGGAGGCGGCGGCCGGAGCGGGGCACCCGGTCGACAGCACCCCGGCGAAGGAGGCCCGGTCGTGAAGTACCTGGAGGAGTTCCAGAACCCGGAGTTGGCCCGGCGGCTGCTCGACGACATCCGCGCCACGGTAACCAGGCCGTGGGCGCTGATGGAGGTGTGCGGCGGCCAGACGCACACCATCATCCGCCATGGCATCGATCAACTCCTGCCGGATCAGATCGAGTTGATCCACGGACCGGGCTGCCCGGTGTGCGTCACCCCGCTGGAGATGATCGACAGGGCACTGGCCATCGCGGCCCGGCCCGAGGTGATCTTCTGCTCGTTCGGCGACATGCTGCGAGTGCCCGGCACGGACCGCGACCTGTTCCGGGTACGCGGCGAGGGCGGCGACGTCCGGGTGGTCTACTCGCCGCTGGACGCGCTGCGGATCGCCCAGCAGAACCCGGATCGCGAGGTGGTGTTCTTCGGGATCGGCTTCGAGACCACCGCGCCGCCCAACGCCATGACCGTGTACCAGGCCAAGAAGCTCGGCATCCGCAACTTCAGCCTGCTGGTGTCGCACGTCCGGGTGCCGCCGGCGATCGAGGCGATCATGCAGTCGCCGGACTGCCGGGTGCAGGGTTTCCTGGCCGCCGGGCACGTGTGCAGCGTGATGGGTGTCGAGGAGTACCCGGCGCTGGCCGAACGGTACCGGGTGCCGATCGTGGTCACCGGCTTCGAGCCGTTGGACATCCTGGAGGGGATCCGGCGGACCGTGGGCCAGTTGGAGCGCGGCGAGCACACCGTCCACAACGCGTACCCGCGCGCCGTCCGACCCGAGGGCAACCCGGCCGCCCGGGCCATGCTGGCGGACGTCTTCGAGGTCACCGACCGGGCCTGGCGCGGCATCGGGGTGATCCCGCGGAGCGGCTGGCGGCTGTCGCCGCGCTACCGCGACCACGACGCCGAGTACCGTTTCGAGGTCACCGGGATCAACGCCTGCGAGCCCGCCCAGTGCCGCAGCGGCGAGGTGCTGCAGGGCCTGCTCAAGCCGCACGAGTGCGAGGCCTTCGGCACCAGTTGCACCCCCCGCACCCCGCTCGGCGCCACCATGGTGTCCAGCGAGGGCGCCTGCGCCGCGTACTACCTCTACCGCCGGCTCGGTGTGCCGGCCGTCCCGTTGGAGGCGAGCCCCGTTGGCTGAGACCACGATCCTGCCCACCGCCCCGGACTTCTCCGGCTGGAACTGCCCGCTGCCGCTGCGCGACCACCCGCGGGTGGTGATGGGTCACGGCGGCGGCGGGGCGATGTCCGCCGAGCTGGTCGAGCACGTCTTCGCGCCGGCCTTCGGCGGGCGTACCCTGGCCGGCCTCGGCGACTCCGCCACGGTCACCCTCGGCGGGGCCCGACTCGCCTTCTCCACCGACTCGTTCGTGGTCCGGCCGCTCTTCTTCCCCGGCGGCAGCATCGGTGACCTGGCGGTCAACGGCACGGTCAACGACCTCGCCATGAGCGGCGCCCGGGCGGCCTTCCTGTCCTGCGGGTTCATCCTGGAGGAGGGCGTCGAGATGGCCGTGGTCGCCCGGGTCGCGCAGGCGCTCGGAGCGGCGGCCAGGACCGCCGGGGTGGAGGTGGTGACCGGTGACACCAAGGTGGTGGAGGCCGGCCGCGGCGACGGCATCTACCTCAACACCGCCGGGATCGGACTGATCCCGGCCGGGGTGGACATCCGCCCGCAGCGGGCCGTGCCGGGCGATGTGGTGATCGTCAGCGGTGACATCGGCGTGCACGGGGTCGCGGTGATGAGCGTGCGCGAGGGCCTGGAGTTCGGGGTCGAGATCAGCAGCGACTGCGCGGCGCTCGGCGGGCTGGTGGAGACGATGCTCGCGGTCACGCCCGACCTGCACGTGCTGCGCGACCCCACCCGCGGCGGACTGGGCGCCGCGCTCAACGAGATCGCGACGGCGGCCGGGGTCGGGGTCGTGGTGTGGGAGCGCACCATCCCGGTGCCACCCCAGGTCGCGGGCGCCTGCGCGTTCCTCGGCCTGGATCCGATGTATGTCGCGAACGAGGGCAAGCTGGTCGCCTTCGTGCCGCGCGAGTGGGCGGACCTGGTGCTGGCCGCGATGCACACCCATCCGCTGGGCGCGGGGGCGGCGGTGATCGGCGAGTGCGTGGCGGAGCATCCGGGCATGGTGGTGGCCCGGACCACGCTCGGCGGGACCCGGGTGGTGGACCTGCCGCTGGGCGAGCAACTACCGCGGATCTGCTGACCGTTCGGCCCCGGCGGGCCGCCACTCGCCGGGGCCGGGGGAAATCCGGTGGTGGCGGCGCGGGGCACGGACCGGCGTTTGCGACATGTCCCACCGCCACCGCACCCGTGTCGTGATGATCGGCCTCTCCCCGGTCGGCCAGGTGTTGCCCAGCCCCGCGGTGATCCGCGAGCCGCTGGGCCCGGTCACTCCGACCCGGGAGTGGGCGCCGATGGGCCGCCCGCCGCCTGGTCGAGAGTGTCGAGCAGCCGGACCAACGCGGCCCGGTCGGCGGCGGAGAGCGCGGCGAAGAGCCGGTTCATCGCCTCCTGCCGGGGGCCGTCGGCGGCCCGGATCAGCGCCGCACCCTGCTCGGTCAGCGTGACCAGCACCGCCCGCCGATCGGCGGGATCGGGCGCCCGGTAGGCCAGGCCGTCCCGCTCCAGCGCGTCGACGGCCTCGGTGACCGTGCGCGCGGCGACGCCGAGCTTGGCGCCCAGCGCACTGATCCTGGTCGGGCCGCGGCGGTCGAGGATGGACAGCAGCTTCCCGCGGGCCATGGTCAGGCCCTGCTCGCGCAGCCCCTCGTTGGCCCGTTTGCGGAGCAGGTTGGCGACGGCGAAGAACCGGTCGGCGACCTCGCCGGGAGTGGGCGCAGCGGTCACGGGTTTGACATCCTTCCGATTTACGGAGGACCCTCACTATCCGGTCCCTCACTTTGAGGATGATCCTACGCCTACCACCGGGGAGCCCCCCATGCCACTGCGACGCGTCAACCACGTCGTGCTGTCCGTCAGCGACCTCGACGCCTCCGTCCACTTCTACCGCGACACGCTGGGCCTGCGCGTGGTGACCGAACTGCCCGGGACGGAGCATTGGCCCGCCATGGTCTTCCTGCGCTCGCCGCTCGCCTCGACCAACCACCACGACCTGGCGCTGATCGCCAACGCCGACGCACCGGCGGACGGCGTGCGGCGGCCCGGCCTGTTCCACGTCGCCTTCGAGCTCGGCACGATCGACGAGCTGGAGCGGGCGCAGCAGCGCCTGACCGCCGCCGGGACCTTCGGGACCGCCCTCGACCAGGGCATGCACCTCTCGGTCTACGGCACGGACCCGGACGGTCTCGCGGTCGAGGTGATCTGGCGGACACCGGACGGGGCGTGGTCCTACGACGACGCACTGAGCCGCGGCCCGCTCGACTACCGCGCGGCCCGGGACCGTTGGGGCGGCGACCAGCCGACCGGAGCCGCCGCCGGCGTCCCCGCCTGAGCCACCGCCGCTCGGGCCGACCCGCCCGCCAGGGCCTCGCTTCAGCGCTCGCCCCGGGCCTCGGCGCGGATGCCGTCGAGCAGGGCGCGGGCGGCGGGCTGGGGTTCGCTGCCGGCAGCGGTGGCGACGGCGACCGTGCGGGCCAGCGGCGGACGGGTCGGGACGGCGCGCAGCCTGCTCGGCTCGGCGGGCAGCACGCTGCGCGGTACCAGCGCGACGCCGAGCCCGTGCGCGACCAGATCGAGCAGGGTGGGCATGTGCTCGACGTGGCAGGTGATGGTCCGGCTCAGGCCGGCCCGTGCGCAGGCCTCGTCGATCAACGCCCGCAGGCCGGAGTGCTCGCGGAAGTCGACGAACGGCCAGCGGGCCAACTCGGCCAGCGCCACCGACGTGCGGTCCGCCAGCGGGTGGTCGGGGGCGAGCACCAGCAGGATCTCCTCACGGGCCAGCGGCAGCAGGTCGACACCCGGCAGCGGCGCCTCCCCCGCGTCGGCGACCACCGCGAGGTCGTACGTTCCCCGGCGCACGGCCGCCACCAGGTCCCGCGAGTCGCCCTGGACCAGCCGCAGCTCGACGGCCGGGTGCGCGGCGTGGAAGCGGGCCAGCACGGCCGGCAGGTCGACGGCGTTCACGGTCTGGATCATGCCGACGGTGACCCGGCCGCGCAGCAGGCCGCCGACCGCCTCGACGGCCTGCCGGGCCCGCCGCGCGCTGCGCAGCGTCTCCCGGGCGAGCGGCAACAGGGCGCGGCCCGCCTCGCTCAGCTCCACCCGCCGCGTGGTGCGCACCAACAGGGTCTGACCCAGGTCGTGCTCCAGCGCCTGGATCGAGGCGGAGAGGCTGGACTGCGCGAGGTGCAGGCGCTGGGCAGCCCGGGTGAACTGCCGTTCCTCGGCCAGCGTGACGAAGTGTTCCAGCTGGCGCAGCTCCATTGATCGTTCCTGTCGATGACCGTGATCGGAATTCTCCGTTGGACTAGATAAGTATGCCCGGCAGATGCTGGGGCTGTTGAACGGAGAGCACGACGGAGGGCGGCACCATGAGCGACGGTCTGACGGCCACGGCGGACGGGGAGGCGGCGGCGCGAACGGCACGCACGGCGGGCGTGGCAACCACGACGGCCGCGACAGGCGCGGCGGCCCCGACACCCGGGCGGCAGGCGGGCGTGGTGCCGGTGCTGGCGGCACTCACCTTCGCCAGCGGGATGCTGGACGCCGCGAGCTACCTCGGGCTCGGGCACGTCTTCACCGCGAACATGACCGGGAACGTGGTGATCCTCGGCTTCGCCGCCGCGGGCGCACCCGGGTTCTCGGCCGCGGCCTCGGCGGTCTCACTGGCCGCGTTCCTGTTCGGCGCCGCCGGCGGCGGGCGACTTGCGTCGCGGCACGCGGACCGACCGCGGCGCTGGATGCTGACGGCGGTGCTGGTCGAGGTGGTGGCGCTGACAGTGGCGGCCGTGCTGGGGGCGGTGGCGGGGATCCGGGTCGGCGACTGGACCGGATACACCGTGACGGCCGTACTGGCGATGGCCATGGGCTGCCGCAACGCGACCGTGCGCCGGCTCGCCGTGCCGGACCTCACCACCACCGTGCTGACCCTGACCCTGACCGGACTGGCGGCCGACGCGCGGCCCGGCGGGCAGGACCGGCGGCAGGCCGTTCGCCGGGCCGGCGTGGCGGCGCTGATGCTGGCGGGGGCTGCCACCGGCACCTGGCTGCTGCGGACCTTCGGGCTGCCCGGCTGCCTCGGGGTGGCCGCGGTGTGGGCGCTGGGCAGCGCGTCGCTGCTCCGCGCCCGTCACGCGACGATCTGAGCCGACGGCGTCAGCGGCAGCTCCGAGGGGACTGCTCCGGCTCGTGCCGGGACGATCTCCAGCGCGGCGGCATCCTTTGGCCGTCCAGCACCTCCGTGCGGGCCGGGGCGGGGCAGGCCCGGCGGACGCGATCGGCCCCCGCGGGGAGCGCCCGCCCGGCCGGGAGGAGGCTGGGAGGAGGGAGGCCGCCACCGGACGGGCCTCGCGTCCGGCAAGCCGCCGCGCCACCACTCCCCCAGCCCCAGCGTGTCGAGACCCCAGGGGGACCTGGCTGCGGCTGAGCATTGGTGCCGTTGCCGGCACCGACGCGAGCCGTCCTGCTTCCGGCCAGGATGGTTGCGTGTGCGCACACACACATCTGCTAGTGTGTGTGCACACACGCAAAATGCTGGAGAGGAACCCCGCATGTCCACCAACAAGGTCGTCCTGATCACTGGCACCTCCTCCGGAATCGGCCTGGCCACCGCCATCGCCGCCGCCCGGGCCGGCTTCCGCACGGTGGCCACCCTGCGCGACCCCGCCCGGGCCGGCGCCCTGCGCGAGGCGGCCGCCGAGGCGGGCGTCGAGCTGGACGTCCGCGCCCTCGACGTCACCGACGCCGCCTCCGTCGCCTCCTGCGTCGAGGGCGTACTGGCCGACCACGGCCGGCTGGACGCGGTGGTCAACAACGCCGGCGCCGGGCACGTCGGGACCATCGAGAACGGGACCGTCGAGGACGTCCGCCAGGTCATGGAGGTCAACTTCTTCGGCGTGGTGCAGGTGACCAAGGCGGCCCTGCCGCACCTGCGGGAGGTCGGCGGTCGGGTCGTGACGGTGAGCAGCGTGGGCGGCGTGATCGGACAGCCGTTCAACGAGGCCTACTGCGCCGCCAAGTTCGCCGTCGAGGGGTTCCTGGAGAGCCTCGCGCCGGTCGCCGGTGCGGTCGGGGTGGGCGTGCACGTGGTCGAGCCCGGAGCCGTGGCCAGCGAGTTCGTCAGCAACGTGGGCATCGACCAGGAGCGCGCGGTCGCCGACGCCGGGCCGTACGGGCCGGCTCTGGCGGGCTACCTGGCCCGGACCAACGAGGCGTTCGCCAACGCCGCCCAGTCCCCGGCGGAGGCCGCGGAGGTCGTGCTCGCCGCGCTCACCGAGCCCCGGCCGGCGTTCCGGCTGCAGACCTCGGCCGCGGCGCGCGGGTTCGCCGGCGTCAAGCTCTCCGACCTGGACGGCTCGGCCGTCCAGCGGCTCACCGGGGCCTGGATCGCCTGACCCACCCGGACGGACTCGGGAGGGCAGGCACGCGGGGGGCCGGCACGAGAAGCCGCGTGGGGCCAGGAGGCCGGGCGAGCTCAGGAGGAGGTGATCCGGGCGATCATGAAGATCAGGACCGCCACCACCAGCAGCGCGATCAACGCCATCGGGATCCAGCTCGGCCAGGCGTCGTGCAGCTCCGGCGGCTCGGGGATCGAGATGCCGTGGGTGGTGCTGCCCTCCCCCTCCGGCGTCTCGGTCGGCGGCACGCCGGGCGGCCGGGCGGGCTTGGCCGGGGTCACCTGCTCGGGCCGGGCTGGTGCTGCCTGCTCGGGCCGGGCGGCGGGGTCGGTGGGGGTCATGGCTGCCTCCGGGGACGAGGAGTGGCCGTTCCCGCGAGCGCGGCGACCGTCCGGATCGCCGACTTCCGACGCCCGCCCGCAGGGCTGACACACCCACTGTCGCGCGCCGCGGCCCGACGGTCCAGCGGTGGCCGCCCACACTGGTCCGCCGATCGGGGCTCGTGTCATCATGTGATGACATCGCTTGATGACTTGACAGGAGGGGGCCCCGTGGAGACGGCCTTGAAGGGTTCGTCGTGGCGGCAGCGGGCACTGGTGCCGGTGCTGGTGTACCTGGGCATGGTCGTGGCGGTGATCAGCAGCCTCGGCGCGCCGCTGGTCCCGACCATCGCGACCGTCGACCACGTCTCGCTGTCCGACGCGCAGTGGTCGCTGACCATCGCTCTGCTGGTGGGAGCCGTGGCCACGCCCGCCATGGGTCGGCTCGGGGACGGGCCGCACCGGCGGCCGGTGGTCCTCGGCGCGACCGCGGTGGTGGTGACGGGCAGCGTGCTCGCCGCCCTGCCGCTGGGCTTCGGCTGCCTGGTCGCCGGCCGGGCGATGCAGGGCGTCGGGCTCGGCCTGACCTCGCTGGCCATCGCCACCGCCCGCGACGCGCTGCCCGCGGAGCGCTCGCGACCGGCCGTCGCGCTGCTGTCGATCACCACGGTGGCCGGGGTCGGCCTCGGCTACCCGCTCACCGGGCTGATCGCCGAGTCCTTCGGGGTGCACGCCGCCTTCGGCTTCGGCGCCGTGATCAGCGCGATCGCACTGCTCGCGGTCGCGCTGGTGCTGCCGTCCACCGCCGACCGGCCGGCCCGCCCGCTGGACGCGCTCGGCGCGCTGCTGCTCGGCGTGGCGCTGGCCGGACTGCTGCTGGTGCTCAGCGAGGGCGGCGACTGGGGCTGGACCTCGCCGCGGCTGCTCGGCGTGGCCGCCGGCTCGCTGGTACTGCTGGTCTGGTGGACCGTGCACGAGCTGCGCACCGCGCACCCGCTGGTGGACCTCCGGCTGGTTCGGCACCGGGTGGTGCTGACCGCGGACGTCAGCGGCCTGATCGCCGGCGTCGGGATGTACCTGCTGCTCTCGCTGGTCACCCGGTTCGTGCAGACGCCGACCACCGCCGGGTACGGCTTCGGCGCCTCGGTCGTGGTCTCCGGACTGGTCCTGCTGCCCTTCTCGGTCGCCAGCGTCGTCTCCAGCAAGGTGGTGCCGCTGCTGATCCGGCTGACCTCCTCGCGGGTGGTGCTGCCGCTGGGCTGCGCGGTGTCGCTGCTCTCGGTGGCGGGCTTCGCGGTGGCACGCGGCAGCCTCTGGGAGCTGTTCGTGGTGATGGGGATCGCCGGGCTCGGAGTAGGCTGTACGTTCGCCGTGATGCCCGGACTGATCGTCAGCTCGGTGCCGGCGCGGGAGACCGGCAGCGCCATAAGCTTCAACCAGGTGCTGCGGCTGATCGGCTACTCGATGGGGAGCGCGCTCAGCGCGGCCGTGCTCCAGGCGCACACCGCCCCCGGACAGGTGCTGCCGTCCAACGGCGGCTACCGCACTGCCGCGCTGTTCGGCTGCGCGGCGTGGGTGGTCGCCGCGGTGGTGACCGTCGTCCTGCCGTCGCGCAGTGCCGGGACGGTCGAGGTGGCGAGCGGGACGGTACGGCTGCCGGCGCAGGCCGGCGGGACGGAGCGGGAGCGGATGGCCGAGCTGAACGGCCCGGTGCGGGACGCCGGGAGCGGCGGATGACCGACGAACGGCCGGCGGCCGAGGAGTCGCCCCCCGAGGCCGCCGCGGCACCCGCCCGGCGGCGCGACGCCGCCCGCAGCCGTGAGCTGCTGCTCCGGGCCGCGCTCGAACTCTTCGCCGAGCGCGGTTTCGACCGGACCACCACCCGGGAGATCGGCGAACGGGCCGGGGTCGACCCGGCGCTGATCGCCCGTTACTTCGGTGGCAAGACGCAGCTCTACATCGCGACCATGCACGAGGAGCTCGGCGCGGCGCTGCCCGCCGACCTGCTGGACACCGAGCGGCTGCGCGGCCTGCTCACCCGGGTGACCCGGCGCGGGCCGGGGCCGGTCTTCCGGTCCGCGGTGCTGCCGCACGACGACCCGGGCGTCCAGGAGGCCGCCCGGGTCCAGCTGCACCGGCGGCTGGTCACCCCGCTGCGCGAGCACCTGGTCGAAGCGGGGGCGGACCGACCGCAGCTGCGCGCGGAGCTGGCGGCGGCCGCCTTCACCGGCATCGTACTGGCCCGCGGCGGGAACGCCTTCGGCGAGCTGGCGGCGGCCGACCCGGAGGAGCTGGTCGACCTGATCCACCCACTGCTGGGCGCCCTGCTGCCCGAGGAGCCCGCGGAGTAGCAGGGCGGCGCCGGCCGGCTCAGGCCAGTTCCCCGCGCTGCTCGAACTCGTGCTGCTCCTCCAGGCGCACCGCCTCCGCCACCGCCGGGCCGGCCATCGCCATCCGGACCGCGACGTAGTAGACGACCAGCGAGAAGATGATCACGACCACCAGGTCCCACCACTCGGGAATGGTCGACGCGCCGCCGTACCGACCGAGTTCGCCGAGCACGACCAGGCCGCCGAGCCACGGCCAGACCCAGGCCGAGGCCCGCCACTGCAGGTTCCGCCGCTCGGCCTCCGGCTGGGCGAGCCGGGTGCCGCCGAAGAGCAGCAGGCCGAAGACCAGGCTGAGGCCGAGTTTCCAGTCCGCCTGGTAACCGGACCAGTAGATGATCAGATCGGCTGCGACGAAGGCCAGCGGCGAGAGCACCTTCCAGGCCGGCAGCCGGTACGGGCGTGGCCGGTCGCCGTCTCTCAGCCGCAGGGCGTGCAGCGCGGGCGGGGCGAAGGCGTACATCAGCGCCGTCGCCGAGGTGACCAGGCCGACCAGCGACTGCCAGCTCGGGAACGGCAGGAAGGAGATCTCACCGACCACGAAGGAGATCAGGACCGAGGTGATCGGGATGCCGCGCCGGTCGATCCGGGCGGTCGCCTTCGGGATCGCCCCCTCGTGGCCCATCGCGTAGGAGATCCGGGAGGCGGTCGCCACGTAGATCAGACCGGTGCCGGCCGGCGAGATCACCGCGTCGAGGTAGAGGACGGTCGCCAGCCAGCCGGCCCCGGCGGCGGTGGCCAGCGTGGCGTACGGCCCGAAGTCGCCCTTGCCGACCGGGTTGGCCCAGCCGTGGGCGATGTTGGCGGGCGCGATCGCCCCGATGAACGCGACCTCCAGCAACAGGTAGACGACCGCGCCGATGGCCATCGCGGCGATCACCGCGCGCGAGAGGTCGCGCTGCGGGTTGCGGGCCTCGCCCGCCATCTGGATCGCCTGCTCGAAGCCCTGGAGGGCGAAGACCACGCCGGCCGGCAGCGCGGCGAACACGCCGTGCGCGCCGTACGGGGCGAAGCCGCCGCCCCCGGTGAAGTTGCCGCTGTGGAAGGTGAGGGTCATCAGCACCACCACGGTCAGCAGCGGCACCAGGGTCTTCCAGATCACCGTGATGGAGTTGGTGTCGGCCAGCAGCTTCACGCCGGCCATGTTGATGATCGTGAAGAGCAGCATGAAGCCGCTGGCGATCAGGATGCCCAACCCGGTGAGCGTGCCGTCGGGGTGCAGGATCGTCACATTGTCCCGCACCCAACCGATGTGGGAGGTGTACGAGAGGGTCGCCTCGACCTCGATCGGCGCGATGGTGACGGCCTGGACCCAGCCCATCCAGCCGGCCGCGAAGCCGGCCAGCGGGCCGAAGACGAAGAACGGGAAGCGGGCGGTACCGCCCGCCACCGGATAGGCCGCGCCCAACTCGGCGTGTACCAGGGCGAGAACGGCGAGGATCGCGGCGGCCAGGATCCAGGAGATCAGCGATGCCGGACCGGCGACGGTCGCCGCGGTCAGCGCGCCCAACAGCCAACCCGAACCGATGATCGAGCCTAGCGAGACGAAGAGCAGTCCCCAGAATCCGACTGCCCGGTTCAACCGTCCCGAGGTACTGGATCCGGTTGGTCCGCTGAGCGTGGTAGCCATGCATCTCACCTTCGCTCGCCGCACCCCGCCGGCCGGTCGCCGCCAGGTCGGACCGGACCGGGTGGGCCGATCCAGGTTATTCCTATGGAACGACTGGTACGCCTGGCCCGCAAGACCATGGGACGCAGAAGAAACGGGTGGGGCCAGTGTGACGAAACCAGTGGGACGTCAGAGGCTGCCGCGCCATATGTGACGAGTGGGACGGGTGGGATGGGCGAGCGAGCCGAGGTCCTGAGCCACCGTCGCGGGGCGGCGAGCGGGCGGCCGACATCAGCCCGCGGTACCGCCCGGTCGACGCCCGAGCGCGTCCGCCAGCGCGGTCAGCAGTGCCAGCAGAACGAAGCCGACCGCCACCGCCATCCCCGCCTGGAACGCCCCCGCCCAGTCCTCGCCGTGCTCGGTGACCCAGGGGAAGAAGACCGATCCGACCGCCGCGATCCCGGCCGCCGAGCCGATCCGCTGGGCGGTCTGCAGCACCCCGGCCGCGCTGCCCGCACGGATCACCGGGACGTCGCCCAGGGTCAGCGTCTGGTTCGGTGCGACCACCAGCCCGCTGCCGATCCCGGCCAGCAGCAGCGGCCCCGCGGTCAACCAGCCGATCGAGGGCCCCGACCAGAGGTGGACGGCCGCCGCGGCCAGCAACAGCCCCAGCTCGACCAACAGCAGTCCCCCGGTCACCAGCGGGCGTCCCATCCGCTGCACCAGCCGGCCACCGACCGCGGCCGCGGTGCCCGAGCCCAGCGCGAACGGCGTGATCGCCAGCCCCGCCTCCAGCGCGCTGTAGCCGAGCCCGCTCTGCAGGTAGAGCGTGAAGATGAAGAAGATCGCGGTGAAGCCGGCGAAGTAGAGCAGGGAGACCAGGGTGCCCAGCGAGTAGGAGCGTTGTTCGAAGAGGTCCATGCTGACCAGCGGCTCCCGGGTGCGGCCGTAGTGGCGCTCCCAGCCGGTGAAGGCGGCCAGCAGCGCCGCCGCGGCGGGCAGCAGCAGCCACTTGGTCCAGCCGTGCCACTGCTGCTCCTGCACGAACGGGAGCAGCAGCAGGACGGTGCCGAGGCCGAGCAGCAGCACGCCCACCGGGTCGAAGTCGCGGCGCGGCCGGGTGGTGAGCCGCGTCGCGCCGGCCGGCCGGACGGACGGGTCCGGTACGGCGGGCGCCCTGGCCAGCGCCGGGCCGGGCAGCAGCCGGAGTGCCAGCGGCAACGTCAGCAACCCGATCGGCAGGTTGACGTAGAAGACCCAGCGCCACCCCTCCGCGGCGCCGAACCCCTCGATCAGCAGGCCGCCCAGCAACGGCCCGACCGCCATCGAGAGCCCGATGGTGGCTCCCAGCATCCCGAACGCCCGGCCGCGCTCGGGCCCCTGGAACAGCTGTTGGATGAAGCCGGCCACCTGCGGCACCAGCAGCCCGCCGGCCAGCCCCTGGGCGAGCCGGGCGATGACCAGCCAGGCCTCGCTCTGCGCGGCGCCGGCCAGCGCGCTGGTCGCGGTGAAGAGCGCCAGTCCGCTGATGAAGACCGCCCGGCGGCTGTGCGCGTCGCCGAGCCGTCCGGCCGGGACGAGCACCAGGCCGAAGGCGAGCGCGTAGCCGGAGAGCACCCACTGCAGCCCGCCCTCGGACATCCGCAGCCCGCTGCGGATCGAGGGGAGCGCGACGTTGACGATGCTCACGTCCAGGAGCGTCATGAAACCGCCGACCAGGCAGACCACCAGCGCCGGCCAGCGATGGCCGGCGGCCCGGGTGGCCCGGTCGTCCAGTTCCGGACGCGGGCGCAGGACGCTCATCCGCCGCTCCGACCGTGCCGGAGCGGCGGAGCGCACCGCGTCCCGTCGGCCCTGGCGGCCGCTGCCGCCTCGGTGCCCGTCATCGCCCGGCTCCTCCCGTTCGCTGAGTCGATCGCCCGTGGCGGATCGCAGAGGTGGTTCCGCGGGGCTGTCCCGCAGAGGTGAATCACTACCCGCGGCCGGGCGTGGCGATGTCCGCTTTCACCCGGATCGCCCCTGCTCCGCCTCGGACGGTCGGCGGCCACCGGGGAGGCCTGCTGGGCCGATCGGGGGAACCGGGAGCCGGTCACCGGCCGAGCGGGCGGGGCACCCCCGGCGGGCTTCGCCGCCCCGGGCCGAGCTTCCGGGAGTGCCGGCCATCGCTCCCGATGGATGCTTCAACTCCCCCGCACCGTCGGCTGGTTGGGGACCATCGCAGATTCGGCGGAGGTCCGCCGGGAGTGCTGACCACACATCAGGTCGGTGGCGGAACGGAAAATCTGACGCGGTGTCGGCCGGGTGCTTCTCACCCGTCGGCGCGGGTCGCGTCACTCCTGCGGCGCGTAACAGAACCCGGTGTGCTGTCGATTATCAGGATGGTGCTTGCCGCGCGGCCGTCCTCCAACCCCCACAACCGTTCCTGAAGCGCGGCCGAGCCGAGTCATGCCCATCTTTCGTGAGAGGCCACTCGTGTCGCCCAGCCCATCCCCCGCACTTCCGCAGCGGATCAGCGAGTCCGCCTCCCTGGTGGCGCTCATCGAGCGCGGCAGGGCCGAAGGACACATCACCGGTGACGAGGTGCGCGACGCCTTCGAGGCCGACCGCATCCCCACCGCCGAATGGAAGGACGTCCTCGGCAGTCTCAACCAGATCCTCGACGCCGCGGGGGTCGTCCTGACCGTCCGGGCCGGCCGGGACACCGACGGCCCCGGCCTGCAACGCACCCGTCGAGGCGTCAGAAAGACCGTAGTGACGCGGTCCAGCACTGTCAACAGCGGGAACGCGAGCGGCTCGGACGCCGCCGCCGACCCCGTCGAGTCCGTTCCGGACGGCCCGGCGGCGGCCGAGGAGGGGCCCACCGAGAGCGAGCTGGCCGAGGCGGTGGCGGCCACCGCGGACGCCGCGGACACCTTCACGCTCTCCGACGACGAGGACGACGCGCCCAAGCAGCAGGTCACCACGCCCGGCGCGAGCACGGACGCGGTCAAGGACTACCTCAAGCAGATCGGCCGGGTCGCCCTGCTCACCGCCGAGCAGGAGGTCACCCTGGCCCGCCGGATCGAGGCCGGCCTGTTCGCCCAGGAGAAGCTGACGACCGAGCCGCGGCTCGCTCCGGAGCTGCGACGCGAGCTGGAGATCATCTCCGAGGACGGGCTGCGCGCCAAGAACCACCTGCTGGAGGCCAACCTGCGGCTGGTGGTCTCGGTGGCGAAACGTTACACCGGCCGTGGACTGCTCTTCCTCGACCTGATCCAGGAGGGCAACCTGGGGCTGGTCCGGGCGGTGGAGAAGTTCGACTACACCAAGGGGTTCAAGTTCTCGACGTACGCGACCTGGTGGATCCGGCAGGCGATCACCCGGGCGATGGCAGACCAGTCGCGGACCATCCGGATCCCGGTGCACATGGTCGAGGTGATCAACAAGCTGGCCCGGGTCCAGCGCCACCTGCTGCAGACCCTGGGCCGCGAGGCCACCCCCGCCGAGCTGGGCCGCGAGCTGGACCTCAGCCCGGAGAAGGTGGTCGAGATCCAGCGCTACAGCCGCGAGCCGATCTCGCTGCACACTCCGCTCGGGGAGGAGGGGGACAGCGAGTTCGGCGACCTGATCGAGGACACCGAGGCGGTCGTCCCGGCCGAGGCGGTCAGCTTCACCCTGCTGCACGAGCAGCTGCAGGTGGTGCTGGAGACGCTGGCCGAGCGCGAGGCCGGGGTGATCTCGATGCGTTTCGGACTGATCGACGGCCAGCCGCGCACGCTGGACGAGATCGGCCAGGTCTACGGGGTCACCCGGGAGCGGATCCGGCAGATCGAGTCGAAGACGATGTCCAAGCTGCGCCACCCCTCGCGCTCCCGGGTGCTGCGGGACTACCTGGACTGAGCGTGGGCGGTGGAGGCGCGACCGGGGACCGGGACCGGCGGCAGCGGGTCCCGGACCCCGGGTGGCGTCACCGGGAACCGGTGCTCCTTCCGGTCAACTCCGCTTCTGGGAACGGTGAGCGGCGACCCGCACCCGGGTCGCGCAGCGCGGGGAGCAGTAGCGCTGCGGGGTGCGCCGTCCGGCGTCGACGAAGAAGCGGGCGCAGCCCGGTGCGGCGCACCGCCCCCAGGCGCAGCCCTCGCGCTCACTCAGCCACAGGGCGAGGGCCAGCGCGGAGGTGGAGAGCAGCCAGTGCGTGCGATCGGCTCCGGCGGGTGTCCGGGCGTGCAGGGACCACGTCCGCCCGGGTAGCCGGACCAGCCGGGGCTGGGCCGGGTAGCGGTCGAGCAGGCCGTTGAGCAGCTCGGCCGCCACGTCCGGATCGTCCTGCGAGAGCACCGCGACCAACTCGGCGGCAGCCGCGCGCAGGCCGGCGGCCTCCGGCTCGGTGAGGGTGAAGGCGGGGGCGCCGTGCCGGTCGAGCAACGACCGCAGCTCGGCGGCGCCCGGCGTGCCCTCCTGGACGGCGTTGGCGAGTTCCACGATGAAGTACAGGCCGCGCGGGTTGGCCCGGCCCAGGTCCTCGGTCACGACTGCGCCCTCCTACTCGTGGATCACTACGACCACTCGGTGGATCACCGCGACAATTCCGTCGCCTCGATGGCCATGGTAACGTCATTTTTTCGAAAACGGCGTTACAGCAATCCGGATCCCGAGCGACTGGAGCCCCATGCGCTGCCCGACCACCGTGCCCGTCCTGATCGCGGGCGGCGGCCCGATCGGTCTCACCCTGTCCGTCCTGCTCTCCGACCTCGGGGTGGACCACCTGCTGGTGGAGGCCCGCCCGGGCACCACCGGGCACCCCAAGTCCCGTGGTATTTCGGCCCGTTCGATGGAGATCCTCCGGCGCTGCGGGCTGGAGGAGGAGATCCGCGCGGCGGGGCTGCCCGCCGACCAGGTCGCCTTCTACCGCGGCCGGAGCCTGGTCGACCCGGAGTTCACCCGGACCAGCCCGGCCGGCCCGCCCTCGGACGGCCCGGAACACAGCCCGACGCCGGGCCTGATCTGCTCCCAGGACGCCCTGGAACCGGTCCTGCTGCGCCGGGCCCGGCGGGCGGGACCGGACCGGGTGCGCTTCGGCACCCGGCTGCTCTCCTTCACCGACTCCACCGACTCCGCCGACCCCACCGACGGCACCGGGTCCGTGCACGCCGTGCTGGCCGACCGGGAGAGCGGCGACCAGTTCACCGTGCGAGCCGACTGGCTGATCGGCTGCGACGGTGCGGCCAGCACCGTGCGGGCCGGGGCCGGGCTCGCCTTGGACGGGCCGACCGGCCTCCGGCACTTCCTCAGCATCCGGTTCGAGGCGCCGCTCGGCCCGGTGGTGGCGGACCGGGCCAGCGCCTCGTACTTCCTCACCGAACCCGGCCGCGGCGGCTTCCTGGCGGTGGACAACGACCGGCAGTGGATCTACCAGTATCCGGTGGGCCCGGCCGGTCCGGCGGCCGACGCCGAGCCGGTCGAGCTGGTCCGCGCCGCGGCCGGGCTGCCCGGCCTCGACGTCCGCGTCCGCTCCGTCCAACTCTGGCGGATGGACGCCCAGTTGGCCTCGGCCTACCGGCGCGGCCGGGTACTGCTGGCCGGCGACGCGGCGCACGTGATTCCGCCGACCGGCGGCCACGGCATGAACACCGGGATCGGCGACGTGGACAACCTGGCCTGGAAGCTGGCCGCCGTGCTCGGCGGGCGGGCCGGCCAGGCGCTACTGGACAGCTACCAGGACGAGCGGCGGCCGGTCGCCCGGCAGGTGCTCGACCGGGCCACCGAGAACGCCGAGGCCCGGGCGGCCCGCGGCGGTTACCGAATCGATGACGAGCTGCTGCTGACCGCCGACTACCGGTCCAGCGCGGTGCTCGCCGACCCGGCCGACGGCCCGGCCCGGCCGCTGGGCGGCTCGGGACGACCCGGCGGCGCTCCCGGTCAGCGACTGCCGCACGTCCGGCTGACCGGCCCGGCCGAGGTGGCGTCCAGCCTGGATCTGGTCGGCCCGGGGTTCGCGCTGGTCGTCGAGGACCGCGAGGCGGTGTGGCGCGCGCAGGCCGCGGACGCCCGGGCGGCCGGTATCCCGGTGGCCGTGCACCGGCTCGATCCCGCCGGGCCACTGCGTGAGGAACGGCCCGGGACCTGGCGACGGCTCTGCGCGGTCCCGGACGGCGGGGCCGTGCTGCTGCGGCCGGACGGGCACATCGGCTGGCGGGCCCCGGGCGAACCCGCGCCAGGGGAGCTGCTCACGGTGCTGCGCCGGCTGCTCTCCGCGTGAAATCGACGGCCCGTCATGTCAGCGCGGTGCCGCTCAGCACCAGCAGCGCGACCGCGGCCAGCGCCAGGCCGAGGGTGGCGAGGAACGGCAGCCGCCCGCGCCGGACCGCCTCCCCCGGCAGCGCGCCGACCGCGGCCAGCCCGCCACTGACCGCCAACGTCGCCCAGCCGGCCCGCCCGACCGGTCCGGGCGGGCCGAGCACCAGCACCACCGAGGCCGCCGAGAGCAGCACCGGCGCCAGCACCCGGCACGGCCCGCGGCCCAGCCGCTGCGGCAGGCCGCGAACGCCCGCCGCGAGATCGGCCTCGATGTCCGGCAGCACGTTGGCGACGTGCGCGCCCATCCCGAGCAGCGCGCCGGCCGCGAGCGTCCAGCCGGCCGGCCACGGCCGGCCCGGCAGCCCGAGCGTGACGAAGGCGGGCAGCAGACCGAACGCGACCGCGTAGGGCAACCAGGACAGCGCGGTCCGCTTGAGGCCGAGGTTGTAGGCCCAGGCCGCCACCACCCCGACCAGGTGCACGGCCCCCGCCGCCAGGCCGCCCGCCAGCGACAGCGGCACGCAGAGCGCGAGCGCTCCGCCGGCCGCCCGGGCCACCGTGCCGGGCGCGAGCCGGCCGGTGGCGAGCGGCTTGTCGGGCCGGCCGGCCGCGCGGTCCCGGTGCAGATCGACCAGGTCGTTGGACCAGCCCACCGAGAGCTGGCCGGTGAGCACCGCCGCGGCCAGCACCGCGCTGCCGGCCGGCCCGCGCCCGGCGGCCACCGCCAGCGCGGCGACCAGGGCGGTGACGGCCACGGCGGGTTGCGGGTGGCCGGCCCCGGCGAGCGCGGCCAGGCGCGCGGAGAAGGGCGAGGTCGCGCTGCTGTCCACCCCGCGATGCTAGGGACACCGCGCGCCGACGGCCCGTCAAACCGGGGCATTCCGGGTGAGTCTCCCTATCCTGGCGCAATGACCCGAATCGCCGCCGTGCACGGCGTGCTGCCACCCCACCGCTACCAGCAGCACGAGATCCGGGAGGCGCTCACCGCGTTGGGCCTGGCCCGCCCGGCGGACCACCGGCTGTTCGACCGGCTGCACACCGCCTCGACGGTCCGCAGCCGGCACCTGGCCCTGCCGCTGGAAAGCTATGCCACGCTGAGCGGCTTCGGCGCGGCCAACGACGCGTTCATCGAGGCCGGTCTGGACCT
Organism: Kitasatospora sp. NPDC052896; assembly: GCF_044547075.1. Classification (NCBI taxonomy): domain Bacteria; kingdom Bacillati; phylum Actinomycetota; class Actinomycetes; order Kitasatosporales; family Streptomycetaceae; genus Kitasatospora; species Kitasatospora sp. NPDC052896. The sequence goes on from NZ_JBITZU010000004.1 coordinate 256,687, forward strand.
CGGCGAGCAGGCCGTGCGGGGCGCGCTGGACCGGGCCGGACTCCGGCCGGACCAGGTCGACCTGGTCATCTCGACCTCGGTGACCGGCATCGCCGCGCCCTCCCTGGAGGCCCGGCTGGCCGGGCGGCTCGGCCTGCGCCCGGACGTCCGGCGGCTGCCGGTCTTCGGGCTCGGTTGTGTGGCCGGGGCCGCCGGCATCGCCCGGCTGCACGACTTCCTGCACGGCCGCCCGGACGGCGTGGCGGTGCTGCTCTCGGTCGAACTCTGCTCGCTGACCCTGCAGCGCACGGACACCTCACGGGCCAACCTGGTGGCCGCGGCACTGTTCGGCGACGGCGCGGCGGCGGCGGTCGCGGTCGGCGCCGGGCACCCGAGCGGCGCCGGCCCGTCCGTGACCGCCACCCGCAGCCGGCTCTACCCGGGCACCGAGCGGCTGCTCGGCTGGGACATCGGCGACCAGGGCTTCCAGATCCTGCTCGGCGACGACCTGCCCGGGGTGGTCCGCGAGCGGGTGGGGCCGGCCGTCCGCGACTTCCTGGCCGACCACGAACTCAAACCGGCGGACGTCACGGCCTGGATCTGCCACCCGGGCGGCCCGAAGATCCTGGAGGCCGTCCGGGAGAGCCTCGACCTGCCGGCCCGCGCCCTCGAACTGAGCCGGCGTTCACTGGCCGAGGTGGGCAACCTGTCCTCCGCGTCCGTGCTGCACGTGCTGCGCGACACCCTCGCGGTCCGGACGCCGCTGCCCGGCACACCCGGGCTGATGCTCGCCCTGGGCCCCGGGCTCGCCACCGAACTCGTCCTGCTGCGCTGGTAGGTGATCCCGATGAGCTACCCCGTCCTGGTCCTGCTGGTCGGCCTCGAGCGGCTGGCCGAACTGGTGGTCGCCCGGCGCAACGCCGCCTGGAGCCGGCGGCACGGCGCGGTCGAATCCGGGCGCGGCCACTACCCGGTGATGGTGCTGCTGCACACCGCGCTGCTGGCCGGCTGCCTGGCCGAGACCGGCTGGGGCGAACGGCCGTTCCGGGCCGCGCTGGGACTGCCGATGCTCGCCCTGCTGCTGGCCGCGCAGGCGCTGCGCTGGTGGTGCGTCGGCACGCTCGGCCCGCGCTGGAACACCCGGGTGCTGGTGGTGCCCGGACTGCCGCTGGTGACCGGCGGGCCGTATCGGTGGCTCCGACACCCCAACTACCTGGCGGTGGTCGCGGAGGGGGTCGCGCTGCCGCTGGTGCACGGCGCCTGGCTCACCGCGACCGGGTTCACCCTGCTCAACCTGCCGCTGCTGGCGGTGCGGCTGCGCTGCGAGAACGCCGCGCTCGCGGCCGGTCCCGCGCGGCCGGCCGGTGGCGTCCTGGCGGCGGCGCCGTGATCGACCTGCTGGTGGTCGGCGGTGGCCCGGCCGGGCTGGCCACCGCGATCCACGCCGCGCGGGCCGGGCTGCGGGTGGTGGTGGCCGAGCCCCGGCCGACACCGGTGGACAAGGCCTGCGGCGAGGGCCTGATGCCCGGCGCGGTACGGGAGTTGACCGGCCTCGGGGTCACGGTCGGCGGGCGGCCGCTGCGTGGCATCCGCTACCTGGACGCGCGGCGCCAAGTCGAGGCGGCCTTTCCGGACGGGCCGGGCCGCGGGGTGCGGCGGACCGAGCTGCACGCGGCGCTGGCCCGGCGGGTCGCGGAACTCGGCGTGCCCGTACTGCCGTTGCGGGTGACCGCGGTGCGGCAGGACACCCACGCGGTCACCGCCGCCGGGATCACCGCACGCTACCTGGCCGCCGCGGACGGGCTGCACTCACCGATCCGCCGCCGGCTCGGCCTGGACGGGCCGCGCGGGCCGGCCCCCGCCCGGTACGGCCTGCGCCGGCACTTCGCCGTGCCGCCGTGGACGGACCACGTCGAGGTGCACTGGGCGGACGGTGCGGAGGCGTATGTCACGCCGGTCGGGCCGGAGTTGGTCGGGGTGGCCGTGCTGACCCGCGAACGGCGGCCGTTCGGCGAGCAGTTGGCGGGCTTTCCCGAGGTGGCCGCGCGGCTGGCCGGGGCCACTGGGGAGGGCACGGCGGCCCGCGGCGCGGGACCGCTGCGCCGGTCGGTGCGGGCCCGGGTGGCCGGCCGGGTGCTGCTGGTCGGTGACGCGGCCGGGTACCTCGACGCGCTGACCGGCGAGGGCATCGCGCTGGCGCTGGCCGCCGCCGGACCGCTGGTGCGCTGCGTCCGGGCCGACCGGCCGCTGGAGTACGAACGGGCCTGGCGCCGGCTCGCGTTGCGCAGCCGCGCGCTGACGGCGGCGCTGCTCTGGGCACGGCAGCAGCCACTGCTGGCCGACCGGATCGTGCCGACGGCGGCCCGCTTTCCGGCACTGTTCGCGGCGGCCGTGCGGCAACTGGCCTGAGACAGCGGCACCGCCGCACGGCCGCCGGGGCATCACACCCCCGTCAGGCCGTCGAGGCTCTCCCGCAGCAGGTCGGCGTGGCCGTTGTGGCGGGCGTACTCGGCGATCAGGTGGAGCAGCACCCAGCGCAGCGCGATCGGCTTGCCGTTCGGCTGCCGGACGCCCAGGTCGTTGAGCGAGGGGGTCGCGGCCACGACCTGGCGGGAGCTCTCGCACTCGGCCCGCCAGACCGCGAGGGCGGCGGTGGTGTCGCCGTCCAGCCGCTCGAAGTCCTGGTCCGGATCGTCGTCCGAGTAGTACAGGTCCGGCACGTCCGAGCCGGCGAACTGCTGCTGGAACCACCAGCGCTCCACCCCGGCGAGGTGGCGCAGCAGCCCGTGCAGGCTCAGCCCGGACGGCGGCACGCTCGGCTCGGAGAGCCGCGCGGCGGGCACGTCGGCGCACTTGAGCTCGAAGGTGGCGCGGTGCCAGTCGAGCATCGCGGTCAGCATCGCGCGCTCGTCGCCGACGGTGGGGATGGTGGGGCGGGTACCGGGCCAGATCGGCGGCAGGTTCTCGGCTGGGATCTCGGTCATGGCGCGAGTCTGCCACCCGCCGCTGACAGTCCCCGGGGGCGGCGGCCGGTTGTCAGTACCCGCCCCTACCGTGGCAGCGTGTCCAGCACTCCGACCCTCGCCCTCCCCGCCGAACTGATCGCCCTTCAGCGTTCCGTGCTCAACGCCGACCGCGCGCTCGGCGACTACGCGCTGGCCGTCCGGGACCGCCGCCGCGCCGCCTTCCCCGGGCCGGACCAGGCGGTCGAGCGGTGCGGCTGGGCGGCGGACGAGCAGGCCGAGTTCGACCGCCTGTGGGCGGAGTACGTCCGGGCCGGGGACGCGGTGCACGCGCACCCGGTGCTGGTCAGGGCCCGGATCCTGCGGGTGGACGGCTCGGTCCTGCGCTCGCTGCGCGCCGCCGCCCGTCACTGAGCGCGCGGCGGGGCGCCCCGGCCGAGGGTGCGGGTGACGGTGATCTCCAGCACCACCCGGTCCGGGTTGGGACGGGGAGTCCGGTAGCGGCGGGCGTAGCGGGCCTCCGCGTCGGCGACCGCCGCCGGGTCGCGGCGGACCACGGCCACGCCCTCCAGGGTGGCCCAGCGGCCGCCGTCCACCTGGCAGAGCGCCACCCGGGCGCCGCCCTCGCCGGCGGCCTCGACGTTGCGGGCCTTGCGGCTGGCGGCCGAGGTGATCACCCGGGCGACGCCGGTCGCCGGGTCGTAGGTGGCACCGACCGGAACGACGTGCGGCGTGCCGTCCGGGCGGAGGGTGGTGAGCGTGCAGAGGTGGCGCTCGGCCCAGAAGGCCAGGAACTCCGGACCGGGGACGGGCACCGGGATGGTGGACGGGTCGGACGGAACAGCGGTGGAGACGGTCATCGGCCCAGCGTACGGCCGACCCGCCGGCGGTGGGGGCGCCCCCGGATGATCCGCGCCTCCACCGCGAGCCGTCCGGTGATCGACGCGAGCCGTCGCGCCGTCCGGCACGCCGGGCCATCCGGAGTGCCGCCGTGCACCATAAAGCGCCACCCAACGCCACCCCGCGCCACGGTATGCCCCCGGGCGGACTACCGCTATATGGCGCAAGCTGTCGATAATGCCCATGCCAGATGATCGCGGGCGCGCAACGAGGAGAGAACTCCATGGATCTGACGGGAACTCGGCTGAGCCGACGCGACCTGGGCCGCGCCGCACTCGCGCTGGGCGTCGCCGCGGCCGGCACAGGACTGGCCGCCCGGCCCGCCCGGGCGGCCGAACTCCCCCCGGCCTCGGACTGGTTGGGCGCGCTCGACGCGGCGTGCCCGCTGTCCTGCCTCACCATCCCCGGCAGCCACGACACCTGCTCACGCCACGGCGGACCGCTCGCCCGGACCCAGACCCTCTCCGTCCCCGACCAGTTGGCGGCCGGGGTGCGCTTCCTCGACATCCGCTGCCGGGCGATCAGCGGGGTGTTCGCGATCCACCACAGCCAGGTCTTCCAGCAGATCTTCTTCGGCGACGTGCTCAACGCCTGCCAGGACTTCCTCGCCGAACACCCCGGCGAGACCGTGCTGATGCGGGTCAAACAGGAGTACTCCACGGTCTCCGACGCCGACTTCGCGGCGATCTTCGCGAGCTACCGGACCCGGTGGCCCGGGCTGTTCTGGGCCGAGCAGCGCATCCCGCGGCTCGGCGAGGTGCGCGGCCGGATCGTGGTGCTCGCGGACAGCTCCGGCCTGCCCGGCATCCCCTGGGGCGGGGCACTCACCGACATCGAGGACGACTACCAGATCGGGACGGTCTTCGACCTCTGGTCGCGGAAGTGGCCCGAGGTCTCCGCCCACCTCGACGCGGCCCGGGCCGCCCAGGACCCGCGGCGACTCTTCCTCACCTTCACCTCCTCCTCCGGCGCGGGCCTGTGGCCGCCGCAGGCCGCCGAGGCGATCGGGCCGAAGGTGAGCGGCTACCTGGCGGCCCTGGACCCGACCGGGCGACCGGCGCTGGGGACCGTCGCGATGGACTACGTCACCGCCGCCTCGGTCGCGCCCCTCTACGCGCTCAACTTCGCTTCCCTGCCCGGCTCGTGACCGCTGACGCCGGATCCGTCCGACTGGACCGGCCGGCCGCCCGCGCGCCGGCTCCGGTCCATCTCGTGCCACTCCGGGCGCAGTGCCGTCAGATTGGTGGTGGCGAAGTACAGCGCGCCGCCGGCCAGCAGGACCGGGGCCAGGCCCCAGCAGCCGATCGCCGCTCCGGCGAGCAGACCGCCGAGCGGAATCCCGGCCCAGGCCAGCGAGTCGCCCAACGCGCCCACCCGGCCGAGCAGTTCGCGCGGTATCCGCTCCAGGGCCAGCGCGCCCAGGATCGGGTTGAGAAAGCCCCCGCCGAAACCGCCCACCGCGAAGACCGCGGCCACCGCCCAGGTCGGCGGGTGCAACGCGAGCACCAGGAACCGCGGCGCGCCCGCCAACAGGAAGCCCAGGAAGAACACCGGGCGCCGCGGCAGCCGGTGGGACACCCCGGTCGCGATCAGGCTTCCGCCGACGGCGCAGACTCCGGCGGCACCGGCGAGCAGGCCCTGCACGCCCGGGCCGCCGTGGCCGCGGGCCCAGACCGGCAGCAGGACCGAACTGAAGCCGGCGTCAAGCAGGTTGGTGACCCCGACCATCACGACGATGGCGAGCAGCAGCGGTTCGCCGCGCAGGAAGGCGAGACCCTCGGCCAGCCGCCGCCAGTAGCCCGACGGGGCGGACTCACCCGGGGCGGCGGGGCGTCCCATCCCACGCGGCAGGAAGAGCGCGATGACCACCGAGCCGAGCGCGAACGAGGCCGCGTCCACCACCAGGCCGACCACCGGACCGGTCAGCGCGACCAGTACCCCGCCCGCCAGCGGACCCACCGTGGAGGCCAGCCGTTCGATCACCCCGGACGCGCCGGTGGCCCGCTCCAGCGGCACCCCGCCGCGTTCGGCCGCCTCCGGCACCATCACGTGCTTGCCCAGGTCGCCGGGCCCGCGCACCGCGCCGACCACGGCGATCAGGAACAGCAGGAACCCGAACGAGAGCCGGTGCGCGGCGTGGAGCAGCGGGATCAGGCCGGCGGCGACCGTGCTGACCGCGTCCGCGCCCCAGGACACCACCCGCGGTCCGACCCGGTCGACCAGCGGGCCGCTCAACGCCTTGGCGATCACGTACGGCGCCATCTCGCAGCAGGCCACCAGCCCGGTGCGGGTGGCGCTGCCGGTGGTGACCAGGACGAACCAGGGCATCGCGATGGCCGACACCCTGGTCCCGGTCAGCGACACGCCGGTGGCCGCCAGCAGCCCGACCAGTGGTCGCCGGCTGTTCCCCCGTGAGCTGTTCATTCCTCCGCCGCTCCCCCGCCGGTCCCGGTGGTGTCCAGCTCCGGCAGCAACTGGGTGATCAGGCCCACCCGTTGGGCACCGGCCGGCGCGCCGGCGGCCGCCTCCGGGGTGTCCCGGCGGTAACGACCGACCAGCTCGGCCAGCTCCGCGCGCAGGCGGGCGGCCTCGTCGGGCGTGAGTCGCAGTGTCCAGTCGTTCAGGTCGAGGACCCGCTGCCAGGCGCTCGGCATGGTCCGGATCTCGTCCAACGCGCGCTGGCCGCGCAGCGCGTAGACGGCCAGCCCGGACCTCAGGTACGCCTCGACGGCCTCCGGCTCCTGGTCGAGCAGATCGAGGTCGTTGAACGAGGTCGTCCGGTGCACCGCCCGCCACCAGCGCTCGCGGGCGTTGCCCCGCTCGGGGTCCTCCGCGACGAAGCCGGCCTCGCCGAGCCGGCGCAGGTGGTAGCTGGTCGCACCGGAGGTCAGGCCCATCCGCTCGGCGAGCCGGGTGGCGGTGGACGGCCCGTACCGGCGCAGCAGGCCGAGCAGCCGGACCCGGACGGGGTGGGCCAGCGCCCGAAGCCCCTTGGCGTCCAGGACGGCGACCTCGTCCATGGCAGGCCGGTCAGGAGTGTCTTCGGTCATGGCAGCACCGTAGACCGCAAAGACTTCTTTGCAAAGAGTTCTTTGGAAATAGCTCTCGGCGGCCCGTCACCGAACGGACGGCCTCAGGGGGCGGTGGTGACCACGCCGAAGTGCGAAACCTCCGGTGGATGCTCCAAATGGCTGATGTCCGAGTCGGACCAGACCGGCCGGATCGCCCACATCGGGCCCGCGTAGCCGCGCAGCGCCTCCTCGTCCCGCCACCGGGTGACCACCAGGACCCGGTGCGAGCTGTCCGGCACCGCGCGCAGCAGCTCACCACCGAGGAACCCGTCCAAGCCGACCAGCTGGGGCATCACCTTGGTCGCGAGCAGCGTGCAGAACTCGCCGACCTGACCGGGGATGACCTTCGCCTCCCAGATTCGGACGATCATGGTTTCCTCCTCCCGTGGCCCGACCGACGGGAACTTCCTCCTCCTTCATTATCCGGTCGCCCGGCGGCCCGCCACCGGGCCGCCGGGCGGCGGGGCGGCTACTGGGCGCTCCCGGAGGCGCCCGTGACGACCGGGTGGACCTGCAGCCCGTCACAGTCGGCCACGGTCACCCCGAGCGGCGTGGAGGTCTTGGTCCCGGGCGGGGTGACCAGCAGCGAGGCGTAGGTCAGGCAGGGCTTGTTGCCCGACGGCACGTCGTCGCCCTCCAGCAGGGCCGAGGCCTGGGCGCCCGGCGCCAGCTGGACGGCGGTCACCGACTGGGCGCCGCCGAGGTAGCCGTTCAGGGTGCGTTGGGCCTGGTCGACCTGCTTGCCGGAGGCGTCGACCGCGGCCACGCCCGGGTAGCCGTAGAGGCTACAGCCGTTCGAGGAGGTGTTGCGGAAGACCAGGACGACACCCTGGTGACCCATCCCCGCCCCGCCGTCGGCACTGGTGACGGAGACCTGCCCCGGGGTGCAGCCGTTGCCGGGACCGCCACCCGCCGACATTCCCGGGCCGCCGGCCTGCGCGGTGCCGGAAGCGGACCCGCCGGTGCCCTTGGTGCCCGTGGAGCCCGAACCGGTCGAGCCGGTGCGGCCACCGCCGGAGGTCTGCGCTCCGGTCTGCTGGGCCGTGCCACCACCACCCGAGGTGACGGAACCGGCGGCGGCCGCGACGCTGCTGCCGGCCGCCGGGGCGCCCGCGGCCCCGGCGGAGGCGGTCGAACCGCCGGAGCCGCAGGCGGTGAGGGACAGACCGAGGGCGGCGACACCGGCCGCGAGCAGCGCGGCACGCTTGGAAACGAAGTTCGTCATGTCCATAAGGACGACGGCGGAGGCCGCCTGGTTCGCCCGCTGGGCCAAACGGGATCACGACGTTCCGGGCACGCCAGCGGCAGGATGGCAGGGAACTCCGCCCGGGCCTGACAGGTCGTCGGGTTCGCCGCCCCGGCGGATGGGGAATGTCCAACAGCATTCCCGTCACGGCACACCGCGGCGGCCGCCAAACGGGCCACCCGGGTGACGCGGCCGGCGCCGGGTCGTCGGTACCCGTCGCGACCGCGGCCCGTCGCGTATACACAGGACCAGGACCAACCAGCCCTCTCTGACAGGAGCGGTTTCCATGTCCCAGATCGTTCGTGCGGCGCTCGTCCAGACCAGGTGGACGGGTGACCAGGACTCCATGATCGACAACCATGAGCGGTACGCCCGGGAGGCGGCGGCCCAGGGTGCGCGGATCATCGGTTTCCAGGAGGTCTTCAACTCCCCGTACTTCTGCCAGGTGCAGGACCCGGTGCACTACCGCTGGGCCGAGCCCGTGCCGGACGGTCCCACCGTGGTCCGGATGCGGGCGCTCGCCCGGGAGCTAGGCATGGTGATCGTCGTGCCGGTCTACGAGGTCGAGCAGGCGGGCTTCTACTACAACACCGCGGCCGTGATCGACGCCGACGGCAGCTACCTGGGCAAGTACCGCAAGCACCACATCCCGCAGGTCAAGGGGTTCTGGGAGAAGTACTACTTCAAGCCGGGCAACCTGGGCTGGCCGGTCTTCGACACCGCGGTCGGCAAGGTCGGCGTCTACATCTGCTACGACCGGCACTTCCCCGAGGGCTGGCGGGCGCTCGGCCTGGCGGGCGCCCAGATCGTCTACAACCCCTCCGCCACCAGCCGCAGCCTCTCCAGCCACCTCTGGCAGCTGGAGCAGCCGGCCGCCGCGGTCGCCAACGAGTACTTCATCGCGGCGATCAACCGGGTCGGCACCGAGGAGTACGGCGACAACGACTTCTACGGCTCGTCCTACTTCGTGGACCCGCGGGGCCAGTTCGTCGGTGAGGTGGCCTCCGACAAGGAGGAGGAACTGGTGGTGCGCGATCTCGACCTCGGGGTGATCGACGAGGTGCGCCAGCTGTGGGCGTTCTACCGCGACCGCCGGCCCGACGCGTACGGACCGCTGACCCAGCCGTGAACAGCTGACCGAGGCGTGAGCACCCCGACCCGCCCGCCGGCCGCACCGCCAGCGGGCCCACCGACAAGGAGCGTGCAGAGCCGCATGACCCGACCCCTGCTGGACCGCCACCGCGCCGTGCTGCCCGCCTGGCTGGCCACCTACTACCGGGAACCGCTCGAACTCACCCACGGCGAGGGCCGGCACGTCTGGGACGCCGCCGGCAACCGCTACCTGGACTTCTTCGGCGGCATCCTGACCACGATGACCGCCCACGCACTGCCCGAGGTCACTGCGGCGGTGGCCGAGCAGGCCGGCCGGATCCTGCACACCTCGACCCTCTACCTCTCCTCGACGATGGTCGAACTGGCCGAGCAGATCGCCGAGTTGTCGGGCATCCCGGACGCCAAGGTGTTCTTCACCACCTCCGGCACCGAGGCCAACGACGCCGCCCTGCTGCTGGCCACCTGCTACCGCCGCTCCAACCAGGTGGTGGCGCTGCGCAACAGCTACCACGGGCGCTCGTTCAGCACGGTGGGCATCACCGGCAACGCCTCCTGGTCGCCCACCAGCCTCTCGCCGCTGCAGACCCTCTACGTGCACGGCGGGGTGCGCACCGGCGGACCGTTCGCGGCGCTCTCCGACGGCGAGTTCATCGCCGCCTGTGTGGCCGACCTGGAGGAGATGCTCGACCAGGCGGAGAGCACGGTCGCCGCGTTGATCGCCGAACCCATCCAGGGCGTCGGCGGGTTCACCCACGGACCGGACGGGCTGCTCGCCGCGTTCAAGCGGGTGCTGGACCGGCACGGCATCCTGTGGATCTCGGACGAGGTGCAGACCGGCTGGGGCCGTACCGGCGACCACTTCTGGGGCTGGCAGGCGCACGCCGAGGCCGGCCCGCCCGATCTGCTCACCTTCGCCAAGGGCATCGCCAACGGCATGTCGATGGGCGGGGTGGTGGCCCGGGCCGAGGTCATGGACTGCCTGGGGGCCAACTCGATCTCCACCTTCGGTGGCAGCCCGATCACCACCGCGGCGGCGCTGGCCAACCTGCGCCACCTGCTCGCCAACGACCTGCAGGGCAACGCCCGGCGCACCGGCGCCGTGCTGCGCGAGCGGCTGGAGAGTGCCAAGCTGCCGGCCGTGCACGAGGTGCGCGGGCGGGGACTGATGCTCGCGGTCGAGCTGGCGGACGCCGCGGCCGCCTCCGCCGCGCTCGAACACGCCCGGGAACTGGGTCTGTTGATCGGCAAGGGCGGCCGGGCCGGCCACGTGCTGCGGATCGCCCCGCCGCTCTCGCTCACCGAGGCCGAGGCCCGCGAGGGCGGCGACCTGCTGGTCGAGGCGCTGCGCCGGATCGACGTGGCGGGAGAGCCGGTATGAGCCGGACCGTGATCCGGGGCGGCCTGGTGATCACCGCCACCGAGGAGACCACCGCCGACGTGCTGGTCGAGGACGAGCGGATCGTCGCGCTCGCCGCCACCGGCAGCGGCGCGGCCGAGGCCTGGACCGCCGACACCGAGATCGACGCCACCGGACACTACGTGATCCCCGGCGGGGTGGACGCGCACACCCACATGGAGCTGCCGTTCGGCGGCACGCACGCCTCCGACACCTTCGAGACCGGCACCCGGGCCGCCGCCTGGGGCGGCACCACCACCATCGTGGACTTCGCGGTCCAGCCGGTCGGCGGCTCGCTGCGGGAGGGCCTGGACGCCTGGCACGCCAAGGCCGAGGGCCGCTGCGCGATCGACTACGCGTTCCACACCATCGTCTCGGACGTCAACGACGCGGTGCTCAAGGAGATGGACCTGCTGGTCGCCTCCGGCGAGTCCACCTCGTTCAAGCTCTTCATGGCCTACCCCGGCGTCTTCTACAGCGACGACGGGCGGATCCTGCGGGCGATGCAGCGCGGTGCCGGGAACGGCGGCCTGATCATGATGCACGCGGAGAACGGCATCGCGATCGACGTGCTGGTCGAGCAGGCACTCGCGGCCGGCCACACCGACCCGCGCTACCACGGCGAGGTCCGCCGGGAGTTGTTGGAGGCCGAGGCCACCCACCGCGCCATCAAGCTGGCCCAGGTGGCCGGCTCGCCGCTGTACGTGGTGCACGTCTCGGCCGCCTCGGCGCTCGCCGAGCTGTCCACCGCACGGCGCGAGGGGCTGAACGTCTTCGGCGAGACCTGCCCGCAGTACCTCTTCCTCTCCACCGAGAACCTGGCCGAGCCGGGCTTCGAGGGTGCCAAGTACGTCTGCTCCACGCCGCTCCGGCCGCGTGAGCACCAGGCCGCGCTGTGGCGGGGGTTGCGCGTCAACGACCTCCAGGTGGTCTCCACCGACCACTGCCCGTTCTGCTTCAAGGGCCAGAAGGAGCTCGGCCGCGGCGACTTCTCGAAGATCCCCAACGGGCTGCCCGGGGTGGAGAACCGGATGGACCTGCTGCACCAGGCCGTGCTGGACGGGCACCTGTCGCGAAGGCGGTGGATCGAGATCGCCTGCGCCGCCCCGGCCCGGATGTTCGGCCTCCACCCGCGCAAGGGCACCATCGCGCCCGGCGCCGACGCCGACCTGGTGGTCTACGACCCGACGGCGAAGCAGACGGTCTCCGCCGCCACCCACCACATGAACGTCGACTACTCCGCCTACGAGGGCCGTCAACTCACCGGCCGGGCACGGACGGTGCTCTCCCGGGGCAGCGTGGTGCTGGACCGCGGCGAGTGGCTCGGCCGGGCCGGCCACGGCACCTTCCTGCGGCGCGACACCTGCCAGTACCTGACCTGATCCGCTTCCGACCACCGAACGGTTGTGCCGCTGATGGACTTTGGGCTCGTGCTCCAGACCGACCCGCCCGCCCGGCTGCTCGTCGAGCGGATGAAGCGCGCGGAGGCGGCCGGCTTCAGCCACGGCTGGACCTTCGACTCCTGCGTGCTCTGGCAGGAACCATTCGTGATCTACAGTCAGATCCTCGGCCAGACCCGGCACTTGAAGGTCGGGCCGATGGTCACCAACCCGTCCACCCGGACCTGGGAGGTGACCGCCTCGCTCTTCGCCACGCTCAACGAGATGTTCGGCAACCGCACGGTCTGCGGCATCGGGCGCGGCGACTCCGCGATGCGGGTGGCCGGCCGGCGGCCCGCCACGCTGGCCCGGCTGGGCGAGGCGATGCACGCCATCAAGGAGTTGGCCGAGGGGCGGTCGGTCGAGGTGGACGGCACCGAGATGCACCTGCCGTGGGTGCGCGACGGCGCGCTGCCCGTCTGGATGGGTGCCTACGGTCCCAAGGCGCTCGCGCTGACCGGCCGCCAGGCCGACGGGTTCATCCTGCAGCTGGCCGATCCCTATCTCACCGGGTACATGGTCAAGGCGGTCCGGGCCGCGGCGGCCGAGGCCGGTCGCGACCCGGCCGCGCTGACCATCTGCGTCGCCGCGCCGGCCTACGTCACGGCCGACGAGTCGCCGGCGGCGTTGGCGCACGCCCGCGAGCAGTGCCGGTGGTTCGGCGGCATGGTCGGCAACCACGTGGCCGACCTGGTCAGCCGTTACGGCGAGCACTCCGACCTGGTGCCGGAGGCCCTCACCGCGTACATCAAGAACCGTCAGGGGTACGACTACAGCCACCACGGACGGGTGGACAACCCGGACACCACGTTCGTGCCGGACGAGATCGTCGACCGGTTCTGCCTGATCGGCCCGCCGGCGGCGCAGGTGGCCCGGCTGGAGGAGCTGCGGGCGCTGGGCGTGGACCAGTTCGCCCTCTACGCGATGCACGACGCCATCGAGGACACCATCGACGCCTACGGGCGCGAGGTCATCCCCCGGCTCTGACCGGCGAATTCCATGGTCCCGGCCGTCCGCGCGGCCGGGACCAGCCATGTCCCGGGGAGATCGGCGACGCCGGGAGGCCGGTCACCTCCGCGGGGACAGCGCGGACCGGAAAGATCCAGGTCATGTCGTGGATCGCGCCGTAGCACGGAGTTCCCGCACCACGTGGCGATTTCCGGGGAGAACCCCCTCATGGGCGAACTGAGGCTGGGCACCGGTACGACAAGCCCGGGTCAGGGCAATCCTGGTGCCAGTACCACCCCGGCCGGCGGAGCGAGAGCCCCGTCCGGACGCGTTCCCGGTCCGTCCTTCCCTACTCTTCCGATCGTTTGAGGATGATGATGCTTCGTGCTGGATCGTCACCAGGAGGCTGGCGCTCCGCTCCCGTTCTGGTGTGGCTCCTGCCAACGATCGTGACGGCGGCGGCCGCTGTCGTCGCCGCGTCGGTGGCCTCCGCCGGCGCCCGCGCGGGAGCGGTCTGGTTCGGGGTGGTGGGCACCGTGGCGGTGGCCGTGGTGGCCGCCGAGGCGGCACGCCGGGGGTACGCGCTGGCGAACCTGCGCGAGCGCTCCGCCCGGCAGGAGAGCGAGCTACGCCGTCGGCTGGCCCGGCAGGAGAGCGAGACGGACCGGCTGGCCAGGTTCGCCCTGCCCGAGGCGGTCGCCCGGCTCCAGCGCGGCGCGTTCATCGAGGACGTGCTGAGGGCGTACGAGTCCCACGACGCCATCGTCGGCGCGGAGTTCCGGGCCGCCCGGCAGGCCGTGCTGCGCACCGTCCTGGAGGCGGTCGACAACGAGGACGCCCTGCACGAGTCCGCCCAGCGGGCCTTCGTCAACATCGCCCGCCGGGTCCAGGCGATCGTCCACCGGCAGGCCCAGGACCTGCGCTCGATGGAGGACCGGCACGGCAACGACCCCGCCGTCTTCGAGGACCTGCTGCGGCTGGACCACGGCAACGCGCTGATCGGCCGCCTCGCGGACAGCATCGCCGTGCTCGGCGGCGCCCGCCCCGGCCGGCAGTGGGGCCGGGCGGTGCCGCTGTACAGCGTGCTGCGCGGCGGCATGTCGCGCATCCTGGACTACCAGCGGGTGGAACTGCACCCGGTGTCCCAGGTGGCCGTGGTCGGACCGGCGGTCGAGCCGCTCATCCACGCACTCGCCGAACTGCTGGACAACGCCACCCGCTACTCCCCGCCGCAGACCAACGTGCACCTGACCGCGGTCGAGGTGCAGACCGGCATCGCGATCGAGATCGAGGACGGCGGCCTCAGCCTGAGCGAGGAGGGGCGGGCCCGCGCCGAGCGGATGCTCCGGGACGCGCAGGCCGGCATCAACCTCAACGACCTCGGCGAGACCCCGCGGCTCGGCCTGGCCGTGGTCGGCCGACTCGCGCAGGCGTACGGCTTCCAGGTCTCGCTGCGTCCCTCCGCCTACGGCGGGGTGCGCGCCGTGCTGATCGTGCCGCAGGAGCTCATCACCACGGCGCCCGCCACCGGCCGCGCGCACGGCATCGGCATCGCCTCCGGCCCCCGGGTGGCGGGCGGACCGCGGCCGTGGGGGTCGAGGACGGTACCCGCCTCCGCCACGGGGTCGTCCTTCAGGTCCTCCCGGGGGGCCGCCACCGGACCGGTCCCGGCCGACGACGGGATTCCGGTGGTGACCGAGCGGACCCCGAACGGCCTGCCGCAACGCCGCCGTCACGCCGCACCCGCCCGGACGGTCGCTCCCGGGGCCTCCAGGGTCACCGAGCCGGCCCAGGCGCCGGTACAGCCCGGGATGTGGCTGGCCGCGTTCCACGAGGGGGTGAACGGCCACGCGCCGTCCACCAGTGCGGCCGGCCACACCAGTGAAGAGTCGGCAGGGAAGGGCGAGCAGTGATTCAGCAGCGGACCAACATGGACTGGATGCTCAAGGAGCTGGCGGACGGCGTTCCGCACACCCGGCACATCGTCGTGCTCTCCGCCGACGGCCTGCGGATGGCCCAGCACGGCACCGACAACGACACCGCGGACCGCCTCGCCGCCGCCTGCGCCGGCCTGCAGAGCCTGGCCACCGCGGTGGGACACGAGTTCCCGCACGGTGACGGTCGGATGCGGCTGGTCGTGATCGAGATGGGCGGCGGCTTCTTCTACCTGATGGCGGCCGGCGCCCGGGCCTACCTGGCGGTGCTCGCCGACGAGGGGGTCGACGCCGGGCTGATGGGCCAGCGGATGCGGGACCTGGTCGCCCGGATCGGCGAACACCTCAGCACGGCTCCGCGCAACAGCGAGCAGGTCGCATGAGCGGGCGAAACGCGTTCGTCGTCCGGGCGGTGCGCGTGGGCGAAGCGCGGGCCGAGCCCTGCGAGGCGGGCACATGAGCGTTGCGGACCAGGACTGGGACGGCAACGACCCGGAACGTCTCTATGTGATCACCCGCGGCCGCAGCGGTCCGGCCGAGCGGACCACGTTCGACCTGGTCACCCTGATCGTCTCCGGCTCGGAGCCGACCCTCACGATGCAGCCGGAGCACGCGGCGATCCTGCGGATCTGTGGCTCGCCGCTGTCCGTGGCCGAGATCTCCGCCTACCTGCGGCTGCCGATGAGCGCGGTCACCGTGCTGCTGGCGGACCTCCTCGCCGAAGGGCGGATCGAGGCCCGCGCCGGTGTCCCGCAGGCGATCCTTCCCGAGCGCGCCCTGTTGGAGGCGGTGATGCATGGACTACAGAAGCTCTGAGGTGGTGGTGGGGCCGCAGAGCGCGGACCTGCTCCCGGACTCGGCCGCCATGGCGGTCAAGGTGGTGATCGTGGGCGGTTTCGGCGTCGGCAAGACGACCCTGGTCGGTTCCGTGAGCGAGATCCGCCCGCTGACCACCGAGGAGACGATGACGCAGGCCGGAGCCGGCGTCGACGACCTCGCCGGGGTCGAGCTCAAGACCTCCACCACGGTCGCGATGGACTTCGGCCGGATCAGCATCAGCGACGAACTGGTGCTGTACGTGTTCGGCACCCCCGGGCAGGAGCGGTTCTGGTTCCTCTGGAACGGCCTGTTCGAGGGGGCCCTCGGCGCGGTCGTGCTGGTCGACACCCGCCGGCTCGAAGTCAGCTTCGACGTGATCGGGCGGTTGGAGGACCGCGGCGTGCCCTTCGTCGTCGCGGCCAACACCTTCCCCGAGTCGCCGACCTACCCGACCGAGGAACTGCGGGCCGCCCTGGACCTGCCCCCCGAGGTGCCGATCGTCGCGTGCGACGCCCGGACCCGCGAATCCAGCCGGGACGTCCTGATGGCCCTGATGCGCTACCTGTACGACCTCTCGGCCCCGCCCGCGCGGTGACCGCACCCGCCCTGCCAGCCCCACGACGACCGCGCCCCACGACGACCGCGCCCCACGACGACCGCCTGGCGCCGACCCCGGAGACACCGTGACCACCTCGTTCCCTGACGACGCCTCCCTCACCCCGCCGCCCGGCTGCCCCGCCCACGGACTCGGCGCCCAGGGGCTCGGCGCCAACGGCCTCCGGCGGCTCTACGGGCCGGAGGCCGAGGCCGACCCGGCAGGTCTGTACGAGAAACTACGCGCCGAGCACGGCGAGGTGGCGCCCGTACTGCTGCACGGTGACCTCCCGGCCTGGCTGGTCCTCGGCCACTCCGCGAACCTCACCGCGATGCGCACGCCCTCCCGCTTCTCCCGGGACTCCCGCCGTTGGACGGCGTTCCAGGAGGGTCGGATCACCCCGGACTCCCCGCTGATGCCGGTGATCGCCTGGCAGCCGCTGTGCGTGTTCGCGGACGGCGAGGAGCACCGGCGCCTGCGCGGGGCGGTCACCGAAAGTCTGAACCGCTTCGACCGGCGCGGGATCCGCCGCTACGTCACCCGCTTCGCCGACCAGTTGATCCAGGACTTCGGATCCACCGGCCGGGCCGATCTGGTGGCCCAGTTCGCCGAGCACCTGCCGATGCTCGTGATGACGCAGGTGGTCGGGATGCCCGAGGAGTACGGGCCCCGACTGGTCGAAGCCGCCCGGGACCTGATGAAGGGCACCGAGACGGCGATCGAGAGCAACGACTACGTCGTGGCGACGCTGCGCCGGATGATGGAGCGCAAGCGCGTGGCGCCCGGCGCCGATCTCGTGTCATGGCTGATGCAGCACGGCGCCGGGCTCACCGACGACGAGGTGCTGGAGCACCTGCGGGTGGTGCTGCTCGCCGCGAACGAGACGACCGTCAACCTGATCGCGGACACCCTGAAGCTCGTCCTCACCGACCGGCGGTTCCGCGCCCACCTGTCCGGCGGCCACATGACCCTGCCCGACGCCCTGGACCAGGTCCTCTGGGACTCCGCGCCGATGTCGTTGGTCGCGGGCCGCTGGGCCACCGGCGACACCGAGCTCGGCGGGCAGCAGATCAGGGCCGGCGACATGCTCCTGCTCGGTCTCGCGGCCGGCAACGTCGACCCGGTCGTCCGTCCCGACCTGTCGCAGCCGCTCTACGGCAACCGCTCCCACCTGGCCTTCGGCAGCGGCCCGCACGAGTGCCCCGGCCAGGACATCGGGCGGGCCATCGCGGAGACCGGCATCGACATCCTGCTGACCCGCCTGCCGGATCTCCGACTCGCCCTTCCCGAGGGGGAGTTGACCTGGACCTCGGCCTGGCTGTCCCAGCACCTGGTCGAGCTGCCGGTGAGCTTCACCCCGCCGACGAAGCCCGGGGAAGAGACGGCGATCGCCGAAGGCAACGCGCCCACGACCCCGCCGGCAGCGCCCGCCCCCCTGCCGGCCGAGCCGGCCGAACCGCCCGCCACGGCGGCCGCCATCCCCCGGCAGCGACGCGGTTGGTGGAGCGTCCTGACCGGGCGGTTCCGGCGCTGACACGGCGGCGCCCGACGGCCTGCCGACCGCCTGCCGAACGCCTGCCGAACGTCGACGCCGCGCCGACGGGCCGCGCATGTGCAACGTTGGAGAGGGGCGAAACGCAGCAGCGAGCGAGGAGGCCGACATGTCATCGAAGCGACGCCGCAAGAAGAAGACCCGTCGTAACCACGCCGCGAACCACGGCCGGCGACCGCAGTGCTGAGCGGGGGCACCCCAGCCGGGCGGACCCGGGTGGCCGGGCGGTGACGCTGTGCGGCCAGGCCGACGGAACGGCCCCAGGCCGCTTGGTTCGGCCGGCGGCGGTCACAGTGGCGTGGTCCCTCGACGGTCGGGCGTGCCGTCGCCAGGAGGCGGCGGCCACGTCCGCGCACCGGGCGGAGGCAGGCGGATCGCGCCCATGACGACCGCACAACGGCCTGGGTGAACGTCGAACCAGGTTACCCGGTCGGGTAGTTGGAGTCCGTGGACGACTGCCACCGAGGACCGTGGGACCTCCTGGAAGCTGGTCGGGCTCGGGACCGACTGCCGGGTGCCATCCCGACCACCTCCTCGGAGGACCGCACGCCGACCGGCCGACATCGCCCGTCGCCAGGAGCCGACCGGGGAAGCGCCGGCGGTTCCGGACCGCCGGCAACCGGCCACTCCCCCATCCCGTGCCGCCCGGCGACGCGACGTCATGAACAGTTGCTATATTGCGCAACCGAGCAACCATTGGCGCATCGGCTGACTGTATGAGGATGAGCGCGTGGCAGAGCAGTGGGCGGTCACGCCCAGCGAGGGCATAGATCTCTGGCGGGACCAGCCGGAACCACCACCCCCACCCGCGCGGGGATCGGACGACCGGCCGGACGAGAGCCGTCCCGGTCCGCTGTCCCGTGGCGGGCGGCCGGCGGCCCGACCCCAGCGGCAGGGCGGCCTGATCGCCCTGCTGCTGCTCGGGCTGCCGCTGGTCGGAGCGCTGGTCGACGAGGCGGTCGCCCCGGGGCTGGGCCTGATCTTCGACAGCTGCGCCGTCCTCGGTACCGCCGGCGCGGCCGCCCTGGCCGAACGCTCCGGCTGGTGGTGGGTGCTGCCGGCGTCACCGACCGTCGTCCTGGCCACCACGGCCGCCGCCGAACTGCTCGGCGACTCCGCCAAGTACCAGGGCTCCAAGGCCCTGGCCACCGGCGCGGCCCGCTGGACCATCAACGACTTCCCGGTCATGCTCGCGGCGCTCGGCGCCGCGCTGCTCGTCGTCCTGGTCCGGATCGCCCGGGACCGGCGGACCCGGGACGGGAGGAACCGTCGTGGCTGAGCGCACCCCTGACGACCGACGGCGCGCGAGCCGCCGCCAGACCTCCGTACCGGGGCGGCACCGCCCCTCCCCGCTGGCCATCGCCGGGCGCACCGTCGTGTGCGGGGTCGGCCTGGCGGTCCTCGCCACCAGCGGTGTCACCTGGTACACGTACCGGTCCCTGACCACCGGCCTGAACACCTCCGACGCCCTGAGCAGCGTGCAGAAGGGCGCGCCGCCGCACCTGGACAACTCGGTCAACCTGTTGCTGATCGGCCTGGACAGCCGCAAGGACATGAACGGCAACGACCTTCCGCCGCAGTTCGTCGAGGACGACCTGCAGGCCGGTGCCAGCAGCAACGTCGGCGGCTACAACACCAACAGCCTGATCGTGCTGCACATACCGGCCAACGGCGGCAAGGTCACCGCGCTCTCCATCCCGCGCGACGACTACGTCCAGACCTACGGTGCCGACGGCAGGATGCACAAGGTCAAGGAGGCGTACGGCATCGCCAAGGCGGCCGCCGAGACCAAGCTCCAGGCACAGGGGCTCAAGGGGGCCCAGCTGGAGCAGCAGAGCCGGGACGCGGGCCGGGCGGCGACCCTGGCCACCGTGCAGAACTTCCTCGGCATCCCGATCGACCACTTCGCCGAGGTCAACCTGCTCGGCTTCTACGACATCGCGCAGGCCGTCGGGCCGGTCCAGGTCTGTCTGAACCACGCCACCAGCGACCCGGCCGAGGAGGGCCAGGGCTCCGGCTTCAAGGGCGTGGCCGGCATCAACACCCTCGACGCCGCCCAGTCGCTGGCCTTCGTCCGCCAGCGCCACAACCTGCCGAACGGCGACCTCGACCGCACCCACCGCCAGCAGGCCTTCATCTCCTCGGTCGAGTACAAGCTCAAGAGCGAGGGCATCTTCGGCGACATCGGCAAGATGCAGTCCCTCTTCGACGTGGTGAAGAAGGACGTGGTGATCGACAACCAGCTGAACATCCTGGACTTCGCCCAGCAGGCCACCAACCTCACCGGCGGGAACGTCGAGTTCAACACCCTGCCGATCAGCGGCTTCGCGACCATCGGGGGCGAGGACGTCAACACCGTCGACCCCGCCCTGATAAGGCGGGAGGTGCAGCAGCTCTTCGGGCACGACCCCGCACCGGCCCCGGCACCCGCCGACTCCTCCTCGGCCGGCCCGTCCCCGGCCGCCGCCACGCCCGCCGGGAAGACCGGTTCGGGCACGGTCGACGTGTACAACGCCTCGACGGTCACCGGCGCCGCCGCGGCCGAGGCCAAGGCCCTGGCCGGGATGGGCTACACCGGCGGCCGGATCGGCGAGGCCGGCACCCGTCCGAAGAGCACCACGGTCACCTACGGCGCCGGTGCCAAGGACGGCGCCCAAGGCGTCGCCGCCCGCTACGGCACCACCGCCGAGCCGTCCTCCCAGGTGCCCGCCGGGCACATCGTGGTCACCCTCGGCACCGACTACACCCCGCCCGGTGGCTCGGCACCCGCCCCCGCCAGCGGCGGCGGCAGCACCCCCGACCCGACGGCCACCCTGCCCATGCAGGGACCCCCGGTCAAGATGGGCGGCATCCCCTGCGTCAACTGACACGCGCCGGTCCGGTGCGTCACGCGCCGCCGAGGCGGATGGCCTTGACGAGCAGCAGGACGGCGCCCAGCAGCAGGTAACCGCGGAGTGCGAGCATGCCCAGGCGCAGGCCCGGTGACCACTGGACGGGCTTGAGCAGGGCCAGCGGGGGCATCCGCCAGGCCAGCTTCTCGGACGCGGACATGGTCGGCGCCGGTGCGGTCGGAGCACCGGCGCGCCGCCGCGCGATCCACAGGCCGACGGCAGCCGCGGCCAGGCCCGCAACCAGCACGACGGCGAGCAGGCCGGCCAGGGCCTTCACGTTCAGGGCCGGGAAGAGCGTGGTGGCCATCAGGGTGGCGGAGAGCAGCAGGAGCACGGCGATGATCAGGGTGGCGAGGAGGTTGAGCCAGCGGGGGTTGGTCCAGGGGCCGAGGACCTCGGCGTCGTTGCAGAGCAGGAGCAGGAAGACGCTGGCGGACGGGAGGAGCAGGCCGGCGAGGGCCTGGACGGCCTCGGTGATCACACCCAGCGGCGCGCCCGGGATGAGCACGATGGCGGCCGCGAGCAGCACCATCAGGCTGTAGGAGGCGTAGAACTGCTTGGCCTCACCGAAGCCGCGGTGGAGTGAGTGGCGGAGGTTGAAGACGTCACCGAAGGCGTAGCTGGTGGCCAGCGTGACGGCGGCCGCGCCGATGATACTGGCGTCCATCAGGACGACGGCGAACATGACGCCCAGGGCGTGGCTGCGCCCGTCGAGCGCGTGGGCGACACCGGCGGCATCGGTGAAGCGGCCCGCGAAGGCGGTGCCACGGGCGGCGTAGTCGGCGACCATGACCAGCGCGGCGGCGCCGATGACGACCACGAAGGAGCCGATGACGGTGTCGGCGCGTTCGTAGCCGATGAAGCGGGGGGTGATGCGTTTGTCGATGACGTTGGACTGCTGGAAGAAGAGCTGCCAGGGGGCGACGGTGGTGCCGACGATCGCGATGATCAGCAGGACGGCGTCGCTGGTGACGCCGCCCAGGATGCCGGGGACGACGAAGTGGTGTGCGGCCCGGCCCCACCTGGGCTCGGACAGCAGGGTGAGCGGGACCAGCAGCAGGCTGATCGCGATGAGGGCGAACATCGCGCGTTCCCAGCGGCGGAAGGAGCCGCTGGCGATGACGGCGATCAGCAGCAGGGCGGCGGTCGGGACCACCCAGTACTTGGACGCCCCGAGGTAGCCCGCGGCGAGTGAGATGCCGATGAACTCGGTGACGATGGTGAGGAAGTTGAGAACGAACAGGTCGCCGACGCTGAACCAGCCCCAGAACCGGCCGAACCGTTCGTTGATCAGCCGGGCGTGGCCGACGCCGGTGACCGCGCCGAGGCGCACCACCATCTCCTGGTTGACGATCAGCACCGGGATGAGCAGCAGCAGGACCCACAACAGGGAGTAGCCGTAGTTCTGCCCGGCCTGGGCGTAGGTGGCGACACCGCCGGCGTCGTTGTCGCCGACCATGACGATGATGCCCGGGCCGATGATCGCCAGCAGGGTCAGCAGCCGGGCCTTCGGGCCGGGGCGCTCGTCGGACTCGTCCCGGGAGATGCGGCCGAACGCGCCTTCGATGTCGCCGAGGTGGGCCTCGTCCAGGACGGCGCTGGGCCTGGGCGCTGGCTTGGGTGCCGGCCTGGGCGCCGCCTCGGGCGCCGCCTTGGGCGCGGGTCCCGGCTCGGGTGCGGGTGCGGAGGTGGGCCCGGGCGCAGGTGTGGGCCTGGGCGTGGGTGTGGACGTGGGCTCGGGCGTCGCGGGCTTGCCGGGGGTGGGTCGGCCGGTGGGCTCCGGCGGGTTGCCGGGCGCCGTCATCCGCCCAGGTCCGTGACGCGCGTGGGCCCGGCGGAGGCGCCGCCGTCGGTGCGGTAGGCCGGGTGCGGGGCGGGTTCGCGCCGGCGCCAGTCCTCGGGGATGACCGTCTCCAGGATGTCGTCGACGGTGATGACCCCCAGGATCTGGTCCTGCTGGTCGACGACGGGCACGGTGAGCAGGTTGTAGTCGGTCATCAGCAGGGCGACGTCCTCGACGTCGGTGTCCGGGAGGACCCGGACCGGTTCGGTGGCCATCACCTCGTCCAGGCGGGCGTCCGGCCGGGCCTGCAGCAGGACCACCAGGGTCACGGTGCCGATCAGCCGGTTCCCCTCCCGGACGACGTGGATGCTGGTGAGCGCCTCCGGCTGCAGCGTGCGGGCCGCCCGGGCCAGACTCAGCGCCTCGGTGACGGTGGTGCCCGCGGACGCGGTGAGGATGTCCAGAGCCATCAGTCCGCCGGCACTGGAGGGGTTGAAGCCCATCAGGGTGAGGACCTTGGTGCGCTGGCCGGCGGGCAGCGCGTCGAGGACCGGTTGGCGGCGGTTCTGCGGCAGGTCGTTGATCGCGTCGGCGGCGTCGTCGGCACGCATCCGGGTGAGCACCTCGGCGATCTCGGCGTCGCTCTTCTCCTTGAGCAGACGGGTCTGCGAGTCGGGCTCCAACTCCTCGAAGACGTCGGCCTCCAGCTCGGGGTCGGCGTGCACGGTCTGGAGGATCTCGTGGGACTCGGTCCGGTTGGCGTCCTCCAGCAGATCCGCGATGTCGGCCGGCCTGAGTCGGCCCACCCGTCCGAAGGGGCCTCGCACGCGAGCGGACTGGGCGTGGCCGATCAGCGGTTCGCAGGACTTCCAGTCCCGCCAGTGCCGCCCGCTCCCGGCACCGCTCCGCCCGAACAGCCGCAGCCGGTGGGGACCGGTGTCCAGGCAGGCGACGATCCAGCCCTCGGGGTGCGGGCTCAGGCCGAGGTCGTGGGCCCGGACCAGTTCGACGTGGGCGACGTCGATCACCCGGTGCCCGAGGACGTCGGCGCGCAGCAGCACCTCCCCCTCGCGCCGCTCGAACGGGCGCAGGTCCACGACCTCGCTGGTGAGCTGGATCCGCTCCCGGCCGAAGTCGGTGACCTGCTCGATGGGCAGGAAGACCTCGCGGTTCCCGATCCGGGCGACCAGGCCGGCGACCAGGGGGTAGTCACGTCCACGGAGGCGGACGATCACATCGGAGAGGCGACCCACGGACGCGCCGTCGCGCCCCACCAGTGGACGGCGCAACAGCTGGGACAGGGACACGACACGATCCACGGTACGAAGCTAACCCGCACCTGGGCATGGTCCGTGAGACGCACCGCGACCGGGCGAACCTTCAGGCGGATGGCGCGAGGTCGGTGACCTCGCGTGCGGGGCGCAGGGCCCTCATGGCCGCGGCTCCTCCGGTGAAGCGCCGTGACGTGTCGGCCGGTGCGCCGTCACAGGACTCGGCGGGGAAGGGCCGCACGACACGGTCCGCGCCCCGGGCCCGGTCGGCGGCGTACGGGAAGTTCGTGTGGATGATGGTGTGACCGTCGTCGACGCCACCCGTCCGGTGCGGCGTTGCGCGCGAACGGATTCGGGGTTGGAATCAGATGTGAAGCTCTCCGGTGGTTCCGCCGCGCCCGCCGCGCCGCTCGCCCCCGGCTCGGGCGCGGGTGAGAAAGGGCTCAAGGCCGGGGTTCTGGGATTGTTCTCCTCGGTCGTGATCGGCCTGTCCTCCGTCGCCCCCGCGTACAGCCTGGCGGCTACGCTCGGCCTCGTCGTGGCGGGGGTCGGCCTGCAGGCACCGATCATCACGATGTTGGCCTTCATCCCGATGCTGCTGATCGCGTACGCCTACCGGGAGCTCAACGCGAGCGACGCCGACTGCGGGACCACCTTCACCTGGGCCACCCGTGCCTTCGGTCCGCGCACCGGCTGGATGGGCGGCTGGGGCATCATCGTCGCCGACGTCATCGTCATGGCGAACCTGGCGGAGATCGCCGGCATCTACGGTTTCCGGCTGCTCGGTCTCGACTCGCTCGCCGGCAGCAAGCTGTGGACCACGGTCGCGGGTGTCGGCTGGATCGTCGTGATGACGGCCGTCTGCTACGTCGGCATCGAGGTCTCGGCCGCCGTCCAGCGCTGGCTGCTCTGCACCGAGGTGGCCGTCCTGGTCCTGTTCGCCGTCACCGCCCTGGTCAGGGTCTACACCAGCAGCCCCAGCACGGCGCTCCACGTCTCCGCGTCCTGGTTCAACCCCCTCCACGTCGCCTCGGCCCGCGCGCTGACCTCGGGCATCCTCGCCGCCGTCTTCGTCTACTGGGGCTGGGACACCGCCGTCTCGGTGAACGAGGAGAGCTCCGACAGCAGACGCACTCCCGGGCGGGCGGCGGTCATCTCCACCGTGCTGCTGCTGATCATCTACTCCCTGGTCTCCACCTCCGCACAGGCCTTCGCCGGAGTCGGCACGACGGGAATCGGGCTGGGCAACGCCGACAACTCCGGCGACGTGCTCTCCGGGCTGGGCAGCGCCGTCTTCGGCAGCCAGGGCATGGGCCAGGTCTTCACCAAGCTGCTGATCTTCATGGTGGTGACCTCCGCGGCCGCCTCCACCCAGACGACGATCCTGCCGCTGGCCCGGACCGTCTTCTCGATGGCCGCGCACAAGGCCGTCCCCTCGCAGTTCGCCCGGGTGCACCGCCGCTACCTCACGCCCACCTGGTCGACCGTCGGCGTGGGTCTGGCCTCCATCGGCTTCCTCGTCCTGCTGACGACGATCAGCCGCGACGTCCTGGCCGACTCCGTCCAGTCGGTCGGCCTCGCGATCGCCTTCTACTACGGCCTCACCGGCTTCGCCTGTGCCTGGTACTTCCGCAGGGTGCTCACCCACAGTTCCCGGGACCTCGTGTTCAAGGGCCTGCTCCCCGGCCTGGGCGGGCTGATGATGGTCTACTTCTTCTGCTACGCGGCCTTCGACGTCTACGCCAACCCCGCCTACGGTGCGACCTCCTTCGACCTGCCGCTCATCGGACGGACCGGCGGGGTGACCGTGATGGGCCTGGGCGCCCTGCTGATCGGTGCCCTGCTGATGCCGGCCGTCACCCGTGAGCACACCACCGCCCTCAGGCTGCAACGGAGCCTGTTGCCGCACAGCCTGCCAGCGCTGAGCGCCGTCGACCTGGCGAGCCGCTATCTGCCCGCCGACAGCCGGTCCGGCGTGGGTGGTGACTGGTTCGACGTCGTCCCGCTGTCGGGCAGCCGGGTCGGCCTGGTCGTCGGGGACGTCCTCGACCACGGTGTGCGCGCCGCCGCCACCATGGGTCGCCTCCGTACGAGCGTGCGGGTCCTCGCCCGACTGGACCTGGATCCGAGCGAGCTCCTCGACCACCTGGACGACCTGGTCAGGCAGACCGGCCAGGAGCGGGCCGGCGCCCGATCCGACGAGGCCCTCGGGGTGACCTGCCTGTACGCGGTCTACGACCCGGTCTCCGGAGAGTGCACCATGGCGTGCGCGGGCCACCCGCCACCCGCGATCATCAGTCCGGGCAGTGGCGTCAGCTACCCCGAGCTCCCGCCGGGCCGCTCCCTCGGACGCGGTGGCATGCCCTTCCGGAGCATGGAACTCCGGCTGCCCCCGGGCAGCCTGATCGCCCTCTTCACCGACGGTCTGGTCCAGGCCGCCGCCCACGACACCGAGGTGGGGCTCGGCCTGCTCGCCGACGTGCTCAGCCAGGACCGCCGGCCGCTGGAGGAGCTCTGCGACCAGGCGGTGGAGACGCTGTTGCCCGGGCCGGTGGACGACGACGCGGCGCTGCTCCTGGCCCGCACCAGGATGCTCGGCGCCCACCAGACGGCGGTCTGGGAACTGCCCACCGAGCCGACGGCCGCTGGAGACGCCCGCACCGCGACCACCGCGAAACTGGGCGAGTGGGGACTGGACGAGCTGTCGTTCACCACCGAACTGATCGTCAGCGAGCTGGTGACCAACGCCCTCCGGTACGCCCCGGGGCCGATCCGGGTCCGGCTGATCAGGGACCGCTGCCTCACCTGCGAGGTCTCCGACACCGGACACACCTCGCCGCACCTGCGGTACGCCGCGAACGACGACGAGGGGGGCCGCGGCCTCTTCATCATCTCCCAGGTCACCCAGCGGTGGGGGACCCGCTACACGCCCAGCGGCAAGACCATCTGGGCCGAGCAGGACCTGCCCGCCGAGGAGTCCACGTGAGCTGGATCCGCCGACGAACCGGTGATCCGGCCGACGCCAGGCTGAGCAGCGCCGGCCTGGCGGCGCCCGCTCCGCCGACCTGGATGCGGTGGCTGCCGGCCGGCTACGTCGCGGTCGTGCTGCTGCTCGAACCCGTGACCCCCGTGCAGTGGCCGGTGAGCTTCCTGCTCATCGCCCTCCCGGTGGTCGCGGCCTACACCCGCGGTCCGGCCGGTGTCGCCGGCATCACGGTCTTCGCGGTCGTGTTCGAAGGCGTCCTGGCCGGCACGCCGTGCTGTGCCGGCCGCGACGCGGGCGACCTGTGGGAGCGCCACTACATCGCGGCCTACATCTCCACCGCCCTGGTCGGCGCCCTCGGCACCGCGCTCGCCGCCTACCGGCAACGCCAGGAAGCCCACCTGATCCACGCCAACTCGGTCGCCGAGGCGCTGATGCGCACCCTGCTGCGCCCGGTGCCGCGCCAGGTCGGCCACGTGCTGGCGGCGGCGCTCTACCGCCCCGCCGAGGCCGGCACGGTGGTCGGCGGCGACCTCTTCGACATCCGCGTCACCCAGGCGGGTGAGCGGGCCATCATCGGCGACGTCCGGGGCAAGGGCCTGCAGGCCGTGCGGACGGTCGCCGACGTCCTCTGCAGCTTCCGCCACGCCGTCTACGAGCCCGGCGACCTGCTGCGGGTCGCCGCCGACATGGAACACCGGATGGCCGGCGAGCCCGGCGCCCTGCCCGACCCCGAGCTGTTCGTCACCGCCGTCCTGGTCGAGTACGACGCCCGAGCCCACCGCCTGACGATCGTCAACCACGGTCACATCGAACCCGTGCTGATCTCCGGCGGCGAGGTCCGGGTGCTCACCGGGCCGCCCGCCCTCCCCCTGGGCCTGGGCGCGCTGGCCGACGTACGCCCCACCGCCCACACCCACCGCTTCTCCCGCGGCGACGTGCTGCTGCTCTGCACCGACGGGCTGATCGAGGCCCGCGACCCGGCCGGGGCCTTCTACCCCCTCCTCGACCGGCTCCGGGACCGGTTCGCCGGCCGGCCGACCCCGAGTCCCGGCGAGGTCATCGACTTCCTGGACACCGACCTGCCCCGGCACACCCGGGTGCTCCACGACGACGTCGCCCTGCTCGCCATCGCCCCGCTTCGGTAGGACCGTCGGACGCCGCGGTGACCCTCCCGGGGTTTTGCCCCGTGGCGCACCCGGGTGGCAGGGCCGTACGCGGCCGTGCCACCCGGGTGATCACCGATCCGAGAGGGCACCCTCTCAGGACGAGGGCGTGCAACCGTAGAGGGTCCCGGTGGCCGAGCCTCCGAACATGCCCGCCAGGCCCGCCAGCCCGGGCGACCGGGTGCCGCCGGCCTGGCTCGGCGGGGGGTTCACCCCGTAGCTGGTGGACGGCACCTCGGTGCAGTTCTGCTTCACCCAGGAGTCGATCTGGGTGACCGAACCGTCGCCGGCACCGCCGCCGAAGAGGGCGCTCATCCCCCGGCCGCCCTGGACCAGGACGAACCGCACCTGCCCCGCGTGCACCATCGTGGTGAAGCCGCTCAGCGAGGGCTGCGGGACCGAGCCGCTGAACCCGCCCATCGGCAGCACGGTGTCGCCGGTGGCCAGGATGTACGGCGACGCCGAGGACCAGTTGTCGACCGCCAACACGTACTTGGCGCCGTCCTGGTGGGACTTGACGTAGTCGTAGAGCGCGCGCTGGTCGCTCGTCAGGGTGGCCGAGCCCCCCAGGCCGCCGAAGGCGCCGGCGCCGCCGGGCTGCGCCCCACCCTGCTTGCCCGGCTCGCCGAGGATGCCCTCGACGCGGCTGTTGTCCGCGACTCCCTTGAACATCGCGCCCATCCCGGTCGACGGACCCGCGCCGGCGTCGAGGGCACTGCCCGCGTACTTCGGGTCGAGGACCGAGGACGACCAGGCGACCGGGGTGACCACGGCCCCCGCCAGCCCGGCCAGCAGGCCGACGGTCAGCAGCCGGGAACGGGTCCGGCGGGTGGCTCGTCCCCACACCATCGCGACCACACCGAGCACGGAGGCGCCCAGCATGAGCCACTTCAGCCAGGGCAGGAAGGTGGGGTCGAACGTGCTCAGGTACCAGCTCCAGCCGGCCTCGGCCGCGACCGCGACGGGCAGCGCCCAGGCCGCCCGGCGGCCCTCGCGGTAGGCGTCCCACATCAGCACCGCGCCGGCGCCGCAGAGCGCCGCCAGGGCGGGGGCCAGGGTCGACATGTAGGCGGTGTGCGGGATGGAGCTCATGTCGGTGAACACCGCGCCGATGACGAGCAACCAGCTGCCCCACAGCACGAATCCGCCGCGGAGCCGGTCGGTCCGCTCCGCCCGCCGCCGGGTCCACAGGCCGAAGGCGAGGGCGAGCAGGGCGAGCGGGTACATCCAGCCGATCTGCGGGCCGAACCTGCCCTGGAACAGCTTGAGCCAGCTCGGCCCGTCGTTCATGCCCCCGAAGCCGCCGCCCTGGCCGCCGGCGTGCGCCGGGGCGCCGCCCGCCAGGCCCTGCGGGGCCGTGCCCGCGCCCGGAGCCGCGCCCGCGCCGAAGCCCGCGCCGCCACCACCGAAGCCCGCACCCGCGCCCGCGCCGCCACCACCGAAGCCCGCACCCGCGCCCGCGCCGAAACCGGCGCCGCCGCCCGGCAGTTGACCGCCCTCAGGCCGCTGTCCGACCGGCCGGCCCGCACCGCCGGAGCCGTGCGCCCCGCCACCGCCCATCCCGCTGCCCATGCTCGGGATGGAGCCGGGAACGTGGATCCCGAACCGCTCCAGGCCGTTGTAACCGAAGACCATCGCGACGGCGCTGTTGTTGGTGCTGCCGTCCACGTAGGGACGGTCCTTGGCCGGCACGACCGTCATCATCGCCACCCAGGACAGCGACACCGCCAGGCAGACCGCACCCGCCACCAGCAGGTGACCGAACCGCCGGCGCAGCCGGACCGGTGCCGCCACCAGGTACCCGATGGCCAGCGCCGGCAGCACCATCCACGCCTGCATCATCTTGGCCTGGAAGCCCACACCCACCCAGACTCCGGCCAGCACCAGCCAGCGCAGCCGCCCGTCGAGCACCGCGCGCTGGTAGCAGTCGGCCGCCAGCACCAGGCAGCAGACCAGGGCGCCGTCCTCCATGGAGTGCCCGAACATCGAGGCCACCACCGGCGTGAAGGTGAACAGTCCGGCGGCGGCGAGGCCGGCCCGCGGACCCGCCCACCGGCGTACCACCCGGTACATCACCAGCACGCTGAGCACGCCCTCGACGCACTGCGGCAGCGTCACCGACCAGGCGTGGAAACCGAAGATCCGGGCGGACAGCGCCTGCGGGACGAACGAGCCGGCGATCTTGTCGGGAGTGATGGTGGCACCGGGGTCCATCGCACCGAACAGCAGTGCCTTCCAGCTCACCGACATGCTCTTCACGGCGTCCGAGTAGAACGGCGCGAAGCCGGAGGAACTGATGTTCCAGGCGTAGAGGACGGCGGCCAGCGTCGCGATCACCAGCAGCGCCGGCCGGGCCCAGCGTGGCTGGTCGACCGGGGAGCGCCAGAACATCCAGGGTCTGCGCGCCCCACCGACACCGTCCCGCCTCGCCTCTCCCGCACTCGCTGGATGGTCGACGGCGATCGCAGACACAGCGCTACCTCCTGGTGGCCCGGGGATCCAGTCGCGACCACGTCCCGGCGTGCCGCAGCCGGACGAGTCACGGGTCGACCCTGGCAAGCGCCGGTGAGACCGGGGTCAGACCCCGCTGGGAGAGTGATGAGAAAAGCGCGCCGCGGATCGCCATCTCCGGTCCGAGGTGGTAGCCGATCGAACGCGGCGTCAGATCCTCTCGTCCAGTGCGAGTTGGCCGATGCCGGGCAGCTGGCTGTCGAGTTCGCCGGGCTCGAAGCGGCACATCCCGACGGCGTGCCAGAACTCGCCGGCCACGTCGCCCTCGTACTTGTAGGCGCCGGACGGGGTCAGGGTGGCCCAGCCGCCGGGGGTGGCCACCAGGGTGGCCCGGAGCACGGCGGCGTCCCGACCGTTCCAGCCGTCCGGGACGGTCCAGAGCCGGACGGTCCCGTCCTCGCCGCCGCTGGCGAGCAGCGAGCCGTCCGGACTGAAGGTGACGGCGAGCACGCGGCCGGTGTGACCGGCGAGCCGGCCGAGGTCCCGGCCGGTGCGCGGGTCCCACAGGCGGATCACCCGGTCGTCGCCGGCGGTGGCGAGGCAGCTGCCCCGGGGGTGGGCGGCGGCGGTCCACAGCCGGCCGGTGTGCCCGCGCAGCTGGTGGCGGGGACGGCCGTCGACCCAGACCACGGCGCGGCCGTCCCAGGACGCGCTGGCCAGCCAGGAGTCGTCCGGCGCG
Source organism: Kitasatospora sp. NPDC052896 (assembly GCF_044547075.1). Classification (NCBI taxonomy): domain Bacteria; kingdom Bacillati; phylum Actinomycetota; class Actinomycetes; order Kitasatosporales; family Streptomycetaceae; genus Kitasatospora; species Kitasatospora sp. NPDC052896. The sequence goes on from NZ_JBITZU010000004.1 coordinate 287,926, forward strand.
GTGGCGACGGCGTAGACCCGGTCGGTGTGGCCCTCCAGGACGGCCTCGACCCGGCCGGCGGCGAGGTCCCAGATCCGGATCCGGCTGTCGTCGCAACCGGTGACGAGCCGGCCGCCGTCGGCACCGAAGGCGATCGAGCGGACCCGACCGCGGTGTTCGGCCAGGGTCGCCACGTGGGCACCGGTCGAGCGGTACCAGAGCCGCACCGTGTCGTCGTCGTTGGCGGTGGCCAGGAAGACGCCGTCGGGGCTGAACGCCTCGGCCCAGACGTGTTCGGTCTCGACGTCGAGCTGCCGCTGGTACTCGCCGGTGTCGGCGTTCCACAGGTACATGTCGCCGTCGTTGCTGGCGGTGGCCAGCACCGGACCGGTCGGGCCGAACTCGGCGGAGACCAGCCGGTTGCTCTGGCCGGTGATCTCGCTGACCCGGCGGCCGGTGGCCGGGTCCCAGAGCCGGACCACGCCGTCGTTGCCGGCCGCCGCGAGCAGACCGCCGGTTCCGCTGAAGGAGAGCGCGCCGATCCGGCGGCCGTGGCCGCGCAGCAGCTGGCGGCTGTGACCGGTGGCCGGGTCCCAGAGCCGGACCTGGCCGTCGTTGCCGCCGGTGACCAGCAGCGGGTCGGCGTCCGGCCCGTCCGGGCCGCCGGACGGGCGGAAGGCGCAGGCCCAGACCGAGCCGCGGTGCTCCGGCGGTTGCCTGAGCAGCGGGACGGCCGCCGGATCGGACCCGCCGGCACCGGGACGCACCTGCCAGACCCGGACCAGACCGTCGCTGTCGCCGGCCGCCAGCCGGCTGCCGTCCGGGGCGAACGACACCTGGTAGACGGCGCCGGTGCAGCCTGGCAGCAGGCCCGCCGAGCGGCCGTCGGCGGCGTCCCAGAGCCGGACCTGGCCCGTGGTGTCACCGCTGGCGAGCAGCCCGCCGGCCGGGTCGAAGGCGAGGGTGTAGACCCGACCGGGGTGGCCGGTGAGGGTGTGCCGGGGCCGCCGGCCGTCGAGGTCCCAGAGCCGGACCGTGCCACCGGCCGGTCCGCCGCCGTCGGCGGTCGCCAGCGTCCGCCCGTCCGGACTGAACCGGGCCCGGTAGACGGCTCCCTGGTGGTCCGCAAGTTCGGCGATCCGGCGGCCGGTGGCGACCTGCCAGAGCCGCACTCCCCCGGCGGCGTCCCCGGTGGCCAGCAGGGTGCCGTCGGGGCTGAACTCCGCCGTGTACACGGGTGCGGTGTGGCCGGGCAGCCGGTGCAGCCGCCGGCCGGAGCCGGTCTCCCAGAGCGTGACAGTGCCCTCCGCGTCGCCGCTCGCCAGCAGCGCGCCGTCCGGGCCGAGCGAGACCGGCCAGACGCCGCCGGGGTGCACCTCAAGCCGCTGCCGACAGGCGCCGGAGACCGGGTCCCAGAGCCGGACCGTGCCGTCCGAACTGCCGGTCGCCAGCACGCCCTCGGCGAACTTCACCGCGTACACCCGGCCCGAGTGGTCCTTGAGGGTGCGCAGCGCGGCGCCGGTGACCGCGTCGCAGACCAGGACGCTGCCGTCGTCGCTGCCGACCGCGAGCAGCTGCCCGTCGCTGCTGAAGGCCAGCGGCTCGGGCAGCCGGCTGGTACGGACGTCGAAGCCGTACGGGACGCCGACCTCGGAGGGCCGGAAACCGGACTCGACGGGCAGCCCCGGGGCGATGGCGGCGGCCCGGAGTTCGGGCGCCGCCAGCACCGCCGGGTCGGTGACGGCCGAGATCAGGGCGGCCCGCTGCCAGTGGCCGCCGGCCAGCCGGGCGCCCCGCAGGTCGGTCCGGATGAGCCTGGCCCGGCGCAGGTCGGCGCCGCTCAGGTCGGCGCCGGTGAGGTCGGCGCCATCCAGCCGGGCGCCGACCAGCCGGGCGCCGCGCAGGACCGCCCCGGACAGGTTGGAGCCGACCAGCCGGGCGTCGGTGAGGTCGGCGTGGCTGAGGTCGACCCCGGAGAAGTCCCGGTAGGAGAGGTCCTCGCCGGCCAGCAGGGCGCCGCGCAGGTCGGTGTGCGAGGGCACCCGGAGCCGGGCCAGCACCCGGACGGCGTTGGCCCGGGCGATCTCGTCCGGCCGGCCGGAGTCGCCGGCGGACGTGTCCAGCACGCGCCGTGCCCAGTCCTGACAGACCCGGTGGTCGGCCAGGTCGCAGAGGAACTCGACCGCCAGCCGGCTGAAGCGGCCCCGGGCGAGCACCGCGGACTCGCCCTCCGCCAGCCGGGCCGCCGCCTCCCGGGCGACCAGCCACTCCATCACCGAGCCGTGGATGAACTGGAACATCCCGTCGTCGGTGCGGACCAGCAGGCTCCCCGAGCCCACCGCGTGCGCCGCCTGGGGCACCGAGGTGACCGGGCCGCCGGCTCCCCGGGCAGGCGCCGTGAGGCCGGTCAACGCCGTTGCCAGGTCGGTCAGTTCATCCAGTGGCAGGGCGCTGCGACCACTCTCCCAGAGGCGCAGCGCGAGTTCGCTGACGGCGGTCCAGAGCTGGTCCAGGCTCAGCCCGGGCGCCGCTCCCGGGGCGCCCTGGGCGCGACGCGCCTCGAACCGCAGCCAGTCGGTGAACACCTCCTGGTAGAGGCCGGCGGCGCTGAGCGCCCGCCCGGCGCCGGCGACGGCACGCAGCCGGTCGTACTCCAGCTCGGCGACGAAGCTCAGCAGTCGGGGGTTGCGGCAGAGCACGAGCAGGTCCGGGATGTCCTCCAGCAGGCGGAACCGGCGGTCGGCCGCGGTCTCGTCGCCGTACCGGTTGGCCAGGTAGCCGCGGATCTGGGCCGGAGTGAACTCCCGGACGTCGAGCAGCAGGCGCTGCGGGTGCTGGTCGACCCGCTCGCCGAGGGCGGTGAACACCTGTTCCTGGGAGGCGAAGTGCTGGGTCCGGCTGGTCACGATGATCTTGGCGGCGTCCACCGAGGCGTCCAGCAGCACCTGGAGGTGGTCGGCGGCCCGCTCGTAGCTGACCCGGTTCACCAACTCGTCGAAGCCGTCCAGGAGGAGCACGATCCGGCCCTGCCGGAGCAGGTAGCGGAAGGCCCGCAGGTCGATGGTGTCGATGCCGCGCCCGGCCAGGTGGGCGGCCACCAGCTCGTCCACCGTGAGCGCCCGGTCGAGCGCCTTCAGCTCGATGAACAGCGGTGTCAGGTGGGGAAGTTCGAGCGGGATCCGGCGGGCCAGCTCGCGCAGCGCGAAGGTCTTGCCGTGGCCGAAGTCACCGAGCAGCAGCACGAACCGGCCCTGGTCGCCGTCGAGCAGCCGCAGCAACTCGTCGACCAGGCCCTCGTGTTCGCCGACGCTCGGGCGGTCGAGCCGGCGGTAGCGCTGGGGCAGGTAGAGGCTCGGCGGGTACTGCGTGTCGGTGTGCAGCCGCTCGCTCTGTGCGGCGACGTAGTCGCGCAGGTCGAGCAGCCCCTGGAACTCGACGAAGCTGCGCAGCCGGACACCGCGCCGGCGCGCCCGGTCGCGGAGCGCGCGGCTGGGCGGCGGCCCGTCGTAGACCAGCTCGGCGTCGCCCGGTACGCCGCTCGGCGCGGTGCTCTCCGAGGCGTGCACCTGGGCGACGAACCGGTCGACCTCCTCGGTCCCGGGCGTGTCGGCGCAGACCGCCACCCGCTGCTGGCGGACGAAGCCGGTCTCGTTCCAGGTGACCAGCAGTTGCGGCACCGGGCCGGTCACGGTGCGGAGTTGGGCACCCGGGTGCCTGGTCCGGCACACCTCGGCGACCCGGGCGATCAGCACCTCCAACGGGGAGGTCAGCGCGCGGGCCTCGCGGCTCGGCGGCTCGGCGGCGGCGACGGGCTCCGCCGGGCCGGCCGGCTCGGCGTGCGCCGGCGGGAAGGCACGGTGGGCGCTGGGCCAGGGGCCGCCCAGCCGCTCGGGCGCGGCGGCGCTCGGCCCGGCCCAGCGGGCGAGACCGTCGCGGGAGAGGCGGAGCAGCTGGTGCGCGCCGGGCGCGGCGGCCCGGAGCGCGGACGGCCCGGCGCCGGGCAGCGTGCTGACGGCCGGGTGGCCGTCGGCCGGTCCGTGCAGCAGCAGGTGCAGCCGGGGTGCGGTCAGCCGGGCGAACCGGTCCAGGTCGCGCAGCGGCTCGGGGGCGCGCTCGGTCCGGGCGCCGCCGGCGGTGGAGCGGGTGGGCGCGGAGAGCGGGTGCCGCAGTGCGCCGATCCGCAGCCAGCCCTCGGCCTCGTACGGTCGCAGCGCCTGGGCGAACCAGGCGGCCTGCTCGGGGCCGAGCCAGCCGTACTGGTCGTCGGGCCGATGGCTGTACGCCATCGAGGAGTTGAGGCCGGCGACCACGGTGCCGAGTTCCGGGACGGGGAACAGGGTCCACGGCTGGTCGCTGTCGAAGACCACGTCGAGGCCCTGGTAGAACTCCTGGAACAGCCGGGTGTAGTGGCGCCACTTCGGCCAGTACGGCGGCCGGGGCCGCTGCTCGTCCGCCTCGCAGGTGCTGAAGTAGGCCCGGGAGGCCGCCAGGTTGACGTCCTGGCCGCCGGGCACGATGGCGACCCGGTGCGGTTCCAGGCCGAGCAGGGCGCGCAGTCCGGTGAGGAAGGTCAGCGCCTGGTCGCACTCGCGCGGGCTGCCGGAGGCGGTCAGGTCGCCGGTCACCACCAGCAGCTCGGGGGCGGGGGCGCCGGCTTGGGTGAGTTCGACCAGGTCGCCCCAGACCGCGGCCTGGAGTTCGTCGGGGTCCTGGCCACGGCCGAACGACGGGCCGGCCAGGTGCAGCACGGTCACGCTGTCGCGCCCCGCCGTGGCCGTGGGCGCCACCGGGTACTCGGGCTGGTTCGCCGGTCGGCGCCGGCCGCCCCAGCCGGTCCGGCCGATCGGTCGGGCCAGCGGCGACAGCGGCAGCGGGGTCGTCCGGCCGGGCTCGGCGGCGGGGGAGGCCACCTCGACGGGGTAGGGCGGCCGCAGTTCGGGCCGGGCGTGGCCGTCCAGCGCCTGCTCGATCCGGGCCAACAGCAGCCGGCGAGCCTGCTCCGGATCGCCGATGCCGACCAGGTCGACGTAGGTGATGGTGGCGAGCAGGCCGTCCACCGGCACGTCCTCGACCCGGACGGTGAGCAGCCGGCGCTCCGGCGCGTCCGGGTCGGCGCGCAGCGCGGCCTGCCACTCCAGGCGCCCGTACCGGGAGCGTTCGTAGTGGCTGGAGAGCAGCGCGATCACGGCGGCGGACTCGGTGACGCCCCGGTCCATGAACTCGACGAAGTTGGTGCCCGGCACGAAGTCCCAGGCCTGCAGGATGGTGCGGTAGCCCGCCTCCTCCAGGGTCCAGGCGATCCAGGATGCCCAGCGTTCGTCGGCCGGTGAGTAGCTGATGAAGAAGTCCAGTGGTTCCCGGGTGTTCGTCTCAAGAGCCCCCATGGTGACACTCTATGACGTGTCATCAGCTCGTGGAACGGTAACGCCGGGATCACCACCGGGATCGTCCGCCCGGTGCCCCGGTGCCGAGCGTGTGCGATCCTGTCGGCTGTGTTGTCTCTGAGACGTCTGCAGACGCTGGACTGGGTGGCCGTGGGCCTGCTCGGCTGCGGCCTGCTGTTCCTGGCCACCGGCCTGCTGCCGGCGCCGACCGCCGGATCGGCGATGGCCCGGGTCGGCCCGCTGCTGGCCTTCCTCGGCAGTGTCATCGTGCTGGCCGAACTCACCAGCGAGGCCGAGGTGTTCGACGTGGTCGCGGCCGGGGTGGCGCGGGCCGGGCGGGGCAGTTACGCCGCGCTGTTCGTGCTGTGCGTGGGCTTCGCCGCGCTCACCACGGTGACGCTCAACCTGGACACCACGGCGGTGCTGCTCACCCCGGTGATGCTGGCGCTCGCCTCCCGGGTGGGGATCGCGCCGGTGCCGCTGGCGATGACCACGGTCTGGCTCGCCAACACCGCGAGCCTGCTGCTGCCGGTGTCCAACCTGACCAATCTGCTGGCGGCCAACCGGGTCGCGCTCTCGCCCACCGGTCTGGCCGCGGTGATGTGGGCGCCGCAGCTGGCCGCGATCGTCGTGACCATGGCCTGCCTGTGGCTGTTCTACTGGCGGCGCGGCCGGCGCGGGGCGCCGGGGTACACGCCGCCGGCGCCGCACCGGCCGGCGGATCCGCTGCTGTTCCGGGTCTGCGCGCTGGTCTGCGCGGGTTTCCTGGCCGCGATACTCCTGGCCGACCTGCCGCTCTGGGCGGCCTCCGGCGCGGCGGCCGTGGTCGTGGTCGTGGCGTTCGCGTTCCGGCGGCCCGCGGCGCTGCGGCCGTCGCTGGTCCCGTGGCGGCTGCTGGTGCTGGTGCCGGGGATGTTCCTGGTGGTGCAGACCGTGGACGTGCACGGGCTGCACCGGCTGCTGGCCGCGGCGATCGGCACGGACGACGGGCCGACGGGGATGTTCCGTGCCTCGCTGGTCGGCGGGGGCCTGTCGAACGTGCTGAACAACCTGCCGGTCTACCTGGCCGGTGAGGCCGCCGTGCCGGTCGGCAACCACCGGCAGCTGCTGGCTCTGCTGATCGGCACCAACGTCGGCCCACTGGTGCTGCCCTGGGCCTCCCTGGCCACCCTGATCTGGTACGAGCGCTGCCGCGCGTTCGGCGTCCGGGTGCCGCTCCGCGGCGCGGCGGCCACCGGCGCGGTACTGGCCGTCGGCGCGGTGCTGGCCGCCACCGCGGCGCTGGTCGTGACCTCCTGAGTCACCCGGTCCGCGCCTGGGCGACCAGGTCGAGCAGGTACGGCACGACCTCCGGCCGCCCGGCGACGAAGCCGCGCTCGGTGTCCGGCAGGCCGATCCGGTGGCTGAAGCCGCCACCGTCCAGCGCCCGGACGTCCAGCCCGGCCTCCGCGGCGAGCAGGCTGCCGGCGGGCAGGTCGATCTCCTCCGGGCGGTAGCCGACGAAGCCGTCGATGTCCCCACGGGCCAGCATCGACCAGGTGAGCAGCGGCGCCCACAGCTGGAGCAGTCGCCGCGCGCCCGACTCCAGCGCCGACTTGAGGGCGCCCGCGGCCGGGTCGTCGCGCGGGACGGCGTGGCCCTGGGTCCAGGCGAGCACCGGGCCGGACGACGGCAGCGGGCGGACCGGCGCGCTGAGCCGCCCGTGCGGGCCGTACGCGCCGCAGCCGCTCAGCGCCCGCCAGGTGCGCAGCGTCACCGGGTCGTGCACCACGCCGAGCACCGGTCGCCGGTCGACGCAGAGGGCGATGCCGACCACGTAGGCCGGCAGGCCGATCACCACGTTGTTGCTGCCGTCGAGCGGGTCCACCAGCCAGGTGCGGGAGGGGCGTTCGCCCTCCAGCAGGCCGGCCTCCTCGGCCAGGATCCGGTCCAGCGGGAAGTGCTCCCGGAGTCGACCCAGCACCAGGCGTTCGGCCAGCAGGTCCAGATCGGTGACCACGTCGCCCCGATCGCCCTTGGGCCGGACGGCGTACTCCTGCCGGCACCGCGAACGCAGCAGCGCGCCCGCCTCCTCCGCGGCGTCCACCGCGATCCGGCACTCGATGGCGAACTCGCTCGGCGGGTCAGGACGCGGGTTCATGGATCCTCCTCGCGCAGGCCCGGGCGATCCGGGCGGTCTGGGCGCTGTCACAGGTCCGGCGCACCACCCGGTGGGCGGGGGCGTCGATCCGGCCGAGCATCAGGTCGCGCCCCCGGGGCAGCGTCCGGGCGAGCACCAGGGTGGCCGCCGCGCCGCCGGCCGGCAGCACGGTGGTGTGGAACTCCCCCGCGGGCAGGGTGTACGTCTCGCCCCGCCCGCTGGTGTGCTCGGCCCCCGGCGCGCCGCGCACCAGCCGTGCGGTCGGGTGGAGTTCGTCGACTCCGGAGCTGCCGCTGATCACCTCGAAGACCCGGTGGGTGGGCCGATCGGGCTCGTCGGAGACCCGTACCCGCAGGTTGCCGATCTCCCCGTAGAGCACGCTGCTGGTCAACTGCCAGCTGTGGCAGTGCACGACGGTCAGGTCCGGATCGCCGGGGTCGGGACCGGTGGGCTCGAAGACGTGCACGCACACCCCGAGGGGGCCGTCGCGCAGGATCGGCAGGCAGAGGAAGCCCAGCGGGTGCCGGACCGCGTTCAGCCGCCGGGCACCGGAGGCGATCGGTTCGAGCTCCCGGACCACCAGGCCGGGCAGCTCGGACGAGGCCGCCGTACGGCCGGCGACCCGCTCCAGCAGGCTGAAGTCCACGGTGATCACCTTCGGTACGGGTTCTCGGCCCGCAGCGCCTTGTCGACCACCTCGCCGACGTCCCGGTCGTCGAAGTCGGGGGGCAGCGGCAGTCGCAGCCGGTCGAAGAACCGGCGCGCCTCGTCGACCGTCGGATCGTCGCTGAGCGGTTCGGCGTCCCGGAGGTCGACCTTGGCCGCCTGTTCCCGCTGGTGGTGCAGTTCGGTGGCGTAGTAGTCGTAGAGCGGCCGGTTCCGGTCCACGTACAGGCTCAGCCGGCTCGGGTCGTCCTGGGTGATGATCAGGCAGGAGGCCGAGAGGTCGAAGCGCAGGGTCGGCACGACCGAGGAGAGGTGGACGTCGATCTCCAGGGTGTCCAGCCGCTGCCGGTACCAGCAGGCCGCGAGCACGGTGGCGAAGGACTCCTTGCGGGTCCGCTCCACCGTCCAGCGGTCCCGGTCCGTGCGGTGCGCGAAGGTCTGCCGGAACCTGGCGTAGGCGGCGCAGGCCTGCTCGTCGCCCGGGTGCACGACGTCTATCTTGACCGTCAGCGACCGGCGTTGGCGCTGCGCCTCCTCGACGCACGCGGGCAGCGTGACCGCCCGCAGGTACGTCCCGGTGCCGCCCTTGAACACCCACCGGTCGGTGTCCTGCCGGGCCCGCGCCAGGGCCTGCTCGACCTCCGAGCCGGCCAGCTCGCGCATCGCCGTCAGGCTCTCCAGCGCGCGCCTGGTGCCGTCGGTGGCCTCCCGGATGTCCGCCACCCGGCGCCGGCGCTCGGCCAGCGACCCGTACACCAGCGCGGCCAGCACCAGCAGGATCGCGCCCGAGACCAGGTTCTGCGGGACGGCGTCCCCGAGCATGTCGAGCAGGCCCACCACGACGGCGCCGCTGAATGCGACGACCCCGTCCGAGTTCCTGATCGCCCAGGCGATCGCGTTCTCCAACCGGCGCCCCGGCTCCCTCGTGGTCCCTCCCACATCGCCTCCCGCGGCCATGGTAGGAGCGCCGGGAGATCATCCGCCAGGGGCCGATCGACGTTTCGGACAGGTGGACTGACGGATCGTCACACCGTTCGAGCCGCCCCTGCCGGACCGCGCCCACCGGCGGCGCGGGCGCGCCCCGGCGGGCCGGGCGTCGGCGCGGGGAACACCACGGGCCACCGGCGCGCCACGGAGGGTGGAGCAGGCCGGCGGGCGCCCCGCGACGCCTGCGCGTGGGCCCTGATATGCGGCGATAATGACGTTGTCGGAAGGCTCTGCGGATTGCGACGGAGCAGGTTTTGGTGTTCACCGGGGTTGCGCTTGCTGCTCTCTACGTGCTGGACGAGGACGCCGGAGAGCTGCGGTTGGCCGAGACCGCCGGGGACGGGGCCGGCGCGGTGGACAGCCTGGCACCGAGTTACCCGTTGGCCGGCCGCTCGCCGGTCGCCGCTGCCTTCCGCTCCGGCCGGCCGCTGTGGTTGACCCCGGCGGAGGCCGCCGCCGGGGACGGGATCGACGCCGCCCTGGGCGCGGTGCCCATCAACACCGGGCGGCCGGGCTGCCTGGTGATCGTGGAGCGCGCCGGGGAGCAGTTCACCCCGGACCGGCGCGCCCTGCTGGAGCTGTACGCCGGGCAGGTCGCCGCGCGGCTCGGGGCCGCGGAGCCGGGCGCCGCGCTGGACTCCACGACTGTCGGCTCGTTCACCCTGCTCCTGGACACCGGGCGGATCGACGCGGACGGGCCGGCGCTGGACCTGCTGGGCATCGCCCGGGACGGCTTCGACGGGCGGGTGGAGGCCCTGCTCACGGTGACCGTACCGGAGGACCTGCCCGCGCTGATGGCCGTCCTCGCGCCGGACCGGGTGCCCCGGGAGGACCGGGACCTGGAGCTCCGGATCCGCCGGCCCACCGGTGAGGTGCGCTGGCTGCGCCTGCGGCACCGGGTGGTGAGCGGCGACGGCGGCCGGCGGCCGGAGCGGGTGCTGGCCGTGCTCGCCGAGGCCGGTCCGCTGCGCCCCCTGCGCGACGAGGTCTCCTGCGTCCAGCGGCTGACCGCCGCGCTGGCGAGTGCGCGGACCGTCCGGGACGTCGGCCGGGAGGTGGCGACCGCGCTGCGGGAGCCGCTGGGGGCCGACCGGGTGGCCGTCTTCGAGTACCACGCCGAGCGGCCTGAGGCCTGGCGTTTCGGCTGGGGCGCCGACTGGCCCGGAGCGCCGGAGCCGCCCGTTCTGGAGGCCGCGCTGCGCCAGGGCGGCCTCAGCCTGTGGACCGCCGACGGCGAACGCGACCCCGGCCTGACCGGCGTCGGCCCGGGCGGCCTCGCCGTCCTGCCGCTCCCGGCCGACGGCCAGCTGGTCGGCGGCTGCCTGCTCGGCTGGTACGAGCCGCGGGAGTTCGGCCCCGGACAACGCTCCCTGCTGGCCGCGGCCGCCGGCCTGGCCGGGCAGGCGCTGGCCCGGGTCCGGTCTCTCGAGGCCGAGCGCGAACTCGCCGACACGCTGCAACGCGGCATGCTGCCCCGCAAGCTTCCGACCGTTCCCGGCTGCGCGGCCGTCGCGCGCTACCTGCCCGCGACGACGGGCCTCGACGTGGGCGGTGACTGGTACGACCTGATCCCGCTCTCGGACCGGTACGTCGCCCTGGTCGTCGGGGACGTGCAGGGACACAGCGCCGAGGCCGCGACGATCATGGGTCAGATCCGGACCGCCATCCGCGCCTACGCCGTGGAGGGCCACCCGCCCGACGTGGTGGTCTCGCACGCCAACCGCCTCCTCGTGGGGATGGCCACCGACACCTTCGCCACCTGCTGCTACGTCACGCTGGACCTCGAGGAGGGCGACGCCTGGTTCGTCCGGGCCGGCCACCTGCCGCCGCTGCTGCGCGCCCCGGACGGCGGCGCCACGGAGGTCGCGGTCGAGGGCGGTCCCCCGCTGGGTGTCTTCGCGGACACCGACTTCCCGATGACCATGGTGGGCCTGGCTCCCGGCACGGTCCTGGTGCTGCTCACGGACGGCCTGGTGGAGTCGTCGAGCCTGCGCCTGGAGGACGGCCTGCGACGGGTGGGCGAGCTGCTCGCCGCCGCCGACCCGTCCGACGCGGAGCGGATGGCCGACGAGCTGGTCGGCGCCGCCGAGCAGCGCGAGGACGACGTGGCGCTGCTGCTGTTGCGCTTCGACGGGACGACGGCACGGCCGCTGCGGGCGGGCTGGGCCGCCTGGCGGCTGCCGGACGCCGTGATGCACGCGCGCCGCTTCACCGCCCGCACCATGCGCTCCTGGGGCGTGACGGCGGAGACCGACACCATCCTGCTGGTCGTCTCCGAGCTGGTCACCAACGCCATGGGACACACCCAGGGCGAGGTGCGGCTCGACCTCACCCTCGCCGGCGAGCGGCTGCGGATCGCGGTCAGCGACTCCGAGCCGCGGGCCCCGGTCAAGCCGGCCAGCGTCGACTGGGAGGCGACCGGTGGCCGGGGGCTGCTGCTGGTGGAGGCGATGTCGGCGGCCTGGGGTTCGGTTCCGCTCAGCGGCGGCAAGCAGGTGTGGAGCGAGATCGTGCTGCCGGCGCGCGAGCCCGTCGTTCACTCAGGGCGACTACCATCGGCTGGGTAAGCCGTCTTTTCGTCGGCTGGTTCCAGTGGCTAGAAGGCCCCTCGGATGAAGAGCTACCTGGGTCGCAGCGCCGTCGCCGCGACCGTCCTGTCGCTGGCCGCGGGTCTCGCGGCCTGCGGGGCGACGGTGGACACGGCCGGTTCGGGCGGCGGTGCCCCGGGGCGGGGCGGTTTCACCGTCGGCCTGCTGCTCCCGGACACCCACACGGCTCGCTGGGGAACCGCCGACCGACCCCTGATCGAGCAGAGGGTCAAGCAGCTGTGCGACGGCTGCACGGTCCGCTACGCCAACGCCTCGGCGGACGTGGCCACCCAGCAGCAGCAGGTGGATTCCATGATCGCGAACGGGGTCCGGGCGCTGATCATCGACCCGGTCGACCACAAGGCGATGCGCTCCTCCATCGTCGCGGCGTACAAGGCGCACGTCCCGGTGATCTCCTACGACCGGCTCGCCGACGGCCCGGTCTCCGCCTACTCCAGCTTCGACTCCGAGCAGATCGGCCGGCTCCAGGCCGAGGCGCTGGTCACGGCGATGGGACCGAAGGCGCCCGAGTCGCAGATCGTCATGATGAACGGCGACCCCACCGACCCGAACACCTCGGCCCTGCAGAAGGGGGCGCTCTCCGTCCTGAAGGGCAAGGTGAAGATCGGCCGGTCGTACTACACCGCGGGGTGGATCCCGGAGAACGCCTTCAGCAACATGTCCGCCGCGATCGCCCAACTGGGCGCGAACCGGATCGACGGCGTCTACTCGGCCAACGACGGCCTGGCCACCGGCGTCCTCGCCGCCCTGAAGGCAGCCAACATCAAACCGCTGCCCCCGGTCACCGGGCAGGACGCCGACCTGGCGGCGGTGCAGCGGATCGTCAGGGGCGAGCAGTACGTCACCGTCTACAAGTCCTTCGCCTCGGAGGCCAACGCCGCCGCGGAGATGGCCGTCGCGCTGGGCCGTGGGCAGAGCCTGAGCGGCATCGCCACGACCACGGTCGCCAACGACACCCGCAACGACATCCCGGCCGTCCTGGGCACCCCGGTCCCGGTCACCCTCGGCACCATCCGCAGTGCCGTCGTCGACAACGGTCCCTACACGATCGACCAGATCTGCACACCGAAACTCGCGCCCGACTGCCAGAGAGCCGGACTCACCACCGCTTAGGCAGGAGTTGGTTCAGGTGGCACCCACCCCCGTGCTGTCACTGCGCGGCATCTGCAAGAGATACGGTGCCGTCCAGGCGCTGCTGGACGTCGAGCTGGACATCCAGGCCGGCGAGGTGGTGGCCCTGGTCGGGGACAACGGCGCCGGCAAGTCCACCCTGGTCAAGGTGATCACCGGGGTCGACCCGGCGGACGAGGGCGTCATCGAGTGGAACGGCCGGCCGGTCCGGATCAACAGCCCGCACGACGCCCAGACCCTGGGCATCGCCAGCGTCTACCAGGACCTCGCGCTGTGCGAGAGCCTCGACGTGGTCGGCAACATCTTCCTCGGCCACGAGATCTGCGTGGCCGGCGTGCTCGACGAGGTGGCGATGGAGCGCCGGGCCCGGAGGATGGACCTGCTGGACAGCCTCTCCGCCCATCTGCCCAGCGTGCGGGTCCCGGTCGCCTCGCTCTCCGCGGGCCAGCGGCAGACGGTGGCGATCTCCCGGGCACTGCTCAGCGAGCCCGAACTGCTCATCCTCGACGAGCCCACCGCGGCCCTGGGCGTCTCGCAGACCGCGCACCTGCTCGACCTGATCGACCGGCTGCGGGACCACGGCCGGGGCGTGCTGCTGATCAGCCACGACCTGGGTGACGTCAAGGCGATCGCGGACAAGGTCGCGGTGCTGCGGCTGGGCCGCAACAACGGCTTCTTCGACGTGCCGACCACCTCGCAGGAGCAGATCGTCTCCTCCATCACGGGTGCCACGGACAACGCCGTGACGCACCGCAAGACCCGGCCCTGGGAGGCGACCCTGTGAAGAGCACCGGAGCGTCCAGGAGCCCCTCCTCCACCGCGCCCCGCGACGCCGCCCGCGCCGGGGCCGCCGCCGACCGGCGCCCGGCCGGGCGGCCGCCGGGCGGCCGGGCCCAGCTCGGCGACGTGGCGCGCAGGCTGCGCGGCGGCGAGCTCGGCTCGTTGCCGGCCGCCCTGGGCCTGGTGGTGATCTGGGTCGTCTTCCAGTCGCTGGACAGCCAGTTCCTCTCGCCACGCAACCTGTCCAACCTCGGCGTGGACATCGTCGGCCCGGGCCTGATCGCGGTCGGCCTGGTCTTCGTCCTGCTGATCGGCGAGGTGGACCTGTCGCTGGGGGCGGTCAGCGGGCTCGCGGCGGCCGTCTTCGCCGTGCTGAACGTGAACCAGGGCCTGCCGGAGTGGCTGGCGATCGTCGCCGCGCTGCTGGTCGGGGCCGCGATCGGGCTGGCCCAGGGGTTCCTCTTCGCCCGGATCGGCGTTCCGGCGTTCGTCGTCACGCTGGCCGGGCTGCTGATCTGGAACGGCCTGATGCTCAACGTCCTCGGCGCGAGCGGCACCATCAACCTGCACGACCAGGGCCTGGTCCCGGCGCTGACCGACCGCTACTTCACCGTGCCGGCCGTCGGGTACGGGCTGGCCGCGCTCGGCACGGTGGCGTTCTTCCTCGCCTCCTACCACGACGGACGGCGGCGCCGGGCCGCCGAAGTGCCGGCCCGGCCGCTCGGCGAGATCGTCGTGCGCACCACCGGCGTCGCGGTGATCGCGTTCGTCGCCGCCTACGTGCTGAACCGCTTCGAGGGCCTGCCGCTCGCCCTGCTGATCATGCTGGCCTTCGTGGTCGGGCTCGACTTCGTGCTGCGGCGCACCCGCTACGGGCGGAAGGTCGTCGCCATCGGCGGTGGCGTCGAGGCGGCCCGCCGCTCCGGTGCCAAGGTGGTCCGGGTGCGGATCTCGGTGTTCGCGGCCTCCGCGACACTGGCCTCGATCGGCGGGCTGTTCCTCGCCTCCCGGGTCGCCTCGGTGGGCCAGACCTCGGGCTCCACCAACCTGCTGATCAACGCCATCGCCGCGGCCGTCATCGGCGGGGTGAGCCTGTTCGGCGGGCGCGGCACGACCTGGTCCGCGCTGCTCGGCATCCTGGTCATCCAGTCGATCGCCTCGGGCATGGTGCTGCTGGGCATCCAGCCGGCCGTACAGTCCATGGTCACCGGAGGCGTGCTGCTGGCCGCGGTGATCCTCGACTCCCTGTCGCGCCGCTCGCAGCGGGCGCACGGCCGGGCCTGACCACGCGCGGCTCAGCGGCGCTCCCCGGCCCCCGAGTGGTGGATCCTGCCGAGGTGGTGCCCGGGGTGGGCCTCGGCCGGGCGGTGGATGGCGATCAGGGCGGCGTCGTCGCCGAGGCGTCCGCCGGCGTGCGCCAGCAGGTCGCGCCGGACGTGGTGCAGCAGCGTCTCGGGCGGGCACTCGGACCACTGGGCTGCGCGCTCCGCGAAGGGGTAGAACTCACCGTTGCGGTCCCGGGCCTCGACCACGCCGTCGGTGAAGAGCAGCAGGGTGTCACCGACCTCGAAGGAGAACATGTCGAGGGTGTAGCCCGCCGCCCCCATCTCGCCCACGCCTAGCGGCGGCGCGGGGTGGATGCTCGGCACGGTCACCACGTGGCCCGGGCTGAGCAGCAGCGGCGGGAGATGCCCGCAGCTGGTCAGCTGGGTCACGCCGCCCTCGTCCGGGATCCTGACCAGCAGGGCGGTGACGAAGCGCTCGTCGGCGTCACCCTCCGCGTCGACGGACTCCGCCGTGTAGCGCCGGACGCTGCTGTCCAGCGAGGCGGCCAGCGCGGGCAGCGTGGCCTGCTGGTGGGCGGCCTCGCGGAAGGCGCCGAGCACCAGCGCGGCCTCGCCGATGGCCGCCAGGCCCTTGCCCCGGACGTCGCCGATCAGCACCAGGGCGCCCCGGTCGGTGCGGGTGGCCGCGTACAGGTCACCGCCGATCTGGGCCTCGTCCTCGGCCGCGATGTACAGGCAGGCGATCCAGAGCGGCCCGATCCGGTCCGGCAACGGCCACAGCAGCACGTGCTGCGCGGCCTCGGCGACCGACCGCACCTGCGCCAGCTGGCGTTTGTGCCGTTCACGGACCGCGCAGAAGAAGACGATCAGGGCCGAGAGCACCGCGAGCGCGATGAGCTGCACCACCACGGTCCGCGAGACCAGCATGCCGTAGTGGAAGCCGACGAAGGCCTGGCCCAGCACGGCGAGGAAGCCGATCACCCCGGTGAGCCGGGGGCCGGCGAAGGAGGCGGTGATCGCGGGCGCGATGACCAGCAGCGGGCCCAGATGCACGTCGACCGGGGAGAAGACGTCGCCGGCGGTGATCACCACAATGAGCACGAGTGGTATCGCCACCAGCGCACAGCTCGATCGCCACAGCTGCCCGTCGCCGGACAGGCGCCGCACAGGGCTCATTTCTCCACTGTGCACCCTCATCCGGCCGCAGACGAATCCAGCGGCACGGGGCTGGCCAGGCGGCGCGCGGGACTGGTAGGACAGCGGTATGCCACCCGGTTCCGTGTCCGACCCACGCACTGTGCCCGCCCGGTCCCGCTACGACGCCGTGATCGTGGGCGGCGGGCACAACGGGCTGGTCGCCGCCGCCTACCTGGCCCGGGCCGGCCGGAGCGTGCTGGTGCTGGAACGGCTGGACCGGATCGGCGGCGCGACGGTGTCCACCGAGGCCTTCCCGGGCCTGCCGGCGCGGCTGTCGCGCTACTCCTACCTGGTGAGCCTGCTGCCCCGGAAGATCGTCGAGGAGCTGGGGCTGCGCTACACCGCGCGGCGCCGGCGGATCTCCTCCTACACCCCGGTCGAGCGGGCGGGCCGGCCGACCGGGCTGCTGGTGGACTCCGGTGACGCCGCCAGGACCGCCGCCGCGTTCCGCGAACTGACCGGCTCCGAGCGGGAGTTCGCCGCCTGGCAGGAGTTCTACGGGATGACCCGGCGAGTGGCCGAGCGGATCTTCCCCACACTCACCGAACCGCTGCCCGACCGGGCCGAGCTGCGCCGGCGGGTCGACGATCCGGCGGCCTGGGAGGCGCTCTTCGAGCGGCCGCTCGGGGAGGCCGTGGAGCGCGCCTTCACGGACGACCTGGTCCGCGGCGTGGTGTTGACCGACGCGCTGATCGGCACCTTCAGCCACCCGCACGACCCCTCGCTGCGGCAGAACCGCTGCTTCCTCTACCACGTGATCGGCAACGGGACCGGCGACTGGGACGTACCGGTGGGCGGCATGGGCGCGCTCACCGGCGCGCTGGTCGAGGCGGCCCGGGCCGCCGGGGCGGAGCTGCGCACCGGCTGCGAGGTCACCGCGGTGGCCGCCGTCGGCGCCGGTGCGGAGGTGGCGTTCCGCTCGGGGGATCGCGAACTGCGGGTGGGGGCCGGACGGGTGCTGTGCAACGCGGCACCCACCGTGCTGGCCCGGCTGCTTGGCGACCCGGTTCCCGAACCCGGCCCGGAGGGAGCCCAGTTGAAGGTCAACATGCTGCTGCGACGGCTGCCCCGGCTGCGCGACGCCAGGGTCGATCCGCGCGAGGCGTTCGCCGGGACCTTCCATGTCGCCGAGTCCTACGACGAGTTGAAGAAGGCCCATGGAACGGCTCTGGCGGGTGGGTTGCCGGACCCGGCACCGGCGGAACTCTACTGCCACTCGCTCACCGATCCGTCGATCCTGGCACCGGAACTCGTCGCGCGGGGCTACCAGACCCTCACCCTGTTCGGGCTGCAACTGCCCGCCCGGCTCTTCACCGCCGATCCGGACGGCACCCGGGAGGCCGCGCTGCGGGCGGTGACGGCGGCGCTGGACGAGCAACTGGCCGAGCCGCTGGCGGACTGCCTGGCCGTGGACCGGGAGGGGCGGCCGTGTCTGGAGGTGCGCACGCCACTGGACCTGGAGCGCGAACTCGGGCTGCCCGGCGGCAACATCTTCCACGGCGAGCTGGACTTCCCCTACCGGGACGCGGACGCCCCGGCGGACAGCGCGGCGGACCGCTGGGGTGTGGCCACCCGGCACCCCGCGGTCCTGCTGTGCGGTGCGGGCGCGGCCCGCGGCGGCGGGGTCAGCGGCATCCCCGGGCACAACGCGGCGATGGCGGTGCTGGGTCGCTGACCGCGGCCCTCCGGTTCCGGCCAGTCCGGTGGCCGCGCTGCCACGCCCCGGAGTGGGATGCCATGATGTCTCCCGCCATGTCTACCACCACGGAGACCGCCCTCGGTCCGGTCCGCGCCGCCGCCGCCGATCTGCGGCTGCTGCGCGCCCTGCCGTTCGCGACGGTCTGCGTCGTGCTGGCCGTGGCGGGGCACACGATGGCCTCGGGCCGCGCGGTGCCGTGGGACGCGGTGCTGACGGGGTGGCTCGCCACCTGCGCCGGGGCCGTGGTGGCCGCGCGGCGGGAGCGTTCCCTGCCGGCGATCACCGGTGGGCTCGCCGCCGGGCAGTTGGGCCTGCACCTGCTGTTCCAGGCCACGCAGTCGGCCCCCGGGAGCCGGGACGCACCCGGCACGGCGGACCTGGGCAGCATGAGCGGCATGCCCGGCATGAGCGGCATGAGCGGTATGCCGGGGATGGCCGGCAGCGGATCCGCGCCCCGGCCGGGCGTGCGGTCCGGGCTCGGCGCCCACCCGCTCGGGACGGCCGGACCGCACGCCGCGCTCTGGTTCCACGCGCTCTGGTTCCACGCGGCCCTCCTCGGGCTGAGCCCCGCGATGCTGGCCGGCCACCTCGCCGCGACCGTCGCGGCGGGCTGGTGGCTGCGCCGCGGGGAGGTGGCGCTCTGGCGCCTGGTCAGGCTCACCGCCAAGGCACGGGCGGCCACCGCACACGCCTGCGGCGTCCTGCTCGCCACCCTGCGCACGCTCTTCGCCGCCCCGCCGACGCACACCGCCGGCGGACTCGGCACGCCCGGTCCCCGGCCGGCCCGACGGGACGGACGCCCGACCACCCCCGGGCGGCGGCTGCTGCGGCACCACGTGATCAGGCGGGGTCCGCCGGTGGCGCCGGCCGTCTGACCGGCGCGAGCGGGCCTCGGTGCTCTGCTCCCGGCGGCGGCCCGGTGCTGTCCTGATCACTTCTCTCCTGTTACGGAGCACACCCCCACCATGAGCAAGCCCTCCGCGCGCCGCCTCGCCGCCGCGTCCGCCCTGGCCGCCGCCACCGTGCTGCTGGTCGCCGGCCCCGCCTCCGCGCACGTCACCGTGCAGCCGTCCAGCGTCTCCAAGGACGCCACCGACCAGACCTTCGCCTTCCGGGTCCCCAACGAGGACGACACCGCCAGCACCGTGAAGGTCGAGATCGACTTCCCCACCGACACCCCGATCCCGTCCGTACTGGCGGCGGCCGTGCCCGGCTGGACCGACCAGATCCAGACCGTCAAGCTGGCCACCCCGATCCACACCGACGACGGCGACATCACCGACGCCGTCTCGCAGATCGTCTGGACCGGCGGCCAGATCACCCCCGGCCACTACCAGGACTTCACGGTCGACTTCGGCGCCCTGCCGGACGGCACCAACCAGGTGGTCTTCAAGGCCCTGCAGACCTACAGCAACGGCAACGTGGTCCGCTGGATCGACCAGACCAAGCCCGGCCAGCCCGAGCCCGAGCACCCGGCCCCCGTCCTCACCCTCACCGACCCCAGCACCGCCACGGCCAACAGCGCCGCCGCACCCGCCAAGAGCAGCAGCGACGACACCGCCCGCGCGCTCGGCATCGCCGGGATCGTGATCGGCGTCCTCGGCACCGCCGCCGGCGTGCTGCTCGGCCGCCGCCGCAACACCGCGCAGTAGCCACCCGACGCCGCTGCGGGGCAGGCCCGTTGGCCCGCCCCGCAGCGGCGCTCACCCGGTGCTCGCGCGGAACTCGCTCAGTACTCGCGGGCCGAGGTGTCGTCCACCAGGAACGCCGTCGAGGGCGTGCTCCCGGTCTCGTGCGCGACGAGTTCCAGGCCGATGGTGGTGCCGAACCCGACCTGGTTCAGGTACGGGGTCAGATCGACCGTCTGCAACTGGTAACCGTTGGTCCGGGTCTGGCTGGTCCAGGTCGCGGCCGTGCCGAGCGGCTGCCTGGTGTACTGGTCGAGCACCACCAGGGAGAGCGTGTCGGGCGAACTCGCCGAGCCGTTGGTCGAGTCGACGTCCAGCCAGAACGAGAAGGTCGCCTGGTGGTAGCCGGGATAGGTGTCCAGGTACTGGGTGATCGAGTCGTCCTGGCCGGTGTGCTGACCGAGCCAGGCGTACCAGCTGCCGCTGTGCGCCGCGTGCAGGCTGGACGGGGTGATCAGGTTGTAGCTGGACGGGTTCCAGGCGTCGGTCATCCCGGTGTGGTCGACGTCGGCCGAGCCGTTCTCGAAGCCGGTGTCGATGAGTTGCTCGATGCCGCCGCAGCCGGCCGGCCCGCCGGCGGAGACGTTCTCCCAGAAGCCGGTGCTCGTGCTGTGGCCGGCCGGGTCGCTGGCCGTGACGGTCACCCGCCGGTAGCCCCCGGTGGCGGCGGCCGAACCGGATATCACGCCGCTCGCCGGGTCGATGCCCAGCCCCGGCGGCAGGCCGGTGGCACGGTAGGAGACCGCCGAGCCGGCGCTGTCCACCGCGACCGCCGGGATCGAGACCGGCGAGTTCGGCGGGTCGGTCCGGTCGCACATGGTGCTCAGGACGAGTGGCTGGTTCTGTTGGACCGGGTCGGAGGCCATGCAGAGGTGGTCGGCGTTCGACCACAGGGTCTGCAACGGGAACGAGCCGGTGGAGAGGTTCTCGAAGAACAGCCCGCCGTTCGAACCCCGCGGAATCCAGGCGCACTTGTCGGCGATCTCCTGGCCGGTGCCGTCGGTCCAACCACCCGGGGTGTCGGGGTCGGTGACCGTCTCGGCGTACTCGTGGCCGCCGATGATGCCGTAGCCGTCCAGTCGCCCGCGGGCGGTGTTCTCCCCGAACCAGTTGGTGCCGCAGCCCGGATTGTCGGTCAGGTAGGGCATGTTGGTGTAGGCGAGCTGGCCGTAGGAGGAGCGCTCGAAGTCGTGCCAGGCGCAGTAGCCGAGCTCCTTCCAGGTGTCCGGGTCGGTGCCCTGCGGCGAGTCGATCACGTACTGGACGTTGCGGTTCTGCGCCTCGGTGGTGTTGCCGAAGTGCTGGGCGGCGGCGGCCGCTTCGGCGCCGAGCTGGGGTTCGTTCGCCGACTGCGGGGCGGGCGCGCCGTTGTCCACCCAGACACCCGCGAGCACGCTGCCGGCCACCGGGTACGGGACGTGCGCGGCGCTCGCCGGGCACTGCACGCTACCGGCCGGGATCCCCTCGCAGTACTGGGTCAGCACCGCACTCCAACCGTCGCCGGCGCTGCCCAGGCCCTTGAAGAAGTCCTGCTGGTAGGGCACCGCCTGGTCGGCGTCGTGCGAAAGCACCACGTCGCCGCTGGAGTTGGTGGACGGGGTGCCCCACTGGGAGCCCCAGACCACCAGGTAGACCTTGGGCGGGCCGATCACCACGCCGGCCGAGTCCTGCCCGCCCTTGTAGGTGACCTGGAGGTCGTACTGGTTCGAGACGTAGCCGCTGTCGGGATCGCCGGTGCCCGGGTCGGCGCCGTCGGCGACCTTCGGCCCGATCCGGTCACCCGCCCGGATCGGCGCCGCGGCGGCCACCGCCCTGGGCGTGGCGGCGGCCGTTCTGGGGGTACCCGGCTTGACCTGCACCCAGCCGCTGTCCGTGGTCCTCACCCAGCCGTCGGCGGCGGGGTGAGGGTCCGCCACCGCCGAGAGCGGGCTGCTGAGCCCGGCGGCGGCCAGCGCGACGACCAGGCCGGTGAACACGGTTCGCCTGCCGCGCCGGAGTAAGCCGGAGGGAAATCTGACCATACGTCACAGTCCTTCAGGGAAAGGGGAGTTCCTGGCGGACGCAGGCTGCGGCCAGGGCACACCGGACGACACCGCGGCGGAACGCGGAACGCGAGAACGCCGGAGTAACAGTGCAATGGCATATTGCACTGTGCCGAGCGGGCGCACAAGACTCACCGCGCCCACCGGGCGGTGGACGCGGTGCTGTTGGTGAAACGGCTCGGACCGCCGCCGCTATTCGGTCCGGCGTCCGCGCGCCATCGCGCGGTTCAGTCGCAGGTTGCCCACCAGCAGGCCGCCGTCGACCGGCAGCGTCACCCCGGCGATCCGGGCGGCGTCCGCGGAAAAGCCAGGAAGGCGACCGCCGCGGCGATGTCCGCCGGCTCGCCGACCCGCCCCAACGGGTACTCCTCGGCGGCGAGTTCGAGCACCCGGCGGCGATCCGCCCAGCCCTCGGTGTCGACCGTGCCGGGCGTGACCAGGTTGACCCGGCCCCCGCGCGGCGCGCACTCGACGGCCAACGTCAGGGTGAGCGAGGCGAGTCCGGCCTTGGCGGCACTGTAGGCGTGCAGGCCGAAGTGGCGTTCGCCGTTCACCGAGCCGATGTTGACGACGGCGCCCCGGCCACCGGCGGCGGCCACCCGCTCCGCGCGGGCCGGATCCCGGTCGGTGACCAGCACCCGGCCGCCCTCCGTCGCGAGGCGCCGTGCCGTGGCCGCCCCTGTCCCAGTCCCGCCCCGGTGATCAGCACGCGGTAACCGTCGAATCGCGCCATGGCGTCACCCTGGGCGCGGGCGCCCCCGCCGGCCAGGGGCCGGCGGGAGCCCGATCCGATCAGCCGGACGCACTCAGCGGGACAGGCCGATGATGTGCGCCGTCACCACCGTGCGCCCGCGCACGCAGGTCGCCGGCAGGTACCGCTCGGTGTACGGCGGGGACTGGCAGACCCAGCGCCCCACGTGCACCGGCCCGCCGCCACCGTTGCCCGGGGCCCGACCGGCCCTGAGGTCCTTGTAGTACTGGCGGTAGACGCGCAGCGCGGTGTCGCAGGTCACGTACCCGTGCGGGACGCGGATGGCGGCCTGGTAGCCGCCGGCCGTGGTCAGCTCCCCGCACAGCCCACCGGTACCGGGCAGCCGCGCACTCGATGGGGACGCCTGGGCGGCGGTGCCCGTACCGGGCGTGGCGGCGGCGGCCGTACCGACACCCGCGGTCAGGAAGGTCGCGAGCAGACCGCCGGCGATCGACAGCGCGGACAGTGCGGCGGACCTGGAGGTCAGCGGTCGACTTCTCATGGCCGGGTCCTCGGATTCTCCTCGGGTTGCGCTCCGGAGTCAGCGGGCGGCTCCGTGACACGGACGTCGAGCGCACGGTGGATCCGGACCACCCGGGAGGGAGTGCCACGCAGCACGCCGGTGCTCCCACCACAGTGACCGCCACCGTCGGGGACAGCCTATGCACTACGACCCGATTCGTCCTGGCGGAGCAACGCCACCCGAGCAGGCCACCGGAAACGCGTCCAGGCCATCACCGCGACGCTCGGGGCGCCGTGGTGATGGCCTGGACGAGAGGGCTACCGGCCGGGAATCAGGGCCGGCTCGCTATCACCGGCTCAGTACCAGTGGTGGACCTGCCAGAAGGCCCACGCAGCGTTCGGGCTGCCGTAGCGGGTGTTCATGTAGTTGAGGCCCCACTTGATCTGGGTGGCCGCGTTGGTGCGCCAGTCGGCACCGGCGGAGGCCATCTTCGAGCCCGGCAGCGCCTGCACCAGGCCGTAGGCACCCGAGGAGGCGTTGACGGCGGTGACGTTCCAGCTGCTCTCGTGGAACACGATCTGGCTGAAGGAGGCGAGCTGGTTAGCCGGCACGATCTGCGCGGCGATCTGCTGCGGGGTGGCGGCGCTGGCGGCGGACGGGGCAACGGCGGTGCCGAGGGCGACGATGCCCGCGGCAGAGGCCAACAGGGCGGCAGACGTGCGAACGCGCTTGGAGAACATGAAGCAAGACCTCAATCAACTGGCTGCGCCGCCGCCCTGGGGGAAGACCGCGAACCGCTCGGGGTCCGCATGGTCGGGGCGGGGCGCCGGGCACCCAGGAAGGGGGACCTGACGAAGATGTGCCGGAGCGGGGAAGCGCTCCAGCACGTTGACTGGGCCAATTCTTAGCGGCGCCTGGGTGCCCGGCCAAGGCCCCTTGCTACGACGCCACGCCGTAGGACGGCCGCCCTCGGGCACCGCCCCGGCGGCCTCGGGTACCCGGCTCTCCCCACCCCAAACCTGTTCGTCTAAAAACTTTCGGATCCACCGCGGACCGCCCCCGACCTGCGCGCATCGCGGCCCGTCGAGCACGGCGGCGCGACCCGTCCGACCGGATACCGATACACCCGTCGTCATGACCCGCGGCGGCCCCGGACGATCAACTATCGACCCTCGTAGCCCCTCGGACCATGTGAGGACCCTCACCTGAGGCCATGTCCGATTTGTCATCTTTAGAGGCTTTGGTCCCCTGAGTGCCCGCCCGGCGAAATCGCCCGTTTTCCACCCTGCCGCGAACTCTGCCCCCCTTCCGACAACCACCGGGCTCCCAGATTCCAAGCGAATACCCGGGGAAATGTGACGCGGCTCTCAGGCTTATCCCAGCAATCGGGAAACCGGACACCTGTTCTCGTCGTCCATGATCTTGTAATGCGCGCACGGGCGAGCGGGACCCGGGCGGCTGGTGACCGGATACGAGAACCCGATGCAGCTGACAGGCACCCCTTTCTTCGTCCTCACGATCGTGCTGTTCGTGGCCTCCATAGGACTGGCCATGCTCCAGTGGGTCCGGGCCGGCGGCTCCCGGGCGAGCGAGGAGCCGGGCCTCCCGGCCGGGATGGGCCGGGCCGCCCGCCGCACCCGGCGCCGGCGCGGCGGGGGGACCGGGCCGCTGCGGACCCTCGGCTTCCTGGGCACCGTGCTGCTCTGCCAGGTCACCGCGGTGACCATGGTCTTCGTCATGGTCAACAACGCGAACCTGCTCTATGACAACTGGGGCGACCTGCTGGGCACCGGGAACCACGTCCGGGCCGTCCCCGCGCCCCCGACCAACCCCAACGCGGGCCTCAAGGCCGACGCCGGACAGGCCAAGGTGATCCAGTCCTTCCACCCCGTGGACGACAGCGCGGTACCCAAGGACGTCCAGGAGACCGACCTCAAGGGCCGGCTCTCCGGGGTCGACGGCGAGGTCCTGGTGTGGACGCCGCCGCAGTACAACGACCCCGCCTACCAGAACAAGACCTTCCCGGTGGTCGAGCTGCTCGCCGGCTTCCCGGGCTCCTCCAGCGCCTGGTTCGGCAGCATGGACGTCTCCAAGCAGCTCGCGCCGCTGATGACCTCGGGCCAGGTGACCCCGTTCATCCTGGTCTCGCCCCGGGTCACCCTGCTGGGCCGGAACACCGACACCGGCTGCTCGGACGTCCCGGGCAAGGTGAACGCGGAGACCTGGCTGAGCCGGGACGTCCCGCAGATGGTCCTGGACAACTTCCGCACCGACGCCTCTCCCGACCACTGGGCGGTGGCCGGCTACTCGGCGGGCGCGCACTGCGCCAGCAAGCTCGCACTGGCCCACCCGAACATCTACCGCGCCGCGATCAGCATGTCCGGCTACAACGACCCGGCGGCCGAGAGCGACTCGCTGACCGCCAAGGACCCCACCCTGCGGCAGACCCAGAACCCCCTCTACATCCTGACCCACGCCGCGACCCCACCGAACGTCGCGATCTACGTGACCGGCAAGAAGGGCGACGGCTACGAGGACGCCGTGGCACTCCAGCAGGCGGCGAAGGCACCGACCGCGGTGACCCCGGTGGAGAACAACGGTGCGCACCTGGTCTCCACCTGGAAGCCGATGGTGCCCACGGCCTTCGAGTGGCTGAGCAAGATCATCCCGGCCACGCACTGAGCCGTCGGGGCCCGGGCCGGCCCGGGCCCCGCTCGTCACCGCCACCGGCTCGGGGCGCGCCGGTCAGGCCGCCTTGTCGACCCGCCACATCGGGTCCAGCGCGGCACCGGCCTGGTCGGCCAGGGTGGCCGCGACCAGCCGGGCCTGACGGGAGGGGCGGGCACCGGGGATCGGGTCGAGCATGAACCGGCCGTAGTAGCGGTCACTGCTCACCAGCCGCAGCTCCACCTCCTGGGCGGGCATGCCGAGCCGGTCCACGTCCCAGACGTTCTCTCCGATGAGCACGGATCCGTCGTGCTCCAGACGCGGCGGGTGGCCCATCAGCGTGCCGTACTCGAAGCGGCAGCCGCGCAGCTGGAGCACCTCGATCAGCTGCTCACGGACGTGATCCGCCACCGCCAGCGGGGAGTTGGCGGAGCGGGAGAGCACGGCCGTGTCGTGGATCTGCGCCAGGTAGCCGGCGTCGGTGATCGCGATCACGCGCATCCGGCGGGCGTGCGTCGCGAGTTGGGAGACCGCCAGGCCGACCAGGAGCAGCAGCACGGCGGTTGTGAGGTCGGCGGACTTGCTGATGTCGAAGGTCGCGTACGGTCGGGTGAAGAAGAAGTCGAACCAGACGGCGGCGGACACCGCCGTCAGCGCCCCGGGGACGCGGTGACCGAGGGAGGCCACGGCGACGATGACCACCACCAGGCCCAACGCGACGTCCGTGTTGGCCAAGCTGCCGCGGGCGGGCAGCAGCACCGCGCAGACCGCGGGCGGGAGCAGCAGTGAGGACACCAGTGCGGTCCGGCCGCTGGTGAGGTTCTGGCGCATGACACACCTCCTGACCACCGGTCTACGCAGCCGTCGCACCGGGCGCAAGCGGTAGTGGGCGCCCTTAACGCACCTCTTGCGATGGCCGCGTCAAACCTGATCGGTGGTGATCCGCGGCGGTCGGCAGCGGTCGGATCCGCTCAGGCGGCGTGCGTCAACTCCCGGACGCTGATGGTGCGGTCGCCGCGCCGCCGGTCACGCAGCAGGGCGGACGGCGGAACGGCGACGACCGGGCAGGTCGCGTGGGCGAGGCAGTAGCGGCTCACCGAGCCGTGCAGCAGCCGACGCAGACCGCCCTGGCGACCGGTGCTGACGACCAGCAGGTCGTCCGGCCGGTCGGCGAACTGGACCAGCGCCGGCCCGGTCTCGCCACGGATCACCAGCGGGTCGAGCTCGACCCCGGTGGGGAAGCCACCGAACGCGTCGTCGAACGCCCGCTCCAGCCGCTCGACGGCGGCCTGTTCCCAGGCCCGCAGCAGGTGCGGGCAGGGGTGGACGCGGTAGTTGGCCTCGCCGCCGACCGGCGTCCAGGCCAGCACCGGGACGAGCACCGCCCGGCGGGCCCGGGCCTCGTCCACCGCACGGTGCAGGGCGGTCAGGCTGTTCAGCGAGCCGCTGACTCCGACGATGACCCGGGCGACGTCCGACATGATCCTTCGCTTCTCTCTGCTCGATAGGCCCCTGCAATTCCTTGACAGGGATCCGGCAAGCAGAATGTTTCGAAAGGTTCGAAGGCGCTTGCCCTTGGATCCATTGGATCCTAGTCGAGTGTCACCCCCGGTCGTCCTTGACGCCCCCGTAACGCCCATCCGGCGCGTCTTGACGAGTCCCTGATGCGGGCCACCGCCTGGCGGACGGAACGCGACCGGGACCCGGCCGCGGCGTCAACGCGCGATCGGGTCCCGGTCGGGTGGGGCGGGGCGGGGCGGCTAGCCCGGGTTCCCGGCGTCCTTGCGACTGACCGCCAGGTAGCCGACGAAGCCGAGGATCGCCACCGTCCAGCTGAGGGTGGTCGGGCCGAGCCCGAGGTCGAGACCGCCGCGGCTGGTCGCCACCGCCATCCAGTCGGCGAAGGAGGCGCCCAGCGGGCGGGTGACGATGTAGGCGAACCAGAAGGCGAGGACCGC
This sequence comes from Kitasatospora sp. NPDC052896, assembly GCF_044547075.1. Classification (NCBI taxonomy): domain Bacteria; kingdom Bacillati; phylum Actinomycetota; class Actinomycetes; order Kitasatosporales; family Streptomycetaceae; genus Kitasatospora; species Kitasatospora sp. NPDC052896. The sequence goes on from NZ_JBITZU010000004.1 coordinate 315,353, forward strand.
GTTGAGCCCGAACCGGTGGGCGATCGCCGGCAGCGCGATCACCACGGCGAACAGCACGCCCGAGCCGAGGTAGCCGAGGTTCAGGGTGGTCGCGGTCAGGTCACCGGTCGCGGTGCCGAGCGCGAAGGTGGTCAGCACCGTCGCCCAGTAGAAGAACTCGCGCCGGCGGGTGTGGATGCTGTGGATCGAGAGGGTCTTCTCGCTCGCGTACCAGGCACCGAGGACCACGGCCAGGGCGACCAGGAAGAAGGGGGCGGAGACCGCGTACGGGATGCCCAGCCCGACGTGCAGGGTGTCGGCGGCCATCGTGCCGAAGACGCTGACCATCACCACGGCCGTCCAGTAGACCCAGGCGATGTAGCGGCGGACGGCGAACTGCAACGCCAGCGCGGCCACCAGGCCGGCCCCGCCGATCGCGACCGCGATCATCGGGTTCATCAGGTGGGCCAGGAAGTCGGAGGTGGTCTCCCCCATCCCGGTGGTCAGGACCTTGATGATCCAGAAATAGGCCGTCACCTCTGGCACCTTGCTCATCACGTGCCGCGCGGGGGCCCGCGACCCGCCGTGCTGGAGTTGCGCTGTGGTCATGGAGCGAAATGCTGGCACACGGATACTGAAGCAACACTTAAGGGCCCTCGTCAGCCGAGGTAGCCCGGGGTACGGAGCAGGGCGGTGCCGGCACCGCCCGCCCGGCGGGACCGCAGGCCGTGCTGGAGGCGGTCGGCGGCGTGCTCGTGCAGCAGGACAGCGGCCTCCGCCGGCGGGAAGAAGCGGGCCTCGGCGATCTCCTCCGGCTGCAGCCGGAGCGGGGTGGTGGCGGGGACGGTACCGCCGTCGAACATGAAGTGCACCGCCGGGTGGGCGTGGGGCTCCTGGTCGGGCAGCGGGTCGCGCCACTCGACGACCAGCAGCCGCAGCTCCGCACCGAGCAGCAGGCCGGTCTCCTCCGCCACCTCGCGCACGGCGCACTCGGCCGGACCCTCGCCCGGGTCGATCACCCCGCCCGGGTACTGCCACTGGTCCCGGTAGCTCGGCCGCAACAGCAGCACCCGGCCGGCCGGATCGGTCAACAGCACGCTCGCGCCGGCGTAGGCCCGGACCAGGCCGGACAGCCACTCGTCCTCCGGGAGCCAGGTGGTCGTCATGGTTTCTCCGTCCGGTGGGGGCGGGGGGCGGCCGCGGGGCTTGGTACCACTCTGTCAGAGCGCGCCGCGGGCGGCGGGCCTCGGCGGGCCGGTTTCACCACACGGGGTGACCGGCAACCGGTGGGTCGCCCCGGCACCGGAAGGGCGGCGGCGTGATCCACCGACACCGCGCGGGGGTCGCTCTCGTTGGACCGGCCATGGACGAACCTCTCCGCGGGGAACAGGCGGGTGGGCCCGCACAGGTGCTGCCGCCACCCGGCACCGGGGCGGCACTGACCACGGCGTTGGCCCTGCTGGCGCTCGCGGCCCTGCTGACCGGGTGCCAGGCGCAGCATCGGACGGCGCGCATCGAGGACGGGGACGCGCCCGTCTCGGCCACCGCCGGGCTGGCCGGCCCGGTCAGCGGGGATCAGCCGCTGCGCGAGGACCTGCACCGCGGGTCCGTGGAGCCGTCCGGGGCCGACCCGTCAGCGCCGGCCCCGGTGACGAGCCCGCCGGCCGGGCCGCCACCGGTGGAGCCGGAGCGGGGCCCGGCGCAACAACCCACCGGGCACGCGGCGGCCGAGGCGCCGGAGCCCACCGACCCGGTACACGCCCGGCCGCGCCCTCCGCACGGACCCGCGGCACCACCGCGGACCGGCGGCCACCCCGCCGTGCCCCCACCTCCGGTCGGCCCCGCCGTGCCCGGTCCCCGGCCGGCCGGGCCGGGAACACCGGACAGTCGGGTCTCGCCGCCCCTCGGCCTGTGCGGCGCCGGCGAGCAGTACGGGCACTGGGCCCCGGACTCCGAGCAGGCCCGGATCTGCCGAGGCGTGTACGGCGGGTGAGGCGAGCGGGCCCGCCGGTCGTACGCCGTTATGATCCGGTGTCAGGCGGCCCGACCACGCCGCACGTCCGTGTCACCGCCACCGCCGTCCCACCGCCACCCAACCGGGAGCAGCCATGATCGCCGCCTTCAGTGTCACCCCGCTCGGGATCGGCGAGGACGTCGGCGAGGCCGTCGCCGCGGCGGTGAAGGTGGTCCGCGCCAGCGGGCTGCCGAACCGGACCGACGCGATGTTCACCTCCGTCGAGGGCGAGTGGGACGAGGTGATGGCGGTGATCAAGCAGGCCGTCGAGGCGGTCAAACCGTTCGCGAACCGGGTGAGCACCGTCATCAAGATCGACGACCGGGTCGGGGTCACCGACGGCCTGCACACCAAGCTGGCCTCGCTGGAACGGCATCTGGCGCCCGAGCAGCACGTGACGGTCGACTGAGCGGGGGAGGCCTTCGTGCCGCGCGGTCAGAGGCCGAACAACCGGGCCGCGTTGTCGTGGCAGACCGCGCGGAGCCAGGGGTCGCCGAGGTCCAGGCGGGCCAGCGACTCCAGGGCGTGGCGGTACGGGTAGGGGATGTTCGGGTAGTCGCTGCCGAGCAGGACCCGCTCCTGGAGGGCGGCCAGCCGGGGCAGCAGCTCGCGGGGGAACGGCGCCGCCGTCTCGGTGAAGTCGGTGAAGGCCATGGTGGTGTCGAGGTGCACCTCGGGGTGGGCCTCGGCCAGGGTGAGGAACTCCGCGTACTCCGGGGCCCCCAGGTGGGCCACCACCAGCCGCAGCCGCGGGTGCCGGGCCAGCACCGCGCCGATCGGACCGGGACCGGTGTGTTCGCCGGGCGCGGGGCCCGAGCCGCAGTGCGTGACCACCGGTGTGCCGGCCTCGGCGAGCAGCCCCCAGACGTCGTCCAGCAGCGGGTCCGTCGGGTCGTACCCGCCCACCTGCAGATGGGCCTTGAAGACCCGGGCCCCGGACGTGACGGCTCGCGCCACGTAACGGTCGGCGCCGGGCTCGGGGAAGAAGGTCGCCGTCCGCAGACAGTCCGGCGTGCGGTCGGCGAAGGCCGCCGCCCAGTCGTTGAGCCAGTCGGCCATCCCCGGTTTGTGCGGGTAGACCATCGCGGTGAACGCGCGGACCCCGAACTCCCGCAGCAGCGCCAGGCGTTCGGCCTCACCCTCGCGGTAGGTGATGGCCCACTCGCGGCCGACCAGCGGACCGGCGGAGTCGAAGTAGGCCCAGACCTTGGCCAGCACGTTCTCCGGCATGAAGTGGGTGTGCACGTCGATCAACCCGGGAAGGCCCAGTTCCCGCCAGAACGCCCTGACCTGCTCCGCGCCCATCCGCCGCCTCCCCTGCCTCCGTCGCCGGGCCCACTGTACCCACCGGTCGCGGGGCGGCCGCGGCCGTGACCATAGTGGGCCATGGCGATCGAGCGTTCACCGGAACCGGGTGCGGCGGGCGAGGCCCGCCGGACCTGCGGGGTGTGCGGCCGGCGTGCGCTGCTGGCCGCGGTGGTCGGCGCGGCGGTGTGCGCCGCGGGGTGCGGCGGTTCACGGACGGCCGGCCCGACGCCTCGGGCGAGCGCGCGCCCCTCGACGGCGGCCGGACCGTCCTCCCTCGTCCTCCCCGCCACCCGGCCCTGGCTGCCCGGGCCGGGCGAGATCCAGCCGGACGTCAAGCTGCGCGCCGTCCAACTCGTCGAGGCCCTCGGCGCCTGGCCCGCCGGCGGGGCCGGCCCGGCCGCCGCGCGGGCCCGGGTCGCCGCGCTGGGCCTCGATCCGGGCCTCGCCGACCAGGCCGGCCCGCTGCTGCCGGCCGCCGACCGGGCCGCATTACAGGTGATCGACGCGCAGTACGGCGGCATCCTGTCCGACTCGGCCAGTGTCCTGGTGGTCTGCGACCAGTGGACGGCCACCGGTGGCGGCCCGGTCGCCGCCGGCGGCACCACCGTGGACGTCCGGCTCGGCGCGGCCACCCCGCGCTGGAGGATCACCGCGCTGCACCCCGCGCGGCCCGGCCCGCCCTCCGCCACGCTCTCCGGGACGGTCTCCAGGGCGCTCGCCGAACCGCGGCTCCAGCTCTCCCCCGCCTCGCTCGCCGACCTGCGTTCCGGTCTGGTCCACGACAGCGTGGCGCGGGCGATGCTGACGCTGGCCCAGAGCCACACCCTCACGGTCAGCGTGGTCCGTTCCGGCCACCCGCTGGACGTGTTCGGCACCGACCGGCCGAGCGACCACCCGCTGGGCCGGGCCTTCGACGTCTGGCGGATCGACGGGCGGGCCGTGGTGGACCCGGCCACTCCCGCCGCCCTGGTGGACACCTTCATGCGGGCCGCGGCCGCGGCCGGCTCGTACAACGTCGGCGGACCGCGTCAACTCTCCGGCGGCAGCACGCCGGACCAGTTCTTCACCGACGCCACCCACCACGACCACGTGCACGTCGGCTTCCTGACGTAGCGTCAATCTGCCATCGAGGACAGCCGCTACCTCGTCGACCGCCGGCACGGGTGCGGTCGCGCTGAACGGCAGCCGTCCGCCCAGGACCTCGCGGGCCCGGTCGCGGTCCAGGCGGCCTGTGCCGCGATCGCTGACGGCAGCCCGCGGCACGGTCGACTCGGCTGTGTCGTGTCAGCTGTTCATCCGTTCACCTGTTCACGACCGCGATGCCCGCGGCGCTCGCCGGCAGTACCGACGGGCCGTCGACGACCTGCGCGCCGTCGGCGCCGAAGCGCACGGCCTGCAGGCGGTTGTTCGTCGCGTCACGGACGTAGAGGACGTCGCCGCTGCCGAGCGCCTCGTCGGTCGGGTGGCCGCCGACCGTGGCGGCGATCGGTGCGGTCAGGGTCAGGGCGCCGTTGCGGACCCGGTACGTGGAGATCGTCCCGGTGGCGGCATTGGCCACGTAGGCGGTACCGGTGGCGTGCGAGACCACCAACCAGCAGGCCGCACCGCCGCCGTCCGGCAGGTAGGCGAGTTGGCGAGCCGTGCCGGAGGCGACGGAGTACGTGGTGACCGCGCTGGCCGTCGCGTCGGAGACCACCGCGTCACCGCGGTTGTCGAAGTCGAAGCCGAACGGTACCGCGGCCGCCGAGGCGGTGTGGGAGGCGGCGGAGGCCACACCGTGGCGGTCCACGGTGAAGGTGTCCAGGGAGTTGCTGCCCTTCTCGGTGACGACCAGGCGGCTGCCGTCGGGCGAGAAGGCGACCTCGGCCGCCCCAGCCGCACCCGTGGACAGGGCCCGGGTCGAACCGGCCAGCGGGGCCAGCACGCCGTGGTGCAGGCGGAAGCCGGCTATCGTGCCGCTGCCGGAGTCCAGGACGTAGACCAGGTCGCCGTGAACGGTCACGCTCAGTGGGTGGGTGCCGCCGGAGGCCACCGTGGAGAGGACGGTCAGGGTGCCGTCCTCGGCGACCCGCAGCGCGGTCACGGAGTTCGAACCCGCGTTGACGGCGAGCAGGACCCGGCCGTGGTCGGCGGGCACGACCGCGCCCTGCGACCCGAGGCCGGCGTCCGTGCCGAGACCTCCGGTCGGATAGGAGCCGGCCGGGGTCAGCACACCGTGGAGGTCGTGGAAGGCCAGCACGCTGTTGCCGGCTGCCGCGTTGGACAGCGTGTACACGGTGGCCACGCGCCCGGTCGAAGCGGATGCGACTCCAGGGGCCCCGACGACCGCCAGGGCGCCGCCGAGCACAGCGGCGACGGCCAGGGCAGCACGGATGCGCAGGTTCTTCGCAGTGACTCTCACGCCAAACTCCTCAGGAGGAAGGGGACTTCGTGAGGACCAGACTGCTGCCTGCCGGGCTGCCGCGGGAGCCCGAAGGCATGGCCGAAAGAACCCCGTAATGACTGCTCGTCACCACGCGCGCCCCCCGAGCACCTCGGCCGGTGAGCCAGTGTGCGGCGACGTGGTTGATGTCGTGCGCTCCGGGGGCGTTCTGCTCCCGCACCGCGAGGTCACGAGTCCCGCCCTGCTCCGGTCATCAGGGCCAGCGTGCTGTGGGGGGCGTTGTCATCGATCATGATCGAGTACATGTCGTCGTCTGCTTCGACGGCGGCGGCACGGGCGAACATACCCCGTTCGTGCCGCGCGAGCGCGGCCTCCACATCGTCGGGGTGGGCGGCAAGGGCCCGGCCGAGCTCGGCGCCGTCCTGCATGGCCAGGTTCGCGCCTTCACCATTGGGTGCCCTGAGGTGGGCGGCGTCACCGATCAGGGTCACCCCCGGCACGCGGTCCCAGCGGTGCCCGGCCGGCAGCGTGAAGACGCGGCGCAGGACCGGCGGGGTCTCACCGTCGGTGACCAGGGCGGTGAGTTCCGGGGCCCAGCCGTCGAACTCCGCTGCGACCTGCGCGGCGAGGGTTGTGGTGTCGGTGGCATCGAGGTCGGCGAGCCAGTCCTGTGGCTTTCGCAGCTGCGCGTAGGTGTGCAGGGTTCCGCCGCCCTCGCGGTGGGTCAACAGTCCCCTGCCCGGCGCGAGCGCGAACAGCGACCCGGCGCCGACCGCTTCCGCGCTGGCGGAGTGTCGGGTGTCGCTGTCGAACAGGAACGTCTCCACGCTGCACACGCCGACGTACTCGGGGGTGGCCGCCGAGAGGATCGGGCGCACCCGCGACCATGCTCCGTCGGCGCCTATCAGCAGGTTCGCGACCACGGTGGTGCCGTTGGCGAAGCTCACTTCGTGGCGACTGTTGTCGAACGCCTTGACGCCGGTGACCTTGTGCCCCCATCGGACGGTGCCGGTGGGGAGGGAGTCGAGCAGCAGTTGCCGCAGCTCGCCGCGCGGTACCTCGGGGCGCCGGCCGGTGCCCTCGTCGGGCAGGTCGAGCAGCACGGTCCCTGCCTGGTCCATGACCCGGTAGGACTCGCGGCCGGCCAGGACGAGCTTGCGGAAACCCTCGGTCAGCCCCGCCGCCTCCAGTGCCTGCTGGCCGTTCCAGGGGTGGATGTCGAGCAGGCCGCCCTGCCGACGCGCGTCCGGCGAGGAGTCCGCCTCGTAGACCGTGGCCGCGATGCCGTGCAGGTGCAGCACGCGGGCCAGCGTCAGGCCGCCCAGACCCGCTCCGATGATCGTGACCGGCATCGTCATGGTGTTCCTCCACGCGTTCGTTCGATCCGCACCGGGCGTGCATTGGATCGCCGCTCCAAAAAGCTAACACGACTTTGGAGCGGCGATCCACCCGTGCGACACTGAGGACCATGGTGAAGAGAACTCCGCAGGGATCTCCGCGGGCCCCGCGGCGCACGGACAGCCTGTCCAGGGAAGTGATCGTCCAGGCCGCGACCGAGCTCCTGGACGGCGGCGGCGAGGCCGCGCTGACACTGCGCGCGCTCACGGTGCGCCTGCACACCGGCTACGGGGCGATCTACCACCATGTCGCGGACAAGGGCGACGTGCTCGCGGCGGCCACCGACGACGTCATCACCCGCGTGCTGGCCGGGGTCGTCAGCGACGCGGACCCCCGCGAGGCCCTGCGTCGCCTCGCGCTGGGCCTGTTCGACGCGATCGACGCACATCCCTGGGTCGGCGCACAACTGTCCCGGGAGCCGTGGCGGCCCGCACTGCTGGATTTCTACGAGAGCGTCGGCAGGCTGCTGGACGCGCTCGCCGTCCCCGAGCGTGCGCGCTTCGACGCGGCCGGAGCACTGGTGAACTACGTGCTCGGCGTCGCCGGGCAGAACGCCGCGAACGCCCGCCGTCACGCCGGCAGCGACACGGGCCGGGCGGCCTTCCTCGACAACGCCGCAGCGCGATGGGCGCAACTGGACCCCGGCGAGTACCCGTTCGTGCACGCGGCCGTGACGCAGTTGCGCGAGCACGACGACCGCGAGCAGTTCCTCGTCGGCGTGGACATCTTCCTGGCCGGTATCACGGTCCTGAAGTAGGTAGTGCCCAAGCATGTCGAGGGCACCCGCGCGAAACTCGGACGCCTGGTCGGCCTCGGCTTCCTCTCGCGCGGCCGGCCCGCCCCGCCTCGCGGAGGGCGTCGTGCCTCGTGGCGGCTCACGGATCGCCTTCCAGCTCGTGGACGAGGGCTTACTATTCTGAAACTGACCTAGTCGCGATTTTGAAGTAGGGATCAGAGGTGACTACAGGATGCCCGTGAGCGAGCCCTCATCGGGGTGGCTGCGCGGTGTTCTGCCTCTGGCGCTCGCCGCTGTGCTGGCGCAGGGCGATCAGCATGGCTACGCGCTGGTGCAGCAGTTGGCCGCCGAAGGATTCGGCACCATCCGCGGCGGCGCGTTGTATCCGGTGCTCGGGCGGATGGAGACCGAGGGGCTGGTCGATGCCCGCTGGGAGCCCGGGGAAGGTGGGCCGGGCCGCAAGGTGTACCGGCTCACCGACGCCGGAAGGGCCCGGCTGCTGGAGGAGACCGCGACCTGGAGACGGTTTTCCGACTCGCTGAACCACTTGCTGGAACAGGGAACCAAGGAGGAGTCGTGACCGATGCGGGGACCCGATGGAAGGCTCGGGTGAGGCTGGCGCTCGCGGCGCGGTCGGTGGACAGGGCCACTGCCGACACGGTGCTCGATGAGGTGGACCTGCACTGCGCGCAGAGCGGCGAAACGCCCGAGGCAGCCTTCGGTACGCCGGAGGAGTATGCCGCCGCCGTGGCCCGCGATCGCATACCGCCCGAGGAACGCACCGGTCGGCACTGGCACGGCCTGACCCGCTCGGACCACGTCTTCGCCGCTCTCGCCCGGACGGGAGTGGCTGTCCTCGTGGTCGGCGCCTGCGCGTGGGCCGCGGTCGGAACCAGGCTGACCGTGACTCCTGCCGGCCTGGTCGGCAGCGTACTCACCGGCGTTGCGGTACCGAGCACCTGCCTGACGGCGACCCTTGCGCATGCCCGGGCCCGGGGTGCCGTCGGCTGGGGAGCCGTCGCCCTTACGACATTGTTGCTGGCCGCCGCGGCCTTCACCGCTTTGCCCACGACCGTCCTCGGCCGGATTCCCACCCCAACGGTGTCCGTGCTGGGCGTCCTGCTGCTCTGGACGGCCACACGCTATGAGCCGGCCCCCGACCACGAGAAACTCACCGATAAGTCTCAGGCCGAGCCCGAGAGCTGGCTGGTCGATCTGCCGCGGCTGCTTGAGGAACGGCATGGCCTCTCCCGCGCCCGGGCCACCGAACTCACCAGGGAGGCAGCCCACCACCTCACCTCCACCGGATGCGATCCCCTGGACGAGTTCGGGCCCGTCGAGTTGTACGCGCTCAGCCTTGCCGAGACCCAGGCGGCCCCACGGACGCGGTGGTGGATGCGCAACGACGTTCAGGCGGCGACGCTCACGGTCATCCTCGTCGGCTACCTGGTAGCCAACCTCGCCTCGCACGGGCCGGTATGGGAGACCGCCCTTGCCGCCGCCGCCCTGGCAGCGCAGCTGGCCCTCTTCGCCCCCCACCTGCTCCGTGAGCGGACCGCCAAGTCCACCCCACGGTAACCAGGTTGAACCGACCTGGCTTTGTGGGTGAGTCGCCGGGCTCACTTCGGGTAAGACAAAGGCACTGGCCACAGCTCGAGGAATGCCTCGTGCGGTCTGGACCAGTAGTGGACACTGATTCCAGCCGGTCGGCTCCTTGCGGCGTTCCCGCACGTGATGGTTCAGGCGACGAGCAGGCGAAGGCCGAGCTCGGCCGCGTCGAGGGCGACGAGGTCGCGGTTGCGCTCGGTCCACCGGCCCGAGGAGAGGTCGGCGCGGAGCATGTTCACCGCCCGCTGCTCGGCCTCCGGGCCGACTCGGGTCCAGACCGAGACCGCGCGGCGCACGTGTTCGTCCAGGTACGCCTCGGGCCGGCGCCAGTGGGCCTCGAAGAAGCCGTCGGCGCAGTCCCACGGGATGAGCACCGGCTCCGCGCGGCCCCCGATCGCGCGGGTCATGTCGGCCAGCGAAGGCCAGCCGACGAGAAGGTCAGCGAATTCGGGCAGGTAGTCGCGGGTGAGCCAGAACCGCTGAAGCCAGCCCGTCGTACTGGCGTCGTACGTGAACACCACCACGCGCCGGGCCACCCGCCGCATCTCGCGCAGCCCGGCGATCGGGTCCAGCCAGTGATGAACGGTGCTGACCGCCATCGCGGCATCGAAAGACTGGTCAGCGAACGGCAGGCGTTCCGCACTGGCGGCCACACACGGCGCCGCGCCCGCGGGACGCTGCGCCCGCATGACCGCCGACGGTTCCACCCCCGTGACCTCGCGGTCGCCGGGTTCGTAGGAGCCGGTGCCGGCCCCGACGTTCAGCACCGTCCGCGCGTCCCCGAGCGCTTCCCAGATCCGTGCGGCGATCCGCGGCTCGGTGCGCCGGGTCACCGGGTAGGCAGACCCGATGGCTTCGTACAGCTGCGCGCCGAACACCTTCAGTTGGTCCTCCGGCGTCGTCCTGATCCCCATTGCCCGTTCCTCCAGTTCCTTGTCTATGGCCGTCACCATGGCGGCAGTGCGATCCCGCTGTTCCACCAGCAGGCCGCGCAGCCGGTGCAGGCGCGCGACCGCGTCGGTGGCCGGGTCGTCAACCAGATCCGCGATCTCGCGCAATCCGAAGCCCAACCGCCGGAAGGCGAGCACCTCCCGCAGGCGCTCCACGTCGTCCGCCGAGTAGGTCCGGTACCCGGCGCTGGTCCGCGCGGACGGCTGGACGAGGCCGATCTCGTCATAGTGGTGCAGGGTGCGGACGCTCACGGCGGCCAACTCGGCCACCCGTCCGACGGTCAGGTGCTCGTGCTCTTCCACGTCGGTGACTATGCGGCATCACGCCACGTGAGGGTCAATCACTTCGCTCCTGGTACCGCGCGTGGCTGGACCGGGGTGGCCTGGCGGGACGTGCCGCCGCGGTACGGCTCCTGGGCCACCCTGCACACCCGCTTCCGGCGCTGGGCCGAGCACGGAACCTTCGACCGGATGCTCCGAGCCGCGCAGGCGAAGGCGGACGCGGCCGGCGACATCGACGTCGCGCGTCGAGCACGGCGGTGCATGAAGCGAGCACCAGCCGCCCATGGGCGGCTGGTGCTCGCTTCGTTAACGGCTCCCCGTCTTGGTGACGGTCAGCCGTGAGCGGGTGGTCGGGGCGATGGTCAGGCAGGAGGTCGAGGGGGGCACCGTGAATCCGGTGCCGGTGACCGTCGCGGTCTGTGCGGCCTGGCAGGTCGGGGCGGTCATCGCGAACTGCACGAACCCCGCGCCGCGCGCCGTGTCCAGGGTGTCGAAGGCCTGGGTCCCGGAGATGTTGACGGGCCAGCCGGGGGCGGCGGGGCAGGTCGGCGCTGTGTCGATGGTGTTCTTCGTGTTCGTGCCCGCTTGGTACGGACCGACGCTCGGCGTCGTGATGGTCGTGGTGAGCTGCGGGCCGTTGCCGGTGCCGGCGATCTGACGCACGCAGTTGTTCAGATTCAGGTAGCGATTCCCGAGCAGGTCCAGTGGCTGGGTCCCGGAGAAGTTGACGGGCCAGCCGGGGGCGGCGGGGCAGGTCGGCGCTGTGTCGATGGTGTTCTTCGTGTTCGTGCCCGCTTGGTACGGACCGAGGCCCGGCGCCGTGATGCTCGTGGTGAGCTGCGGGCCGTTGCCGGTGCCGGCGATCTGACGCACGCAGTTGTTCATGTTGATGTAGCGCTGCCCGAGCAGGTCAAGCGGCTGGGTGCCTTGCAGGTTGACGGGCCAGCCGGGGGCGGCGGGGCAGGTCGGCACCGTATCCGCCGAGTTCGAGACGTTCGACCCTGCAACATAGGGGCCGAGGCCCGGCGCCGTGATGCTCGTCATGAGCTGCGGGCCGTTGCCGGAGATCTGGCGGTCGCAGTTGTTCATGTTGAAGTAGCGCTTCTTGCCGAACTCCATGACCCCGCTGGTCGCGCCGACGGGCTGGCCGAACAGGCCTGCCGTCGGGGAGATGGTGAGCGTCGGGCCGCTCCAGACGGCGGCCTCGTTGATCGCGCCGGACTGCCCGGTATCGGTGTTGCATACCAGCGACGAGGTCCGGCCGTCGGCTTCGGACAGGGTGGGCGTTGCCTCGGAGCCGGCGGGAGTCGTCGGGTTCAGGCACACCATGGTGGAGTTGGGCGCCAGGGTGAAGCCGGGCGGAAGCGTCGTGGACACCTGCGTGCCCGTGTACTCGACCGGGTCGGCGTTGTTGTACCAGGCGCGTACCAGCACCGTGGCGCCAGGGGCGACGGTGGGGTTGGACGACCAGGTTGCTCCGTTGTCCGTGGAGTACAACAGGCTGCCGGTCGTGGCGGCCATCGCCGGGGTGACCGCGAACAGCGGCGCTCCCGCGAGCCCCAGGGCCATCGCGGCGGCCGCGGCTCGGCGGGTCCACGACCTCGAAGTGTTCGGTTGCACGATGTCCTCTCCGGCCCCGCGGCCCCTGGAGGACTGCGGGCTTGTCGACCCGCGAACAGGGGCGGGGTGATCGGCAGGGTTTGGGTCACGGCAAACCCGCCGGAAGGAAGCAGACGCGGTGCGTCACCCACCACGCGCTCTCAACCGCGCCCCGCCCGGCGGGCTGCGTGGCGCTGTGAACGTACCCGCCGGACGGGAGCGAAGATCGGAAAGCCGCGCCACGGTCGTTGACTGTCATTCGGTTGGCGCACCACGGGATATCCCACAGTTGGGGCCTGGCGAGGCCAGCCGTACCGTTCCACCGGTCACGCTCCACAACGAGTCCGTACCGGGAAAGCCTCACCATCCCGAACAGGCTTGCGCCGTGACCTGATCGTGATCTAGAGTTCGAGGCGCTTCCGGCGTGCCCGGAACCCACTACTACGAACGGCCCCGCCACCACGGCGGGGCCGTTCGCGTTTCCCGACACAACTCAAGAGAGGGGGGATCCACGCGAGACGAGCCCACTCCGTTCGATGACGCTTCACACGACCGACTCGGCGCCGGACCGCATGCGATCCGCCCGTTCTCCGTCCTACGGTCCGATCTCGGCCCCTGGCGGGAGTGCCGCCGATGCTGGAACGACCCAGGAAGACCGCCCTTGATGGAGCATCAGGCGTGGAGCAGGTCCCGGGCGTGGGCCAGCACGACACCTCGGGGGCCGATGAGTTCCCAGCCTTCAGTGGTGGCGGCGGGGCTGACGCTGCCCAGGGGGCGGTAGTTGGTGATGTCGGTGCGGTCGTGGATGTGGACGGTGCCGTCGACCGCAGCAGCGGTGCAGGTGCGGCCCATGCATGTGATGACCACCGGGTAAGTGGCGATCTCGTCAAGGCTGACGGTCCGGTTGGTCGACTCGGGCCGGCTCAGGCCTTCGGGCTGCTGGCCCGACATGCTCGTGCAACTCTCAGTAGGTTCCCTGCTCTCTCGATTGCCCTACTCGCGGGTGCACGCGTCTTCCCCTTGCTTCGCAACCGCGCGCATTCTTGACCCTGCCCTGACAATGACGTCGGATCGCGGGGGGACTCATGGACGACCAGGACGTGCTCGACAAGGTGTCCCAAGCCGCCCGCCAGGCGTCTGCCGCCGGCACGGTCGCCTCCTACATCCCGGCACTGGCCCGGGTCGACGCGACCGCCTTCGGATTCGCGATCGCCCACGCCGGCACCTCCGAACCGGTCCGCGGCATTGGGGACTGGCAGGTGCCGTTCTCCATCCAGTCCCTCTCCAAGGTCTTCGCTCTCGCGCTGGTCCTGGCCGCGGACGGCGACGCCCTGTGGCAGCGCGTCGGCAAGGAGCCCTCCGGTTCTCCGTTCAACTCCCTCGCCCAGCTGGAGCGCGAGCGTGGCATCCCGCGCAACCCCTTCGTCAACGCGGGCGCCCTGGTCGTCACCGACCGCCTGCAGACCCTGACCGGCGACGCCAGCGGAGCCCTGCGGGACTTCCTGCGAGCGGAGAGCGGCAACCCCGCCCTCGACTTCGACCCCCGCGTCGCCGCCTCCGAACGGCGCCACGGGCATCGCAACGCCGCCCTCGCCCACCTGCTGGCGGACCACGGCAAGCTCGCCAACCCGGTGCGCACCGTCCTGCACCACTACGTCAGGCAGTGCTCCATCGCCATGACCTGCCAGGATCTCGCCCTGGCCACCTGCCTGCTGGCCCGGCACGGAGTCCGGGCCGACGCCAGCCGCCTGCTCACCCGCAGCGAGGCCAAGCGCATCAACGCCGTCATGCTGGTCGGGGGCACCTACGACGCGGCCGGCGAATTCGCCCACCGCGTGGGCCTGCCCGCCAAGAGCGGCGTGGGCGGAGGCATCATCGCCGTCGTCCCCGGCCGCTGCGGCCTCTGCGCCTGGGGGCCGGCCCTGGACGGCCACGGCAACTCCGTGGCCGGCATCACCGCCCTCGACACCTTCACCACCCTCACCGGCTGGTCCGTGTTCTGACTGTCGGTCTGTGCCTCCGTGCTACTGGGTACGGAGGAGATCGACGGGGAGCGATCGCGGATGGCGAGAGGTCGGAGCTCGGGCGTGAGTGGAGAAGTGCGGTATGACGATCTGGTGCGGCCGCTGCCGGAGTTGCTGAAGAGGCACGCCGAGCGGTCGGCGGATCGGGTGGCGTTCCATGACTTCTCACGCGGCGTCAGCTACCGGGAGTTGGAGCTGCGGACCGGGCGGCTGGGCGGGTCACTCGCGCGGGCGGGGGTTCGGCGCGGTGATCGGGTCGCGCTCTGCCTGGGCAACTGCGTGGAGATGGTCGAGGGCTGCCTCGCCGTGCTGCGGGCAGGGGCGATCGGCGTCCTGCTCAATCCCCGCTCCTCCGACGCCGAACTCGACTACTTCCTGAGGGACAGCGGCGCTTCGGCCGTCATCGCCGACCCGGCGCATCTCACGCGGCTCAACCGCCTCGGCCCCGCACACCGTGGCCTGCACACCGTGCTCACCGGCGCGGACCCGATCCCCTCGGACGCCCCGGGCGGCACCGTCCTCTTCGAGTCCGCGGCCTCGGCCGACGGGCCCGCGGCGCCCGACGACCTGGGGCTCGACGATCCGGCCTGGCTGCTCTACACCTCCGGGACCACCCACCGCCCCAAGGGCGTGCTCTCCACGCAGCGCGGCGCGCTGTGGTCGGTGGCGGCCTGCTACGCGCCGATCTTCGGGCTCTCCCCCGAGGACCGGCTGCTGTGGCCGCTGCCGCTGTTCCACAGCTTCGGACACTCCCTCGCGATCCTGGGCACCACGGCCATCGGCGCGAGCACCGCGATCGCCGGCGAGCTCCTGACCCCGGGCGACCTGTGGCGCGCACTGCGCACCCCGAGCGACGCCCTGGGCGGGCCGTTCACCGTCCTGGCCGGTGTCCCCACGACGTACCACCGGTTGATGTCCGCGGCCGAGGGCGCCCGGCCCCTCCGGTCGCGGCCCGGACCGAGGCTCTGCGTCACAGCGGGCGCGCCGTGTCCGCCCGCGCTGCGCGGGGCTGTGGAGGAGACGCTCGGCGCCCCGCTGCTCGACGCCTACGGCAGTACCGAGACCTGCGGCGCGATCGCGGTGACCCGCCCGACCGGCCCTCGGACCGACGGGTCCTGCGGGCCGCCGGTGCCCGGCGTCGAGGTCCGCGTGGTCGACCCGGACAGCGGTGTCGACGTCCTCGCGGGCGGCGAGGGCGAGCTCTGGGTCAGCGGTCCAGGTCTCATGACGGGCTACCACAACCAGCCGGAGGCGACGGCCGCCGCGCTGCGCGAGGGCTGGTACCGGACCGGGGACCTCGGACGCCGCACCGAGCACGGTCACCTCGTCCTCACCGGCCGGGTCAGCGAACTGATCATCCGGGGCGGCGAGAACATCCATCCCACGGAGGTCGAGCACGTCCTGCGGGGCTGTCCCGGTGTGCGGGACGCCGTGGTCCTCGGCCAGCCGCACGCCGTCCTCGGTGAGGTCCCGGTCGCCTTCGTGGTGCCCGGCCCGGACGGCGTCGACCCACGGCTGGTGCTGGACGCCTGCCGCTCGCAACTGGCGGACCACAAGGTCCCCGTCGAGGTCCGCGAGATCGCGGCGGTCCCGCGCACGCCGTCCGGCAAGATCATCCGCCATGCGGTGCTCAGCGACCCGGTTGCGGCACCGACCCCGGTCGGCGGCACCCTGTACCGCGGGCTGCTGCCGCTGCCCCGTGAGGAGCAGGAACGCGCGCTGTGCGAGACGGTGTGCGTCGAGACGGCCCGTCTCAGCGGACGTGCGCCGCAGGCCGAGCCCGACGCGGACGGCTCGTTCGCGGACAACTCGTTCGCGGACCTCGGGCTCACCTCGCTCGGCGCCATCGAGCTGATCGACCGGCTCGCGGCGGCGACCGGGCTGAGCCTGCCGACGACGCTGCTCTTCGACCACCCCACCCCGGCCGCCGTCGCCCGCCACCTGCGCACCGAACTGTTCGCCGCCGCACCCGCCCCCACGGCCGCGACCACCACCGCACCGCGGCCCGTCGGGCGGGAGGAGCCGCACGACCGGGACCCGGTGGTGATCGTGGCCATGGCCTGCCGCTACCCCGGGGAGGTGGAATCCCCCGAAGGGCTCTGGGAGTTGGTGTCGCAGGGCGCGGACGCGATCTCGGACCTGCCGACCGACCGGGGCTGGGACCTCGCCGCCCTCCACGACCCCGACCCGGACCGGATCGGCTCCTGCTACCCGCGCAGCGGCGGATTCCTGCACAGCGCCGCGGAGTTCGACGCGGGCCTGTTCGGCATCTCGCCGCGCGAGGCGCTCGCCATGGACCCGCAGCAGCGGCTGCTGCTGGAGGTCTCCTGGGAGGTGTGGGAACGGGCCGGCATCGACCCGGCATCGGTCCGTGACAGCGACACGGGCGTCTTCCTCGGGGTGATGTACGCCGACTACGCCTCCCGCTTCACCGAGCACGAACTGGAGGCCCACCTCGCTCTGGGGTCGGCCGGCAGCGTGGCCTCCGGCCGGCTCTGCTACGTGTTCGGCCTGCGCGGGCCCGCGATCACCGTCGACACGGCGTGCTCGTCCTCGCTGGTCGCGGTGCACCAGGCGGCCCGGGCGCTGCGCTCGGGCGAGTGCTCGCTGGCGCTGGCCGGCGGTGTCACGGTGATGGCGACCCCCAAGCCGCTGGTCGCGTTCAGCCGTCAGCGCGCCCTCGCGCCCGACGGCCGCTGCAAGTCGTTCTCGTCCACGGCGGACGGCACCGCCTGGGCCGAGGGCGCCGGGGTGCTGCTGCTGGAGAAGCTGCCCGACGCGCGCCGGAACGGACACCCGGTGCTGGCCGTGGTGCGCGGCAGCGCCGTCAACTCCGACGGCGCGTCCAACGGCCTGACCGCGCCCAACGGCCGCGCCCAGCAGCGCCTGATCAAGCTGGCGCTGGCCGACGCCGGGCTGCGCGCGCACGAGGTGGACGCCGTGGAGGCGCACGGGACGGGCACCGCGCTCGGTGATCCCGTCGAGGCGCGGGCGCTGCTCGCCGGCTACGGCCGGGGCCGGGGGCCGGAGGATCCCCCGCTGTGGCTGGGCAGCGTCAAGTCCAACCTCGGACACACCCAGGCCGCCGCGGGGGTCGCCGGGATCATCAAGATGGTCCAGGCCATGCGGCACGGTGAGTTGCCCAGGACCCTGCACGTGGCAGCCCCCACGCCGCACGTCGACTGGTCCTCGGGCCGGGTCGGGCTGCTGACCGCCGCCCGGCCGTGGCCCGCGCCCGCCGGCCGGCCGCGCCGCGCCGGCGTGTCGGCCTTCGGGATCAGCGGCACCAACGCGCACGTGATCATCGAGGAACCGGCCGCCGCCGACCGCGCCCCGCGGCAGGCACCCCCTCCGCCGCAGGGGCCGGTGGCGGTGCCGTGGCTGGTCTGCGGGGCCGACGAGGCGGCCCTGCGCGCCCAGGCCCGGCGGCTGGCGGACCACGTCGCAGCCCGGCCGGGCCTGTCGTCGGCGGATGTGGGCTTCTCACTGGCGGTGTCGAGGGCGGCGCTCACGCACCGGGCGATGGTGCCGGTCGCGGACCGCGAGCGCATGCTGGCCGGACTTCGGGCGATCGCCGACGGCACCTCCGGCGCCGGGGCGGTGACGTGCCTGGCCGACCCGCGCACCCGCCTCGCCTTCCTGTTCACCGGGCAGGGCGCGCAGCGCGCGCGAATGGGCGAGGAGCTCCGGGCGGCGTTCCCCGCGTTCGCCGCGGCCTTCGACGAGGTCTGCCAGGCGCTGAACGGCGAACTCGACCGGCCGCTGGGCACGGTGATCCGCGCCGAGCCGGGCTCACCGGACGCGCTGCTCGACCGCACGGACTTCACCCAGGCCGCCCTGTTCGCCTACGAGGTGGCGCTGTTCCGGCTGGTGGAGTCCTGGGGCGTGCGGGCCGACTTCCTGGCGGGGCACTCCGTGGGAGAGGTGGCGGCCGCGCACGTCGCCGGCGTGCTGGACCTCGCCGACGCCGCACGCCTGGTCGCGGCCCGCGGGCGGCTGATGCGGGCGCTGCCCGAGGGCGGGGCGATGGTGGCCCTCGACGCGGCGGAGCACGAGGTCCTGCCCGAACTCGCCGACGTGGCGGACCGCGTGGCGATCGCCGCGGTCAACGGGCCGCGGGCGGTGGTGATCTCCGGCGCGCGGGACGCGGTCCTCGCCGTCGCGGCGCGGTTCGCGGCCCGCGGCCGCCGCAGCACGCGGCTCAAGGTCGGCCACGGCTTCCACTCGCCGCTCGTGGACCCGGTGCTCGACGAATTCCGCCGCGTCACCGAGACGCTGGAGTTCCGGCCGCCGCGGATTCCGGTGGTCTCCACCGTGACGGGACGTCGGGCGGCGCCCGAGGAACTGGGCTCCGCGGACTACTGGGTGCGGCACGCACGGCTGCCCGTACGGTTCGCCGAGGCCGTGGAGTGGCTGGGCGCCAACGGAGTCGGGGGCTTCCTGGAACTGGGCCCGCAGCCCGTGCTCACCGCGTACGCGGAAGACTGCTCGGCCTCGCGGAACGGCGGCGGCCCGGTGTTCCAGGACGGCGGCGGCCCGGTGTTCGCCTTCGCGGCGCGTGCCGGCGAGCGCGAGCCGGAGACGCTGCTGTCGGCCGTGGCCCGGCTCCACGTGCGCGGCGCCGGCGTCGACTGGCCCGCGGTGTTCGCGGGATGCGGGCTGCGGCGCGTGGAGCTGCCGACCTACGCCTTCCAGCGCCGGAGGTACTGGCTGGACGCGCCGCGCCCGGCCGGGGTCGGACCGGCCGCCGGGGAGCATCCGCTGCTGGGCCCGCCGTTCGAGGTGCCGGGCACCGGGCACACGGTGCTCTCCGGCCTGCTCTCGGCGAGCGCCCAGCCGTGGCTCGCCGACCACGTCGTCGGCGGGGCGCCGCTCGTGCCGGGGACGGCGTTCGTCGAGATGGCCGTGCGCGCGGGCGACGCGGCCGGCTGCGGCACGCTGGAGGAGCTCGTGATCCTGCGACCGCTCGCGCTGCCCGCCGCGGGGGTGCGGGTCCAGGCCGTGGTGGGGGCGGCGGACGACTCCGGCCGGCGGCCCGTCGAGATCCACGCGCGACCGGTGGAGCCCACCGCGGCCACCTGGACGCGGCACGCCACCGGTCTGCTCGCCCGCGCGCCCGAGCCGGGCCCGGCACCGGACGAGGACGGCCTGACGCAGTGGCCGCCGCCCGGCGCCGCGGCGATCGAACCCACCGCCGCCTACGAGGCCGCGGCGGAGCGCGGTCTGGACTACGGGCCCGCGTTCCGCGGCGTGCGCGCGCTGTGGCGGCGGGGCGCGGAGGTGTTCGCGGAGGTCCGGCTGCCCGAGCCGTGGACGGCCGAGGCGGACCGGTACGGCATCCACCCCGCGCTCCTGGACGCCGCCGCGCACGCCTCGCTGCTCGCCGCGCACGGCCCGGGTGGAGGCTCGGACGCGGGCGCGGTCGGCGCCCGGGTGCCGTTCCAGTGGCGCGGCGTGTGCCTGCACGCCGCCGCGGCGTCGACGGTGCGGGTACGGATCGCGCCGGTCGGCGAGGCCGGCCCCGGCCCCGAGCACAGCGCGCTCTCGATCACGCTCGCCGACCCGGCGGGCCGCCTGGTGGCCCGCGTCAACTCCCTGTCCACCAGGGAGCTTCCGGCCGGGCCCGGCCACCCCGGGCTGGACATCGCCCGGCACGCCCTGCTGCGCCCCGACTGGCTCCCCATCGCGCTGCCCAGCCGTGCGCAGCAGTTGGAGAGCTGGACGCTCCTCGGGCCGGACCAGCTGAACCTCGCCGCCTTCCTCCCCCTCGCCGGCCCGTCCTCGCGCGCGGACAGCGCGGACGGCACAGCCCTGCCCGGCCCTCTGGCGGTCACCGCCGTCGGTTCGGGAACGGATCGCGGCCCGCTGGCCGACGTCCACCTGCTGACCGCGCGGGTGCTCGAGGTCCTGCAGGACTGGCAGGACGATCCGGCAACGGCGGGCTCGCGGCTCGTGGTGCTGACGCGGGACGCCACCGCTCCCGAGCCGGACCTGGCGGGTGCCGCGGTCTGGGGACTGGTGCGCACCGCGCAGTCGGAGCTGCCGGGGCGCGTGGTCCTGATCGACGTGGACGCGGACCCCGCCTCCCTGCGCCTGCTGCCCGCGGCGGCCGCCTGCGGCGAGCCCCAACTCTCCCTGCGCGGCGGGCGGGCGACGGTGCCGCGGCTGGTCGACGTTCCGCCGGCGCTCCCCCGGCCCGAGCCATCGCCGACCGAGACCGCCCCGGCCCGCCGCTCCGGCGCCTTCGACCCGGGCGGCACGGTGCTGATCACCGGCGGCACCGGAGCGCTGGGTGCGGACCTGGCCGGGCACCTGGTCGACGCGCACGGGGTCCGCCACCTGCTGCTGATCGGGCGGCGCGGCCCGCACGCACCGGGCGCCGACGCCCTGCGCGAGACGCTGGCGGAGCGGGGCGCGCAGGTCAGGATCGTCGCGTGCGACGCGGTCGACCGGGCCCGGCTCGCCGAGCTGATCGAGCAGTGCGATCCCCCGCTGACCGCCGTCGTGCACGCCGCCGGGGTCCTCGACGACGGAGCGCTGGCCGCGCTGTCCCCCGAGCGGCTGGCGGCGGTCCTGCGGCCGAAGGCGGACGCGGCCTGGCACCTGCACGAGTTGACCCGCGACCGGGACCTGTCGGCCTTCGTCCTGTTCTCCTCGGTCTCGGGCGTGCTGGGCCGGGCGGGCCAGGGCAACTACGCCGCGGCGAACTCGTTCCTGGACGCGCTCGCGCAGCACCGGGCCGCGGCCGGCCTGCCCGCCGTCTCGCTGGCGTGGGGCTGGTGGGGCCACGACGCGGGTATGGCTGCGCAGTTGACCGGGAGCACGGGGCACGCGAGGTCCGCCGAGGTGGTCCGGGCGTTCACCCCCGCGCAAGGACTTGCCCTGTTCGACGCGGCGCTTGGGACGGGTGCTCCCGTACTCGCCCCGGTCCTGCTGGACCGGGCCGCCCTGCGCAGCGCCGCAGGGCAACTACCGCCGCCGCTAAGCGACTTGGTGCACCCCGGCCGGACCGCCGCCGAGGCGCGGAGCGGTGCGACCAAAGCACCCCAGAGCACCCGGGAGACCTCGGAGCCCGGAGCGTGGCGCACGCTGCTGGCCGGACTGCCCGCCGAGGAGCGCGGGGCCGCGCTCACGGACCTGCTGCGCGGCGATGTGGCCGCGGTGCTCGGCTACCCCGGCGCGCAGGCCCTGCCCGCCGGCAGGACCCTGGCCGAGCTCGGCTTCGACTCCCTGACGGCGGTGCAGATCCGCAACCGGCTGAGCATGGCCCTGCGCCTGCGGCTGCCCGCGGCCGTGGTGTTCGAGCACCCGGCGATCGAGGACCTCGCCCGCCACGTGCTCGACCTGCTGGACGATCTGCCCGACGGCGCAGCGCCGGAGCGGTCCGATTCCCGGGCCGCACCGCCCACCGGCCGTCGCGCACAGACGCTCGCGTCGCTGTATCGCACGCTCTGCGAGAAGGGCCACGCGGTGGCCGCTATGCACCTGGTGGTCGCGGCGTCCTCGGCCGCCGCGACGTTCGGCGCCGACGACGCCGCGCAGCACGCCGTGCCGCCCCTGCGCCGGGCCCAAGGCCGCTGCGGCGCCCCCGTCGTGGCCTTCTTCCCCGACCACCGTCCGCTCCCCGCGCTCCCTGCCGGCGGGTTCGCGGCCCTGCACTCCTGCTTCGACGGCGAGTTGGACGTCCTGGAGTTCCCGCACCCGGGCATCGGCGCGGGGTGCGCCGTCCCGGCCGACCGGGAGACGCTCGCCCGTCTCCACGCCGAGACGGTGCTGCGGCACGTCGGCAGTCGGCCCGTCGTCCTGGTCGGCGCCTCCGCCGGGGGCTCCGTCGCGCACGCCGTGACCCGACGGCTCGAACTCATGGGATCCGCTCCCCTGGGACAGGTGCTGATCGACACGTACCTCGTCCACCAGGGCAACCACTCCACGGACTGGCTGACCGCCCTGGCCGCCCCGCCGGAAGCGCGGGTGGCCTTGGACGGGTCGACCGGCGACGAGGACGCCGCCGTCGCGGCCATGGGCGCCTACACCGGGCTCTTCATGGACTGGCGGCCGGAGCCCGTGGACACCCCGACCCTGTTCGTCGGGGCCGCGCGGCCGACCCCCCTGATGGCGGCGCGCGCGGACGACGACGCCTGGCGCACGTCCTGGCCGCTGCCGCACCAGCGCGTCGACGTGCCCGGCGACCACCTCTCCCTGACGCGGAAGCACGCCGCCACCACGGCGGCCACGATCCGCGCCTGGATCGACTCCCTCGGCCACCCGGACACTACTGCCTGCGCCGTGGTGAACGGCGTCCACGAGGCCGGGCAGCAGGATCTGACGTAACATCACGCAGTCGACCCGTCCGGCGTGAACACTCGAGCTCGGGGCGTTGACGTGCGGCGTTTTCCCTGCGGGAACGGAGTGGGTCGGGACATGATCGGCGGTCATGCGATGGTCCTTGATCCACCCATCGACGCGCAGGTCGTTCGGGCTGGCAGGCCTACGGCTGCTCGGCAGCGCGGCGAAGAACGTCTGCGGGCGTGGCCAACCCACGCACAGGGTTGAGCCCCAGGAAGGTGTCCAAGAGGCCTGCTAGCGTACCGGCCATGCCACACCGCGCTACCCCGCGCCGCGCAGACGGCCTGCTCCCGTTGGCCGTCGCGGACGTCCTGTGGGCCGAGCTGACGGCCAACAGCGCGGTTCCGGCCACTTCCGGAGCGTTCACCAGCTCGCCCGCCGATCCACGGGCCGGGTACGTGCTGCTCGGCGCACGAGCGCTGCCGACAGTGAAGGGAGTCGACGGATGGTGGCAGGTGCACGAGGCCGAGGTGCGCCGGGCGGCCGAGGAACTGAGTGCGGTCACGGTACACAGAGGCGGCCTCGTCCGCGTCGCCCCCTTTCATGACCCAATGAGACCGGGACAGGGGGAAGGGCCGGCGCTGCGGTGGCGTCAACGCCTGGGGCAAGAACGGGCCCGATCCCGCGCCGATACCGCGCCTGAGCGGTCGCAGCGCGGTAGCGGCAAACTGTCGCACCTGGCGGGGATCGACTGGCGCCGGGCTCTGGTGCAGCGGCCCCAGACGCGGGCGTCGGACACGTGGTGGCTACCTCGCGCTCTGGTGAAGGTGCTGGACGCGGCCGAGCACGCCGAGGCGCGGTGGCTGCTGGCCGTACGGACCTGCCAGAGGTGCGGGGCCGTGGCGGACCACCCCGACCAGTGGCGCGTCCAGACCGACAGTGGCTGGCAGACCATCTGCCCCACCTGCCGCACCACCACACTGCGCCCGTACAACGGGGAGTTGGAAGGACACCTCTACGCGGTACTCAGGAAGAAGCGCAGCTCGCTGGAGGTGTCCGGGTGGATCTGCGCCATCTGCCGGGAAGCGCCCGCCCGCGCGGTGGACCATTGCCACGAGCACGGCTATGTCCGCGCTCCCGTCTGCCAGCCGTGCAACACGCGGGAGCGGCCGAACTACCTCCACAGCAACGACGTGTACGTGACCGGCCGCTACACGTCCCTCTTCCACACCCAGGCCGAGGACTGGTCGCGGCACTGGCACCGCTGCCCCGGCTGTCGCGCCCGCAGCACAGTGCCGCTTCCGCACCTGGCCGCACTCACCGCACTCCTGGTCGGCGAACCACTGCGCCCGACCCACCGCGCACCCCACAGTTCCCGCGGACGCACGCCCTGCGGTGAACTGCGCGCCTCCTGGAGCGGCAGTCACAGTGCTCCCGGCTCCTGCGTGATCACCCTGAGTGTGGACTACTGCCCCAGCGGGGAGCACCGCGTCCTGGCGCACGTCCCCTATCGCGACGCCGTCGACCGGTTCCGCGCCTGGTTGACCACGGCAGCTCCCGCGGTGGCCGCCGCCGCTGGGCCCGGGCGTCATGACGGCTTCCCCGCGCAGTTCCGGCCCGTCGTCCCGGATACCAGCAACGAGGGCCTGACGCTCTTCTGAGCCCGGGCGGGGGCATGCCTCCTCGGTCAGCGTGCCAGCCGGACCAGAATCCATGGCCAGGGCTGCACACTCCGCACCTGCCGGACGGGCACGGCGGCGGGTGTGTCACGGATCACCATGCGCGGCCACCTCGAGCACCTGGTCGACACCGGGCAGCCGTCCGGGAGCCGCGGTACGGCCAGCTGGGACGCCCCGAGCTCCGCTACCGCCCGCGCCGCCCGGGCACCTCGTAGCGGCAGTCCTCATGGACTTCTCATGCCCCCGTTCATCTGGCAATCAGGCCACCAGCGTTGAATCTTGAGTTACTGGTAGTGAGCTACACTCACCCAACCGCACCAGAACAACTGTCCGGTGGCGCACGCACGGGCATCGCCCGCGTGCCACGGGCCGGAGATCACGCGAGGGATTTGATTCATGTCAGAGGCTTCCCCCAAGGTCGTTGTCGTCGTTCCCACGTACAACGAGCGGGAGAACCTGCCCGTGCTGGCCGGGCTGCTCAAGGACCTGCGGCTGCCGAACCTGCACCTGTTGGTGGTGGACGACAGCTCACCCGACGGCACGGGCGAGCTCGCGGACAAGCTCGCGGCCGAATCGCCCGACTCCGTCAGCGTGTTGCACCGCACCGAGAAGGACGGCCTGGGGCGCGCGTACATCGCCGGGATGAGCCGGGCGCTGGCCGACGGCGCGGACGTGGTGATCCAGATGGACGCCGACCTGTCGCACCCGGCCTCGGCGCTCCCGGCCATGCTCGACACACTGCGCACCAAGGACGCCGCCGTGGTGCTCGGTTCCCGCTACGTCGCGGGCGGCTCGACCGCCGCGGAGTGGCCGTGGCACCGCAAGGCCCTGTCGGCCTGGGCGAACTTCTACGTCAACACGCTGCTGCGACTGCGGGTGAAGGATGCCACCGCCGGGTTCAAGGCGTGGCGGGCGGAGACCCTGCGCGCGATCGACCTGCAGTCGATCCACAGCAACGGCTACTCCTTCCAGGTCGAGATGAACTACCGCACGGTCAAGCGCGGCATGCGGATCATGGAGGTGCCGATCCGCTTCGAGGAGCGGGTCAAGGGCGCGTCGAAGATGAGCATGGCCGTGCAGGTCGAGTCCGCGCTCGCGCCGTGGAAGCTGCTCTTCGGCCGGATGAGCTGACTCGGTAGCGCAACCACCTTGGCCGCCCGCGCTGTTGGACCCTCAGCGGACCAGCCGCGGGTGGCCGCGGTGCCGCTCCCACTCGGGGGCCAGGACGGACATCAGGATCTCGTCCACCCAGCGGTCACCGTCGCGCAGGGCGTCGCGGTGCACCCCCTCGACCACGAACCCGACGTTCTCGTAGGCGCGGCGGGCTCGGGGGTTGAACGCGAAGACGTCCAACGAGAGCCGGTGCAAGCCGAGTTGCTCGAAGGCGTGGCCCGTCATCAGGCGCATCGCCTCGGTGCCGAGGCCGCGGTTGCGGCCGGCCGGACCGAGCGCGATCCGGATGTTGCAGCTGTGATGGTCGGGCTGCCACGCGTTGAGCACCACCTCGCCCACACAACAGCCGGTCGCCCGGTCGACCACGGCCAGGTCCAACCGGTCGGTCTGCCCGTTGCGGGTGTCGTACCACTGTCGGAACCGGAGTTCGGCGGCCTCGTCCCAGGGCGGCGGCGGGGCCTCCTCGGGCGCGCCGTCGGCCATCCGGGCCACCTCCGGATCGCGCAGCATCTCGCGCAGCGCGTCGAGGTCGCCGGCCGGTTCGAACGGGCGTAGCAGGACCCGCTCCCCACTGAGGACGGGCTTGGTCGCGAAGTCCGGGTGCGCGTGCTCGGCCATGCGGCCGATTGTCGGCAACCACCCGCCCGTCTGGCAACCGGGCCTCCCCTTCGGGCGGCGTCGGCTGCCCGAAGGGGAGGCGGTCCGACACGCCGCGTCCGGAGCCGGGTGTCGGGTCGGCCACCGGGTCTGCGGTATCCAGTTGGTCATCCAATGGTCCGTCAGCTGCCCGACCCCGTGGTGAGGCCTGCCCGTGTTCATCCAGCCCACCAGGCGTGCGGCGGCTTGCGCCGCGCTCTGCCTGGTGTCGTTCACCGCCTTCGGCCTCGCCCAGCGGGCGGCCGCGGTGTCCTTCATCGACCTCGCGGTCTACCGCGCGGCGGGCTCGACCGTCCGGGCCGGGCAGGACCTCTACGCGATGCGCGTCACCGGTCTGGACCTGCCCATGACCTACCCACCCTTCGCCGGCCTGCTGTTCACCCCACTGACCCTGCTCAGCATGCCGGTGGCGCGGCTCGCCACCACCGTGGCCAACCTGCTGCTGGTCATCGTCTTCGTCCACCTCTCGCTCCGGCTGGTCGACCGTCCGGACCGGCCGCCGCGCACGGCGGTGACGCTGTTCGTGGCGGCCTTCGCGGTGTGGTGCGAGCCGGTCTGGAGCACGGTGGGCAACGGGCAGATCAACCTGCTGCTGGCGGTGGCGGTGCTCGGGGACCTCACGCTGTGCGCCGGCCGGCGCTGGGCCGGGGTCGGCACCGGGCTGGCCGCCGGCGTCAAGCTCACCCCGTTGCTGTTCGTCCTGTTCCTGACCGCGGCCG
Source organism: Kitasatospora sp. NPDC052896 (assembly GCF_044547075.1). Classification (NCBI taxonomy): domain Bacteria; kingdom Bacillati; phylum Actinomycetota; class Actinomycetes; order Kitasatosporales; family Streptomycetaceae; genus Kitasatospora; species Kitasatospora sp. NPDC052896. Next base: position 342,148 of record NZ_JBITZU010000004.1, read on the forward strand.
GTGTCCTCGACCGGCGGCGGCGCGGTGCGCCCGAGGAGCGGCGGGCCCCGGACCCCTGGCTCCGCTCGGCCGCCGGGGCCACGGCCGCCTTCGTGGCCACCGTCGCCCTCCCCGGCCTGCTCATGCCGCGCGACTCGCTCCGCTTCTGGACCACGACGGTCTTCCAGCCCTCTCGCCCGGGCGACGCCGCGCACGACGCGAACCAGTCCGTCCGCGGCCTGGTCGCCCGGCTGCTCGGCACCACCGACCCCGGACTGCCCTGGCTGGCCACCGCCCTGGTGCTGGCGCTGCTCGGGCTCGGCACCGCCGCCCTGCTCGCCACGGGCCGCCGGGACCGGCCGGACCTCGCCTGGCCGCTGCTCTGCTGCGCCACCACCACGCTGCTGGTCAGCCCGGTCTCCTGGTCGCACCACTGGGTCTGGTGCGTGCCGCTGACCCTGCTGGTCGCCGCGGAGGCCCGGCGGCTCGGCTCGTGGCCGTGGTGGTGCGCGGCGGCGGCGATGTGGTTGACGTTCTCGTCCTTCGCGGTCTGGTGGGCACCCGGCCTCACCGTGCTCCCCGCCGCCGTGACCAGTGGGCTCTACACGGCCGCCGCGCTGGCCTTCCTCGCCGCCTGCGTGGCGCGCTGCCTGGCCGACCGCCGTGCCGCCGAGCGGTAGCTCGGGGGCGGCGGCGGGGAAGGTCAACCGGTGGTGAGACCGAAGACGGCGATGAGCAGCAGGTAACCGATCACCACGACCGCGACACCCCCCAGCTGGCCGCGAAGGGACCGGTTCCGCCTCGGCTCGAGCCAGGAGCCGAGGCCCCTGTTCACCAGGGGCATCAGGAGCCACGTCAGAATGCTGACGCTCAACATGTTGCTGATGAACAGCGCCAGGTACCCGGCGACCCCCTGGGAGTCGAGTACCCGGCCCACCGTCAGGTTCAGGACCATGACCGTGGGATAGAGGGCGAGCAGCACCGTCATGGCCTGCTTCCAATTGGGCGGAGCGCCTTCCGACGCCTTCTCGCCGAAATGGAACCAACCACTGAACGCCGATCCGACCTTCCGCACCTCGTAGGCGGAGAAATACTGACGCCCCTCTTCCAGGAGTTTCTCGCGGACCTCCGACCCGAGCCATTCCTCCAAGTGTTCGCGCGTGTCGAAACGGGACACCACGACCCAGTGCTCCTGAATCCCCTTCACGGGACTGAACAGCTCGGACCCCATAAAGCCGGGAAATCCCTCCTGGACTCCCGTGATCTTTTTCTGCCAGCGCACGAAATCCTTCTCGCGCCCGGATCTGACGTCATGGGAGATGACTGCCGTGACCGCGTCCCGAGTTGCCTTCCCGCCGCCGAGCACCTCCTGTTTCGGGGTTTCCTCGAACAGCTCGGCCCCCTCGTCGAGGAGCCTCCGACGTGCACTCGAATTCAGCCACGCGGTCAACTGGTCGATGTGCGAGAAGCGGAAGACCACCACCCATTCGTTCTCCTCGCCAGGGCCCGGTGGATACGACTCCGTGCTCTCGAACCCGTCGAAACCCCGCACGGTCCGGTTCGTCCTCTCCTGCCAGCGCTGGTAGTCGCCCTCGCGGCCGGACCGGATCCTCTGGGACGTCACGACTGTCGCGCCGCCATCTCCACCGCCGGGGTCGCGACCCGGGCTCCGGCTTGCACGCTCGCTCATGTGGCGTAGCATAGATCAAAAGGTACTTAACGGAAAATTGGGACAAAGTAGCCCCTGAGACAGAGTCCCTCGCCGACTGCTGGGCGGAGGTTTCCGGCATGGCACACGAGGATTTCCTGACCGAAGCGGTACGGCTGGCCATGGAGTCCGTGGAGATGGGCTGGGGCGGCCCGTTCGGTGCTGTGATCAGCCGCGACGGAGAGATCGTCGCCAGCGGACAGAACCGCGTGCTCCTCACGGGTGACCCCACCGCGCACGCCGAGGTGGAGACCATCCGAAAGGCGGTACAGCGCCTCAACCCTGAGGCACCGTCGATATCGACGAAGCATCAGGACGAGAGCACGCTGGCATACGTGCCGCGCCCCGAGGGGTCCCCCGACCCGCTGCCCGAGCGGGCCCGAATGCTCCAGGGCTGCTCGATGTACATCAGCGGTGCGCCGTGCCCGATGTGCATGAGTGCCATCTACTGGTCACGGATCGACGCCGTCTACTACAGCTGTGACCTGGCTGCCACCCGCGCGATCGGCTTCGACGACGCCTTCCAGTACGAGGACTTCCAGCGGCCCCTCGACCAGCGGAGGATCCGGATCGAGCAGATCCGTCCCGAGATGGGCGCCCGGGCCTACCAGGCCTGGATGGACAAGCCCGACCGACACGCGTACTGACGGGTCGTATCGACCGCGACCGACTCCGCCGGACCGGGCCCTCGTAGCACGCCTGACGGGCTGGCGCCTCCGCCCCGCCCGCGGCCGTTCCCGCCAACCGGCCTCGGGACGCCTCGAATCGCGAGCCGGCCCGAGGCCGAGGGCAGCAGGACGAGGAGGTCAGCATGCGCGCACACGTCGGCCCCTCGGGCATCGAGGGCACGCTCGTGCGCAGAGGCGACGCGGATTACCGGAGCACCTGGGCGAGCGAGCTCTGGAACGGGCTGAGGCCGGAACGGTACCCCGACGTGATCGTCCGCGCCGCCTGCGAGCAGGACGTTCCAAAAGCCCTCGAGCTGGCCCGATCCCACCGTCTGCGGGTCGCCGTTCGATCGGGCGGACACAGCTGGTGCGGCTCGCCGCTGCGGGACGGGGGGATGCTCCTCGACCTCTCCGGACTCCGTCAGTGGGAGATCGACGCCGGCTCGGCGACGGCGACCGTGCAGCCCGGTGCCGTCGGCAGTGCGTTCGCGGCGGAGCTCGCCCGGCACGGCCTCGCCTTTCCGGCGGGGCACTGCGCCACCGTCGCCCTCGGTGGGTACCTCCTCAGCGGCGGCCTCGGCTGGAACTCCCGCCTGTGGGGACCGGGCTGCGCGAGCGTGCGGGAGATCACGGCCGTGACGGCCGGGGGTGACGTGGTCAGGTGCACCGAGGACGAGCATCCCGGTCTGTTCTGGGCGGCACGGGGTGCCGGCCCCGGTTTCTTCGCCGTCGTCACCCGCTTCCACCTGCGGCTGCGCCCGCGCCCGGCGGCACTTGCCACTACCTCCTACGTCTTTCCACTGGCCGCGGTCGAACCCGTGGCCCGCTGGGCCACCGAGCGGGCGGGCGAGCTCCCCGCGAACGTCGAGCTGTCCTTCGTACTGGCCACCGCCGACCCGACCCTGACGAGTGACCGGCCACCGACCAAGGTGGTCGTCGTCACCGCCACCGCTTTCGCGGGCTCGCACCCCGAGGCCGTGCGCGCCCTCCAGCCGCTGCGCGGCTGCCCGCTCGCCGAACGCCCGCTGTCCCGGCGGCTCGACGAACCGACCTCCCTCGCCGCTCTCTACGGCATCGCGGGGGGCACGTGGCCCGAAAGGCACCGCTACGCGGCCGACACCCTGTGGTCGGACGAGGACTACCCCTCGCTCCTGACGAAGCTGGGCCACGCGCTCACCAGGGCCCCGTCGGCGAAGTCCCTGGTGCTGGCGCCCGTCTCACCGGTTTCGCGGGAGGACGAGCTGCTGCGGAACATGGCCTTCTCCGTGCTCGGCGCGAGCTACGTCGTCCCCTACGCGATCTGGGACGATCCGGCGCGTGACGGCGTCAACGTCGGCTGGCTGCGCGAGGCGATGCGCACGGTGGAGCCGTTCGGGACCGGGCACTACATCGCGGAAGCGGACCTGACCGCCGACCCGTCCCGGGCCCGGCGGTCGTTCACGCCGTCCGACTGGGAGCGCCTGCGAGCACTCCGGACGGAGTACGACCCGCAGGGTCTCTTCCACTCCTACCTGGAAGGCTCCGGTGAGGGGCGGTAGCCGCTGGTAGGCCCTCCGCCGAGGTTCGTGCTCGCGGTCGTGCGGCAGAGGCCCCCGGTGGGGGCCTCTCGTCCGACCGGACACGATGTGGCTCCGCGTGTCCGCGTCGGAGTTCCCGCACAGCTCGAGCCGCCGCGGTCAGCATCCCGGGGACGGAACGGGCGCGGTGCCGCCGTACGGCACCGGATCGCCGCAACTACCCTTCGTGCCCTGCCCGGTGGGCGGCGATCAGGTCGCGGTACCAGGCGTACGAGGCCTTCGGCGTGCGGCGCTGGGTCGCGAAGTCGACATGGACCAGCCCGAAGCGTTGCCGTTCCAACCCCTCCGCCCACTCGAAGTTGTCCATCAGGGACCAGGTGTAGTAGCCGCGGACGTCCACACCCTGAGCGATCGCCTCGGCCAGGGCGTCGAGGTGGCTCGCCATGTAGTCGATCCGGAACCGGTCGTCGACGGTGCCGTCAGGAGCGACCCGGTCGTCCACCGAGCAGCCGTTCTCGGTGATGGTGATCGGCGGCAGCGCGTCACCGTAACGGTCCCGCAGGCCGAGGAGGAGTTCGCGCAGGCTTTCGGGGACGACCGGCCAGCCGAAGGCGGTGCGCGGGACGTTCTCGATCGCGGCCTCGGTGAAAGGGAGTTCGGGGCCGGTGGGGGCGGCGATCCGGGTCGGGTTGTAGAAGTTGAGGCCGAGACCGTCCAGGCCGGAGGCGGCGATCAGCTCCAGGTCGCCAGGACGGACGCTGCCGCCGAGGTCCTCGCCGACGCCGAAGGCCGACAGGTCGGGGTAGCGTCCGAGCAGCAGCGGATCGGTGAACACCCGGTTGTGCAGCGCGTCGTACGCCGCGGCGGCCGCCAGGTCCGCCGGGTCCTCGCTCGCCGGCCAGACCGGGGTGAGGTTGTTGGCGATCAGCACCTGGTGGCCGCGCTCGCGCAGCCCGGCGGCCGCCAGGCCGTGGCCGAGGAGCTGGTGGTGCGCGACGGGCAGGGCGTCGAGCATCAGGGTTCGACCAGGGGCATGGGTGCCCAGGGCGTAGCCGAACACCATGTGCACGAAGGGCTCGTTGAGCGTGATCCAGGCCGGGACCCGGTCACCGATCCGGTCCACGACGAGCTCCGCGTACTCGACGAAGCGGTACGCGGTGTCACGGGCCAGCCAGCCGCCACCGTCCTCGAGGGCCTGCGGCAGGTCCCAGTGGAAGAGCGTGGGCATCGGCGTGACGCCGGCTTCGAGCAGGGCGTCCACCAGCCGGTCGTAGAAGGCCAGTCCGGCCGGGTTCGCCGGGCCCGTGCCGGTGGGCTGAATCCGGGGCCAGGCGATCGAGAACCGGTAGCCGTCGAGGCCGAGTTCGCGCATCAGGGCGATGTCCTCGGCGTAGCGGTGGTAGTGGTCGCAAGCGACCCGGCCGGTGTGGCCGTCACGGACGGCACCCGGGCGGGCGGCGAACACGTCCCAGACGGAGGGCCCGCGCCCGTCCTCGTCGACCGCACCCTCGATCTGGTAAGCGGCCGTGGAAGCACCCCAGCGGAAGCCCGCCGGCAGGTCGAATCGAGTCGGCATGGTCAAGCCCCTCTCCGCTAATGCGAGTTCAGCTCATGTTGGCTAACCCTGCCACTGAACTGCCAGAAGCAGAAGGGTGGTTTTCAGCTGTTGGTACGCCTGAACGCCGCGCCGACAGCGATGCACCACACCCTCGGAGATCACCGGTAGGGCGGACTCTCACGCGGCAACACGCATCGAGGGAGGACCACTTGAAGGTCTTGGAGGGCACCGGAGCGAAGGCCGTTGGGGACGCGTGTGTCGTGTGACGGGATCGGCGGGAGCGCCGGGGCCTCATCGAAATCGGCCGGCTACGGCGCTCCCTGGCCGGGGTGTCGCTGCCGCGGGCTGCGGATGGCCGGCTGGTCCTGGCCGTGGACGTCTCGCACTGGCGGCGGCCCGATGCCGCCACCAGCGACGAGTCCGGTCGATCGCGCCAGGTGAATTTCGGTCTCAGGACGGTTTCGCTTCGGGGGCGAAGGCGGGCAGCTTCTCGAGACTGCCGCGTACGGCCTCGGCGCCGTACTCGAACATCTGCCGCTCGTAGTCGTCGACCGCGTCGAGCAGATCCTGGCGGCCTTCGTCGGCCTCGATCAGGCAGCGGCGTAGCAGGTCGGCGTCGCGCAGCGCGGTGTTCGCGCCGTTGCCGCCGGTCGGGGAGGTGGCGTGGATCGCGTCGCCGAGCAGCGTGACCGGGCCGGACGCCCAGCGTTCACCGGGCTTGACCACCCGGATGGACAGCAGCGTGCTGTTGTCCGGGTCGGCCTGCTCGATCAGCGCGCGCAGCTCCGGGTGCCAACCTTCCATCCTGGACAGCACGGCGTCCTGCGCGGTCAGGTCCCCCAGCGAGCCGTTCGGCGGCAGGATCATGGCCCAGCGCACGTAGTCGCCGATGTCGGGCAGCGTGACTTCGGGGGCCAGTTGCTCGGCGGCCTGCTTCGGCGGGGTACGGAAGCGCATCGCGCCGAGCAGCAGGCTGACGCCGTCGCCCGTGATCTTCGAGCCGTAGGCCTTGGACAGGCTGGCGAACTCGTCGGTCAGCGGAGTGCGGCCGATGACGAACCGGACGCCGGTGTCGGTCGGGGTGGTCCGCGGCGACAACACCCCGCGGACCGCGGAGGTGACGCCGTCCGCGCCGACGAGCAGGTCGGCGGTGGCCGGGTCGCGGCGGGCGAACCGGGCTTGGACATCGCCGTCGGCCAGCACGTCGTAGCCGGTCAGCGCGGCATCGGTGTGCACGGTGAGGCCGGTCAGCAACAGGTGCCGCAGCACCTGCCGGTCGACCACGATGCCGGTCCGGCCCGCGCCGAGCCTGCCGATCTCGTTCAGCCGCGGGTCCAGGATCAGCTGCTCGGCGGAGGCGTCCATGACGATCTCGTCCAGCAGCGGGTGCCAGCGCGTCGGCAGGCAGTCGCGCACCGCTTGGAAACCGATCGGGTTCAGCACGAGCCGGTAGCCCTGGAACCGTGCGACGATCCCCGGGTCGCGCTCGAACACGTCGGCCTCGATCCCGGCACCACGCAGACCCTGCGCGAGAGCCAGACCTCCCAGGCCGGCTCCGACAACGGAAACTCGCATCCCACACCTCCGCGACATCGATACGAACTTAGTTCGTCCGGACGATCTAAGTTCTACTTAACGAACTTAGATCGTGTCAAGGTATAGTGGTCGACATGTCCGCCGATCCCCGCCAACGCCGCGCAGCTCGCCACGCCCAACCCGCGGCGGAGGTCGCCGCGGCGGCAGCACGCAAGAAGCCGATCACCGTCGAACGGATCACCGACGCCGCCCTGGAAGTCGTCGCCACCGAGGGGTACGACGCGCTGACCATCCGCCGGGTCGCCGCCGTGCTCGGCACCGGTCCGTCGTCGCTGTACGCGCACATCGTCAACAAGGACGACATCGACGATCTGCTGATCGGCAGGCTCTACGCCGAGGTCGTGCTCCCCGAACCGGACCCGGCCGCCTGGCGCGAGCAGTTGTTCGGGGTGTACGCACAGATCCGCGACCTGTACCTGAAATACCCTGGAGTCTCGCGCGCCGCGCTGGCCATGGTGCCGACCAACCTGGCAACGCTGCGGGTCGGCGAAGGGATCCTGGCGATCCTGCTCGCGGGCGGCATCGAACCGAGGACGGCCGGCTGGGCCCGCGACGCGCTGTCCCTCTACGTCAGCGCCTACGCGCTGGAGCAGTCGCTGGTCCGGCAACGGCGCCAGCACCAGGATCAGGAATGGGTGCTCAGCCACGAGGAGTTGTTGGACCGCTTCACCGCACTGCCCGCCGAGAGATTCCCGCAGACTCGACGCCATGCCGCCGAGCTGATCTCCGGCACCGGACACGACCGCTTCGAGTTCACCCTCGGCCTGTTCATGAACAATCTGCGGCCCGCATCCGGTTGACCCGCGGCACGCGGTGGCCACCTGACGCCGAGACGATCACAAGTCGCATCATGAGGCGCGCGCCGGTCGTCGGTGGAACCCACAGGCTCTCGGGTGTCGTCGCCGAACTCGTTCGCGACGCACGCCGGTTCGGCGCTCAACATAACGATCGTTTTGGCCTCGAACGGCGCCTCGAACTCGATCACTCACACGAGGGTTCACCGGACATGGAGGCGGCCTCCGCTCGATCATGCACTCGGGCCAGGGGTGGATGATCGGAGCGAAGGCCGTTGGGGACGAGTGTGTCGTGCGACGGGATCGGCAGGGGCGCGTTCTCCGCCACAAGGTCGGCACCAAGCCCCGACGGACCGGATGAACGGCAAGGCAGGAGCCTGTTCCTGAACCCCCTCCCGGGCGGCTCGGGAGCCCTTCGTCGGTCCGGGGCGTGGACCGCCTGCTCCGAGGACGGCAGGGGCCGCGGCCGGGACCTCAGGTCAGTGGTGGGGACGCTCCTGGGCCGAGGGGGTGGCCCAGGAGCGGCGGTCTACCGAGATGCGTCGGGATAGGCGGCAGTGGCGCGAATTTCGACGAGCAGCCCCGGACTGGCGAGGGCGCTGACACCGATCAGCGACCAGGTCGGGAAGGGGGCTTTGATGAGGCGCTGCTTGGCTTCGAGGAAGCCGGGCATGTGCTGGTGGATGTCCACGTGGTAGCTGGTCACGTCCACGAGGGCGGACATGTCGAGGTTCTCCAACCGGAGGATCTCCTCGATGCGCCGGATGGCGATCTCGGTCTGCTCCTCGATGGTGTCCGCGATGATTCCGTCGGCACGGCGGCCGATGGTTCCGGCGATGAAGAGCAGACCGTGCGCACGGACCGCGGCGGAGTAGCCGAAGCGGGCGAAGGCGCCCCTGGTCTCTCCGAAGACCTCGGAGCCCTCGGGGATCTCGACGGTGTGGATGGTCATGGCAGTGCTTTCCTCTCTCTGTTGACTGGTTGTGGGATCCGGGACGTCAGCTGCCCCAGCGGGACGAACGACCGGCGTGCTCCAGTCGGGTCCGGCCGAAGGTCTCACGTTCTCGGAGGAATTCACCGGGAATCGTGTAACGGGGTGCGTTCTTCGGGTTCTTCGCGGCTTGCGCGACGATCGCGTCGGTGAGTGAGCGGATCATCTCCAGTCTCGGGTAGGCGGCATGCACCGCGTCGGCCTGCTCGTCGGTGACGGCTTCGAGGTGACCGGTGCCCACCGCGCCGCCGAAGTCGAGCGCGACGCCTGCGCGGACGAGCACGCACAACGTGCCGCGCCGTTCCGCGATGCCCGGGGAGGTGTGCAGGGCGATGGCCTGCCAGACCTCATCGGCGTCGGCCGCGGAAACTCCGCGCTCGACGAGGAACTCGGCGGCCCGGTCGGCGCCCTCGACCTCGAAACGCTGACAGTGCGGGCCGTCCGACGCGACGCCGAGGTCGTGCATCACGGAGGCGGCGAACAACAGGCTGTCGTCGTAGTCACGGCCGACGGCCAGGTCGAGGCGGGCGGCCACCAACCTGGCGAACAGGTAGCTGCGGACGCTGTGGTTGAACACGGAGGGCGTTTGCACCGTCCGGACGAGATTCACGACGGCGTCGGCAAGTGGTGTGCCGGGCAGCGTGATCAGGTCCGTGGTCGCCTCACGGGTAGATCCGTTCATGACTTCAGCATCGCCGCGACCGCCCTGACCAGGCGAGAGGCAAAATTACCCAACTTCGATAGGATCCTGCCATGGCAATTCACCGAGTCGCAGTCCTGGCGCTGGACGGGGTCACCCCGCTCGATCTGGCGATCCCGACGCAGATCTTCAACGCCCGACCAGAAACCCCCTACGAGATGACCGTGTGCGCGCTCGACGCGAAGGTGACCACCAGCGCGGGCTTCGCACTGATCGCCAGTGGGGAGTTGGAGCAGGTACGCGTCGCCGACACGGTGATCGTTCCGGGGTTCGAGCCGATCCGCCAGCTTCCGAGCGCCGTACTCGACGCGCTGGCCGAGGCCCGCGAGCGTGGTCGGCGCGTGGTGTCGATCTGCACGGGAGCCTTCGCGCTGGCCGCGGCGGGCGTGCTGGACGGCCTGCACGCCACGACCCACTGGAAGCACATCGAGGAGCTCGAACGAGATTTCCCCGCCATCACGGTCGACCGCGACGTCTTGTACGTCGACGAGGGTGACGTGCTCACCTCGGCCGGGGTGTGCTGCGGCATCGACCTCTGCCTGCACATCGTGCGCCGCGACCTCGGGGCGGTGGTGGCCAACCAGATCGCCCGCGGCTTGGTCGCCGCCCCGCACCGAGACGGCGGGCAGGCGCAGTACGTACCCGCTCCGGTCGCGGTAACCGGCGAGGCCTCGCTCTCCACCACCCGGGAATGGGCCCTGCAACGACTCGAGGAGCCACTCACCCTGCCGGCGCTCGCCCGCCACGCCGGCCTGTCGCAGCGCACCTTCATCCGCCGGTTCGCCGAGGAGACCGGCACGACCCCGCTGCGGTGGCTGCTCAACGCCCGAATCAGCCGGGCACGGGAACTACTGGAAACCACGAACCACCCGGTGGACCGGGTGGCACGCGACTGCGGACTGGGCACAGCCGCCAACCTGCGCCTGCACTTCCGCCGCGCACTCGACACCACTCCCACTGCCTACCGACGCACCTTCTGGTGTTCGGACCACACACACGAGCCGGCCCCTTCGCCATGACCCGGACGCCTCATCACTACCTCGGGCAGCCTTACTGATCGTTGGAGGCCACCGCTGAGGCCGGGCCGTGGCCTCAGACGGACTTGACCTCGCCGCCGTCCATGCGGAGCGCCGAGCCGGTCAGCCAGCGGGCCCCCGGCGAGACGAGGAAGGCCATGAGTTCGGCGATCTCGTCCGGCTCGCCGTAGCGTGCGATGCCCGCCTCCTGGGGGAATTTCGCGGTGGCCTCCTCGACGGTCATGTCGTGCAGGGGCGCCCAGTGTTCGAGGTACGAGCGGCGACGGCCGGTCATCACCGGTCCCGGCAGGACGCTGTTGACCTGGACGCCATCGGTGATGCCGCGGTCGGAGAACGCCTTGGCCAGTGCGACGATCGCGGCGTTGATCGTGCCCACCGCGGCGTAGGGGGCCTTGGGGAAGAGCGCCGAGTTGCCCGAGATCAGGACGACGGATCCGTTCGCTTCCCTCAGGGCCGGCCAGGCGGCGACCGTGAGGCGGCGGGCACCGTGGAGCTTGAGTGCGAGCCCGTGATCCCACTGCTCGTCGGTCATGTCGAACACGTCGACCTGCGGGACGGCGCCCGCGATGTTCAGCAGGGCGTCGACACGGCCGAATCGGGCCAGGGTCGTGTCGACGACGGTGCGGGCCGCGGCGGAGTCGGAGAGGTCCACGGCGATGACGAGGGGGTCGGCGCCCGCGGCGCTGACGGCGGTCGCCGTCTCGTCGAGGTTGACGCGGTTGCGGGCGACGAGTGCGATCGAGTCGAAGTCGCGCGCCAGCCGGATCGCGGTGGACCGGCCGATGCCTTGGCTGGCGCCGGTGACGATGGCCACTGACTGGGGCATGCTGGTTCCTTCTCGTCATGGCGGGTGTCGAGGTCGCGTTGGACGGGGCACCGTCCCGGTGTCGCCGGGCGCGGTCGGCGCTCTGCGCGCCGGGGACCGGTGGCCGTGTTCGTGTGCCGGCGAGCGGCTGCCCGGTCCGGGAGGCCCGGGTCAGTCGCCGAGGAATCCCCGGATGGCCGAGGCGATCTCACCCGCGTGCGTCTCCAACGCGAAGTGGCCGGTGTCCAGCAGCCGGACGTCGGCGTCGGGGATGTCGCGCCTGAACGCCTCGGCCCCGGCCGGCAGGAAGAACGGGTCGTTGCGGCCCCAGACGGCCAGCAGCGGTGGCCGATGGGTGCGGAAGTACTCCTGGAAGGTGGGGTAGAGCCGCACGTTGTTCGCGTAGTCGAGAAAGAGGTCCAGCTGGATCTCGTCCGCTCCGGGACGGGCGAGGTAGTGGTTGTCGAGGGTGTAACCGTCGGGTGAGACCGACGTCGGGTCGGGTACTCCGTGGGTGTACTGCCACACCGTCGTCTCGGGCCGAACCAGCGTGCGGATCGCTTCGCGGTTGGCCCGGGTGGGTTCCTTCCAGTACGCGCGGATCGGGTTCCAGCCGTCGCTGAGCCCTTCCTCGTAGGCGTTCCCGTTCTGCGTGACGATGGCGGTGACCCGTTCCGGCCGCCGGACGGCAAGCCGGAACCCGGTCGGGGCGCCGTAGTCGAACACGTAGAGCGCGTACCGATCGAGGCCCACCGCGTCGGTGAAGCCCTCGAGGACGTCCGTCAGGGCCTCGAAGGTGTAGGTGAAGCCGTCGCGGCTCGGCATCGCGGACTGTCCGAAGCCCAGCAGGTCGGGGGCGATGACCCGGAAGCGGTCGGCCAGTCGCGGGATGAGGTCCCGGAACATGTGGCCGGCGCTGGGGAAGCCGTGCAACAACAGCAGCTTCGGGGCGTCGGCGGGCCCCGACTCACGGTAGAAGACCTTCAGGCCCTTCACGTCGGTGCTGCGGTAGCTGGTCGCGGTCAAGGCGTCTTCTCCTGTGCGTCGGCCCAAGACGGGCGTCTGTCCTTCCGTCACCGCCCCGCGCACGGCGTCGAGGACGGTCTCCACCACGGTTCGGGGAGCGGTGACCAACGGCTCGGGGTCGACACGTGTGCGCCCCTCCGCTCAGCGGTGAAATGCCGCACCGGATGAACAGAATGACGCGGACAGGTAACCGAGTACCTGGTCGACCGAAGCTTCGTTCTCCGCCACTGTCAGGTCCGTCCAGCCGGCCGGAGCCCGAGGCCGGTAGCGGCCAGCCTGGCACAGCGGGGACTTGGAGCGGTGCCGGACACGCTCCGCACTGCGGGCGAAGGGCTCGAACAGCTCAGCGACGGGCGGCGCGAAGGCTCGGCCGCCGACGGGACCGCCGTCGAAGGCGGGCGACTCCAACGCCGGGTCGCGGCGCGGCGGGCCGACTCGACGGGGGTGGGGATGCGGCATGTGGCCGACGAAGCGAGAGTGAACCCATGACCGGCTTCGGGGAACCGCACGGACCGCGAGTGCCGGTGGTCATGGGCCGACGGCGACGCGCCCGGCCCATGACCACCGGCACGTCCGGGCAACGGAAGGAAGGCGCCTCATGACAGCAGTGCGCAGCTCACGCTTCGAGGGCAAGGTCGCCGTGGTGACCGGCGGCAGCCGGGGCATCGGCGCCGCGGTCGCCACCCGGCTGGCGGTGGAGGGTGCCGCCGTCGTGATCGGCTACCGGAGCAACCAGGAAGCGGCGCAGGCCCTGGTCTCCGCACTCACCGCCGACGGCCGGCGCGCCCTCGCACTGCGTGCCGACGTCGCCGACCCCGGCCAGGCCAAGGCACTGATCGAGCGGGCCGTAGCCGAGTTCGGACAGCTCGACGTCCTGGCATCCTGCGCCGGCATCGAGCACTTCGACGCCCTGGAGGACATCACCCCGGCCGACTTCGACCACGTCTTCGCGGTCAACACCCGCGGCCAGCTGTTCGCCACCCAGTACGCCGCCGCCCACATGGGCGCGGGCGGCAGGATCGTGCTCACCTCCTCCACCAGCGCCTCCCACGCGGTGTTCCAGCACACCCTGTACGCCGCATCGAAGGCAGCCGTGGAGGCGATGGTCCTCAACCTGTCCCCCGAACTCGGCCAGCGCGGCATCACCATCAACGCCATCGCCCCCGGCGGGACCGCGACCGACATGGCCGCCGAAGTCGGCGCCCGCTACCAGCACCCCCGGTTGAGGAGCACCATGCCCCTGGAGCAGTGGCTCGCCGTGCACGGCGCGCTCGGCCGCCTGGCGCACCCCGAGGAGATTGCCGCTGGCTACGCCTTCCTCGCCTCCGACGACGCCGCCTACATGACCGGCCGCACCCTGCCCCTCGACGGTGGCTTCTTCTGAGGGGGTTCGTCGACAGAGCGCCATGCCGCACCACCGGCGGGCGCGGCCCCGGGTTGGTCCGCGAACAACAGCGTGCAAGCTCGACCGGGGTGGGCGGACGTCCGGTCAGCCGGGCAGTGCCGGGGTCAGGCCCTGGCCGAGCAGCCGGAAGGCGTGGTCGGTGTCGGCGACGGCTTCCGGGTACACCTCGTCGGCCGACCGGCCGGCCTGCACCTGGCGGCTGTTGCGGTCCGCCAGCGCGCGCAGGACGGTGACGATCTGGACGGCGGCCAGCCGGGCGGTGAGCTCGTCGGCTCCGGCCTCCAGCAGCGCCTCGGCGAGGGCCACCGCGCTGCGCCTCTGGTAGCGGGTCAGTCGTTCGGCCAGGCTCGCGGTCTCGCTGAGCAGTCGCAGGAAGGCCACGGTCCGCGGGTCGGAGGTGAGTCCGGTGACCGGGTCCCGCCGGGAGAGGGCGTCGAGCTGGTGGGCGTGCAGGGCGGTCAGCGGGTCCGTGCCGGCCGGGCGGGCGCGGACCACGCGGGCCGATTCGTCCTCGTGGTCGGCGAACCGGTGCAGGACCAGGTCCTCCTTGGCCGGGAAGTAGGCGAACAGCGTGCGCTTGGAGACCTCGGCCGCCTCGGCGATCTCCACGACCGACACGTCGTCGAAGCCACGGCTCACGAACAGCTCGATCGCCACGTCGGCGATCACCTGCCGGGTGCGCTCCCGCTACCCGTGCCCCCTGCGCCTCCCCCAGGACCGGCTCGAGGCGCTGCTCGAGGACCGACTCACCGAGCTCGGCGGGCGGATACTCCGCCAGCACCGTCTGGTCGCCCTCCAGCAGGACGCCGACGGCGTCACGGCCACCGTGACCAGCCCGGACGGCATCCGGTCGTTCCGGGGCCGCTACCTCGTCGCGTGCGACGGCGCGCACAGCGGCGTGCGCAAGCTCACCGGCGCGGCGTTCCCCGGCCAGGCGGGCACCGCCCGCAGCGCCAGCGCCGACCTCGTGCTCACCGGCGACGTCGACGACTCCGCCAAGCACATCAGCGGCCACATCCGCACCTCGCCCCAGGGCCACTTCACCCTGCTCACACCCCTGGAGCGACCGGGTCGTGCGGGTGCGGGCGAAGACCGACGCGTTCGACGCCGAGTCCGTGCTCGTACGCCCGGACGGATACGTCTGCTGGGCCGGCGATGCCGGCCTCACCGACGCGCTCACCCACTGGTTCGGCCCGGCCGCCGGCTGATCCGGGCCGGCACTCCGGCGTGACAGCCCGCGCAGGAGCCCCGGACGGGCTGGTCCACCGCGCGGTCGGCCGCCCCCGCGCGCCGCCCGGTCCGGCGGGAACGGACGGGGAGGGGATCGGGACCGCGCGGTGGGACCGTCAGGCTGACCGGTTCCCTGCCTCAGGAGGCTGCTGTGACACGTCCCCCCGACCGCCCCGGTGCGGCCCAGCTGCGCGCCGCGCTCCACGAGCTGGCCGCCGTGGAGCAGTGGGCCCGGTGGCTGCGGGACGGGGGCGGCGTGGACGGCGGGGGTGGCGGCCCGGACGGGTACGGGGTGCACGAGGAGCCGGTGGGGCCCCTGTTGCGGGTGGAGACCATGAGCGGGAGCGGGATGCACCGGGTGATCGCGGTCGGCCCCGCGGCGAACCACGACGAGGCGCAGGTCGTGGCGGCGCGCTCGGTGGTCAGGGCGCTGCTCGACCTGGCGGGCCATCAGGAGGGCCCCGCCACCACCGAGGTGGCACTCACCGCGCGCGGTCCGCGGATCGTGGCCTGTCGGCTCGGCGGGGAGGCCGGCGGGCCGGCGGGGTAGCGGGTGCTCGGGCGGTAACACGGTGGGAACCGTTCGGGAAGTGCCACGGCCACCATGGGCGAAGTCGGGAGCGGACACCGCACGGAGCACCACGCGGGACGTCACGCGGAACATCACTCAAGGGACGTGACCATGGGACGCAAGCTGGCCGGACTGTTCGGGATCGTCGTCGCCTCGCTGGCCCTGGGCCTGGGCACGGCCGCCGGGGCGGTGGACCCGCACCAGCCGGCCGGGCACCGGGTGCTGGCCGAGGACAAGGGCCCGACGGTCATCTCCCCCCTCGTGCGGTGAGGGTCCCGGCCGGAACCGGCCCGCCTCACTCGCGTCGGCACTCCGCCGGCACCCCCAGCACCGTGAACAGCCGCTCGGCGTCCGCGCGGTGTCCGGCCGCGCCCGCATCGCCCAGGGCCTCGGCCGCCCGGGCCAGGCCGGCCAGCGCGTAGGCCTCCTCGGTGCGGTAGTCGATCGCCGCGGCGCGCCGGTGCGCGTGGGCGTGCAGGGTCAGCGCCGCGGCGTGCTCGCCGCGGCGCTGCAGCAGCCGGCCGGCCGTGTTCTCCACCTTGGCCCGGCGCAGCGGTGAGGAGCTCGACTCCACCAGCTCCAGCGCCCGTGCCAGGTGGTCGCCGGCCTGCTCCGGGCGCCCGAGCCGGTGCGCGACGTCGGCCGAGAGGGCCAGCGCCAGCGCGACCTGGCCCGGCTCCTTGGTCTCGTCGCACAACTCCCTCGCCTGACCGAGGTACTGCTCGGCCTCGGCGTACGAGCCCAGGCCCAGCAGGGCGGCGGCCAGATCGGTCAGCGCGACCAGTTCGTTCTCGTGCCGGCCCAGTCGCCGGCCCAGCTCGACCGCGCGCCGGGCCGCCTCGGCGGACTCGCCGTAACGCCCCCACTGCTCGTACAGCGCGCTGAGCAGGGTCAGGCTCTCCGCCTCGGCGCGCACCGAACCCAACTCCCGCTCGTGGGCGATCGCCTGTGTCAGGTGGGCGAGCGCCTCGGGGAAGCGGCCGAGCAGGCTCTTGTACAGGCCGAGGGTGCTCTCGCTGTGCGCCTCGGTCTGCCGGTCGCCGAGCCGGGCGGCGACGTCCCGGGCCTCCTGCGCGACCTCGACGCCCTCGACGAAGTGGCCCAGCTTCCAGCAGGCGACGCCGAGGTTGGCCAGGCTCACCCCGAGCAGGGCCAGGTCACCGAGCCGGCGCGCGGCGGTGACCGCGATCCGGCCGAGCACCTGGAACTCGTCCAGGTGGCCGCGCGCGTGCAGTTGGAACATCATGTTGCGGGCCAGGCAGACGGTGTGCCGGTCGTAGCCGCCGCGCTCGGCCAGCGCGACGGCCGAGCGCAGCGTGGTGTGCTCCCGGGTGAACCAGGCCTGGGCCCGGGTGTCGTCGGCCAGGGCGGGCAGCTCGGCCGTGGCCTGCGGCATCCCGGCCAGGCTTCGGCGCCGGCCGGGGAACAGCTGCTCGCAGGCCGCCTCGGTGGCCGCCAGGTAGTAGTCGAGCAGCCGCTCCACCGCGGCCGTGTCCGCCGCCTCGGTCGACCCGTCCCGCAGGCTCTGGGCGAAGCTGCGCACCAGGTCGTGGAAGGTGTAGAGGCCGATCTCCGGCTGCTGGAGCAGGTGGACGTCGAGGAGCAGTTCCAGCACCGACTCCGCCGCCCGGGCCCCGCTGCCCAGCAGCGCGGCGGCCGAGTAGACGTCGAGCTCCCCGCCGGGGTGCAGGGCGAGCAGCCGGAACGCCGAGCGGCTCCGCTCGTCCAGAGTCTGGTAGGAGAGGCGCAGCGTCGCGGCCACGCTGCGTTCGCCGGAGCTGAGTTCGTCCAGTCGCCGGGTCTCGTCGCGCAGCCGGTCGGCCAGGTAGCGCAGGGTCCAGCGCGGGCGGTTGCGCAGCCGGGCGGTGGCGATCCGCAGGGCGAGTGGGAGGTGGCCGCAGAGCCTGGTCAGCTCGGCGGCCGCCTCGGGCTCGGCGGCGATCCGCGCCGCGCCGAGGATCTCGGTGACCAGGCTCGCGCTCTCCTCGGGTGCCAGCACGTCGATCGAGATCCACCGCGCGCCGTCCAGGTCCACCAGGCGGGCCCGGCTGGTGACCAGCACCAGGCAGCCGGGCGAGGTGGGCAGCAGCGGGCGCACCGCGGCGGCGTCGGCGGCGTTGTCGAGCAGCAGGAGCAGGCGCCGGCCGACCAGGGTGGCCCGCCACAGCGCGGTGCGGCCCGCCACGTCGTCCGGGATCCGGTCGCCGGGCAGGCCGAGCGCGCGCAACAGGGTGTGCAGCGCGGTGCCGGCACCGACCGGCGGCTCGCCGGGGGCGTGGCCGCGCAGGTCGATGTGGAGCTGACCGTGCGGGTAGGCGGCGGCCAGCCGGTGCGCGGCCCGCACGGCCAGCGAGGTCTTGCCGCTGCCGCCCATGCCGTCGATGGCCACGATCCGGGTCCGCGGCCCGCCCTCCTGCCGCGCGCAGGCGAGCAGTTCGGCGAGCTCGCGGTCGCGGCCGGTGAAGTCGGCGAGGTCGTACGGGAGGGTGCTGGGCGAGCCGGCGGCGGGCGGGGGCGGCGGGGCGACGGTTGCCGGGGGTGTTGCTGACGGCGCGTCGGTCGCCGGTGGGGGCGGCGGGGCGGTGGCCGGTTCGGGCTTGTTGCGCAGGATGCCCTGGTAGATCCGGGCCAGCCCCGGGCCGGGATCGATGCCGAGCTCCTCGGCCAGCAGCCTGCGGACCCGGCCGTACTCCTCCAGCGCCTCGGCCTGCCGCCCCGAGCGGTAGAGCCCGAGCATCAGCTGGCCGCGCAGGGTCTCGCGCAGCGGGTACTGGTGGACGAGCTGGCGCAGGTCGACCACCAGCTCGGCGCTCTCGCCCAGGTCCAGCCGCAGCTCGAAGAGCTGCTCGGCGGCGGCCAGCCGGCGCTCCTCCAGCGCGGTGGCCGCGGCCTGGATCACCGGGCCGCCGGCGCCCGAGAGGACCGGGCCGCGCCAGAGTGCGAGCGCGGCACGCAGCGCCTCGACGGCCTCGGCGGGTCGCCCCGCCGCCGCGGCCTGCCGCGCGGTGCGGACCAGCGCGCCGAACTCGGTCAGGTCCAACTGCGTGTCCGTGACCGCCGCCCGGTAGCCGGGGCCGTCGGTGACCAGGACCTCGCCGCCGTCCGGCATGCTCCGGCGCAGCTCCGCGACGGCCTTGCGCACCTGGTGGGACGCGGTGGCCGGCGGGTCCTCGGCCCAGACCGCGGCCACCAGCCGGGAGACCGGCAGCACCCTGCCGGGCTCCAGCAGCAGGGTGACCAGCACCCGCTCCCGGACGGTCCCGCCGAGCCGGAGCCTCCGCCCGTCCTCCCAGCCCTCCAGCGAGCCCAGGATGTTGAAGCGCAGCCCACTCCGAGCGCCCGCAGGCATAGTTCCCCCTACCCCTTCTCACCCCGCAAGGATCGTCGCGATGGAACGTCGCCACGGCCGAACATCGGTCACGAACAGAACTGGCCCCCGCTGGATGATAAGCCGCGCGCTGATCACGCGGTACTGCCCCGGGACGCCGGCTGATCACGCGATACCGCCCGGGGATTCCGGGGGAACCCGAGGGAAGCCAAGGGATGCCGGTGGGAAGCCGGTGGGAAGCCGCCCCGGACGGCGGTACCGCGCAGGGAAAAGATCGGGAAGCGCCTCCCGGAAGCTGCTGTCATCGGACGCCCCGCCCGGACCGAGCCCAGGACCTCACCGTCCGGGGCCCGGCGGCCCGCGGCGGGGCACGGCGGCTGATCGGGACGGCGCACGGTGGCTGATCGGGCCTGCGTGCGGTCATCCTCGGACCACGGAGGTTTATCTGATGAACGCTCAGGCTCCATCGGTCGGACTCGGCGCCCTGCTGCGCAGCGCGCGCCGCGGGGCCGGACTCACCCAGGAACAGCTGGCCGGCCTCTCGACGGTCAGTGTCCGGGCCATCCGGGATCTCGAACAGGGCCGGGTCCAGCACCCGCGCAAGGACACCATCCGGCTGCTCGCCGACACCATGCGGCTCAGCGACACCCACCGGGCCACCCTCCGGCTCGCGGTCGGGAGCGCCTCGGTCGGCAGCACTCTGGGCGACCTCTACGGCGTCGAGCTGGCTCCGCCACCGGCTCCGCTGCGGCCGCTGACCGGGCGCGGGGCGGAGCTGCGCGCGCTGACCGGCCTGCTCGGCGCGGAGCACGAGCGGCTGCTCACCGTGGTGGGCCTGCCCGGTGTCGGCAAGTCGCGGCTCGCGCAGGAGGCGGCGCTGTGCTTCCACGCCCAGGCCCAGGCACCGGTGCTGTGGGTGGCCATGGACCGCACCGCGGAGGAGCCGTCCGGAGCACCGCGGCGGCCGCGGTCGGCCCTGGCCGGCTGGGTCAGGTCGCTGCTCGAGCAGGGCGGAGACGCCGGCGCCATGGACGAACTGGCGGCCCTGGTCCGGGACAAGCCCACCCTGCTGGTACTGGACGGCTACGACGCGGCGCAGGGCGGCCTCGGGCCCGGCCTGCTGGGTCTGCTGCACTCCTGCGAGCGGCTGAAGGTGCTGATCACCAGCCGCCGGCCGGAGCGGACGCTGGACGGCCGGCTGGTACCGCTGGCCCCGCTTCCGCTGCCGGAACCGGAGCCGGAGCCGACCGGACCGTTCCACCCCTGCCGGCCGGTGCCGGCGTCAACCGCCGGACCGGCCGTGGAACTGATGATGTCGTACGTCAGCCACCTGCGCCCCGACCTGCTGCCGACCGAGTCGGTGGTCGCCACCGTGGCCCTGATCTGCCACGCGTTGGACGGGCTGCCACAGGCGCTGGAGGCGGCCGGCTCCTGGCTGCTGCTGTACTCACCGGAGCAGTTGCTGGAGATCGCCCGCAGCACGCCGCTGGCGCTGATCGACGGCGCCGCCCCGCCGCTGCCCGGGGACGGCCCCCGGCTGAGCGGGCTGCTGGCCGACACCGTGCGCGACCTGTGCCCGCGGCTGACGGCGCTGCTGCGCGCGGTGTCACCGCTGACCCGCCCCTGGACGGTGGAGGCCGCCGCCCGCGCACTCGGCATCCCGCCGGCGGCGGCCGCCAGGGACGTCCACGCGCTGCTGCTGCACGGCCTGCTGCGCCAGCTGCCGGCCACGGCGGGCGGGCCGGCCCGGTTCAGCGTGCTCAACCTGGTCCGGCGGCTGGGCCCCGCCCAACCGCCGGCGCCCTGCGCGTCGCCACCGCGGGCGGCCGTGGCCGCGCAGGCGCCGGTGCTGGCCGGTGCGCTCGCCTGAGCGAGCCCGGCCGGCTCACCGGCCCGCAGGGCCGGGCCGCAGCTCGAGCGTGCAGCACTTGACGTTGCCGCCGCCCTTGAGCAGCTCGCTCAGGTCCACCCCGATCGGGTGGAAGCCGCGGTCCGCCAGCTGCCCGGCCACGCCCTTGGCCGCCTGCGGCAGCACCACGTTGAGCCCGTCACTCATCGCGTTGAGCCCGAACGCCTCGGCGCCCGCCCGGTCCACGAGCAGGGCGTCGGGGAACAGGCTCCGGAGCAGGTCCCGGCTGTGCGGCGCGAACGCCTCGGGGTGGTACATGATCTCGTCGCCGTCCAGCACCGCGAGCGCCGTGTCGAGGTGGTAGAAGCGGGGGTCGACCAGTTCCAGGCCGACCACCGGTCGGCCGAACACCTCCTCGACCTCGCGGTGCGCCTCCCGCGCGGTCCGGAAGCCGTAGCCCGCCAGGATGTGGGTGGCGCAGGTCAGTAGGTCGCCCTCGCCCTCGTTGACGTACCGGGGCTCGTGGATCTCGGTGAAGCCGCGGGCCCGGAACCAGTCCAGGTAGGCGGCTCCTTCGGCGGCCCGCTCGGCGTTGCGGAACCGGGCGCCGAGCACCTTGCCGTCCACCACGGTGGCCCCGTTGGCCGCGTACACCATGTCGGGCAGCCCCGGCAGCGCCTCGATCAGCTCGACGCTGTGCCCGAGCTCGAGGTAGAGCCGGTACAGGCGCTCCCACTGGGCGGTGGCCAGCGCGGTGTCCACCGGCACCGTCGGGTCCATCCACGGGTTGATCGCGTAGCTGACCTCGAAGGTGGTCGGACGGCACATCAACAGGCGGCGGGGGCGGGCACGGCGCACGGGGGCGGGCCTCGGGGCCGCCGGGGTGGGGGCTCGGTCGACTAGCTGGGGCATGGGGTTCCTTCCGGGACGGCGGAGTGGTCCGGAGCGGCGGGGGAGTCGAGCTCGTGCCGCCGGCGCAGCGACGAACAGCAGAGGAGGAGGGCGGGCAGCAGCGCGGCGGTCATGACGCACCACAGGGCGCCGCGCGGCCCGAGCAGCGAGCCGAGCGTGCCGCCGGCGAGGGCGCCCAGCGGGATCGCACCGAACACCAGGAAGCGCATGGTCGCCGAGATCCGCCCGAGCAGCCGGCGCGGGGTGTGCCGCTGGCGGAAGCTGCCGACCACCACGTTGTGGACGACCAGGCCCGCCACCGGCACGATGGCGCCGGGCAGGAAGTACCCGGTGGCCAGGCCCGTTCCGGTGAGCGGCAGCAACAGGCCGAACGGGGCGGTGGCGGCCAGGCTGTACACGATGGCGCGTGGCTCGCCCAGCCATCGGACCAGCGGGGCGGCGGCGAGGGCACCGGCGATCCCGCCGACACCGGTGGCGGCCATCAGCAGACCCACGGCGGCGGGCGGCAGGTGGACGGTGCGGACCAGGAAGACCACCAGGATCGCCTCGTAGGCGGTCATCGCCAGGTTGGCCAGCGCGGCGACGACCGTCAGCAGCCGCAGCACGCGGTGCCGCCGGACGAAGCGCAGGCCCTCGCCGATCTCCTGCCGGACCGAGGCCACCGGTCCCCTGCCGGGGGCGGTGACCAGGTCGGGGGCGGGCTCCGGGGCGAGCAGCAGGCAGCCCGTGGAGACGGCGAACGAGCCGGCGTTCACCAGCGGCCCGACGGCGGCGCCGAGCAGTTGGGTGAGCGCCCCGCCCAGGCCCGGGCCCGCGATCTGGGCCGAGGACTCGCTGCCCTGCAGCCGGCTGTTGGCGGCGACCAGGTCCTCGGGGGGCACGATGAGCGGCAGGTAGACCAGGTAGGCAGTGCTGAAGAAGACGTTCGCCAGGCCCAGCACCAGTGCCACCAACATGATCTGAGTGATCGTCAGCAACTGGGCGGCGGCGGCGAGCGGGATGCTCAGCAGGGCGGCGGCCGAGGCGGTGTTGCAGCAGATCATCAGCCGCCTGGGGCTGTACCGGTCGACCCAGACCCCGGCGGGCAGGCCGACGAGCAGCCAGGGCACCCACTGGACGGCGGTGATCAGCCCGAGCTGGAAGGTGCCGGCGTGCAGCGTGACGGTGGCCAGCAGCGGCAGCGCGACCCCGGTGATCGCGGTACCGAACTTGCCGGCGGACTCGCCGATCCAGAGCAGCCGGAAACTGCGGTTCGCCGCCAGGCCGCCGCGCCCGGCGGCACCGGCGGTGCCCCGGACCCGCCCCGCCCGCGCGGTCAGCACCGCGCGCCGAGCCGGGTGGCGTCGCGGCGCCCGGCGACCGGCTCCGAGCTCAGGGTGCGCGACAGCGCGGGCCGGTCGATCTTGCCGTTGGCGTTCAGCGGCAGCGCGGGCAGGTGGACGAAGCGGCGCGGCACCATGTGGGCCGGAATCCGCTGCCGCAGCCATGCCTTGACCCCGGCGCGGGGCAGCGGCTCACCGGTGTGGCAGGCCACCAGGTCGGGGCCACCCGGCCCGGGCACGGCCAGCACCACCGCCTCGGCCACGCCGGGGTGGCGGCGCAGGGCGGTCTCGATCTCGCCCAGCTCGACCCGGTAGCCGCGGATCTTCACCTGGTTGTCGAGCCGTCCGAGGTGGACCAGGGTGCCGTGCTCCCAGCGCACCCGGTCGCCGGTGCGGTAGTAGAGCTCGGCAGCGGGCCGGTCCGCCGGTCCGCCGGTGTCGGCGCAGACCGCGGCGGTGTCGGCGCCGTCGGCGCCCCGGAACAGGAAGCGCCCGCGGTTGTCGGCCGGGTCGAGGTAGCCGTCGAAGCGCTGGTTGCCGCGCACGCACAGCTCGCCCTCGACCGCCTCGCGCCCCCGCTCGTCCAGCACCAGGTGGTCCAGGTGGCCGTGGACCGGGCCGATGGGCACCGAGTCGTTGGAGGTCCGCGGCCAGCTCGCACGCTCGGCGGGCAGCCGGTACTCGGTGACGGTGACGGTCAGTTCGGTCGGACCGTAGATGTTGGCGATCACGCTGCCGGGCGCCACCGCGTGCCAGGCCTCGGCCTGACGGTACGTCAGTTGCTCGCCCGCGAAGATGCTGTAGCGCAGCGAGTGCACCAGACCGGTCGGCAGGTTGCCGAGGGCGGCGCTGACCGAGACCAGTGAGGGGACCGAGAACCAGTGGGTGATGCCGCGCTCGACCAGGTAGGTCACCGGGGTGAGCAGTTCGCTGCGCTGCGGGACGACCAGGGTGGCGCCCGCGCCCCAGGTGACGAAGAGGTCGAAGAGCGAGGGGTCGAAGGTGAGGTCGAAGGTCTGCGAGGCCCGGGCCCCGGGGGCGAGTTCGAAACGGGTGATGTTGTGGGCGATGTACGGGGTGATGTTGCGGTGCCGGATCGGCACCCCCTTGGGCCGTCCGGTCGACCCGGAGGTGAAGAGCAGGTAGGCCAGGTCGTTCCCGGTCGTCCGGTACGGCGGCAGCCCGGTCACCGGCTCGGCCGTCAACTCCTCGTCGGTGAGGGCGAGCAGCAGTGGCCCGGGCTCGCCGTCCGATAACTCCCAGCGCTGGGCGCCCGCCTGGTCGGCGATCAGCAGCTCCGTCCCGGCCAGGGCGCACACCGCGCGATTGCGCACGGCGGGGTGCTCGGGATTGAGCGGGGTGACGGCGGCCCCGAGGCGCTGCGCGGCGAGGTAGCCGGCGTAGGCGACCAGGCTGCGGGAGGCGAGCAGCGCGACCCGCGCGGGCGGGCCACCGAGCAGCGCCAGGATCCGCCCGGCCAGCTGGTCGGCGATCCGGCTCAACTCGTGGTAGCTGTACGAGTTCTCACCCAACTCCAGGGCCGGCGCGTCCGGTTGGCGGGCGACCGTGCGGGCGAACCACTCGTAGAGGGTGGGTGCGGGGGCGGACGGGTCAGGCATGGAGCACCTCGGCTCGGGGAACGGCCAGTCGCCGCAGCCGGGCGGCGGCGGACTCGGCACGGGTGAACGGGAAGTCGTGACCGCCCTCGAACACCGCGAAGGCGGTCGGCGCGCTGGTGTACTCGCGCCAGGCGTCCAGCGCGGCGCCGCTCGGCGCGGCCGGATCCCCGGTCGCGCTCCAGACGTGCAGCGGGAGTGCGAGCCGGGCCCGCGGACTCGGGACCTCGGCGGCCGTGTAGGAGTCGATGGCCCGGTAGTCACCGCGCCACTGGTCGACCAGCCGGCACAACAACTCGGGCTCGCCGGCCAGCCCTTCGGGCAGCGCGCCCCCGGTCACCTTGCGCAGCAGCGTCTCGTCGGCGAAGCCGTCGTCGGCGTGCCGCGGCTGCCGGTGCGGCGGGAGCTGGCCGGCCACCACCAGGGCGCGCACCGCCCCGGGGCGCAGCGGCGCCAGCTCGCGGACCAGTTCGAGCGCGACGTACGCGCCCAGGCTGTGCCCGACCACCACCAGCTCCTCGGGGCACGGTCCGTCGGCCAACTGCCGGGCCAGCGCCCGGGCGCGGGCCGGGATCGAGGGGGTTTCACCGCTCTCGCCGGCGGCGACCGGCCGCCGGACCGCCACCGCGGTCGGCAGCCCGGCGAGCGCCCGGGTCAGCGGCCGGGCACTGCGGGCGGTGCCGCCGATGCCCGGGATCAGCAGCACCGCCGCACCCTGCGCGGGCGGCGCGGGGTGGAAGCGGATCACGACGCCTCCCCGCGCAGTTCGGCGGCCAGCCGGGTCAGCAGCGTCGCGTACTCGGCGGCGAGGGCCTGGGCGCTGGAGGCCGCCGGGGCCGTCCCGGCGCAGCTGAAGACGGTCACCAGGTGGGCGCCGTCGACGGCGGCGTGCACCTCGACCGGGTGGGAGAGCAGGTTGTCCGGGTGGCGGTCGGCCCCGATCGCCTCGGTGGCCTCGCCGAACAGCTCCTCGGCCCGTTCGGTGAACCGGCCCAGGTAGTTGACCAGTACGGTGGCGTCCGCCGCCGACTCGAACCCGGCTGCCGCGCCGTGCAGTTCCTGATCGGCGGACTTCACCAGGGTGCGCGGCGCGGCGCCGTCCGCGGCGAGCCGGACGGTCTGCAGCCGGGTGAACCAGCCGGTGGTCCGGCTGATGTCGAGCCACTCGGCGGGGCCGGTGTCCCGGCCGTGCCGTTCGATGTCGACGGCCACCCGCTCGACGCCACCGGCCCGGGCGACCACCTGGGCGACGGCCGCCACCACCACCGCGTCCAGGCCGGCCCCCAGCTCGGAGCGGGCGCGGCGCAGCAGGGTCCCGGTCACCTCCGCGTCGGTGCGCACGGTGGCGGTGGTGGCCCGGGAGACCAGTGCGGCGGAGTCCTGACGGGCCGTCCGGTCGGCCGACGGGAGCTGCGCGAGCTGCTCGGCCCAGGCGCCGTACGAGCTGGTGGCGGCCGGCAGGTCGAGCGGTTGCCCCAGTTCGAGGCGGCGCACGCTCCTGGTGAGGTCACCGCGCAGGATCCGCCAGGAGGCACTGTCCACCGCCAGGTGGTGCGCCGAGACGAAGAGCCGCTGTCCACCGGCCCCCAGGTCGAAGAGCGCGGCCCGCACCAGCGGTCCGGTCACCGGGTCGACCGAGCGCTGCAGCCGGGTGGTCGTCGCCAGGAGCGCCGCGGCCCGCCGGTCGGCCGGCTCGGCGGACAGGTCGTGCCGCTCCAGCTCGAAGCCCACCTGGTCGGCGTAGCGCAGCCGGCTGCCGTCGGGGGTGTGGTGCAGGCGCAACCGGAAGGAGTCGTGGTGGTCCAGCACGGCGGCCAGCGCGGCCCCGAGCCGCGCGGGGTCCAGGCCGTCCGCGCACCACAGCACCGACTGCGTGACGTACTGCGGGTACGGCTGGGCGAGGCAGAACCGCTCCTGGGCCGCGGTGAGGGCGAACTCCCCGGGGCCCTGCGCCGCGACGGCGGCCGCGACGCCGGTGGCCTTCCCCCGACCGGCGATCCGGGCCGCCAGTTCGGCCACCGTCTGGTACTCGATCAGCTCCAGCGGGGTGAACTCCAGCCCCTCCTCGCGGGCCAGCGCCACCGCCTCGATGATCAGCAGCGAGTCGCCGCCCAGGTCGAAGAAGTTGTCCGCCGGCCCGACCGGCACGCCGTCCAGCACCTCCGACCAGACGCCCGCCAGCAACTCCGCCACCGTGCCGGTGTCCATGCCGGTGTCCGTGCCCGTGTCCATGCCCGTGTCCATCGTTTCCCCTCCAGTTGTGCCCGAACTCACCCGGGTGGCGCCGGTCATCGGCCGACCAGCCGCACCGGCAGCTCGTCCAGGCCGAAGTTGATGATCGACTTGTTGTGACGGGGCCGGCCGATCAGCTCGACCGAGCGCACCTGGTCACGCAGGGCCGTGAAGATCGCGGCGAGTTCGGCCCTCGCCAGGGCGGCACCGAGGCAGAAGTGCGGCCCCCAGCCGAGGCCCAGGTGCCGGTTGGACGCCCGGTCCAGCAGCAGCTCCTCGGGCCGGTCGAACTGGGCCGGATCGTGGTTGGCCGCCCAGGTCCACACCACCACCTTCTCCCCCGCCTTGATCTCGGCCTTGCCGAGCCGGACGTCCCGGGCCGCGGTGCGCAGCACGTGCAGCCCCGATGAGGTCCAGCGCAGCAACTCGTCGACCGCGTCCGCCGGTTCGATCTCGCCCTCCCACAGCGCCTGGAGCTGGCGAGGGTCGCGCAGCAGCGCGAGCATGCCCATCGCGGCCGTGTGGCGGACCGTCTGGACGCCGCCGACCAGGATGTTGTCCAGGTTCAGCACCACGTCCTCGATCGGCAGCAGGCTGCCGTCCGTCCGGTGCGTGGCCAGCACGCTGACCAGATCGTCGCCCGGGCGGGCACGGTGGGCGATGGTGTGCATGAACAGGTGGCGGATCAGCTCCTGGTGCGCGGAGCGGCGGTCCTGCGGCGTGGCGCTCAGGAAGGCGCGGTCGGAGAGCTCGACCACCTTGTCGCGGTCCGCCACCGGGATGTCCAGCAGGTCGCACATCACCGCCAGCGGCACCGGGGCGATGGTGTCGACGAAGTTGACCTCGCCCTGGGCCAGCCCGGCCCGGACGGCCTGCTCGGCGATCTCGGCCAGCCGGGGCGCGTAGCCGGCGGTGTTGCGCGCGTTGAAGAACGGCGTCAGCGGCGTGCGGATGGTGCGGTGGACCGGCGGGTCGCAGAACGCCATCATCCGGCCGGAGCCGGCCGGCACCGAGCCGTCCGGGGAGGTGCCCAGCAGCGAGCCGCCCAGCGAGCTGAAGTTCTCGGCGTCGCCGAGCACTTGGGCCGCGTGTTGGTAGGAGAGGACCGACCAGACCGGACCGTCCCCGGCGACCCTCATCCGCCGCACAGGCGCGGCGGCCCGCAGCGCGTCGATCCGGGCCGCCACGTCGGGGCCCGCCCAGAAGGTGGTGTCGGTCAGGTCCAGCTCCAGGTCCGGCACCCGCTCGGGGCGGCCGGCGGCGGGCTGCGGCGCGGCCGCCTCCGCCGGCGTGGCGACCGAGCGCAGCAGTTCGACCGGGCCCGGCTCCGTGGGCACCGCGAGCAGGTGGCCGCCGGCCACCACCGTGGTCGCCACCGGGCGCTCGGTGACCGCGCCCCAGGCCGCCAGGTCCGGGCCGGCCACCAGCGGATCGTCGGCGCCCACCACCGCGTGCAGCCGCACCTCGGGCGGCAGTTGGCCGGGCCGGTGCCGGTAGCCGCGGCACAACGCCAGGTCCGCGCCGGTGACGGCCAGGGTGAGCGCCTTGAGTTCGGCGTTCTGCTCGATGATCCGGTCGGCGTCGGTGGCGGAGAGCAGGGCGGCCGCGTCGACCTGCTCCGGCAGCTCCGCGGCCCAGCGCTGCGGGGCGTGGGCGGAGGCCGGGACGAAGAACCGGGGCCGGTGCCCCGGCGGGAGCGCCCTGGCCACCTCGTAGCCGAGCAGCGCGCCGAAGCTCTGGCCGTAGAGCCCGAAGGTGATCCCGGGGTGGGTGTGCGGCAGCAGCGCGGCGACCACCTGACGGACCAGTTCGTCGAAGTCGGTGGGCAGCGGTTCGCGCAGCCGGGCGCCGCGGCCCGGTAGCCGCAGCCCCCAGACCTCGATCTCGGGCGCCAGTTCGCGGGCCAGCGGGGCGAAGGCCGTGGCGTCGCCGCCCGCGTGCGGCAGGCAGAACAGCCTGGTGCGGGCCGCCGGTGCGGGCGCCGGCAGCAGGAACCAGTCGTCGACCACCTGGGGCCGGTCCGACGGGCTCAGCACGGTGGTGGTCATCGTGGTCCGTTCCCTTCGAAAGCGTCGTCAGTGCCGGTCGGCGGCCAGTCACCGGCCAGCAGCGGGCCGAGCACGGTGTCCGGCCGGCGGCTCAACAGACCCAGCAGTTCGCAGTACTCGTCGCGGATCCGTTCGGACCGCCGCTCGCCGTAACGGTGGGCGTCGACGGTCAGGCAGCCCTGGATCTGCTCGGGTCCCTCCTCGCGCAGGTCGAGTTCGAGGTCGAAGCGGGCCTCGTCGTCGTGCAGGATCCGGCACTCCGCGGCGGCCAGGCCCTGCCAGTCCCCGGCGTCGCCGCCCACGCTGCGGTCGCCGACCAGTTGGCACATCACCTGGACCAGCGGCTGGACGCCGGGGCGCCGGGGCACGCCCAGCGCGCTGACGATCCGGTCGAAGGGCAGCAGGTCGTGGTCGAGCGCGGCGGCGACGGTGGAGTGGACCGCGCGCACCGTCTCGGCGAAGGTCGACTCGGTGCGCAGCTCACTGCGCAGCGGTAGCAGGTTGACGAAATAGCCGACCACGTCGTCCAGTTCGGGGAACGGACGGCCGCAGCTGGGCACGCCCACCACCAGGTCGGTGCGCCCGGTGGCCCGGGCCAGCCAGAGGGTGAACGCCGCGTGGCAGACCGCGAACGGGCTGCTGGCCTGGCGGGCGGCCAACGCCCGCACGTCGCGCACGGTGGCGGCCGGCAGGTCGAAGTGGAGCGAGCGGCCGACCCGTCGTCCGGCCGCGGCGGCGGCCCGGTCCGGCGGCGGGGTCGACTCCTGCGGCGCCTGGGCCAGGGTACGCCGCCAGTGGTCGAGCGCGGCCGCGTAGCGCGGCGACGAGTTCAGCCCGCTCCGCTGCCAGGCGGCGAAGTCGGCGTACTGGTGGTGGAGTTCCGGAAGGTCGGCGGGCGGGCCGCCGACCTCGGCCGAGTAGAGCGCGGCCAGGTCGCGCAGGATGATCCGCATCGACCAGCCGTCGACCACGAGGTGGTGCAGGGTCAGCACCAGCGCGTGGTCCTCCGGTGCGAACCGGAGCAGCCGGGCCCTGATCAGCGGGCCGGCGGCGAGGTCGAACGGCACGGCCAGGTCGGCCCGCGCCGCCTGCTGGATCCGTGCCTCGCGCTCCTGGGGCGGGCAGCCGGGCGGACCGTCGA
Organism: Kitasatospora sp. NPDC052896; assembly: GCF_044547075.1. NCBI lineage: Bacteria > Bacillati > Actinomycetota > Actinomycetes > Kitasatosporales > Streptomycetaceae > Kitasatospora > Kitasatospora sp. NPDC052896. Next base: position 372,181 of record NZ_JBITZU010000004.1, read on the forward strand.
CGACCAGGGCGGCCGGGCCGGTGCCGGGTGGGTGCACCACCCCCTGCGGGCGCCCGCGCCGCCCGGTGCCGCGGATGTTCATCCGCAGCACCGGATGCCGGTCCACCAGCCCGGCCAGCGCCCGCTCCAGGGCTGTGGCGCGCAACGGTCCGTGCAGCCGCAGGGCGGTGCACACGTGGTAGGTGGTGGCCTCGGGCCACAGCTGCTGGAGGAACCAGAGCTGCCGCTGGCCTTCGGTGAGCGGGACCTCGCCGTGCTGGCCGGTGCCCTGCGGAAGCGGGCTGGCGGGCCCGGTGGCCGGATCGACCAGGGCGGCCAGCAGCTCCCGCATCACGTCGTCCGGGGCGGCCTGCGACCGGGTGGCGCTCACGGCGCCAGCCTGCGCAGCAGCCGCGGCAGGTCGGGTTCGACCGCCGCACGGTCCAGCTCGGCCCGCACCCCCGCCGTGAACTCCGCCAGGTCGGCGGCGGCGAGCAGGCCGCCGAGGGTCACCTCCACCCCCAGCGCGGCCCGCAGCACGTGGACCAGCCGCACCGCGAGCAGCGAATGCCCGCCCAGGGTCAGGAAGTTGTCGCCGGCCGCCACCTGTCCGACGCCGAGCAACCGGGCCCAGGTCAGGCCGATGAGCCGCTGCAACGGGTCGCCGTCCTGGTCCTCCCGCAGCCGCGCCGCGGCCCGGTCCGCGGTGGGGTCGGGCACGGGCAGCGCCCGGCGGTCGATCTTCCCGTTGGCGGTCAGCGGGAGCGCGGGCAGCACGGTGACACTGGCCGGGACCAGGTACTCGGGCAGGGTCGCCCGCAGCTGCTCCCGGATCCCCTCCGGTTCGGGGTTGCCGCCGTCGACGGCCGTGAGGTAGCCGGCCAGCCGCTTGTCGCCGGGCGCCGGCTCGTACACGGTCACCGCGCAGGTGGCCACCGAGGGGAGCGCGGCGAGCGCGGTCTCGATCTCGCCCAGCTCGACCCGGTGGCCCCGGATCTTCACCTGGCCGTCCCGCCGTCCGACGAACTCCAGTCCGCCGTCCGGCAGTCGGCGCACCAGGTCGCCGCTGCGGTACATCCGCGCACCGGGTTCGGCACTGAACGGGTCGGGCAGGAACTTCTGCGCCGTCAGGCCGGCCCGGTTCAGATAGCCGTGGCCGAGCGCCCGGCCGGCGACGTACAGTTCGCCGGTCTCACCGTCCGGGGTCGGCCGCAGCCGCTCGTCCAGCACGTGGACGATCCGGTCGCCGACCGGCCGCCCGATCGGCAGGACGTCCCCGGCCAGGTCGGCGGGCCGCAGCGGCTGCACGGTGGTGAACACCGTCGCCTCGGACGGGCCGTAGCAGTGCACCAGTTCGGTGTCGGGGTAGCGACGCGCGATCTGCCGGGTGTACTCGACGGAGGCGCTCTCGCCACCGAAGAGCAGCTGCCGCGGGGCCGTGGCCGGCCCGCCCTGGGTGAGGGCCAGCAGGTTGAAGGCCGCCGTGGTGAGGAAGAGCACGCTGGCGCCGTGCTCGGCCGCGGTGTGGGCGGTGGCGATCGGGTCGGTGTTGCCGTGGCCGGGGACCAGCACCCGGCCACCGGAGAGCAACGCCGGGTACAGATCCAGGATGTGGCCGTCCCAGGAGAGCGCCGCGTGCAGCACCGCCGTGGCCCCGGGGCCCCAGTAGGCGTACCGCTCCCCGGCGAAGAACCCCGGCACCGCGCGGTGCGGCACCAGCGTGCCCTTCGGCGTCCCCGTGGAGCCCGAGGTGTACGGCACGTACACCACGTCCTCGGCGGACAGCTCCAGCCCCGGGTTCCGGGTCTCCTGCCGGGCCAGCTCCGGGTCCGCCAGGTCCAGCACCCGCACCCCCGACCGGGGCGCCGCCGCCGGATCGGCGCTGACCACGACCACCGGTGCCGCGTCCCGCACGAAGTGCGCCAACCGCTCGGCAGGCACCCCCGGCTCCAGCGGCACGTACGCCGCCCCCGCCTTCAGCACCCCCAGCATCGCCGCCACGCACTCCAGCGACCGCGCCAGATGCAGCCCCACCCGGTCCCCCACCCCAACCCCGTGACCCCGCAACCACCAGGCCACCTGGTTCGCCCGCGCGTTCAACTCCTGGTACGACCACTCTCCCGTCCCCGGCTGGACCAGCGCCACGGCCTCCGGGCAGGCCCGCACCCGCTCCTCGAAGAGCTCGACCACCGTCCCCGTGCTGCCCAGGAGGGTCCCGGGCTCGATCTCCAGTCCGACGGTCATCACACGGACTCCTCGGCACGCCGCCGCGCGATCGAGTCCCGCAGGCTCTTCGGGCGGATGTCCGACCAGACCTGCTCGACCCGGGCCAGGCAGTCCGCCTCGCTGCCACTGGTCCCCTCGGCCCGCCAGCCGAGCGGGAGCTCCAGACCGGCCGGCCAGAGCGAGTACTGCTCCTCCTCGTTGACCACGACGTCGAACTCGGTGAAAGCGTCCATGGCGACTTCTCCTCTTCTGATACTTCGTCAGTTGGCTGGGATTCTCAATGGGTCGTGACGGTCAGCGGCCGGCCGCGAGGTTGTCGAGGGCCGCCAGGTAGGCCGCCGTGTACTCGGCCGCCGCCCGCTCGGGCAGCCTGGCCCGGTCGTGGTCGACCAGCAGCAGGCCGTCGTCGGAGGTCGGGTCCAGCACCACGGCCGCGCTGAGCGCGAAGTTGGTCGGCTCGTGCCGCATGGTCGGCTCGAAGCGCAGGCTGTCGCTCACGATCTGGGCCGTGTCCTCGGCGAGCCGGCCCAGCGCGTGGAAGCGCAGGAAGCCGAAGTTGGCGTCCAGCGCGGTGCCGGACATCATCCGGGCCAGCGTCGCGAACGGCATCCGGCGGTGGGGCAGCATCGCCGTCTCCTGCTCGTGCAGCAGCCGGGCCAGCGCGCCCGGGTCACCCTCCACCGCGGCGCCGACCGGCACGGTGTTCAGGAAGAGGCCGAGCGCCTCGGTGCCACCGTCCCTGGCCAACCGGCCGTTGACCGACAGCCCGCTGGTCACCCGGGCCGCTCCGGTGATCCGGCCGAGCGCCACCAGGTGGGCGGCGAACGCGACACTCTTGGGCGTGCCGCCGCTGTTGGCCGCGGCCAGCCGCAGTACCGCGCCGACACCGCGCAGCAGCCTCTCGGTGCTGTGCACGCCCGACTCCCCCGCCACCGGGGCGAGATCCGCGCGCGGACGCAGAGTTCCGTCCACGCCCGCCAGCCGGTCGCGCCAGAAGTCCAGCGCCGCCTGGTCGGCCGCGGCCGCGCGCTCGGTGGCGACGAACTCGCCGAAGCCGGACTTCGGCGGAGCCAGCGGCGGACGGTACGGATCCGCCAACAACTCGGCGTGGCGGCGCAGCAGTTCCGACAGGAGCGAGGTGAAGCTCCAGCCGTCCAGGATCGCGTGGTGCTCGGCGATGGTCAGTTGGAAGGCGTCATCCGCGAGCAGGTGCGCACTGACCGCGAAGAGCGGGGCGCTGCCGAGCGAGAAGCCGGTGCTCCGCAGCCGCTCGAACTCCTGGCGCACCGCCGCCTGCCGCTCCGGCTGCGGCAGTTGCCGCAGGTCGGCGACCTTGACCGGGGGCGCCAGCGTGCCGTGCACCAGCTGGAGCGGCTCGCTGAAGGACATCAGGTCGATCGAGGTCCGCAGCACCGGGTGGCGCTCCATCGCCTCGGTGACGGCCTGCTCGAAGAGCGTCGGGTCGAAGGCGCCGGCGACCAGGTAGCTGTTGACGTTGTGATAGCTGTCGGTGCCCCCGGAGAGCTCCATGTGGTAGGCCATGGCCACCTGCATGGTCACGGTGGGATAGGCGTCCACCACACCGTCGGGCAGGGCCGCCCGGTCGGCCGCCGGGACCAGCGCGAACGGCCGCTGCTCCAGGGGTTCCTGGGCGCCCTCGAGGTCCGGCGTGGTCACCTTGGCCAGCGCCGCCACGGTCGGCTCGGCGAAGAAGTCCTGCAGCCGCACGCTCCAGCCCGCCGCCCGCAGCGCACTCGCCACCCGCACCGCGCGCAGCGAATCCCCACCCAGGTGGAAGAAGTTGTCGTGGACGCCGAGCTCGGCCACATCCAGCACCTGGGACCAGATCTTGGCCACCAGGACCTCCAGTTCACCGCTCGGCGCGAGCCGCTCGCCCCCGGCACGGATCACCAGGGCCGCGGACGGCTCCGGTAGCGCGGCCCGGTCGATCTTGCCGTTGGTGGTCAGTGGCAGCGAGGGCAGCACGGTGAAGCTGGCCGGGACCATGTACTCCGGCAGCGTGGTCCGCAGGTGGCGCCGCAGCTCGGCCGGCTCCGGCTCACCCTCCGGTGCGCTGGTGAGGTAGGCGGCCAACCGGCGGTCGCCCGGCTCGGGTTCGTGGACGGTGACCGCACAGGTGGCCACGGACGGGTGGGCGGCGAGCGCGCTCTCGATCTCCCCCAGCTCGATCCGGTAGCCCCGGACCTTCACCTGCCCGTCCCGCCGGCCGAGGTACTCCAGCCCGCCGTCGGGCAGCCGGCGCACCAGGTCCCCGGTGCGGTACATGCGGGCCCCCGGCAGCGGGCTGAACGGGTCGGGCAGGAAGCGCTGCGCCGTCAGGCCGGGCCGGTTCAGGTATCCGTGCGCCAACGCCTCGCCGCCGACGAAGAGTTCACCCGGGACGCCGACCGGCACCGGCCGCAGCCGGTCGTCGAGCACCACCTGGGTCAGGTGCGGCAGCACCGAGCCGACCTGGCTGCGGTCGAAGTCCCGCGCGGTGTCCGCGCCGATGTCGTGGGCGGTGGCGTGCACCGTGGTCTCCGTGGTGCCGTACAGGTTGCACAGCACGGCGGGCGGCGGCTGCGGCAGCTCGAACCAGCGCCGCACGGCGGGCGGATCCAGTGCCTCGCCGGCCAGCAGGACCCAGCGCAGCTCCGGCAGCGGGCGCGGGCGCTCGTCCAGCTCGGTGGTCAACTGCCGGAACGCGGAGGGGGTCTGGGAGAGCAGGGTGACCCGCTGGTGGGCCAGCAGCGCGGCGAACTCCTCGGGCGAGCGGCAGGTCAGGTAGGGGACCACGACCAGCTTGCCGCCGTGCAGCAACGCGCTCCAGATCTCCCACACGGAGACGTCGAAGGCGTAGGAGTGGAAGAGCGTGGCCACGTCGCCGGCACCGATCCCGAGCCGTCCGGCGGTGGCGGCCATCAACTCGCCGACGCTCCGGTGGGCGATCTGCACCCCCTTGGGTCGCCCGGTGGAGCCCGAGGTGAAGATGAGGTAGGCGGCGTCGTCGGCGGTGGCCGCCGCCTGGGGCCGGTGCGCGGGGCGGTGCGCGATCGCGTCGGCCTCCCGCCGCAGGTGCACGGTCCGCCAGGGGCCGTCGGCCGCGCCGTCCGGCTGGTCGGTCACCACCACCCGCACCCGGGCGTCGGCGAAGGCGAAGGCCAGCCGCTCGGCGGGCGCCGTGAGGTCGACCGGGACGTAGGCCGCGCCGGTCTTGAGCACGGCGACGATCGCCACCACGGCGTCCACCGTGCGGTCCAGGTAGAGGCCGACCCGGTCGCCGCGTCGCACCCCGGCCGCGTACAGGTGGTGGGCCAGCCGGTTGGCCTGCGCGTCCAGCTCCGCGTAACTGAGCGAGCGGGTACCGTCGGTGAGCGCGACGGCGGTGGGCGCCCGGTCGACCCGCTGCTCGAAGCCGCGGTGCAGCGGGAGGGCGACACCGGCCGGTTCGGCGGGCCGGGGCAGCAGAGTCGGGAGCCCGGCTTCCGGCACCAGACCGAGCACGCCGAGCGGGGTGTCCGGTGAGGTGACCGCCTGGTCGAGCAACTCCCGCCAGGCGGCGGCCAGTCGGGCGATGGTGTCCCGGTCGAACAGGTCGGTGCTGAACTCCACCTCGCCGTGCAGCTCGCCGTCGTCGTAGGTGGACCAGATCAGGTCGAACTTGGTGGTTCCGTTGGGCTGCGACCGGGCGCGACCGGTGGCGGCACCGAGCCGGAGCTCGGCCGGGTCCTGGGTGTGCGCGCCGAACAGCAGCTGCACCAGCGGCGGGTGGTTGCCCGCCCGGTCGACCGCCATCTCGTTGACGATGCCGTCGAACGGGGTGTCCAGGTGGCCGTAGGCGTCGAAGGAGGTGTCCCGGGCCTGCTCGACCAGCTCGCGGAAGGTGACCTCCGCCCCGGCCCGCAGGCGCAGCGGCAGCACGTTGACGAAGTAGCCCATCAGGTGGTCGAGTTCGGGCCGGCTGCGGGTGGACACCGGAGTGCCGATCACCAGGTCCTGCTCCCGGGTGACCCGGTGGACCAGCGTGGCGAAGGCGGCCAGCAGCACGGTGAACGGGGTGGCCCCGAGCGAGCGGGCCAGCTCGCCCACCCGGGCCGCGGTGCCGGGCGCCAACTCGTAGTGGTAGGTGTCCCCGTGGGCGCTGGCCCGGGCGGGGCGGGACCGGTCGGCGGGCAGCGTGGTGACCGCCGGTGCGCCGCTCAGCCGCTGCCGCCAGTAGGCCAGTTCCCGCTCGCGCGGGGTGGACCGCTCCCAGGCGCTGTAGTCGGCGTACTGCACGGGCAGTTCGGGCAGGTCCGGGGTGCGATCGGTCAGCGCCGCGTCGTAGAGCTCGGTCAGCTCCCGCTCGAACAGGTCCATCGACCGCTCGTCCCAGACGATGTGGTGGAAGACCGCGACGACGGTGCTCCGTTCCTCCCCGTGTCCGTCCGCGGTGTGCCCGGTGGAGCCGGCGGCGTGCCGGATCAGCCTGACCCGCAGCAGCGGGCCCTCGGCGAGGCTGAACGGCTCCCGGGCGTCCTGCGCCACGGTCGCGGCGGCCGCGGCCGCCCGCTGGTCGGCCGGCAGAGCGCCCAGGTCGGTCAGCGCGATCGGGACCGGCAGCCGGGCATGGACCCGCTGGCAGGGCTCGTCACGCTCGACGGCGAAGGTGGTGCGCAGCGCCTCGTGCCGGGCGAGGATCGCGTCCAGTGCCCGTTGGAGCACCGTCAGGTCGACCGGCCCGTCGAGGTCGAGCACCCACGGGATGTTGTAGGCGGCGCTGCCCGGGGTGAGCTGGTCGAGGAACCAGAGCCCGCGTTGCAGACCGGAGACCGGCGCCCGGTCGGCGTGCAGCCGGGTCAAGGCATGGTAGTTGCCCATGATCACTCCAATTCTGTGGGCCGGCGTCAGGCCAGTTGGGCGGCGAGGGCCGAGACGGTCTTGCAGCTGAAGATCAGCCGGGGCGGTACCTCCCGCGCCAGCGTCTCGGCCAGCAGCACCGCGACCCGGACCGCGCGCAGGGAGTCCCCGCCGAGCTGGAAGAAGTTGTCGTCGACGCCGATGTCCCGCACGCCCAGCACCTCGGACCAGGCCTCGGCGACGCACCGCTCCAGCTCGCCGGTGGGCGCCTGGTGACCTGCGGCCGGGTCCTGTGGCCGCCCGGCGTCGGGGGCGGGCAACGCCCTGCGGTCGACCTTCCCGTGGGCGGTCAACGGGAGTTCGGGCAGCAGGGTGAAGCTCGCGGGCACCATGTACTCGGGCAACGTCGCCAGCAGGCGGCGCCGGAGTTCGTCCGTCCGCGGGAGGCCGTTCCCCTCGGCCGTGACGTAGGCCGCCAGCCTCTTCTCCCCGGGGGCCGGCTCGTACACGGTCACCGCGCAGGTGCCGACCAGCGGGTGGGCGGCGAGCGCGTTCTCGATCTCGCCCAACTCGATCCGGTAGCCGCGCACCTTCACCTGGCCGTCCCGCCGACCGATGAACTCCACGGTGCCGTCGGGCAGTCGGCGCACCAGGTCACCGGTCCGGTAGAGCCGCGCACCCGGTTCGGTGCCGAACGGGTCGGGCAGGAAGCTCCGCGCCGTCAGGGCGGCCCGGTTGAGGTAGCCGTGACCCAACGCCGGTCCAGCGATGTACAGTTCGCCCTCCTCGCCGTCCGCGCTGGGCCGCAGCCGCTCGTCCAGCACGTGGACGGTCCGGTCGCCCACCGCGCGGCCGATCGGCACCACCGTCCGCTCCAGATCACCCGGCCGAACCTGGTGCATGGTGGCGGCCACCGTCGCCTCGGACGGGCCGTAGAGGTGCACCACGTTGACCCCGGGCAGCTCGGTCAGCATCCGGCGGAAGTGGTCGGCGGGAATCCGGTCGCCGCCGAGGAGCAGGTCCCGCAGGTTCTCCAGCAGGCCCGGGTCGGCCGTGACGACCGCGCCGAAGGCCGCGGCGCTGAGCAGCAGGACGGTCGCGCCGTGGTCGGCCGCGAACTGCGCGACGCTGATCGGGTCGGTGTCGCCCGGCTCCGGGATCAGTACCCGGCCACCGGAGAGCAATGCCGGGTACAGGTCCAGCACGTGCCCGTCCCAGCTCAGCGCCGAGTGCAGGACCGCCGTCGACCCGGGTCCCCAGCAGGCGTACCCCTGCCCCGCGAAGAACCCCGGCACCGCGCGGTGCGGCACCAGCGTGCCCTTCGGCACACCCGTGGAGCCCGAGGTGTACGGCACGTAGAACGCGTCCTGAGGCGACAACTCGACGCGCGGATCCACCATCTGATGGTAAGTCAATTCCGGGGCCGCCAGGTCCAGCACCGGCACCCCGAGACCCGCCGCCGTCACCGGATCGGCGCTCACCACCAGCACCGGTGCCGCGTCCCGCACGAAGTGCGCCAACCGCTCGGCAGGCACCCCCGGCTCCAGCGGCACGTACGCCGCCCCCGCCTTCAGCACCCCCAACATCGCCGCCACGCACTCCAGCGACCGCGCCAGATGCAGCCCCACCCGGTCCCCCACCCCCACCCCGTGACCCCGCAACCACCAGGCCACCTGGTTCGCCCGCGCGTTCAACTCCTGGTACGACCACTCTCCCGTCCCCGGCTGGACCAGCGCCACGGCCTCCGGGCAGGCCCGCACCCGCTCCTCGAAGAGCTCGACCACCGTCCGGGCGGCGGCGACCGGCTCGCCGATCCGGGCAGCGGGGTCCTCGGTGTACCGGGTGAGCGACTCGATCCACTCCCGGCAGAACCCGGCGACCGTGGCCCGGTCGTACAGCCGCGCGTCGAACTCGATCCAGCCGCGCAGCGCCGTACCGGGGTCCTCGATCATCCAGACCTGCTCGAACTTGGCCACTTGGTGCGCGTGCAGCCGCCGGGTGCCGCTCGAGGTGCCCAGCCGGAACACCGATCCGTTGCCCGGATGCAGCTCGAAGGCGGTCTGGAAGAGCGGGCTGACGTCGAGCCGGCGATCGTCCAGCACCGCGTTGACGATGCTGTCCAGCGGGGTGTCCCGGTGCGCGTGGGCGTCGAAGGAGGTGTCGCGGACGTGCCGGACCAGGTCGCGGAATCCTTGCCGCGCACCGACGTTCAGCCGCAGCGGCAGCATGTTGACGAAGTAGCCGATCAGACCGTCGAGTTCCGTCCGGCTACGGGTGGTGACCGGCGTGCCGATCACCAGGTCCTCGCCCTGGGTGCGGCGATGGACCAGCGCGGCGAAGGCGGCCAGCAGCACGGTGAACGGCGTGGCGTCCTCGGCGCGGGCCAGCTCGCGGATCCGCTCGGCGGTCTCGGCCGGGATCTCGAAGCGGTGGCTGTCCCCGCGCGGCGCGTCCTGCTCGCCACGCGGGCGGTCGACGGGCAGTGCGGTGACCGGCGGAGCACCGCGCAGCTGCCCGGCCCAGTAGTCGAGGTGCCGCTGCTGCGGCGCCTCGTCCTGCCAGCTGCTGTAGTCGGCGTACTGCAAGGGGAGTTGGGGCAGTCGCGGCTCGCTCCCGGCGAGCGCGGCGGCGTACAGCTCGCCCAACTCGCCTTCGAAGACGCCCAGCGACGACTCGTCCCAGATGATGTGGTGGAAGACCGCGACCAGGGTGCTGCGCTCGGCGCCGTGCCGGATCAGCCGCACCCGGAAGAGCGGCCCGTCGGCCAGGCTGAAGGCCGCTCGGGCGTCCTGCTCGATCGCCGCCGTCGCGACGGCCTCCCGCTCCCCTTCCGGGCGGCCGGTCAGGTCGGTGAGGGCGATCGAGGCCGGCCACTGGGCGTGGATCAGCTGGCGCGGTTCGCCGCGCTCGGCGGCGAAGGTGGTGCGCAGCACCTCGTGCCGGGCGACCAGCGCGTCCAGCGCCAGCTGGAGCGCCGGCAGATCGACCGGGCCGTCCAGTTCGAAGACCCACGGGATGTTGTAGGCCGTCGAGTCCGGGTTGAACTGGGCGTGCGTCCACAGGCCGCGCTGCAGTCCGGACAGTGGCGCCGTCGCGGCCTGCCGCCGGGTCAGCTCCGGTCCCGCGGCCGGCGCGCTCGCCGCGACCATCGCCGCCGCCAGTTCCCGCACGGTCGGCGCCTCGAAGACGGTGACGTGGGAGACGGCCGCGTACGGGGTCTCCAGCATCCGGCCCGCGACCCGCAGGGCGGTGAGGGAGTCCCCGCCGAGGTTGAAGAAGTTCTCGTCCAGACCGATTCCGTCCACGCCGAGGATCTCGGACCAGACGTCGGCGATCAGGCGCTCCAAGTCGCTGGCCGGCGCGTCGTGCCGCGCGGGGGTCGGCGCGTCCGTCCGGGCCTCCACCGGGGCCGGCAGCGCGCGGCGGTCGATCTTGCCGCCCGCCGTCAGCGGCAGCGCGGGCAGCACCGTGAAGCTGGCCGGCACCATGTACTCGGGCAGCGCCGCCCGCAGGTGGACCTGGAGTTCGTCCGGCCGCGGCAGGCTCCTCCCCTCGACCGTGACGTACGCCGCCAGCCGCTTCTCCCCCGGGGCCGGCTCGTACACGGTCACCGCGCAGGTCGCCACCCGCGGATGCGCGGCCAGCGCGCTCTCGATCTCCCCCGGCTCGATCCGGTAGCCGCGCACCTTCACCTGGCCGTCCCGCCGACCGATGAACTCCACGGTGCCGTCCGGCAGTCGGCGCACCAGGTCGCCGGTCCGGTACATCCGCGCCCCCGGCACCGGGCTGAACGGATCGGGCACGAAACGCTGCGCCGTCAGGCCGGGCCGGTTCAGGTAGCCGACCGCCAGTGCCGCCCCGCCGATGCACAGCTCCCCGCTCCCCCCGACCGGGACCTCGTTCAACTCCTCGTCCAGCACGTGGAGTTCCCGCTCGCCGATGACCCGGCCGATCGGCACCGGGCGGCCCGCCTCGGCGGCGCGCACCTCGTGCACCAGGCTGGTGATCACCGCCTCGGTCGGCCCGTAGGCGTTCAGCAGCGGTATCCCGGTCTCCCGCAGCCAGCGCGCGGCCGAGGCGGCGGGCATGGTGTCACTGCCGCAGACCATCAGCCGCAGGCTCGCCAACTCGGCCGCGTAGTGGCCGAGCGACGCCGTGAACTCCTGCCAGTACCCGGCCGGCAGGTTCGCCACCGTGACGCCCTCGCGCCGGATCAGCGCGGCCAGCTCCGCCGGCGCGGTCACCCGTGCCCCGGTCATCGCCAGGCAGGCCCCGGCGGTCAGCGCGGTGAGCACCTGCTCGACCCAGACGTCCACGTACGGCGCGCTGAACTGGAGCACCACATCGTCCGCCGTGATCCCGAACCGCTCCCGCGCGGTGGCGAGATGTCCGTCCAGCGGCCCGCGGCTGACGGCCACGCCCTTGGGCGTCCCGGTCGTCCCCGAGGTGTAGATGACGTAGGCGACCTCGCCCGGGTCCGCGATCGGCCGGACGACCGCAGTGGCCCCCGCGGCGTCGTCGGGCAGCAGGACCGCCCCGCTGTCCGCGAGGATCGCCGCCACCCGGGCCCGCGGCGCCTCGGGGTCGAGCGGCAGGAAGGCGACGCCGGCCTTCAACGCGGCCAGCAGCGCGACGACGTACGCCACCCGGTCCGCCGCCCGCACCCCGACCACCCCACCGGGGCCGGGCACCAGCTCCGCCAGCCGTCCGGCCAGTGCCGCACTGCGCCGCTCCAGCTCGCCGTAGTCGATGGCGCGGCCCGCCAGCCGGATCGCCGGCCGCGACGGGGTGCGCCGGGCGACGGCGGCGATCAGCTCCAGACAGGCGGGCGCCCCGGGGACGGGCCCCGAGCGCGGTGCGGGTTCCGACAGCGGTTCCGGACTCAGCGGCGAACTCTTCAACTCGGCCATGCCCACAAGCCAACCGGGCCCGACCCCCCGGCAAGGGCAGTGCACGAGGCAGGAGAGCGGCAGTTCGGCCGGCCGTGAACTGCCGCTGCCCGGGCGCCCAGGCCCGCGAGCGCGGCCGAGCCGCCGGGATCGGCGGTCAGGTCGGGTCCGCCGTCGCGGCGGCACCTGGCTCGAACATGAGCCTAGCTCATGACAGGATTCGCGCGACGAACACCGGATGCGGCACAGTGGTGGGCCACGAACGAGCGGGCGAGGTGGGCGGATTGGGAACTGACGGCGGCAGGCGAGTGGCGGCGGGCGGCAACGCGGACACCGAACTGCGTCGCCGGCCCGTGCAACAACGCAGCCAGCTTCGCCTGGAGCGGGTACTGGACGCCTGCGCCGAACTGCTCGACGAGGTGGGCGCCGCCGCACTCACCACCAAGGAGACCGCCGCCCGGGCCCAGGTGCCGATCGGCACGCTGTACCAGTTCTTCACCGGCAAGCAGAGCCTGCTGGCGGCCCTGGCCCGGCGCAACCTGAACCGGTACCTGGACCGGCTGACCCGCCGGCTGGAGGCGGAGGCGCCACGCGACATCGGCGGGTTCGTCGACCTGGCGGTGGAGGAGTTCGTCGCGATGAAGCGCGCGGTGCCGGGCTTCGGCGCGCTGGACTTCGGGCTCACCGGCCCAACACCCCCGGCGCTGACCGACGTCGAGCACTTCCTCGATCTCAGCCTCGACAACAACAGCACGGTGGCCGAGCACCTGCACCGGCTCACCTCCGATCACCTCTCGGCGCACGGCCGAGGGCCCTCGCCGCTCGCCCTGCGGGTGGCCCTGGAGTGCGCGGACGCGATACTCAAACTCGCCTTCCAGCACGACCGGGACGGCGATCCGGCGCTGATCGCCGAGTGCAAACTGCTGCTCCGCCGCTACCTGGCGGCCTGACGCCCCGGCGAGCCGCACGAACGGGAACATGAGTTCGCCGAACGTACGGCGAGCCGGGCCGCAGTCCCCTTGAAGGGTCAACTTCACGAGATCAGGCCCACCGGGTGCGGGGCGGCTGGCTACCTTCGCGACATGCAAGGTCCCGCCGTAGGGCAACCCTGGGATCCGCCACCGCCGCCGATCCCTCCGGAGCCGCCCACCCCGCCCCAACCGCCTGCTCCCCCGCCGCCCCCACCACCGCCGCCACCGCCACCGCCACCACCCCCGGTGCCCACCCCACCGCCACCACCGCCCCCGCCGCCCCCGCCACCCCCGCCGCCGGTGCCACACCACGCGCCCGCGCCGCCCCCACCACCGCCCGCGCCGACCCCCGCCGCGCCGCGCCCGCACTCCACCCCGGCGCTGCCACCGCCCCCGCCGCCCAGCACGCTGCACGCGACCACCGCCGTCCCGACCAGGCCGCCCGACGACAGCCTGACCGTCCCGGCGGACGCCTCGCAGAGCGTCTTCACGCTGGTCGCCATCACCATCCCGGCCGTCCTCGCGGCAGCCGCCCACTTCATCAACCACTCTGCAGGGAGACGTCGTTGAGCATCGGTCTGGTCATCGCCGTACTGCTCGGGGCCGCCGTGGCCGTCGGCATCCTGGCCGCCTTCGGGCGCACCACCCGGTCCCGCGAAGGGTCCTTCTCCGGCGGGGCGTTGGGCTTCCTCGGCTCGGCCTCGCTCTCCTCCTTCACCCTGGTCGCGGCCTTCCTGATCGCGGGCTCCTGGTCCAACCTCAACACCGCTCGCGGCCACACCTGGGACGAGGCCCGCGCCCTCAACGCCGCCTACACGGACGCCGACCCGACCACCCGCCCGCTGCTGCGGGGCTACGTGACGGACGTGATCGGACCCGACTTCCAGGCGATGGCCCACGGGGACGCCTCCCCCACCGCCTGGGCCGCCCTGGACTCGGTGCGGGCGCACGTCGAGGCGCTGCCGGACTCGGCACAGCGGACCACCATGCTGTCCGACCTCGACGACATCTACACCAAGCGCCAGATCCGGCTCGCCGACGCCAGCGCCTCGCTGCCCGAGCCGCTCTACCCCGCCCTGGTCGGCACCGGCCTGCTGGTGCTGCTCTACGCCCCGATCGCCGGCCTCACCTTCCGCCACCGGGAGGCCGTCGCGCTCGGCCTGGTCGGCGCGGTGGTCGGCTTCGGCGTCTACCTGGTACTGCACATGACCCACCCGTACGCGGGCCCGATGCACGTCACCCCGGTCGCCTACCAGCAGAGCCTGGAACGGTTCAGCCAGCTCTCCCAGCAGCCGACCTGACCCACCGGCCGGCGGGCGGCCCCGACCAACCCACCTATCCTGGAGCGAGCGGCCCCAACCGCCCGCTCCGGCTGGAGGTACGGACATGAAGCTCGGCCTGCACTACTGGAACTTCTCGACCCCGGCCGATCCGGCGCTGATCGCACCGACACTGGCCCGGACCGCACGGACCGCCGAGCAGGCGGGGTTCTCGTCGTTCACCCTGATGGACCACTACTTCCAGATGGAGCACTTCGGGAGCGCCGCCGAGGAACCCATGCTGGAGGGCTACACCACGCTCGGGTACGTCGCCGCGCTGACCGAGCGAATGGCCCTCGGCCTGCTGGTCACCGGCGTGATGTACCGCCACCCCGGCCTGCTGGCGAAGATCGTCGCCACCCTGGACGTGCTCTCCGGCGGCCGGGCCCGGCTCGGCATCGGCGCCTCCTGGTACGAACGGGAACAGCTCGCGCTCGGCGTGCCACTGGTCCCGATGGGCGAGCGGTTCGAGCGCCTGGAGGAGGCGCTGCAGATCTGCCGGCAGATGTGGAGCGAGGACAACGGCCCGTACCAGGGGCGGCACTACCAGCTCGCCGAGACCCTGTGCGTGCCCGCGCCGCTGACCCGGCCGCACCCGCCGATCCTGATCGGCGGCAGCGGCGAGAAGAAGACCCTGCTGCTGGTCGCGCGGTACGCGGACGCCTGCAACCTCTTCGCGGGCAGCGTCGAGGAGGCGGCGCACAAGCTCGACGTGCTGCGCGCGCACTGCGCCGACGTGGGTCGGGACTACGACGGCATCGAGAAGACCATGCTGGCCGGCCGGACCGTCCTGGACGACGTCGACGGCTTCCTCGCCGACGCCGAGGCGCTCGCCCGGCTCGGCATCAGCGAGTTCCAGTTCACGCCGGTCGGTGATCCGGTCGCCTTCACCGAGCAGGTCGCCGAACGGATCGCCCCACGGCTCGCCTCCATCGGCTGAGCCCGGTCAGCCGCCGGCTGACCGCTGGGGCCGGTCCGACCATTCGCGTCCGGCGGGAACAGTCGGACAGGCCCTACCCCTCGGCCGCGCCGGAGCGGCGGGCGAAGACCTCCGGGCGGGCCGTCCGCAGGGCGGTGGCCAGCGCGCCGATCAGCACCGCCTCCTCGCCCAGCAGGCTCGGCGCGAGCCGGGGGCGCAGCGGGGTGAGGGCGTGCAGGGCGCGCTCGACCGGGCCGAGCAGCAGGTCGGCGCTGTGCCCGACGCCGCCACCCAGCACCACCAGGTCGGGGTCGAGCACCGAGGAGACCACGGCCACCGCGTAGGCGAGCTGCTCGGCCTCCCGCTCGACCGCGCCGAGCGCCGCCGGGTCGCCGGCCCGGGCCGCGTCGAAGACCTCCTTGGCGGTGGCCGCCCCGCGCAGCCCCAGCCGCTCGGCCGCGCGGACCACCGACTCGGCGGAGGCGGCGGACTCCAACATCCCCCGCCGGTCCCCGCCGGTCGCGTCCCCGCCCGCGACGGCCTCGGCGAGCGCCACCCCGGGCAGCGGCAGGAAGCCGATCTCGCCCGCCGCACCGTGCGCGCCCTGCTGCAGTCGGCCGCCGGCGACCACACCCATGCCCAGCCCGGTACCGATCAGCAGGTAGACGAAGAGCCGGCTGCCCACCCCGGCCCCGCGGGCGTACTCGCCGAGCGCCGCCAGGTTGGCGTCGTTGTGCACGCTGATCGCCGTGCCGAGCCCGGCCCGCAGCCGGTCGAACAACCCCCGGCGCCCCCACCCGGGCAGGTTCGCCGCGTACCGGACCCGCTGCTCGGGCTCGTCCCAGACCCCCGGCGTGCCGATCGCCGCGTGCACCACGTCGGCCGGCCGGAGCCCCGCCTCGTCGATGGCCGCCAGCGCCGCCGCGACCACCGCGTCGGCCACCGCGTCGGCGGTCCGGCCCCGGTTGGGCACGTCCCGGCGGGCGACGATCTCCCCGGCCAGGTCCGCGACGGCGATCCGCAGCCAGGCCCGCCCGATGTCGATGCCCAGCACGTGGCCGGCGGTCGGGTCCGCCTCGTACAGCACGGCGATCCGCCCGCGCTCGGGCGCCAGCAGTCCGGCCTCCCGGGCCAGCCCGGCCTGTTCCAGGTTGGCCAGCGCGCTGGAGACGGTGGGCTTGGAGAGGCCGGTGTCCCGGGCGAGCTGGGCTCGCGAGGCGGGTCCGGCCGTGCGCAGCCGCTCCAGCAGCAGCCACTCGTTGTTGCTGCGCAGGCGCTGGCGGTTCCACGCCTGTCCGGCGGGGGCCGGTGCCGCCGCCTCCCTGGCCTGGCCGGGGACCGGGTGGGAGCTCATCGTCGCCTCCGCGCCTTCGCGCTTCTCCGCGTGATCGTTTCCGGTCACCCTATGCGACCGTGGCGAGGACCGGCTCCGGTGGCCGCCCCTGGGCCGTTCTCCCCTGCCGCGGGGCTCTTGACGCATCAAGTTAGGTTATTTAACTTAATCCCCCGAGCACTCCTCCCCCACGCCCGGAGGTCCCCGTGTCGTCCCCCGGCTTCACCCGAAGAATCGGCCTCTTCCAGGCCACCGCGATCAACATGAGCCAGATGTGCGGCATCGGACCGTTCGTCACCATCCCCCTGATGGTGGCCGCGTTCGGCGGCCCGCAGGCGGTGCTCGGCTGGATCGCCGGCGCCGTGCTCGCCCTCGTCGACGGCCTGGTCTGGGCCGAGCTGGGCGCCTCGCTGCCCGGCGCCGGCGGCAGCTACGCCTACCTGCGGGAGGCGTTCCAGTACCGCAGCGGGCGGCTGATGCCGTTCCTCTTCGTCTGGACCGCGATGCTCTTCATCCCGCTGATCATGTCCACCGGCGTGGTCGGCTTCGTCCAGTACCTCGGCTTCCTCTGGCCGCACATGACGACCGGCCAGGGGGACCTGGTCGGACTGGCGCTGGTCGCGCTGGTGACCGTGCTGCTCTGGCGCCGGGTGGACGGCATCGCGCGGCTCACCACGGTGACGTGGGGCGTGATGATCGCCGCGGTGGCGGCGGTGGTGCTGGCCTCCTACACCCACTTCAGCCCGTCCCGGGCCTTCGACTGGCCCGCGCACGCGATCGCGCTGACCCACGGTCAGTTCTGGCTCGGCTTCGCCGCCGGCCTGACCATCGGGATCTACGACTACCTCGGCTACAACACCGCGGCCTACCTGGGCGCCGAGCTGAAGGACCCCGGCCGGGTGCTGCCGCGCGCGGTGCTCTACTCGATCACCGGCATCATGGCCTGCTACCTGCTGCTGCAGGTCGGCGTGCTGGGGGTGGTCGACTGGCGGGAGATGCTCGACCCGAACTCGGTCGCCTCGCAGTCGGTGGCCTCCGCGGTGCTGGAGCGCACCTGGGGCCGCAGCGCCGCCGACGTGGTCACCGTGCTGATCCTGGTCACCGCCTTCGCCTCGGTGCTCACCGGGCTGCTCGGCGGCTCCCGGGTGCCGTACGACGCCGCGCGGGACGGGGTGTTCTTCCGCGCCTACGGACGGCTGCACGAGCGGCACGGGTTCCCGGTGCTCGGGCTGCTCACCATGAGCGTGGTCACCGCGGCCGGCTTCTACCTCAGCCGGCACCTCGCCGACGGCGCCCAGCACCCGCCGCTGACCGTCCTGATCGACCTGCTCACCACGGTGATGGTGCTGGTCCAGGCGTTCGCCCAGATCCTCGCGGTGACCGTGCTGCGCCGGCGCCGGCCCGGGCTCGCCCGGCCGTACCGGATGTGGCTCTACCCGGCGCCGAGCATCGTGGCGGCGGTCGGCTGGCTGGTGGTGTACGGCTACGCGGACCGGAACTCGCCCGGATTCCACCCGATCGAGTGGTCGCTCGCCTGGGTCGCGCTCGGCACCGCGGCGTTCCTGGTCTGGGCGCGCCGGGAGCGGACCTGGCCGTTCGGGCCACGGGAGGTGCGCGAGGAGTTCCCGGCACCCGCCACCTGACCGCCTCGGGGGGACGGGCGCGCGGCCCGGCGGTCCGATGATCGACAATGGCGGCCATGAGGCTGATCCCCGCGCTGGCCGGCGTCCTGCTGCTCGTTCTGACCATCGGCAGCATCCTGCGCACCCTGGTGGTGCCACGCGGGCTCCACTCGATGCTGGTCACCCGGCTCTGGCGGACCCTGCGCGTCATGCTCCGGCTGTTCACGGTGCCGTTCGGCAGCTACCGGGCACACGACCGCGCGCAGGCCTGGTTGGCGCCGCTGATGCTGCTCGGCATGCTGTTCTGCTGGCTCTGCGCGTTCCTGGCCGGCTTCACCCTGCTGCTGTACGGCACCTCGCGGCTCTCCTGGGGCGTCGCGGTCCGGGAGGCCGGCTCCAGCCTCTTCACCCTCGGCTTCGCCAGCGGCGCCCGACTGCAACTGGAGACCGTCGACTTCCTCGCCGCCGCCAGCGGGCCGCTGGTGATCGCCCTGCAGATCGCCTATCTGCCGACCCTCTACGGGAGTTACAACCGGCGCGAGGTCGAGGTGACACTGCTGCAGTCGCGCGCCGGCGAACCCGCGTGGGGTCCCGAACTGTTGGCCCGGCAGTCGCTGGTGGACACCGAGACCGCGCTGCCGCAGCTCTACCAGGACTGGGAGCGACTGGCCGCCGAACTGGGTGAGAGCCACTCCAACTACCCGGTGCTGCTCTCCTTCCGCTCGCCGCAGCCTTACCGCAGCTGGATCGTCGGTCTGGTCGCGGTGATGGACGCGGCGGCGATCCAACTGTCCGTCAACCCGCGGACCGCGCCGCCGGAGGCCCGGCTGGTGCTGCGCGCCGGGTTCACCGCGCTGCGCGACATCGCCCGGGTGGTCCGGATCGACTACGACCCCGACCCGGAGCCGAACAACCCACTGCGACTCAGCTACCCGGAGTTCGACGCGGCGGTCTCGATGATCGTCGCGAGCGGCTTCGAGACCGAGCGGCCCAGCGTGCTGGCCTGGCCGCACTTCCAGGGCTGGCGGGTGAACTACGAGGCCATCGCGTACGAGCTCTGCCGCCGCTGCGACGCCGTACCGTCCCTGTGGACCGGGCCGCGGGACTTCCTGTCCACCCCGATCCCGCCGCGCCGGCCCGCCGACCGCCGCCCGGGCACCCCGCCGGGCACGGCCTGAGCGCTCGGGGCTTGCACCTCACGCGGCGTGAGGTCGCAGAGTAACGGCATGACCTCCACGACCACCTGGAAAGTCGGCCCGCTCGCCGAGGCCAGCGGCCTGACCGTACGCACCCTGCACCACTGGGACGGCATCGGACTGCTCAGCCCGTCCCAGCGCACCGCCGGCGGGCACCGCGAGTACACCGAGCCCGACCTGGTCCGGCTCTACCAGATCCTCGCGCTGCGCGCCCTGGGCCTGAGCCTGGAATCCATCGCCACCTGCCTGGACGGCGGCCTCGACCCGGCCCGGCTGGTCCAGGACCACCTGGCCCGGGTGGAGAGCGCACTCGCCGGACTCGACCTGCTGCGCCGGCGCCTGCGGCGGCTCGACGACGACCTGACGGCCGGCCGGGAGCCGACCACCGGCACCCTGCTCGACGCGCTGCGTGCGCTCGGCCGCACCGGAGCGGAGGGCGGCGAGACCCTGCGCGTGCACCTCGATCCCGAGCAGCTGCAACTGCTGGAGACCCGCGGCGCCGCGCTCGGGCCGACGGCGTACTACCTGCTGGAGGTCGAGTGGCCCGAGCTGTACCGGCGGGCCGAGCGGCTGCGGACCGACGGGGCGCCGCCCACCGACCCCCGGGTCCGCCGGCTGGCGGCCCGGATGGACGAGCTGACCGTCCTGTTCACCGGCGGCGACGCGGCCGTCTCGGCCGGCGTCCGGGCCGCCTGGCGGGCGGACCCGGCGGCGATGTCCGGCGACCCCGCGGCCCCCGCCGACGAGTGGCGGGAACTCGCCGACTACCTGGATCGGGCCCGCGGCACCGGAGCCTGACCACCGTCACCGCTCGGAGTTCTCATGAGGCAACCCGTCCGCCGGCGGATCGCCCTGGCCGCCACGCTCCCGACCCTGCTGACCCGTCCCGGCGACCTGCCTGCCGGCCACCAGCGGCGCGCTCCCCCTGGAGCGTGCTGCCGGCCGAGGCGATCGCGCTCACCGTGCTGGCCACGACCGCCGGCGTCCGGCCGCACCCGCACCCGCACTGACCGGCCGCCGGCCACGGCACCGCCCCGGCCGATCAGGCCGCGGCGGTGCCGCCCGCGTTCCAGCGGATCGCGGCGGCGCCCGCGTAGTCGCCCGCGTGGGCGAAGCCGCCCAGCACCACCAGGTCGCCGTCCCGGACCCGCCCGGCACGGACCGCCTGGTCCAGGGTCACCGGGATCCCCGCGCCGAACAGGTTGCCGCAGAGGTCGAAGGTGTCGGCGTGCCGTTCCGGCGGCAGCCCCAGCGCCTCCCGCCAGTTGGTCAGGAAGGTGCGGTTGGGCTGGTTGGTCACCAGCAGGTCGATCTCCTCGGTGCCGACGCCGAGCCCTTCGCACAGCTCGGTGACCACCTCCGGCACCAGCCGGTTGCCGCGGGCCAGCACCTCGGCGACGCCGGACTCGGTGAACCCGATCCGCAGCTGGGACGCGCCGGGCTCCCAGTAGCGGCGGCCGTCGTCCAGCACCGCGGTCATCTCCCCGGCGTGGTCGCCCAGGTGCCGGGCCACCACGTCCAGTACGGGGGCGGCGGCGGAGGTGGTCAGATAGCCCACCCCGCAGCCGTCTCCGGGGATCGCGGCCTGGGCCAGCCCGCGCACCTCGGACTGGGTGAACAGCTGTCCGGCCGTGGTCTGGGCGTTGCAGATCAGCGCGGTCCGGGCGTCGGTGCCGGTGAGGAGCTGCCGGGCCAGTTGGAGCATGTGCACGAAGGAGGCGCAGCCCGCGTTGGCCACGTCGATCAGCCAGCGCGGCTTGAGCCCCAGCCGGCGCGCCACCTCGGTGCCGGCGCCGACGAACGGGATGTCCGGCAGCTGGCTGTGCACCAGCAGGACGTCCACCGAGCGGATCTCCGCCGCGCCGTGCCGCTCGATCAGCGGCCGCGTCGCGCGCTCGATCAGGTCGACGTTGGTCTCGCCGGGGGCGACGTGGTGGCGCAGCGGCGGGACCCGGAACATCGGGCTGTCCCGGAGCTTGTCCTCCGCGCCGGGGTACGCGGTGTAGAACTCGGCGGGGACCGGCTCGCCGGGCAGGTAGCCGGAGACGTCGGTCAGGCTGACCGTGGTCACCGCGCCACCGCCGGGCGCGGGGTGCTGCTGATCGGCAGGCCGTTGCGGTGGCGGTGTTCCAGGATCGCCTTGAGGTTGGCCATCTCCACGGTGTGGCCGGCGTAGAAGAGGTCCCAGTAGTCGCCGACCCACGGTCGCCGCGGGTCCGGAGCCAGCTCGGGGTGCGGGTTGCGGTCGTAGTGGGGGTGCCGGCAGTTGGTCCAGGTGACCACCGAGCCGGGCCGGTCCAGGACCAGCCGGGCCGGTACCACCCGCATCAGGTAGATCATCCAGAGCTGCTCGCCCTGGTCCCAGGCGCAGTGGAAGTCCACCGTACCGGCCTCGGCATTCGACTCGACCCGGCAGTAGATCCGGGTGTCGGCCGCCAGCCGGTCGTCGCCGGCCCACAGGCCGGGGGTGTCGGTGGGGGCGAAGTCGCGCAGGCTGAAGGTCCACTCCTCCAGGTGGTGGCCCTGCCGCAGGTACTCGTACACCTGCTCGGGCGGGCAGTCGATGTACTCCTGGATCGTGCAGTACCGGCCGTAGACCTGGTCGTGCGGGTAGTCCGCCCGGGTCAGCTCGGCGCAGCGGGCCAGCAGCCGCTCCTGGTCGGTGGTCTCCACCCGGGTCAGGCCGGGGATGTCGGCCAACTCAGCCGACGTGGACGGGTCCGCGGTCATCGGCGGTCTCCTCGTGCTCGGCCGGCTCGGCGCCGGCGGTGATCGCTATGGACGGGGTGTTCGGTACGGACGGGGTGTTCGGTACGGACGCGGTGTCGGGTAGCGCCAGGAACGGCAGGAACGGCGGGGTCTCGGCCGGGTCGAGGTCGAACGTGACGAACGCCGGGCCGCCGCCCCCGTTGCCGTCCAGCAGTGCCCGGCGCAGCTGCGCCGGGGTGGCGGCCCGGGTGGCGGCCAGGCCCGGGAAGAGACCGGCCACGCCGGCCGCCAGGTCCGCCGGGCGGAACAGGCTGCCGGGGTGCACACCGCCGAGGTAGAGCCGCTCCCGGCTGGCGCACATCGCGTGGGCGTTGTTGTTGAGGATCACGAAGGTGACCGGCGCCGCCTGCTCGACCGCGGTGTGCACCTCCATGCCGTGCATGAAGAACGAGCCGTCCCCGGCGATCACGTACGTGCGCCGGCCGGTGGCGAGCGCGGCGCCGATGCCGGCCCCGAAGGTGTAACCCATGCCGCCCATCCCGACGGCCACCACGAAGCGGCCGTGCCGTGGGGCGGGCAACAGGTGGATCGCGGCGGCCCCGGCGTTGCCGGCGTCGACGAAGACGTGCGCGTCGGCGGGGAGCGCGCCTTCGACGGCGGCCAGCGCCCCGGCGTACGAGCCGGCGTGGGTGGTGGCGGGCTCGGCGGCGCGCAGGGCCGGCTGTGGGGGTGCGCAGAGCGGTGCCGGACCGGCGTGCGCGGGGGCCGGCCGCGCGCCGGGCGTCAGCAGATCGGCCAGCTCTCGCAGGGTGGTCCGGATCCCGTCGCGCAGCGCGATCCCGGGCACGAACGGCGGCTCGGGGTCGACGCAGACCACCGGAGTACCGGCCAGCGCCCGGTCCAGGCCGGCCCGCGCCAGGTCCGGCAGCCGGGTACCGACCAGCAGGCAGGCGTCGGCCCGCCGCAGGCAGTCCGCCACGTTCTGGTGGCCCATCACCCCGGCCACCCCGGCGAACCGGGCGTCGGCGTTGTCGAACACGTCCTTGGCGTCCGGGGAGACCGCCACCCAGGCACCGAGCCGACCGGCCAGCTCGGCCAGCTCGGCCCGGGCGTCGGCGGCGGCCACCCCCTCCCCCGCGATGACCAGCACCCGGCGGGCGGCGCGGAGCAGCCGAGCCGCCCGGTCACGGGTGACGGGATCCGCCGGGTCGGCCGGTACCGTCGCCGGTGCCAGGGCCCGCGGCTCGACCAGGGCCTGCTGCACGTCCTTGGGCAGCAGCAGCACCGCGGGCCCCGGGACCCGGCCGCGGGCCGCCGCGATCGCCCGCGGCAGCAACTCGGCGAGCGCGTCCGGCTGGTCCACCCGGGCGCAGAACCGGCTCACCGACGCGAAGAGCCGGCGCGCGTCGAGCGAGCCCGCCCGGCCGCTGGAGTCCTGGAACGCGCCACGCCCCTCCCCCGTGGTGGGCGGCTGCCCGACCAGGGCCAGCACCGGCACCCGGGAGGCGTACGACTCGGCCAGCCCCGGCAGCAGGTTCACCGCGCCGCCGCCCGAGGTGGCCGCGACCACGCCGAGCCGCCCGGTCACCCGGGCCTGGCCGTCGGCCATCGTGGCGGCGGAGAACTCGTGCTTCGCCACCACCACGCGGATCGGGCCGCCGGGCACGTGCAGCGCGTCGAACAGATCCTCGATGTTGGCGCCACCGACGCCGAAGACGTGCCGGACGCCGTTGCGGGCCAGCTCCGCGGCCAGCTGGTCGACCAGCCGCACCCGGACCGGGGTCGTGCTCGCCGGTTCGGCGGTCATGTCGAACTCCTCTCCGCCGGTTCGGGGCGCACCAGCAGCCCGGCCGGCGCGATGGTCTGGAAACGGTGGCGGTACTCGCCCGGGGTCAGCTCCAGCGCCCGCCCGAAGGAGCGGAAGAAGGTCTCCTGAGTGGGGAACCCGCTGTGCCGGGCGATCTGACCGACCGGCAGATCGGTGGTCTCCAGCAGCTTGCGGGCCCGGGCGATCCGCATCTGCTCGACGTACTGGCCCGGGGGCATGCCCACCTCGCGCCGGAACACCCGGGCGAAGTGGCGCACGCTCATGTTGGCGCGCTCGGCGATCTCCGGTACCGGCAGCGGCTGTTCGAGGTGCTCCAGGATCCACTCCTGGGCCGCCCGGATCGGCGCGCGGTCGGCCAGCTGAGCCTCCAGCACGGTGCTGAACTGCGACTGTCCGCCGTTCCGCTTGAAGAACAGCACCAGGAACCGGGCGGTCTCCAGCGCGAGGGCGGCGCCGTGGTCGGCCTCCACCAGGGCGAGCGCCATGTCGATCCCGGTGGACACGCCGGCCGAGGTCACGAACCGCCCGTCCCAGACGAAGATCGGCTCGGGGTCGACCGCCACCGCCGGGTAGCGCTCGGCCATCTCGGCGCAGTACGCCCAGTGCGTGGTGGCCCGGCGGCCGTCCAGCAGCCCGGCCTCGGCCAGCAGGAACGCCCCACCGCAGACGGACGCCACCCGCCGGGACCGGCCGGCCGCGGCGCGGATCCAGCCGACCAGCGCCCGATCCGCCAGCGCCTCGGGCAGGCTCCAGCCGCCGGGCACGATCAGGGTGTCGATCGGGCCGTCCGCCGCGGCCAGCGGCTCGGCCCCGATCTCCATGCCGGCGCAGGTCCGCACCAGGGGTGCGGCCGCCGAGACGAACTGGATCCGGTACCCGCCCGCCGGGTCGGTGAGCCGCCGGTTGACCGTGTCGAACACCTCGACCGGCCCCGAGATGTCCAGGGCCTGTGCCCCGGGATAGACCACCACCACAACGCGTCGCTGCTGCACGGTGACAGCCTGTATTCGACACGGGAACGGCCGCAATGACGGCTTACTGACGAATTCGGCCACGCGGGACGGAAGACGCCACTGACCAGGGGTTCTTGACGGACCGTGAGCACGCACTGTGAGCGAGGTCACGACAAGTCGCCTGGTGGCGCGTCACATTCCAGTGGACTTCGCCGAGGAGTGCCGGCCCCGGCGGGGCGGCGTCGTCGTCCAGGGGGCGACTTCGGTCACCACCCGGCGCTCACCACCCGACCGAGGAGCCACCGCCCCGAAGGAGATGCCGTCGAGCCACTTGCCGACCAAGGGCGCCCCGGATGCCGAGCGGCGGCTGCCGGCCGACCGAGGTGCGGCCGGCCCGGGTCACGGTCCGACCGGCCCCGCCCAGCCCTCCTGGACGGCCTCGACGCAGCGCGCCAGCAGGGCGCGCAAGGAGTCGCGTTCGGCGGGCGTGAAGGCCGCCGCCAGTCGGCGCTCCAGACGGACCGCGGCCGCGTCGGCGATCCGGACGGCCTCGCGGCCGGCCGGGGTGAGCCGGGTCTCCAGCATCTTCTGGTGCCACGGGTGGGGCGTGCGCTCGATCAGGCCGATCTCCTGGAGGTTCTTCAACAGGGCGGCCATCGCCTGCGGGGTGACCAGGCAGGCGCGGGCCAGCGCGGCGCCGGAGATTCCCGGCTGTTCGGCCAGCACGGCGAGCGCGGCGTACTGCGGGACGCTCAGCCCCGAACCGCGCAGCGCGGCCGTCTTCGCCCCGATCACGGCCTGCTCGGCTCTCTTGATGTCCAGGCCGAGCCTGTCCTCCGCGGGCATCTCCATGTCGGGGAGTGTATCGAGCACATCAAGCGTTGAACATGTATCAAGGCCTTGATATACATCAAGGCATGAAGATCACGCAGACCATTCTGATCACCGGCGCGACCCAGGGCCTCGGCCGGCAGCTCGCCCTGGAGCTGGCCCGAAGCGGCGCGGGTCTGCTGCTGCACGGCCGGGACGCCGACCGACTGGCCGAGACCGTGTCGGCCGTCCGCGCGGCGCGGGCCACCGGGCCGGCCGATGGCGGCACCGGGGCCACCGCGTCCGTCCGGACGTACCTGGCCGACCTCGCCGACCTCGACCAGGTGCACGCCCTGGCACAGCAGGTCCTCGCCCGGGAACCGCGCCTCGACGTCCTGGTCAACAACGCCGCGATCGGCGCGGGCCGGCATCCCGAGGAGCGGGAACTGAGCGCTCAGGGCCACGAGTTGCGGCTCGCGGTGAACCACCTCGCGCCCCACGCGCTGACCCGGGCGCTGTTGCCGCTGCTCGCCGCCTCGACCGGGCCCGCGACCCCGGCCCGGGTGGTCAACGTGGCGTCGATGGGCCAGGCCCCGATCGATCTCGACGACGTGATGTTCGAACGCGGCTACGACGGCCTGGAGGCCTACTGCCGCAGCAAGCTCGCGATGATCATGTCCACCTTCGACCTGGCCGCCGCGCTGGACCGGACGCCGGACGCCCCGGCGGTCACCGTCAACGCGGTGCACCCCGCTCACCTGATGGACACCCGCGCGGTGCGGGAGGCCGGCCTGGTGCCGGCGGTCGACATCGCGGAGGGTGTCCGCCCGACGGCCCGGCTGGTCACCGACCCGGCGCTGGCGAGCGTCTCCGGGCGCTACTTCGACCGGTTCACCGAGGCCCGGGCGCACGAGCAGGCCTACGACCCGGCCGCCCGGTCCCGGCTGGCCGCGCTGACGGCCGCACTCACCGCGCCCCGGTGACGGCCCCGGTCGCCCCAAGGCTTGTCTGACCATTCGCGCGCCCGGCGGGAATGGTCAGACAAGTCCTAGGGCAGGAGCCGGACCGTCCGCCCGGTGGCGAGTGCCTCCTCGGCGGCGGCCAGGATCCGCACCACCCGCAGCCCGAAGGCCGCGTCGCAGTCGTGCGGCTCGCCGGAGAGCAGGGCGTCCACCGCGCGGTGGAACGCCGCGCCCGGCCCGGCGGTGGAGTCCGGTAGCACGGCCACCCCGGCCGGGCCGCGCAGTTCGACGGACCGACCGGCGGCCGGCGGCGGCGCCGACAGGCCGAGGTCCGCGGTGCTCGAAGCACCGCCGACGTGCCGCAGCACCAGGTGCACGGTGTCGGCGGCGCCGGCCACCACGGTGACCTGTTCGACCTCGCCCAGCGTGGGCAGCAGCACGGAGAGCGCGTGCGGGCCGATGTCCCACAGCGGCCCCTTCTCCCGGCGCCAGGGCGAGGCCGCGTACGGGCTGTCCGTGGTGAAGACGGCGGCCAGCCACTCCACCCGGCCGGTGAACCAGTCACCCGCCGCGGCCTGCGCCGCCGTCCAGGCCGCCTGCTCCCGGTCGAAGCGGAGCGTGAAGAAGACCTGGCTGCGCACCCCGGCCCGGTCGGCGGCCGCCACCACGGCAGCGGCCCGCTCGACGTCGGTCGCCAGCGGCTTGTCGAGCAGCAGGTGGCGGCCGGCTCGGGCGGCCCGCACCGCGAGCTCGGGCTGGACGCTGGGCGGCAGTGCCACCGTGACCGCGTCCACCGCGTCGAGCAGGGCGTCGACGTCCTGGTACGCGGTCACCCCGTGCGCCGCAGCCAGCGCGCCGGCCGCCTCGGGGCGGCGACCCCACACCCCGGCGAACTCCACGCCGGGGTGCGCCGCCAGCACTGGCGCGTGCACCCGGCCGGCCCAGGGGCCGGTCCCGAGCAGTCCGATCCGCATCCGCTCCTCAGCTCCCGTCCGTGGTCAGCCCAGCACGCGGATCAGCGTGAAACCGTCGTGCCCCTTGACGCCGACGGTCTGGACCGCGGTCGCCGTGACCCGCGGCTCGGCGGCGATCAGCTCGTGCATCCGGCGGACGCCCACCACGTTCGGGTCGGTGTCGTCCGCGTCGACCACCC
Organism: Kitasatospora sp. NPDC052896; assembly: GCF_044547075.1. Classification (NCBI taxonomy): domain Bacteria; kingdom Bacillati; phylum Actinomycetota; class Actinomycetes; order Kitasatosporales; family Streptomycetaceae; genus Kitasatospora; species Kitasatospora sp. NPDC052896. The sequence continues at coordinate 399,889 of NZ_JBITZU010000004.1, forward strand.
TGCCCCGGCGCACCACGTTGTCCGCGATGATCACCGAGCCGGGACGGGTGAGCTCCAGCGCGAGGGTGAAGTACTCGGGGTAGCCCGCCTTGTCGGCGTCGATGAAGATCAGGTCGAACGGCTTCTCGGCGTCGTCGATCAGCTCCGCCAGGCTGTCCGCCGCGCGGCCGGTGCGCACCTCGGCGACCTTCTCCAGCCCCGCCTCGTGCAGGTTGGCCCGGGCGACCGCGGCGTGCGCCGGGTCGAGCTCCAGCGAGATCAGCCGGCCGTCCTCCGGCAGCGCCCGGCCCAGCCAGATCGCGCTGTAGCCGCCGAGCGTGCCGACCTCCAGGATCCGGCGCGCGCCCATGGTCAGGGCGATCAGATGGAGCAACTTGCCCTGGTTCGGCGCGACCGCGATCTCCGGCAGGCCGGCCGCCGCGCTCGCCTCGTGCGCCGCCCGGAGCACGGCGTCCTCCCCGACCAGGGCGTCGTTGAGGTACTCGTCCACCGCGGTCCATCGCTGCTGCTGATCCATCAGTGCCTCCGCCGTTCGGTCCGTACGCTGGGCCGCATCCTACGGGGTGTCCCGGCAGGCACATGACGGCCGGTCAGCGGCCCGTCGTCACTCGCCGGCCGGCACCGGGGCGGGCTCCTGCGCCCGGTCCGCCGCCTGGGCCCGGGCGGCCCGCCGCTTGACCACCACCGCCGAGCCCAGCCCCGCCAGCACCGCGAGCACCAGCGCGACGTACGAGAAGCTCTGCAGGTACTTCTCCACCACCTTGCCCACGTAGTAGACGGCGACGGTGGTACCGCCCGCCCAGATCACCCCACCCAGCACGTTGGCGATCAGGAACTTCCAGTACGGCATCCGCAGCGCCCCGGCCAGCGGCCCGGCGAAGATCCGCAGCAGCGCGACGAAACGGCCGAAGAAGACCGCCCACATGCCCCAGCGCTGGAACGAGCGCTCGGCGGTGGCCAGGTGGTCGGGCCCGAAGTGGCGCGGGAACTTCCGGCCCAGCTTCTCGAAGAGCGGCCGGCCGCCCTTGTGCCCGATCGCGTAACCGATCGAGTCGCCGATGATCGCGCCGGCCACCGCGCAGACCGCCACCAGGAACGGGTTGATGGTGCCCTTGGAGGCCATCAACCCGGCCGTGACGAGGGCTATCTCGCCCGGCAGCGGGATCCCCAGGCTCTCCACCCCGATGATCAGACCGACCAGCAGGTACACCGCCCCCGGAGGAACGCTCTGGATCCACGCGTCGATGTGCAAGGCCGGTACCTCCAGGCAGGTGTCGATCAGGGAGCGGGGCGGTCGGGAAGCGGACGGTCGGGAAACGCGGTTCCGCGCACCGGAACATCCGAGCCTAACCCGCCGCCTCCAGGGAGGACGTTTTACCCCTGCTTTAGGTTCCGCGGACCGCGACGCCGGTGGACCCGCGCGAGGGGATCCGCGGCACCCACGTCGTCACTCGCTCGTCCCCTCGCGATCCGCCTTCCGGCGTTCTGGCACTCGGGCGGCGTTCAGCCGATGCTGAAGGCGCCGGCCGGGGGCGGCGGGGAGGGCCGGGCCGCCGCGTCGGTCACCGGCTGGGCGCCGGCCGCCAGCTCGGCCAGTTCCTCCCCCGCGACCAACCGGGCCGGGAACGGGTCCCCGGCCAGCCGACGGGCCAGGGCCGCCACCGGCAGCGGCCGGCGCGAGCCGATCAGCAGCAGGTTGCCGTACCGCCGTCCGCGCAGCACCGAGGGCTCGGCCACGAGGCAGGTCTCCGGGAACACCGCCCGGACGGTGGCCGCCTGGGCCCGGGCGAACTCCAGCGGCGCGCCGTCCGCGAGGTTGGCCGCGTAGCAGCCGTCCGGGCGCAGCAGCGCCGCGGCCAGCCCGACGAACTCCACCGAGGTCAGGTGCGCGGGGGTGCGCGAGCCCTGGAAGACGTCGGCCACCAGCAGGTCCACCGAGCCGGGTGGCAGGCCGCCGAGCGCCGCCCGGGCGTCACCGACCGTCACCGTGATGCCCCGGCCCGCCCACGGCAGCACCTCGGCGACCAGCTCGACCAGCGGGCCGTCGGCCTCGACGACCCGCTGCCGCGAGCCGGGCCGGGTGGCGGCGAGGTAGCGCGGCAGGGTGAGCGCGCCGCCGCCGAGGTGCAGCGCGTCCAGCGGCGCGCCCTCGGGCGCCAGGGCGTCCGTCAGGTGGCCGAGCCGCTGGGTGTACTCGAACTCCAGGCGGGTCGGGTCGCGCAGGTCCACGTAGGACTGCGGAGTGCCGTCCAGGGTCAGCAGCCAGCCGCCCGGGCAGTCCAGGTCGGGCATCAGCTTGGCGGTGCCGAACGCGGTCTCCCGGAGCACCGGGTGCGGCTCCTCGGTCACAGGTACGCCTTGAGCCAGCGGTCCAACTCAGTGAAGACCTGCTCGCGGACGGCCGGGGCGGACAGCACCAGGTCGTGCATCCCGCCCTCGATCCGCACGGTGGTGACGTGCCGGCCCAGTCGCGGGGCGAGCGCGGCGATGTCGTCGGCGCGCAGCACGGCGTCCCGCCGGTGCAGCGCCGGGTCCCACTTGGTCGTGCTGATGCTGGCGGTCGAGGCCATCAGCAGCACCGGGCAGTCGATGTGCAGACCGCGCCGCACCTGGCGGTGGCCACGGTCGATGGCGGCGAGCCAGCCGGCATAGAGCGGGAAGCCCTCGGCGGGCTTGAGAGCGAGGTCGAAGTCCCACTCGCCCCGGTGGTCGCGGTGCAGGCTGTGCACGTAGTGCGGGTTGAGCGCGGAGGGCAGCTTCCGGGTCGCGGCGAAGCGGCCCAGCACGCCGACGGCGGGCGAGCCCAGGGTGCGCGCCGCCCGGGCCGCGGGCATGGCGAGGAACGGGCTGTTCAGGAAGAGCCCGTCGATCACGCCGCGCCCGGCCAGCCGGTCGGCCCAGAGCGCGGTCACCAGACCGCCGGTGGAGTGCCCGTTGACCAGCAACCGGGTGTGCCCGTCCTGCTCGCGGATGATCCGGACGGCGGCGTCCAGCTCCTCGTCGTAGGCGCGCAGGTCGCGGACGAAGTTGGGCGAGTGGTGCGGCCGCAGCGACCGACCGTACTTGCGCAGGTCGAGCGCGTAGAACGAGTAGCCGAGGTCGACGAATCGATCGGCCAGGTGGGTCTGGAAGAAGTAGTCGGTGTAACCGTGGACGTAGAGCACCGCCCGCTCGGAACCGGGGACCAGTCGCCGGACCAGGGTCGCGCTGACGGCGCCCTCCTCGTCGACGGTCAGCGGCAGCTCGGCGGCCTGGTACGGCTCGCCCAGGATGTCGGTTCGGAATTCCACAGCGTCCACAGCGCCGACTGTACTGGGTGGCCCACGGGCGGCACTGCGGCCGGTCACGGGTGCCACCGGCCGACCCGCGCGCCGGACGGCTCAGGACGGGCGGCCGACCCGCCCGCGCTGGCCGGGCCGGCCGCGCAGCACGTCCACCATGCCGAGGCCGGCCGCGCAGAGCGGCACCGAGAGCAGCGCGCCGAGGATGCCGGCCACCCCGGCGCCCGCCACCACCGCGATCATGATCGTCGCGGGGTGGAGTTCGACCGTCCGGCTCTGGATCACCGGCTGCAGCACGTTGCCCTCCACCATCTGGACCGCCAGTACCACGCCCAGCACCCAGAGCGCCTTGGTCAGCCCGCCGTCCGCCAGCGCCACCAACACCGCGACCGTGCCGGAGAGGAACGCCCCGATGAACGGGATGAAGGCGCCGAGGAAGACCAACGCGCCCAGGCCCGCCGCGCCCGGCACGCCGAGAACCGCCAGGCCGATGGTGATGAAGGTGGCGTCGATCAGCGCGATCAGGGTGGTGCCGCGCATGAACCCGGCCATCGCGGCGAAGGCCTGCCGGCCGCAGGCGATCACCGTCTCCGCCTGGCGCTCCGACAGCACCGACCGCACCAGCTCCCCGCTGCGGTGACCGTCGCGCAGGAAGAAGAAGACCAGCGCCAGCGCCAGCACGCTCCCGGTGATCACCTGGGTGACCACCCCGAGCCCCGACAGCACGCCGTCGGCCAGCGAGGAGACCAGTGAGCTGCCCGAGCCGGCCGACTGGGTGAGCGCGAACCTGATCTTCTGGCCGAGCGGGCCGAGCCTCTCGGCGATCTGGTCACCGGCCCGCTGGAGCGCGTGGGCGATCTGCGGGGCGCTGTGCACCAGCGAGTTGGTGAGCACCGCCAGCACCGTGAGGACCACCGCCACCAGCACCACGCAGGTCAACCCGGCCGCCAGGCCCCGCCCCAGCCCGCGCCCGACGAGCCAGGGCACGACCGGGTAGAGCAGCGCGGTGCCCAGCAGGGAGAGCAGCATCGGGATGGTCGCGGCCCGCAGGGCGACGAACGCGTAGACCACCAGACCACCGACGGTGATGAAGAGGATCACCGCGACGGACCACGCCGCAGCGGTCCGCACCGCGGGCGGCAGCGACTGGTGGGGCTCGTGGTGGCTCTCGGGCTGCTGATCCGCCGCCCCTCCGGGCGTGGGGTCCGTCGACATTCCGCCTCCGCCTCCGCCGGACCGTTCTCTTGATCGGTCCATCTCAGCAAACAATCTGACGAAATGTCCGACCCGCGGCCCTACGGCGCGTCCGGGCCCGCACCCCTCGGTCGGGCGGGCCCGCCGGTCATCCCCGGGCCGCCGGTGCGCCGGGCCGGCGGCGGCCGTCGATCACCGCGCGCAGCACGTCGATCCGGTTGGAGGTGAGCGAGGAGACGCCGGCCGCCAGCATCCGGCGCATGGTCCGGCGCAGGTCGACCGTCCAGACGCTGACCTCCAGGCCCTCGTCACGGGCCCGGTCCACCAGCGCACGGTCGACCAGGCCGAACGGCGGGTTGAGGTAGCGCGGGCGCAGGTCGTCGAGGAGCGGGCGACCGGGCAGCTCGGGGCGCTTCCAGGTGAGCGCCACGGTCGCGTCGGGGGCCAGCTCGCGGACGGCGAGCATGGCAGTGGCCGGGCCGCAGAACGCCACCCGGTCCTCGGCGCCGAGCGCGGTGACGGTCCGCCAGGTGGACGCGGCCGGACCCGGCTCGTCCAGATCGATCAGCAGCCGACCGGACGGGGTGCCGGCAAGCAGGGCGAGCGCCTCCTCCAGGGTCGGGATCTTCAGTCCGCCGGCGAAGGTCCGGGCGGCCAGCTGGGCCGAGGTCAGTGCCCGGATCGGGCGGTCCAGCTCCCACAGCCGCTTGAGCGTGGGGTCGTGCAGCAGGACCGGGACGCCGTCCCGGGTGAGCTGGACGTCGATCTCGACGGCGTCCGCCCCCGCGGCGAGCCCGGCGGCGATCGCCGGCAGGGTGTTCTCGCGGTGCCGGTAGGGGTCACCACGGTGGGCGACCGCCAGTGGCCGCGCCGCGCGGTCCGCCGCGCGCTGGGTGGTGGGCAGGGCGGCTGCTGGCACTGCGCTTCCTCCGGTCTCCCGCACGACCCGCTCGATGGGGCCGCTGCGCTCGGGTGCGACGGCTATTCGATCACGCTATTCGATCACGGTCAGCCGCGTTCGATCATCACATTGGTGGACTTGATCACCGCGGTGGCGGCGGCCCCGGGCACCAGGCCCAGCTCCTCGGCCGACTCCCGGCTGATCAACGAGACCACCCGGAACGGTCCGGCCTGGACCTCCACCTGAGCGGCCACATCGCCCAGCACCACGTGGGTGACGATCCCGGGGAACCGGTTGCGGGCCGAGGACGGCCGGCCCTCCGCCTCCGCGGCCCCCGGCCTGGCGAGCTCCCGGGCGAAGGCCGCCAGCCGGTCGCCGGGGATGATCCGGTGGCCGTGGTCGTCGCGCGTGGCGGCGACCCGGCCGGCGTCCACCCAACGGCGCATGGTGTCCGCGCTGACACCGAGGATGGCCGCCGCCTCGCCGATGCGGTAGTGGTTGACCGGCCGTTCGGGCTGCCCCATGACGCTCCCTGGGTTCTCCTGGCGGCCGTGCCGGTGGGGTCGGCGCGGCCGAGACTTGCTGGCGCGGTTCATCCTCTCGCATCCGGCGGGCCTTCCCGCACCATCCGCCGTTCGGCCCAATTCGGACTGATCGGGCACCATGGACCGGAGAGCAGATCGGCAGACCATCGGGTGATCAGCCCGCGGCTGCGGGCGAACGAGCGGAGCGAGCGGATGTCCCTGGAACCGGAGACCGTGTCCTTCGCGTTCCTCGCCGAGCGCGAGGCCGGCGAATGGCGCGGGACCGTCCTGCCGCCGCGCCCCCGGCCCTCGTTCCGGGCGCTGGCCGGGCGGCTGGCGATCGGCCTGGTCCTGGCGGCCGGTCTGGTGACGGCCGTGCTGCTGGGCACCCCGGCGCTCACCACCCCGCCGGCGCACGGACCCGTGGTCAGCGCGGCGCACTAGCCGGGCGGCGGCGTCGATCGTTGTCCGAGGGGCCTCGTGGATCCGTGCTGTCGGGCAGAACTCAACCGGACGGCATGAGCGAGGACCGCACGCCGAACCACTGCTCGGCGCCGTACTCCTCGAACCGCTCCACCTCGGTGAACCCCAGCTTCACCGCGAGGCGCATCGAGCGGTCGTTGGCGGTCTGGGTGCAGAGCACCACCGGTTCGCCGGGAAGCGCGTCGGCGAACCAGTCGAGCGCCGCCGCGCACGCCTCGGTGGCGTACCCGAATCCCCACGCCTGCGGCAGGAACATATAGCCGAGCTCGGCCTCCCCGCCCTCCGGACGGACGTGACCCGGACGCTCCGCGCCGCGCCGATCGAGAAGCGTGAGGAAGCCGATCATCGCTCCGGCCAGATCGACCACGAAGAGGCCGGGGCGCCGCCCGGGCACCTCGGGCACCGCACGCTCGAACTCGTCACGCGGTCGAGGGCCACCGATGTAGGTGCCCACCTCCGGCGAGGTGAACAGCTCGATGATCGCCGCACGGTCCCGGGCCTCGGGCTCGCGGAGCACGAGCCGTTCGGTCCTGATCGGGGCGGGCGGCCAGGCGACGGGGTGCGCTGTGATCTCATCCGACATGGAACGGCTCCTGACCCTCTCGGCCACCCGGTTCGACCCCGTATGGCCATTGCGGACAACGACTTCTGACGTCGTCACACATGGGGACGCGCTCCGACGGGACGCCAGTTGCCTGCGCCGGGGGGATCCGCCGGGCAAGCGCTCAGCTCGGGATGAGTGCGTCCCACTGATCGCGGGTCGGGCCGTCGTGCGTGGGCGAGAAGTCCGGGTGTGCGGCCAGCCAGTCGGTGACGGCCCGGTCCACTTCGTCGGTGCCGTAGGCGTCGTCGGCCGGTCGCAGGAGATGGCGTACCTGGGCACGGGCTCGCATGACGACGGGATCGTCGAAGGCGCAGGCGGCCAGGGCGGCGGCCCGCCGGTCCGAGGGTGGTGAGCTCTCGGTGAGGCGTTGCTCGTTGCCGTGGTCGGCCGTCACCTGCGCGTCGAACCACGGGCGGAGGACCTGTGCCGTCCAGGTGTGGTAGCCGACGGGGTCCGCGGCGATCCGGTCGACATGGGCGGCGAGGTGCTGGGCGGCACGCAGGCCGAGGGCCACGCCATGGCCCAGGGTGGGGTTGGTGTGGACGAGACTGTCCCCGGCGTTGACCAGGCCCGTGACGACAGGTCCGTCATCGTCGACCAGGGAGGTCCAGCGGTTGTCCAGGCCGGCCATCGCCAGGACGGCGGTCCGCGGTTCGGGAGCCAGGTCGAGCCAGGCGGCGGTGGCGGGGAAGCGGCGGGCGACGGCCTCGAACACGGCAGGGTCGGTGAGCGCGCCGCGGGTCGGATCACCCGTGGAGAGCACCAGGCTCACCGCGAAGGTGTCGTTGTCGGAAGGGAAGACGCCGGCGAGTGCGAACGGTGCGGCCGAGCCGGTCTTCACCCGCCCGGGGTCACGCGGGCCATCGGCGCGCAGGCGGTACCAGCGGCACAGATAGGCGATCCCGGTGCGGTGGCTGTCGACCACGGGACGGCGGCAGCCGGCCGCTGTCAGCCAGGCGGAAACCGGCGAGCGCCGACCGGACGCATCGACGACGAGGTCCGCCCGGTGGGTTTCCGCGCCCACCCGCACGCCGTCGACCCGGGCAGGGCGGCCCTCCGCGAAGGTGAGGGCGCTCACCCGGCAGCCTCGCCGCACCTCGACGGTGGGTTCCCGCCGCGCGGCCGCGGTCAGGGCGGCCTCCAGCACGATGCGGCGGGTGCGCAGGGTCACCAAGTCCTCGTCGCCGGCCCGATGCGGCGGATGCTCACCGAACCAGTCGAAGTCGTGGTACTCCCGGGCTCCGCGTGCCAGCAGGTCCGCGTAGACATCAGGGATCTCGGTGCGCAACACGGTGCGGACGGGCGCGAGGAACGAGTGGGGATGGCCGGCCTGCGGGACCCTGGGCCTGTCCCAGTGGAAGAAGTCCCGGTTCAGGTCCTCTCCGGCCGCCCGCGCGTCCTGCTCGAACAACGTGACCAGGTGGCCCCGCCGCCCGAGCATGAGCGCCGTCCCCAGCCCGCTGATACCCCCACCGATCACCGCAACCCGCGCCACCGAGCTCCCCTTCGCGTCGTGTTGCGGAGTGAGCCTACTGCTTGGCGATCTCCGGTCGAGAGCCGGCGTCGTCCGTCGCGGTGCGACGGCGATGTGGTGCGGCGCCGTGGATTCCGCCGATCCGACCCGCTCCACTCTGAACTAGTCGCCCCGGAACGGACTTTGACCCTCGATCCGATGTCGCCACAAGCCCCTTGATGAGACGCTTGGGAGCATGACCATCGACGAGATCACCGACTTCATGCGGGACCTCGATGGAGTCCTGGCCGTCAGCCCGGGACCCGACGACGGCTCACCGGAGATCAGTTGGGGGGACACGTTCTTCTACTACGCTCCCGACGGTGTCGTGCCGAAAGCGGCTCAACCGTTCGCGACGATCGTGACGAAGAACTACCCGGGCGACGAGAGATCGCGCCTGGATCGCCCGGATGCGTTCCGCGTCAACATCGCCGCCGGGAAGGAAGCCTTCGTCGAACGGACCGGCCACGCGCCGCGCGAAGCGGCCGTCGACGACGACCCCGGCCGCACCGATGCCGTGATGGCACACCCCGTCTACGGCTCGATGGGCTGGCTCGCGGTGGTGAATCCAGGCCGGCGGACCGGTACCGCGACCCGCGAGCTGCTCCGCGATGCCTGTCACCTCGCACGTTCGCGCCATGAACGACGTACGGGGTGACGGCCGGGCGCGGTCCCTGACTGGGTGGCCGTAGGCGCTCAGCGGCTCGTTCGACCACCACGGCCGGCCCCTGGGCCTCGCCGAACCGCTGGCCGGCGCGGGACGGGTGTCCGCGCGGCCGGTGCGCTCTGTCCTCGCGGACCGTGCACTCTGCCCCCACGGACCTGACGTCGGGGCCCGGTTCCCGCGTATCCAGGAGGAGACGTCATTCCCACGCCGGAGGAGGCGCTGTGCGCGACCACGCGAATGCCAGGGGCACCCGCAAGGAGGAGGCCGGTCCGGCGGCCCGCGGAGCCGCCGCGGCCCGGGGCGAGCGGCTCCCCGGTCTCCTCCACCTCCAGGCGACCGTCGGGAACGCCGCCGTCGGGCGGCGCCTCCGGCGGGCCGGGCGCCTCGCCGCGCCGGGGGAACACCGGAGCGGCCACCCGGCCGAGCCGGCGGCGGTGCAGCGCTCCGCGGTCCACGACGTCCTGCGCAGCCCCGGACGGCCGCTCGACGAGGCCACCCGCGCCGAGATGGAGAGCCGTTTCGGCGCCGACTTCTCCGAGGTCCGGATCCACGACGACAGTGCCGCGAAGGCGTCCGCGGCCGACATCGGGGCCCGCGCCTACACCACCGGCCACCACGTGGTCATCGGTGCGGGCGGTGCCGACAAGCACACCCTCGCCCACGAACTCACCCACGTCATCCAGCAGAGCCAGGGGCCGGTGGCCGGCACCGACATCGGCGACGGGCTCCGGGTCTCCGACCCCGCCGACCGCTTCGAGCGGGAGGCCGAGAGCACCGCGCGCCGCGTGATGGGCGGTGCGGTACCGGCGACCCGCCGGGCCGAGAGCACCGCGCAGCTCGCCGGGCGGACACCAGGGCAGCCGGTCCAGCGCTGGGCGGCCCAGAACTCCCAGGCCAACGACGCCATGACGGTGTCCAGCGGCGGGCTGTTCGCGGTCGCCGCCGATGGACCGACCTCGGTCTGGGTGCGGGTCGGAACGTCGGAGGAGAACGTCTCCCCGGCGCTGCGGCCGACGCACGCACAGCCGCAGAACCTCTTCGGTACCGGGGACTACCAGGAGTACCAGCTCGCCAGGCAGATCCTGGACGACTGCCTCCACACCGCGGAGGAGATCATGCACAACGCCGTGGGAGAACTGGCCGACGGTGCGAACAGCAACATCCGCACGACCGCCGGCACCAAGGCCTTCGGCGTGACGGACGAGTCGAACCGCGAGCGTGCGGCGGCCTTCCGTGGGGAGCCGGACCGGCGGGCGGCTCCGGTCGTCGGCCAGGCCTACGTGATGGTCGCCCTGAACCCCGGCGAAACGGTCATGTCGCAGTACCACGCGGCGGCGGTCGTGGGGGTCGACGGAACCGACACCGTGACCTTGGAGGCCTTCGCCGGCAGCGGGCAGACCGCCCCGGACCCCAGGACGTACACCGTCAACTCGACGGCCTCGTTCCACGACTACTGGACCGACGGCTACTACAGCGTCCACTACCCCCACGTCACCATGAAGACGGTCGTCATCGGACCACGCGGCCAGGGCCGCCGCGTGGCGGCGGGCGACGAGCGGCCGGCCAACCCGAACGTGACCTGACCGGTCGGCTGTCGGCTCGCGCGGATGGCCGTGCCCTCGGCGGACGAGCGCACCGAACGGGTGGCGAGCAACCGCACCGCACGGCCGGGGCGCGCGGAGTCGGGCGGTGGTCAGGACCGGCGGAGCGTGTCGATCAGCACGTCAAGGTGTCGGGCCGCCTCGGCAGCGGCCCTGGTGGGGTCACCGGCCTCGATCGCCTCGTACAGCTCGCGGTGGATGTCGTGCGGCGCCTCGGGCAGTCCGGGGGCCGTCCGCGAGCGGCGCAGACTCTCGGTCACCGCCCCTGCCAGGCCTTGGTACAGCTCGATCAGCACGACGTTGTGCGAGGCCTCCACCACCGCACGGTGGAAGGCGGCCCGGTCGCCGACCCGCCAGTGCCCGCGGGCGATCTCCTCCAGCACGGCCTCGGCGATCTGCTCCACCCGCGAACTGGACCCGACCTTGAGCATCACATCTCCCAGCTGGACGGTCAATGATTGACTGTCAGCCAGGACCCCTGATTGCCTTCGGGCCATGGATCTCGCAACTCCGGCCGCGGGTCGGATCACCACCGCCACCGTCCGCACGGGCAGCCTCAGGACCGGTGGCGCCGCACTGAACTGGCGCGCGGACCAGGTCACGACGAACGTGGTCCTCGTCCACGGCTCCTTCGACGACCACACCAGCTGGGACCGGATCGTCCCCCTCCTGCCCCACGACATCACCGCCATCCGCTACGACCGGCGCGGCCACAGCCGCAGCAGCGCCCCCGCCGGCCGGTCCGGCCTCCACGACCACGCCGGTGACCTCGTGTCCGTGATCACCGAACTCGCCGGAGGCGCCGCCCACTTGGTCGGGCACTCCTACGGCGCACTGGTCGCCCTCATGACCGCGGCCCGTCACCCGGAACTGGTCAGCAGCGTCCTGGTGCACGAGCCGCCGGCCTTCCCCCTGCTGGCCGACGACCCGCAGGGCGAGCCGCTGCGCGCCGAAGCCCGCGCCCACGTCACCACGGTCGCCGCCCACATCGAGGCGGGCCGCCAGGACGAGGCGGTGGCCCTCTTCGCCGAGAAGGTCGCGTTCGGCCCCCGGTGGCGGGAGCTGTTCCCGCAGCCGCAGCGGGCCGTGCTCGCCGCCAACGCCCACACCTACCTCGACCAGTTCCACGACCCCGACCACTACGCGCTCGACCTCGAGGCGCTCGCCACCGATCGCGTCCCGATCACCGTGACCGTGGGCACCGACGGGCCCGCGGCGGTACGCCGTTGCACCCAACTGCTCGCGGACCGCCTGCCGGCCGCGACCGTGGAGACCCTCACCGGGGCGGGTCACGCGCCTCACCTCAGTCACCCCGACGAGTTCGCGGCCGCCCTGGCGCGGCACCTGGGACGCGTGCGCCGGAGCTGAGAGCGGACTCGAGGCCGCCGCGCCGAGCCCGGCGGCCGGTGGCCGCGCGAGGGCCCGGACGTCACCAACTCTTGCCGCGGCCAACGGAGTCCCCCTTCATCCGCGACCACTCCCCCGCCCGCAGCCGCCGCCCGGGACTCGGTGCCGGCTCACCCGATCGAGCGCGGCGCGAACGGCCGGCGGTGGTACCGGCGATCATGGTTATTCAACTGTCGAAGAGGTGTTCTAGTGTCGACTGTTGGCCCACCATGAACTAGTCCTGCACGAAGCGTGCAGACCAGGTCACAAGGAGTGATCGACTTGATGGCGTGGAACCTGCGGAACACTCGAGTGGATGGTGCTCTCTTCCGGACGGACGGCGCCGATGCCGTGCCCGCGGAACGCGGGCCGGTTCCGGGATCGGTGCTGCCGGACCCGGCCGGCGGGACCGGCCGGCGGGACCGGCCGGTGCGTCTCGCCCGCCAGGTCGGAACTCAGCCAGGCCGAGCGCGAGTTGGGGCTGACGCTGTACCGGATACGGGTGGAGGGCGGGCTGTCCCTCAGAGCGTTGGCGAAGTTGATGGGGTACAGCGCGCACAGTGTGTTCGCCGACGTCGAGAAGGCGCGGCGGGTTCCCTCGGAGTCGCTGATCCGGTGCTACGAGGAGCGCTTCGACGTGCCGCCGAACTCCTTGCTGGCCCTTCGTCGGCGCGCGCTGCGTGAACGGGCCGTGCGGCTCACCGCGCGGTTCGCCGCCGACTCGGCCGGCCCCGCGCCGTCGCCGGTGGAGCCGGCCCCGTCGCCGGCCGTGCCCACGGCCGGGTCCGCGATCGCGGGCCACCGCTTCGGCGACGCCGTCCACGGCTGCCTGGTCAGCACCGGGCGATGTCTGGCGCGCGGCCTGCGCGCGGCGAACCGTCAGGAAGCCGCGGGCCGCGGAGCGAGCGGGGCGCCGACCGGGGAGAAGACCGCCCGGCCCAGACGGCTCCAGCGCACCGGGGCGGGCTGCCGGGTGTCGGGGTCGTCCGCCCCGCGCAGGAAGCCCAACTCGCCGAGGTCCGCGACGAAGTCCGCGACGTCGACCGGTTCCCCGTAGGTCTCCAGGTACCACTGGGCTGCCTGCGTGCAGGTCTGTCCTTCGACCAGCCGGCGCAGCAGCGCGGCACCGTCGGCCGGCAGGACGACGAACTCCCCCTCGTCCGGCCGCCCGACGGTCACGTCGTCGCCCTCGGACAGGAAGGTGAGCTGGTGGAAGGCGAGCGGCCGCTCCGGTGCTCCCGCTCCTCGGGCCTCGCCGGATTCCACCGCCGCAGGCCTGTCTGACATGGCTCCTCCGCGCGGAAGACGGACAATGGGCTGCCGGCCGGCTCCCCCGGCCGGTCACCGGTGATGGGTTCGAACGGGCCTCGAACCCATCACCGGATCGGAACGTGACTGGTTATCAGGCCGGGCAGCCACAGCCGCCGTACAGCGCGCCAACCGCGCTGGTGAGGCGCACGGATCCGGCCTTCCGGATGGCGATCTTCTTCATCTGGTCCACCTCCCTCACTGGAAAAGGCCCGGTGCCCGGGCCGCGACGCCGAATCGAGCGGCCGGGCGCCGGCGGGCACCGGGGGCGAGGCCCAATTTCTAGCAGCCGATCCGGGCGGACTCGGTGATCCAGAACAGACCGAGAACAGATGGCGGGCAAGTCGAGAACTCCGGGGCGGGAACAGCCCCGGTTCCCCGCGTCAACTCCCTTGCGGCCGGGCTGCTTTCGGCCGGACGCGGGGCATACCGGGAGCCAGCCCGGCGCCAGGTCGACGGCGGGGGGCGGGCAGGGCGAGCTACCGGACGTCGAGCTTGCCGCCGGTGCGCGCGGATCACGCCGAGCGCGTCCGAAAGGGGGATGCCTCAGTGGGCTCCGGCGACCGCGCTGCCGGCGCTCCCCCGCGCGCCGCCCCGCGCGATCTCGGCGGCCCGGCGTTCCAGCAGGTCGGTGCGCGCGCCGTCGAGGATCTCGTCGGCGAGGGCCGGGTCGGAGTCCCGGACCGCGCGGGAGAGCACCAGCGCGCCGATCATCTCGGAGACCATGGCGAGCGCGTGGCCGCGGTGCGCGTCCGGGGCGGCGGAGTCGTCCGGGGCGTGGTCGGGGCTGGTGGACCGGGCCGCGCGGACCGTTTCGGTGAAGGTGGCGAGGTGCGTCGCCAGCCCCCGCGCGTAGCGGTCGCGGGTGACGGGGTCCAGCCGTCGGGCGTCGCCGGCGAAACCGGCGTTGGGGCAGCCGTGGTCGATGTCGTCGCGATGCTCCGGAGAGAGGTACCAGGCGAACTGGTCGGCGAGCGGGTCGCCGCCGCGGGAGACGGAGCCCTCGACTGCCGCGGTGAGGTTGGCGTACCCGTCCGCCATGGCCTTGGCGAGGACCGCGTCGACCAGCGCGTCCTTGGAGGCGAAGTGGTTGTAGAAGCCGCCGCGCGTCATCCCCGCGGCTCCCATGAGCTCGACGAGGCCCACCGCGTCGACGCCGCGCTCGCGGAACAGGGCCTCGGCGGCGCTGATGATCGCCGCGCGGTTCTCCGCCGCCTGCTGTTTCGAGATGCCCATGCGATTCCCCGATCTTGTCTGCCCATGACTGTAGGAGCCGCACTCCGCAAAGTCAATGTCGGTCGACATTGACAGGACGCCCGGTCGGGCGTAGAACAATGTCGAGCGACATCGTGATTGGTGGAGTGCGGCTGCCCCCGTCGTCGACCGCGCCTTCCCCCTCGACGAGATCGCCGACGGCCACCGCTACCCGGAGTCCGGCAACGGCCCCGGAGAAGTCGCCGTCACCGCCTGAGCGCCGCTCACCCACCACCCCCGAGGAAGGAAGCAACCATGTCCGACACCGTCCCTGGCCAACCGCTGCTCACGCCCGCCCGGTTGGGAGACCTGGCGTTACCCAACCGCATCGTGATGGCACCGCTCACCCGGATGCGCGCCGACAACCCCGCCCAGGCCCCGACCCCGCTCCACGCGCGGTACTACGCCCAGCGCGCCGGCGCCGGACTGATCATCACCGAGGACACCGCGGTCAGCCCGCAGGCCGTGGGCTGGGCCGACACCCCGGGGCTGTGGAGCACGGAACAGGTCCGCGGCTGGCGGACGGTGACCGACGCCGTCCACGAGGCGGGCGGGCGCATCGTCGCGCAGCTCTGGCACACCGGCTCGCTCTCGCACCCGGACCTCCTCGGCGGCGCCACGCCGCTGTCCGCCTCGGCGGTCGACCCGCGCCAGCTCAGCGTCACCGCCACCGGGCGCAAACCCACCGTGGTGCCGCGCGCGATGTCCCGGGCGGACATCCGCCAGGTCGTCGCCGACTACGCCACGGCCGCCCGCAACGCGACCCGGGCCGGCTTCGACGGCGTCCAGATCCAGGCCAACTACGTCTACCTGATCGCCCAGTTCCTCAACAGCGCGACCAACCTGCGCACCGACGAGTACGGCGGCTCCGTCGAGAACCGGGCACGGCTCCTGTTCGAGATCCTCGACAGCGTGTCGGAGGTCGTCGACGCCTCCCGGATCGGTGTCAAGGCGGGGCCCATGCACGAGAGCGGCCCGTTCGCCGCCCATCAGGACACCCTGCCCACCTGGGAGTACGTCATCAGCCGCCTGGCCGGCCACGGCCTGTCCCACCTGCTGCTGATGGGCGCGACGCACGACCTGACCGGCACCGCCCTGGAGGAGCTGGCGGGCGACGGGATGTTCCGCCACTTCCGCCCGCTCTACCCCGGCACACTGATCGCCAACGTGGACATGGACCGCGAGCGCGGCAACCGGCTGATCGCCGAAGGCCTGGCCGACCTGGTGGCCTACGGCCGGCCCTTCATCGCCAACCCCGACCTGCCCGCTCGCTTCGCCGCCGGCGCGCCGCTGGCCGAGCCCGACTGGAACACCGTCTACGCCGCGGGACCGGCCGGCTACACCGACTATCCCCCGCTCCTCCCGGCACTCAGCACCACGGCGTCCTGACGCCCCGCCGATGAACCCCTCCCGGTCGCCGCCGGCCGTCAGCCGTCCCGACAACCAGCCCCGGGCGGCCCGATCCCGGCATCCTCCCGGCCCGACCCGACCCCCAGGAGACGGACATGAGCTCCGCCGAAGAGAACAAGGCACTCGTCCTGCACGCCTTCGACCTGCTGTTCAACCAGCGCGACTACCAGGCGGCCGAACGGCTCTGGTCCGAGGAGTACATCCAGCACAGCGCCCACGTTCCACCTGGCCGCGAAGGCCTGTTCGACTTCGTCCGTTCGCTGCCCGACACCCTGCGCTACGAGCACCAACTGATCCTGGCCGAGGGCGACCACGTCATGCTCCACGGTCGCTTCTCCGGCAACGGAGGCCCCGCCGCGACCGTGGCCGCCGACGTCCTGCGCGTCGAGAACGGTCGGCTCGCCGAGCACTGGGACGTCCTGCAGGACGAGGCGACCCGCTCCGAGTCGGCCAGCGGACTGCCCATGTTCGGCGACCACTTCCCGGCCTGACCCTCATCCACACCCTTCAGGAGACATCGTGAACCTCACCGGCAACACCGTCCTCATCACCGGTGGCACCTCGGGCATCGGCCGTGGCCTGGCCGAGGCCCTGCACCGCTCGGGCAACACCGTCGTCATCGCCGGCCGACGGCGCGCCGCGCTGGACGCCGTCACCGCTGCCAACCCCGGCATGGCGGCCGTCGAACTCGACCTCACCGACCCCGCCGCCATCAAGGCCACCGCACGGGCGGTCCTCGCCGACCACCCCGACCTCAACGTCCTGATCAACAACGCCGGGATCATGCTCCCCGACGACGCCGCCGGCCCACTCGACGAGGACGTGCTCCTCGGCCACGTCACCACCAACCTGCTCGGCACCATCCGCACCACCTCGGCGTTCATCGACCACCTGAAGAAGCAACCGCGTGCCACGATCGTCTACAACACCTCCACCCTCGCCTTCACCCCGCTGGCTTCCTTCGCGAGCTACTCCGCGACCAAGGCCGCCCTGCACTCCTACGCGCTCTCCCAGCGCTTCCTGCTCCGCGACACCTCGGTCAGCGTCCAGGAGATCGTCCCGCCCTGGGTCGCCACCGGCCTGGTCGGCAGCCCCGACGACCCGCGTGCCATGCCCCTGGAGGCCTTCCTGGAGCAGACGTTGGAGGCGCTGGGCACCGACTCCGAGGAGGTGCTGGTCGACGAGGCGAGGATCCACCGTGACAACGTGGGACCCCGCGAGCACGCCTTCGTCACCGAGCTCAACACCCGGATGGCCGAGGCGCTGAAGGACTGACCCCGCCGCCGTTCCCCGCCGCGCTGACGCGGCGGGGAACGGCCGCCACCCGTCAAGGCCCATCTCTTCCTGCGGCGGCTCCCCCGGAGCGTCATCCGGCGTCCTGGGCTGATCGTCAGCCGGGGCCGGCGGTCTGGCACCGCCAGCCATCGACCAGGCCGGGCGCCGCGCCGGTGTGCGGCGGCGTCGCTGATCTGCCGGTGGCCGATTCGGGTGTGGCGAGCGCTGGTCAGGACGGACGAGCGGGCATCGGGAAAGCACGGGTGGCGTCCTGCTGGGCCGGGGCCGGTGGCTGTGCTCCAGAACCCGCGGGGCTACGCCTGCACCGGGTCCACCGCGCCGGCGAGCGACGCCGTTGCCGGGGGACGGGTCGTGCTATGTGCGGCGACGTGGTCGATCATGGCGTTGAGGGTGACTTCCAGCGGGTGGACGTCGCGGTGGATCTGGGTGAGCAGCAGTCCGCCCTGCAGTGCGGCAAGGATCGTGAGCGCGAGGTCTTCGGGGTCGGCGGTGAGTTCGCCGCGTTCGTGCATGGCGCGCAAACCGCCCCGGATGCCGGACTCCCAGCGCAGGAATGCACCCGAGACTGCGGCGCGGGCCTTCGCGTCGGTCTCGGCCAGCTCGCCGCCCAGTGATCCGATGGGGCAGCCGCCGCGGCACTCCAGGTCGCGCTGGTGCTGCACGATGAAGTCGCACCAGGTCCGCAGGCCCTCGATGCTGTCCAGGCGGGCCAGCATGGGTTCCTGCCCGCCGACGACTGTGTCGTCCTGGTAGTCGATCACGGCCAGGACCAATGCCTGCTTGTCGGCGAAGTAGTGGTAGAGCTGCGAGCTGCTGGCCTGGGCCGCGGCCTTGACGTCCTCCATCGTGGTGCCGGCGACGCCGTTGTCGAACATCAGCTGAGCGGCGGCGGCGACGATGCGCAGGCGCGTTTGCTCCCCCTTGCGGGTCAGCTTCGCCGGTCGTTGTTCCGTGCGCGTGGTCATGGGTCCAGCCTACCTCCACTTTTGGACTGGACAATCCATTTTTTGCGGCGGATAGTGGATTGCGCAAGCCATTCCGGGGTCCGGCCGGGCCCTGGTGACGTACGTCCCGTGGAGGTTTGTCATGGAACTCACCGGCAAGATCGCCCTCGTGACCGGATCGACCAGTGGCATCGGCCGTGCCACCGCACAGGCCCTGGCCGCTCGGGGCGCCCACGTCCTGGTGTCGGGCCGCGACGAGGAACGCGGCGCGAGGGTGGTCGCCGCCATCCGCGCCGACGGCGGCAAGGCGGACTTCCTGGCCGCGGACCTGCACGACGCCGAGTCGGCGCGGGACCTGGCCCGGCGCGCGGTCCAGACCGGTGGCAAGGTCGACATCCTGGTCAACAACGCCGGGGCCGTCGTGTTCGGCCCCACCGACGCCACCAGCGAAGCGGATTTCGACGCCACGTACGCCGTGAACGTCAAGGCTCCGTTCTTCCTGGTGGCCGCCCTGGCTCCGGCCATGGCCGAGCGGGGCGAGGGCGCGATCGTGAGCCTGGCGACCATGGTGGCCGGCTTCGGCCAGGCCGGAATGGCGCTCTACGGCTCCAGCAAGGCCGCCGTGGCGCTGTTGACCAAGGCGTGGGCCGCCGAGTTCGGCCCGCGCGGGGTGCGCGTCAACGCCGTCTCCCCGGGCCCTGTCCGCACCGAGGGCACCGCGCCCATGGGAGGGGCGCTGGACCAGATCGCGTCCCAGGCCCCGGCCGGACGCGTGGCCGACCCCCGCGAGATCGCCGAGGCCGTCGCCTACCTGGTCAGCGACGCGGCGAGCTTCGTCCAGGGTGTCGTCCTGCCCGTCGACGGCGGACGCACCGCCGTCTGACCACCGCCGGGCCGGCAGGCCCGACTCCCGCAACCGCGGAGGCAGGCACGAGGGTGTTCACCCACACGCTGCAGCCCCCGCCAGGGAACCGACAGCCACCGACGGCGCCCTCGTGGACCTGGGCATCCCGGGCCTGCGGACCCGTCTTCGGTCACACCCACCCACAGAAGGAATGAGTACCCATGACCACCACCGGCTTCACGATCGCCGCGCAGATCGACGCCATGCACCAGCAGGCCACCGACCGGACGCCCGCCGATGCCCGGGACGCCTTCCACGACGAGCAGCAGCAGCTGGACGCCGCCGGCCTGCCCGCGGGCCTGGCCGCGGTCGGGTCCGTACTGCCGGACGGCGAGCTGCTCGACGTTCACGGTGAGCCCACCACCCTGACCAAGGCCCGCGCCGGTCGACCGGCCGTGGTCGTGTTCTACCGCGGAGCCTGGTGCCCCTACTGCAACATCGCCCTGCGCGCCTACCAGGAGCAGGTGCAGCCCGCCCTCACCGCCCGTGGCATTGCGCTGGTCGCGATCAGCCCGCAGACACCCGACGGCTCCCTGACCATGCAGCAGACCAAGCAGCTGACCTTCACCGTGCTGTCCGACCCGGGGAACCAGATCGCGAGCCGGTTGGGCATCCTGACCGCCCCCACCGAGCGCGCGCGCCAGGCCCAGACCGCCCTCGGCCTGGACCTCACCGCCGTCAACGCCGACCACACGCCCGCTCTCCCGATGCCGACCGTCGCCATCATCGACTCCGTCGGCACGATCCGCTGGCTCGACGTCCACCCCAACTACGCCACCCGCACCGAACCCGCCGACATCCTGGCCGCGCTCACCGTCCTCGACTGAGGGCACCCGCACGAGAAGAGAACAAGGCCGGGGCCGCCAGCGGCACCGGCCTTGTTCTCACGTGGGCGCCGACCCGCACGACCCACACGACGTACTCCTTGCTCGCGGCGCGGTTCCGCCTACTGACTTCGACTCGTCAGGGTGAACTTCCCCGAAGCCCCCGGCACGGTGGCAGTGGCGCTTGCCGCGGATCAGCAGGACGGCCCGGATCAGCGGGATCGGCTGGGTGACGGCATGGCGGTTCCCGCCGGTCAACGTCGTGGCCAGCCGGACGCCGTGCACTGGTCGGAGCAGCTGCTGGCCGTGCGCTGGTCAGCGTAGCCGCCGGGCGGCCAGCACGTGCGAATCGCGGATCGTGCTGATTGGCTGGTGGGCGAATCCGCTGCAGTCGGAGGCTTTGGGATCAATGCTTCTCAGGCGTCTGAAGCGAGCCGCGACACGGACGACCGATTCGAACGTCGTCCTCGCCGGACCGCCTCGCCCGGCCCGAGAGGGACAGGATGCGAGGCATGAGCGCGCGACCGATCGGTGACCACGCCCTGCTCTCCGACTGTCGTTCGGCCGCCCTGGTCACCTCCGACGGCTCGGTGGACTGGCTGTGCCTCCCCCGGTTCGACAGCCCGGCGATCTTCGCCCGGCTCCTCGACGAGAACGCCGGCCACTGGTCCATCCGGCCCACCAGCCCTGCCGAGGCCAGCCGCCGCTACCTCGAGGACACCCTTGTCCTGGAGACGACCTTCCGCACGGGTGAAGGCACGGTGGTACTGCGCGACGCCCTCGCCCTGGGACGGCACGAACGCGGCCACGCACTCGGCACCGCCTCCCCCGGAGTGCTCCTGCGACAGATCACCTGTACCGAAGGACGGGTGACCATCGAAATCTCCTACGCGCCGCGCCCGGAATTCGGACTCGTCCACCCGCTCCTCTCACCCGTCCGGGGCGGACTCGCAGCCCACGGGGGCGCACACGCCCTGCTCCTGTCGAGCCCCGTGGACTTGCAGGTGAACGGCTCCACCGCCCACGGTCGGATCCCGCTACGGGCAGGGCAACGCCTGGGATTCGCCCTGCACGCCGAGCCGGCCTGGGAACGCGAACCCACGCGCTGGCGGGCCGGGCGTATCCGACGCCGCCTTCGCGACACCGCCCACGGCTGGCGGTCGTGGTCGAAACTCCACCGCGGCTATGTCGGCCCCTGGCAGGACGAGGTGGGCCACAGCGGACGCGTGCTGCGCGCCCTGACCTTCACACCGAGCGGCGCCATCGTCGCCGCGGCCACCACCTCCCTGCCCGAGCGAGTGGGCGGAACACGCAACTGGGACTACCGGTACACCTGGGTCCGCGACGCCAGCTTCACCCTTCAGGCGCTGGCCACAGCCGCCTGCCACAAGGAGAAGGAGAAGTTCTTCGACTTCCTCGCCCGAGCCGCGGTGAACCAGCCCGACCGCGGCATCGACCTGCAGATCATGTACGGCATCGGCGGGGAACGCGATCTGAGCGAACGGCCCCTGCCCCACCTGACCGGCTGGCGCGACAGCAGCCCCGTCCGGAGCGGCAACGACGCGTGGCGCCAACGTCAACTCGACGTCTACGGCGAACTCCTCGAAGCCGCCCAACAGACCCTCCCGCCCGGCGAACCTCTGGCCCCCGCCACCCGCACCTTCCTGGTCCAAGCGGCAGAGACAGCCGCCCGACGGTGGCCCGAACAAGATCAGGGCATCTGGGAGCGACGCGGGCCCAGCAGACACTTCCTGCACTCGAAACTGATGTGCTGGGTCGCCCTGGACCGCGCCATCGCCATGGCACCCACCCTCCAAGCCGATGCCCACGTTCCCCACTGGCGGCACGAACGCGACCAGATCCGCCAAGCCATCGAACAGCGCGGCTGGAGCCCCGACCTGGGCGCGTTCACCCAGGCGTTCGGCAGTACGGAACTCGACGCCTCCGCGCTGATGCTGCCCATCGTCGGCTTCCTGCCACCTGACGACCCCCGCGTCCACTCCACCGTGCTGGCCATCGCCACGCACCTGACCGACCGCGACGGCCTGGTCCGCCGCTACCTCACCGACGAGCTGCCCGAAGACGAAGGCGCCTTCCTACTGTGCACCTTCTGGCTAGCCCACGCCCTCGCCCTCACTGGCGACACCACCCGCGCACGCCACGTCTTCCAAACCGCCCTCGCGCACGCCAACGACGTCGGACTACTCGCGGAGGAGGCCGACTCCGCCACCGGGGAGGCTCTCGGTAACTTCCCACAGGCCTTCAGCCACATCGGCCTGATCAACGCCGCCCGCGCCATCCGCGATGCCGAGGAGCAACCCACACCCACACCCACACCCACACCCAGGCTGCCTCGATCCACCGGTTGAGACCCTGGGACACCCCGGTGCCGCCACCCGCCCAGAACCCTCCATCCCCCCAGTCGGCCTCAGGTTGGATGACCCGAGGACGAGCCCCGGCGACTGAGGGCGAGGAAGCTTCGGCGGCCGCGTCTCCACTGGTCGCTGGCGCTGAGGGCCAGGTCCTCGGCGATCCTGCGGAGCGCCGGTGCTCCCAGAAGCGCCCAGGGAAACGGCGGCCCCCTGTGGCCGTGGATGTTTTCGAACCAGGCGGTGCACAGTTCCTCGACACCGTGAGGGCCGACCTCGACGAGGAGAACACCCGTCGGGGTGACGAGCTGGATGCACCGGCGCAGCAGGGCGTGTGGGTCTCCGCCGATGCCGATGTTGCCGTCGATGAGCAGGATGGTCTGCCAGTCTCCCTCGGCCGGTAGCCGGTCGAAGACCGATCGGCACAGTGCTCTCCCGCCGAGAGTGATGTTGTGGGCTACCGCGCGGGGGGCCACGTCGACGCCGAGTGCGGGGACGCCGCGGCTCAGGAGCGCTCTGCAGAGCCGGCCTGGTCCGCAGCCGATGTCGAGGACGGGGCCGACGCAGCGGTTGAGGACGGATTCGTCGGCCACGGTGGGCTGCGCGTACCAGCGGTGCACCGGCATCCAGATGCGGCGCCCGTCCGCCAGCCGCAGGTACACCGGTCCGTGGCCGGTTCGCAGGGCGAGCGCATAGGGGTCTTCCCCGATGTGGGACGGCGCGTCCCCGTCCGTCGTCATGGTGCGGCATCGTGACCCGGTCCGGGTCGTTCCTTGGTGGCTCGGCCGGCCCGGTGGTGGCGGCGGAGTGTGAGGGCGAAGGCCAGTGCGGAGGCGGCGAAGAGGGCGGCGGTGATGGCCAGCCACCGGCCGAGGTAGACGTTCTCGGGCAGTCGCGTGGCATCCGGGTAGGGGATCGACAGGTCGAAGATGAGGGGGAACCAGACGAGCAGGAGCACGCCGGTGAGGAAGGTGGGCACGCGCAGGTAGTTGATCCA
>NZ_JBITZU010000005.1:0-200908 GCF_044547075.1 Kitasatospora sp. NPDC052896
GGCTCCCAGTAGACGACTGGGTTGATAGGCCGGATGTGGAAGCCCTGTGAGGGGTGGAGCTGACCGGTACTAATAGGCCGAGGGCTTGTCCTCAGTTGCTCGCGTCCACTGTGTTGTTCTGAAACAACGACCCAACGGCGGGTCGACAGTTTCATAGTGTTTCGGTGGTCATAGCGTTAGGGAAACGCCCGGTTACATTCCGAACCCGGAAGCTAAGCCTTACAGCGCCGATGGTACTGCAGGGGGGACCCTGTGGGAGAGTAGGACGCCGCCGAACAATTTTTCTGAGAAGCCCCTTCCGGGAGACCGGGAGGGGCTTCTCGCATTTCCGGACCCGGACGGTCGAAGGCGGATCAGAGTGCCAGCTTGAATCCCACGTGGGAGGCCGTGAAACCGAGCCGTTCGTAGAAGCGGTGGGCGTCGGTGCGGCTCTGGTCCGAGGTGAGGCGCCCAGCGGGTCGGCGGCGAGCAGGGCCACGATGGCGGGAACGTCGGCCGGGGTCGCCGGACGGATCTCAAGGTCACTCATTCCGCCAGCCTAGGGACCGGCGCCGGGCTCAGGCGTCGGGGGCGGCGCTGGTGATGACCGAGAAGACCGCGCCGTGCGGGTCGGCCAGCTGGGCGAACCGGCCCACTCCGGGGGCGTCGACGGCCGGCGCCTGGAGGGTGCCGCCCAGCTCCTGGGCCCTGGCGACGGCCGCGTCGGCGTCCGCCACCTCGACGTACGGGAGCCAGTACGAGCCGCTGCCGGTGGCCGCTCGGTCCTCGGGCAGCAACTCGGCGATTCCGCCCTGGCTGGAGTTGGTCCCGCCGCCGGCCGGGGTGACCACGGTGTAGGTGAAGTCACCGAACGGGACGTCCTGCTCCAGCCAGCCGAAGACCGACCGGTAGAAGGTCTTGGCCGCGTCCGGGGCGCTGGTGTGCAGCTCGGTCCAGCAGAGCGTGCCGACCGAGGTGACCGCATCCAGGCCCGCTGTCCTGCCGGGCTGCCAGACCGCGAACCGCGCGCCGGTGGGATCGGTGTAGCCGGCCATCCGACCGTCGGTGAAGACGTCGAACGGGCCGAAGCGGACCGTCCCCCCGCTCTGTGTGACGACCTTGCTGGTCGCGTCGGCGTCCTCGGTGTGGAAGTAGAGCGTCCAGGCCGGCCTGGCGCCCTCTTCGGTGAGCGGGCCGATCGCGCCGACCGTCTGCTCGCCCAGCCGGAAGAAGCCGTAGCCGCCGGCGTTGGGCCCGGCGGAGGCGAAGGTCCAGCCGAACAGGCCGCCGTAGAAGTCCCGGGAGGCGCTGATGTCGGGGCTGCCGAGGTCGAGCCAGTTCGGCGCCCCGGGTACGAAGGTGGTGGTGAGCATGGTCGTCCGCTCCTTTGCGGGCCCCGCTCGCCGGTG
The DNA here is from genome assembly GCF_044547075.1 of Kitasatospora sp. NPDC052896. Lineage (NCBI taxonomy): Bacteria > Bacillati > Actinomycetota > Actinomycetes > Kitasatosporales > Streptomycetaceae > Kitasatospora > Kitasatospora sp. NPDC052896. Next base: position 1,389 of record NZ_JBITZU010000005.1, read on the forward strand.
GGCCGGGCAGGGCGTGGGAGTCTCCCTGCCATCGTGGGCCCTGCCGGAGTGGGTGACAATCGCGGCCCGCGCTGTCACCGGGGGACGGTACGGTGCGTAGCGGAAGCCCACGAGTGGGTGAGGGGCCCACGAGGGTACGAGGGAGGTCCGGATGGGCGGGCAGCAGCCGCAGGCACCGGTGCAGCGACAGCTCGCCCAGGTCGAGGGCGTGCTGGAGCGGATCACCTACGCCAACGAGGAGACCGGTTACACGGTCGCCCGGGTGGACACCGGCCGCGGCAGCAACGACCTGCTGACGGTGGTCGGCGCCCTGCTCGGCGCGCAGGTGGGCGAGTCGCTCCGGTTGCACGGGCGCTGGGGTTCGCACCCGCAGTACGGCAAGCAGTTCGTGGTGGAGAACTACACGACGGTGCTGCCGGCCACCATCCAGGGCATCCAGCGCTATCTCGGCTCGGGGCTGATCAAGGGCATCGGGCCGCGCTTCGCCGAGCGGATCGTCGGCCAGTTCGGGGCCGACACGCTGACCGTCATCGAGCAGGAGCCCAAACGGCTGATCGAGGTGCCCGGGCTGGGCCCCAAACGGACGAAGATGATCGCTGCCGCCTGGGAGGAGCAGAAGGCGATCAAGGAGGTGATGGTCTTCCTCCAAGGGGTCGGGGTCTCCACCTCGCTCGCGGTGCGGATCTACAAGAAGTACGGTGACAGCTCGATCGGGGTGGTGAAGAACGAGCCCTACCGGCTGGCGGCGGACGTCTGGGGCATCGGCTTCCTGACCGCCGACCGGATCGCCCAGGCGGTCGGGATCCCGCACGACAGCCCGGAGCGGGTCAAGGCCGGCCTGCAGTACGCCCTGTCGCAGAGCAGTGACCAGGGGCACTGCTACCTGCCCGAGGAGCGCCTGATCGCGGACGGGGTCAAGCTGCTCCAGGTCGACGTGGGCCTGGTGATCGACTGTCTGGCGGAGCTGGTGGCCGAGGAGGGGGTGGTCCGGGAGAGCCTGCCGGGGGAGGGCGGGGAGCCGATCACCGCGGTCTACCTGGTGCCGTTCCACCGGGCCGAGATCTCGCTGAGCAACCAGCTGCTGCGGCTGCTGCGGGCCGAGGACGACCGGCTGGCGGGCTTCACCGGAGTGGACTGGCCGAAGGCGCTCGGCTGGCTGGCCGAGCGGACCGGAGCGGAGCTGGCGCCCGAGCAGAAGCAGTCCGTCCAGCTGGCGTTGACGGAGAAGGTGGCGGTGCTGACGGGGGGTCCGGGCTGTGGCAAGTCCTTCACCGTCAAGTCGATCGTCACCCTGGCGCTGGCCAAGCGGGCCAAGGTGCTGCTGGCCGCGCCGACCGGCCGGGCGGCCAAGCGGCTGGCGGAGCTGACCGGCTGTGAGGCGTCGACCGTCCACCGCCTGCTGGAGCTGCGGCCGGGCGGTGAGGCGGCGTACGACCGGGACCGGCCGCTGGACGCCGACCTGGTGGTGGTCGACGAGGCGTCGATGCTGGATCTGATCCTGGCGAACAAGCTGGTCAAGGCGGTCGCGCCGGGCGCCCACCTGCTCTTCGTGGGGGACGTGGACCAGCTGCCGTCGGTGGGGGCCGGCGAGGTCCTGCGCGACCTGCTGGCGGACGGCGGGCCGATCCCCTCGGTCCGGCTCACCCGGATCTTCCGGCAGGCCCAGCAGTCCGGTGTGGTCACCAACGCCCACCGGATCAACGAGGGCCTGCCCCCGATCACCGACGGCCTGCCGGACTTCTTCCTCTTCGTCGAGGACGACACCGAGCGCGCGGCCGGGCTGGTGGTGGACGTGGTGGCGCGCCGGATCCCGCAGCGGTTCCGGCTCGACCCGCGCCGGGACGTCCAGGTGCTGGCGCCGATGCACCGTGGCCCGGCCGGCGCCGGCAACCTCAACACGCTGCTGCAGGCCGCCGTCACGCCGGGCCGGGAGGGGTTGGCGGAGCGCCGGTTCGGCGGCCGGACGTTCCGGGTCGGCGACAAGGTGACCCAGATCCGGAACAACTACGAGAAGGGGCGGAACGGCGTGTTCAACGGCACGGTCGGTGTGGTGACGGCACTGAGCGTGGACGACCAGCGACTCACCGTGCTCACCGACGAGGACGAGGAGGTGCCGTACGACTTCGACGAGCTGGACGAGCTGGCCCACGCGTACGCCGTCACCATCCATCGATCGCAGGGCAGCGAGTACCCGGCAGTAGTGATTCCCGTCACCACCTCGGCCTGGACCATGCTCCAGCGCAACCTGCTCTACACCGCGGTGACCCGGGCCAAGAAGCTGGTCGTACTGGTCGGATCCCGCAAGGCGATCGGCCAGGCGGTGCGTACCGTCAGCGCCGGCCGGCGGCACTCCGGACTGGACCACCGGCTGTCGAGGGGATGATCCGCCGAGGACCGAATCGGAGCCCGGGTCCGGACAGGGGTATCTTGACGTGAAGAAATTGATGGACCAGCCTAGTCTTGGCTGATCTTGTCCGGTTCTGATCGGTCGAGACGACGGCTTTTGTAGAACACGGCTCTTTCGGGCCACCCCGGGTGCGTGACGGTCCTCCGGATGGGGGATGGTGGGGAGCGTCAGGACACCTTGGAAGCGGAATCATTTCGTCGGTGAGGAACACGTGAGCGAGAACAGTCAGGACGCTGTAGTACTGCGGTACCAGGGCGGCGAGTACGAGTACCCCGTCGTCGCGAGCACTGCGGGCAACGCCGGCTTCGACATCTCGAAGCTGCTCCCGCAGACCGGCCTGGTCACGTTGGACAACGGCTTCGGCAACACCGCTGCCTACAAGTCCGCGATCACCTTCGTGGACGGCGACAACGGCATCCTGCGCTACCGCGGCTACCCGATCGAGCAGCTGGCGGAGCGGGGCAGCTTCATCGAGACCGCCTACCTCCTGATCAACGGCGAGCTGCCGACCCCCGACCAGCTGGCGGAGTTCAGCAACGAGATCACCCAGCACACCCTGCTGCACGAGGACGTCAAGCGGTTCTTCGGCGGTTTCCCGCGGGACGCCCACCCGATGGCGATGCTCTCCTCGGTGGTCGGCGCGCTGTCGACCTTCTACCAGGACAGCCACAACCCGTTCGACGCGGCCCAGCGCCACCTGTCGACCGTCCGGCTGCTGGCCAAGCTCCCGACCATCGCCGCGTACGCGTACAAGAAGTCGGTCGGCCAGCCGTTCGTCTACCCGCGCAACGACCTGAGCTACGTCGAGAACTTCCTGCGGATGACCTTCGCCGTCCCGGCGGCGGACTACGAGCTCAACCCGGTGATCGTCAACGCGCTGGACAAGCTGCTGATCCTGCACGCGGACCACGAGCAGAACTGCTCGACCTCCACCGTGCGCCTGGTCGGCTCCAGCCACGCCAACCAGTTCGCCTCGATCTCGGCCGGCATCTCGGCGCTCTGGGGCCCGCTGCACGGCGGCGCCAACCAGGCCGTGCTGGAGATGCTGGAGCAGATCCAGAAGGACGGCGGCGACGTCGACGCCTTCATCCGCAAGGTGAAGAACCGCGAGGACGGCGTCAAGCTGATGGGCTTCGGCCACCGTGTGTACAAGGCCTTCGACCCGCGCGCCGCGCTGGTCAAGGGCCTGGCGCACGACGTGCTGGCCCAGCTGGGCAAGTCGGACGAGCTGCTGGAGATCGCGCTCAAGCTCGAGGAGCACGCGCTCAACGACGACTTCTTCATCTCCCGCAAGCTGTACCCGAACGTCGACTTCTACACCGGCCTGATCTACCGCGCGATGGGCTTCCCGACCAGCATGTTCACCGTGCTGTTCGCACTCGGCCGGCTCCCCGGCTGGATCGCCCACTGGCACGAGATGATCAACGACCCGGGCAGCCGCATCGGCCGTCCGCGCCAGATCTACACCGGCACCGCGATCCGCGACTACGTCGCCCTCGACAAGCGCTGAGCCGGCTCGCCAGAGCCGACGGGCCCCGCTGCGTCACGCAGCGGGGCCCGTTCGCGTACGGGTGGCCGGGGCGCCGGAGAGGGGGGTCGGCCGGAAAACGGCCGGAAGAGGAGTGGCGCACGACGCCCAGGGAGTGGGGCGAGGCCGGGAACGGCCGCTCAAAGCGTCCCCGGTCAAGCCGCTCCCCGGCGCCGTGCGCGAGGCCGTCGCGGGCGACGGCCGTCCCGGGGCCCGCCGGAGCCCCATCGGTGGTGACGACCGCAGGTGTGCGGAGCCCCGCGAGGGGGTTCGCCGCACGATGCCGTTCCGCGGACACCGACCACACTTCACAAGGTAAGACGTATCAGCCCCGGCAAAGTTACGTTTCCACAGTGTGAGTTGGCTCTCGCTACGATCCGTGGACGAACGGTCATCCTGTCCATATCACACGCTCGCCCCAGCACAGCGTCACCCTCCCCGCAGCAGTGGCAACCCAGCGTGATAGGAATCGTGTCATTCCGGTACGGACAGGGCGGGAGTATGCAGATGGCCAGGAACGTTGTCGTCACCGGCGGGGGCACCGGCATCGGCTTCGAGATCGCCCGGCGCTTCGCCGAGGCGGGCGAGCGGGTGGTGATCGTCGGCCGGCGACGCGCCGTGCTGGACGAGGCCGCCGCGACCCTCGGCCCGACCGTCACCCCCCTGGTCTGCGACCTGGCCGATCCGGACGCGGTGGAGGCGGCCCTGAAGGTGCTGCCGGCCCGGATCGACGTCCTGGTCAACAACGCCGGCAGCCGGGAGACCGGCTTCGGGGCCGGCCCGCACGCCCTGCTGGCCCGCTGGCGCGGTGACTTCGAGCGGAACGTGCTGACCGCGGTGCTGCTCACCGAGTCGGTCCGGGACCGGCTCACCCCCGGTGAGGGAAGGGTGATCACCATCAGCTCGATCGCCGCGCTGCGCGGGGCGGGCTCCTTCGGTGCCTCCAAGGCCTCGCTGCACGCCTGGAACCACTTCCTGGCCGCCCAGCTCGGCCCGTCCGGGATCACCGCCAACATCGTCGCGCCCGGCACGGTCGCCGGGACGGAGTTCTTCGGCCCCCGGCTGGACCACGCGGAGGTCGCCCGGCGAGCGTCCCGCACCCTGCTGGGCCGGATCGGCGAGACCGGCGAGGTGGCGGCGGCGGTCTGCTTCCTGGCCTCCGCCGAGGCCGGCTTCATCACCGGCGAGATCCTGCACTGCAACGGCGGGGAGCTGCTCGGCCGGTAGGCCGATCGGACCTCCGGCCGGGCCCTCGGGCTCCTCAGGCGCCGAAGCGGCGCAGGCGCAGGCTGTTGGTGACCACGAAGACCGAGGAGAAGGCCATCGTGGCGCCCGCCACCATCGGGTTGAGCAGCCCGGAGGCGGCCAGCGGGATCGCCGCGACGTTGTACGCGAAGGCCCAGAACAGGTTGCCCCTGATGGTGGTCAGGGTCCGCCGGGAGAGCCGGATCGCCTCGGCCGCCGAGCGCAGGTCGCCGCGGACCAGGGTCAGGTCGCCGGCCTCGATCGCCGCGTCGGTGCCGGTGCCCATCGCGAGGCCCAGGTCGGCCTGGGCCAGCGCGGCCGCGTCGTTCACCCCGTCGCCGACCATCGCCACCGTGCGGCCCTCGGCCTGCAACCGCCGGACGGTGGCCACCTTCTGCTCGGGCAGCACCTCGGCGATCACGTCCGCCGGCGCGATGCCGACCTCGGCCGCCACGCTCTCGGCGGCCGCCCGGTTGTCGCCGGTCAGCAGCACCGGGTGCAGGCCGAGCGCGCGCAGCTCGTGGACCGCCTCGGCGCTGCCGGGCTTGACGGTGTCGGCGACCACCAGGATCGCCCGGGCCGTGCCGTCCCAGCCGACCGCGACGGCGGTCCGGCCGGCCGCCTCGGCCGCCGCCCTGGCCGCGGCCAGGCCGCCGGGCAGTGGCTGCGCCGAGTCCGCCAGCAGCTCGGCCCGGCCGACCAGCACCTGGTGGCCGTCCACCCGGCCGCGCACCCCGCGTCCGGGGAGGCTCTCGAAGCCCTCGACGCCGGGCAGGGCACCGACCAACTCGGCGGCGGCGGCGATGGCGGTGCCGATCGGGTGCTCGGAGGCGTGCTCCAGCGCGCCGGCCAGCCGCAGCGCCTGCTCCTCGGTGACGCCCTCGGCGGTGTGCACGGCGGTCAGCGCCATCCGGCCGGTGGTCACCGTGCCGGTCTTGTCCAGCACGACGGTGTCCACCCGCCGGGTGCTCTCCAGCACCGCGGGGCCCTTGATCAGGATGCCCAGCTGGGCGCCACGACCGGTGCCGACCATCAGCGCGGTCGGGGTGGCCAGGCCGAGCGCGCACGGGCAGGCGATGATCAGCACCGCGACGGCGGCGGTGAACGCCTCGGTCGCGCTGCCGGAGAAGCACAGCCAGCCGACCAGGGTGCCCAGCGCGATCAGGATCACCACCGGGACGAAGACCGCGGAGATCCGGTCGGCCAGCCGCTGCGCCGCCGCCTTGCCGTTCTGCGCCTCCTCGACCAGCCTGGCGATCCGGGCCAGCTGGGTGTCCGCGCCGACCCGGCTCGCCTCGACCACCAGCCGGCCGCCGGCGTTGACGGTGGCGCCGGTCACCTGGTCGCCGACCGTGACCTCCACCGGGACCGCCTCGCCGGTCAGCATGGAGGCGTCCACCGCCGAGGCGCCCTCGACCACCACGCCGTCGGTGGCGATCTTCTCGCCGGGACGGACCACGAAGCGGGCGCCGACGGTCAGTTCGGCGACCGGGAGCCGGACCTCGCGGCCGTCCCGCAGCACCGCGACCTCCTTGGCGCCCAGGTCGAGCAGGGCGCGCAGGGCGGCGCCGGCCCGCCGCTTGGAGCGGGCCTCCAGCCAGCGGCCGAGCAGGATCAGGGTGGTGACCCCGGCGGCGGTCTCCAGGTAGAGCGCGGAGGCGGCGTCGCCGCGGCCGACCGTGAGCGAGAACGCGTGCCGCATGCCCGGCCGGCCGGCGTCGCCGAGGAAGAGCGCCCAGAGTGACCAGCCGAAGGCGGCCAGCGTGCCGAGTGAGACCAGGGTGTCCATGGTGGCGGCGCGGTGGCGCAGGTTGGTCCAGGCGGCTCGGTGGAACGGCAGGCCGCCGTGCACCACGACCGGCCCGGTCAGTGCGAAGGCCAGCCACTGCCAGAAGGTGAACTGCAGCGCGGGCACCATCGAGAGGAGCACCACGGGCACCGTGAGCGCGGCACTGACCAGGAGTCGTGAGCGCAGCGCGGCGTCGGGTTCGGCGGCCGGCCCGGGCGCCGGCTCGGCGGGCGGCGGGGGCAGCTCGGCGGAGTAGCCGAGGCGTTCCACGGTGGCGATCAGGTCGGTGGCCGAGAGGTCCGGACCGTGGTCGATCCGGGCCTTGCCGGTGGCGAAGTTCACGCTGGCCGTGACGCCGTCCAGCCGGTTGAGCTTCTTCTCGATCCGGGCCGCGCAGGAGGCGCAGGTCATGCCGCCGATCGAGAGTTCCACCCGGTCCTGAAGAGTCGGGCCGGCTATGCCTGGGGGGACGGTGCTCATCAGTTGCGCTCCTTGGTCACAGGGGTCGGGGGCGGGTCGGGCGGCCCGCCCCCGCGCCGGGCTCAGGCCGCCCGGCCCACGAGCTCGTAGCCGGCCTCGTCGACGGCCGCGCGGACGGCGTCGTCGTCGAGCGGGCGCTCGGAGGAGACCGTGACCGTGCCGGCCTTGGCGTCCGCGGCGACCTGGAGGACCCCGCTGAGCTCGGAGATCTCGGCGCTCACCGACTTCTCGCAGTGGCCGCAGCTCATGCCGGTGACGGTGTAGACGGTGGTGCTGGACATCGGGCCTCCGAAGGTGAGCGGCGCCGAACGGCGGCGCCTGCGCGGTCGACAACACGATACCCCCTAGGGGTATTCCACAAGGGTGCTGATTTCCGGAATCGGGACGTGGCCCTGGTCACCAGCTGCTAGCAGACAGTAGTCTCATCTGTACCGTGCGTCGGACCTGGCGCTCCCGTGCTGCCCGGAACGGGTCAATGATCGCGGAGCGTGATCGGAAACCCCGGCTCCGGTGCACGGGCAACCGGGCGGCCTGTCCGTAGTGTTCGCCTCGTGTCCCGTCTGCACCGCATCGTCGACGCCCTCGCGCCCGCCCCGACCGGACTGCCCCGCGGACGCCGGCGCCGCGCGCTGCGCGTCGTCGACCTGCGGGACATCTCCTGGCGGCGGCGGGCGGCGCCGGCGCTGCTGGCGACCGTCGGGGTGGTGATCGCCGACCTGTCCACCGGCCACGACCGGTACCTGGCGCCGCTGATGATGGTGGTCCCGCCGGTCGCGGCGCTCACCCTGTCGGCGGCCGGGGTGCTGGCGGTCTGCGCGGTCGGCCTGGCGGCGCTGATCGGGCTCAACCACTACGACAACGTCACCGCCGTGCACGACGAGCGCTTCCTCTTCGGCTCGATGATCACCTACGCCGTGTTGACGCTGTTCAGCGCCGTCGTCGCGGAGATCCGGATGCGCCGGGCGGCGGCCTTCGCCGCGGTGAGCTCGGTGGCGGAGGCGGCCCAGCGGGCGCTGCTGCGCCAGCCGGGCCCGGAGGTCGGCCCGCTGCGGCTCGCGGTGCGCTACGCCTCCGCCGCGGACGAGGCGCGGATCGGCGGCGACCTGTACGCGGCGCTGGACACCCCGCACGGCACCCGGGTGCTGGTCGGCGACGTCCGCGGCAAGGGGCTGGAGGCGGTGCAGACGGCGGCCGTGGTGCTCGGGGCGTTCCGCGAGGCGGCGTACGACGAGGCCGGCCTGCACGGGGTCGCGGCGCGGATCGAGGCCAGCATCGAACGGCACGTGCCGGACGGGGAGTTCACCACCGCGCTGTTCGCCGAGTTCCGGGCGCCCGAGGTGGTGCGACTGCTGCACTACGGGCACGTGCCGCCGCTGCGGGTGGCGGCGGACGGTACGGTCACCGTGCTGGTCGCGCCCGACCCCTGGGTGCCGCTCGGGCTGGGCCGGCTGGCGGCGGGGGAGCCGCGGAGCTGGGACCTGCCGTTCGGCGCCAGCGACGTGATGGTGCTCTGCACCGACGGGGTGGTCGAGGCGCGGCACCGGTCGACCGGTCGCTTCTACCCGCTGGAGCGGCGGATCGGGCCGTTGGTGGCGGGGGCCGGCGGATCGGCCGCCGAGCTGGAGGCGGCGGTCGCCCGGGTCTACGCCGACCTGCTCGCGCACACCGGCGGGGAGCTGAAGGACGACGCGCTGCTGCTGCTGGTCAGCCGAGCGGACTGAGCGGACCGGGCCTCAGCGGGCCACCTCGGCCAGCGCGCGGAAGATCAGCGCCGTGGAGGTGGCGCCCGGGTCCTGGTGGCCGACGCTGCGCGGGCCGAGGTAGGAGGCGCGGCCCTTGCGGGCCTGCATCGGGATGGTGGCCCGGGCCCCCCGCTCGGCCGCCTCGGCGGCCAGCGCGGCGGCCTCGCGGAGCGTGAAGCCGTCCTCGGCGGCCCGTTCCAGGGCGGCCACCGCGGGTTCGAAGGCGTCCACCATGGTCTTGTCACCGGGGGCGGCACCGCCGAGCTGGCAGACCTTGGTCAGGCCGGCCCGCAGCGCGCCGGCCAGCCCGTCCAGGTCGGCCGAGGGCACCGGGAACGCGGCGCCGGCGGCACGCAGGGCGCCGCCGTAGAGCGGGCCGGAGGCGCCGCCGACCTTGGAGAGCAGGGTGGTCCCGGCGGCGCTGAGCACGGCGCCGGCGCTCTGACCTGCCGGCAGCTTGTCGAGCGCCTCGGTCACGGCGGCGAAGCCGCGGCGCAGGTTGGTGCCGTGGTCGCCGTCGCCGATCGCGGCGTCCAGCTCACTCAGCTGCTCGTGCTGCCGTTCGACCGCCGCGGCGGCGGCGCGCAGCCAGGCGAGTGCGGTGGCGGTGTCCATCGGGGACCTCCTCGGGGCCGGTGCGGTCAGGGCCGGTGCAGGGCCGGGGTGCTGACCGGCGCGTCCCACAGCTCCAGCAGCTCGGGATCGGCCTTGGTGACGGTGAGCGAGAAGCCGGCCATGTCCAGGCTGGTGACGAAGTTGCCGACCAGGTTGCGGACGATCCGGATGCCGCGTTCGGCGAGCCGGGCGGCCACCTCGCCGTAGACCACGTACAGCTCGATCAGCGGGGTCGCGCCCATGCCGTTGACCAGCACGATGGCCTGGTCGCCGGTGGTCAGGGGGTGGTCGGCGAGCACGGTGTCCACCACCTCGGCGACCAGCTCGTGGGCCGGGCGGATCGGCTCGCGGCGGCGGCCCGGCTCACCGTGGATGCCCACCCCGACCTCGATCATGTCCGCCGGCAGGTCGAAGCCGGGCTTGCCGGCCGCCGGGACGGTCGCCGCGCCGAGCGCGACGGCGAAGGAGCGCGAGGCGGCGTTGGCCCGCTCGCCGATCGAGGCCACCTCGGCGGCGCTCGCGCCGCGCTCGGCCAGCGCGCCGGTGACCTTCTCCACCACCACCGTCGCCCCGGTGCCACGGCGGCCCGCGGTGTAGGTGGAGTCCTCGACCGCGACGTCGTCGTTGACCAGCACGGTGCGGACCTCGATGCCCTGTTCGGCGGCCAGCTCGCCGGCGATCTCGAAGTTCAGCACGTCGCCGGTGTAGTTCTTCACCACGAAGACCACGCCGGCGCCGCCGTGGGCGGCCCGCGCGGCAGCCAGCAGCTGGTCCGGCACGGGGGAGGTGAAGACCTCGCCGGGGCAGGCCGCGGACAGCATCCCGGGGCCGACGAAGCCCACGTGCAGCGGCTCGTGCCCGGAACCGCCACCGGAGATCACCGCGACCTTGCCCGGCTGCGGCCCGCCGGCCCGCAGCACCACCCGGGCCTCCAGATCGACCGCCAACTCGGGGTGGGCGGCGGCGAGTCCGGTCAGGGCGTCGACGAGCACGGTGTCCGGGCTGTTGATGAGCTTCTTCACGCTGCGTCTCCGGTGGGGGCGGGCGGACGGGCCTGCCCAGACGCTAACCCACCGGGCGGGCTTTCCGGACGCGTTCACCGGGACGTGGCGTGGCGGGCGGCCCCGACGTGGGCGCCCTAGACTCACTGAACATGACAGCACCGGTGGGAATCGTCCTGGTCTCGCACAGCCCGTTGCTCGCTTCCGGACTGCGCGAGCTGACCGGCCAACTCAGCGGCGGTGGGGTGCCGGTGGCGGTCGCGGCAGGGGACGTCGGGGGTGGGATCGGGACCAGCGCCGAGCTGGTCGCGGCCGCGCTGGAGCAGGCGGACCGGGGGGCCGGGGTGCTGGTGCTCGCCGACCTGGGCAGCGCGGTGCTGACCGCCCGGGCCGTGCTGGCCGACCTCGACCGGCCCGAACTGCTGCTGGTGGACGCGCCGTTCGTGGAGGGCGCGGTGGCCGCGGTGGTCACCGCCTCGACCGGGGCCGAGCTGGCGGAGGTCGCCCGGCAGGCCGAGGAGGCCTGGCAAGCCCGGAAGTTGTGACGGGCAGCCGACAACCCCGCGGTGCGTCAGGTCACTTGGCGTCGGCGTAGCACTCCACCACGGCGGTGCTCAGTGGGAACCGCACCGGGGAGTCACCGAAGACCAGCCGGCCGGCCTCCACGGCGGACTCGGCGACCGCGCCCGCCACCTCCTCCGCCAGAGCGGCCGGGGTGTGCACCACGACCTCGTCGTGTTGGAAGAAGACCAGGTGTGGCCGGCCGGCGGGGGCGTCGTCCAGTGCGAGCAGCCGCCGGCGCAGCGCGGCGAGCAAGGCCAGCGCCCAGTCGGCCGCGCTGGCCTGGATCACGAAGTTGCGGGTGAAGCGGCCGCGGGCGCGGGCCGAGCGACCGGCCGGGTCGGCACCCTCGGCCCCCGGCCCGGCCGCCTCGGTCAGGTCCAGCCAGGCCGCGGACGGCGGTGGGCAGCTGCGGCCGAGCCGGGAGCGGACGATCCCGCCCTCCTCCCCGGTCCGGGCGGCCGCCTCGACGTACCCCATGGCCTGCGGATAGCGGCGGCGCAGGGTGGCCAGCAGGATGCCGATGTCGCCGCTGGTCTGCCCGTACATCGCGCCGAGCAGCCCGAGCTTGGCCTTCTCCCGGTCGCCCTGGAAGGCGGTGGCGGCCAGCGCCTGGTAGAGGTCGCCGCCGGCCGCCGTGCGGGCCAGCCCCACGTCGCCGGAGAGCGCGGCGAGCACCCGCGGCTCCAGCTGGGCCGCGTCGGCCACCACCAGCCGCCAGCCCGGATCGGCGACCACCGCGCCACGCAGGATCCGTGGGATCTGCAGCGCTCCGCCGCCCCGGCTGGCCCAGCGGCCGGAGACCACGCCGCCGACCACGTACTCCGGCCGGAACCGGCCGCCGCGGACCCAGGCCTCCTGCCAGGCCCAGCCGTGCGCGGTGTGGATCCGGGCCAGCTCCTTGTAGCGGATCACCAGCTCGGCGGCCGGATGGTCGACCTGGCGCAGCTCCCAGGAACGGGTGGAGGTCAGCGGGATGCCCCGCTCGGCGAAGGCGCGCAGCACCTGGGTGTGCGAGTCGGGGTTGAACGGCCGCCCGCCGAGCGCCTGTTGGAGCTGCTCGGCGAGCGCGGCGAGCCGGGTGGGCCGGGCGCCGGGGACGCTCGGCCGGGGGCCGAGCAACTCGGCGAGCAGCGCGTCGTGCACCTCGGTGCGCCAGGGCAGGCCGTCGTGCGCCATCTCGGCGGCGGCCAGCGCGCCGGCCGACTCGGCGGCGGCCAGCAGCCGGAAGCGGGACCGTTCGGCCTCGCCCTCGATCGCCCGCAGCCGGCGCTGCTGGTCGGCGTGGACGGCCAGCACGGCGGTCAGCGGGTCGGTGCCGGGCGGCAGTTGCAGCCGGTCGGGGGCGAACAGGGTGTCCTGGTCGTCGGTGGGGCCGGCCTCGGGCAGGTCGTCCGGCACCGGCAGGCCCCGCAGCCGGGCCCAGGCGGCCCCGAGCGAGCGGGGCTGCCCGAAGCGGTCCTCGTGGCCCAGCAGCAGGCCCTCGACCAGCCGCAGGTCATGGCAGCGGCCGAGCCGGTGCGGCAGCCGGGGCAGCAACGGGACGTACCCGGAGTCGGCGGTGGCCCAGACCCAGCGCGGGTGTTCGGCGGCCTCCAGCTCGGCGACCGCGGCGGCCAGGTCGGCGACGGTGCGCGGGCCGCCGAGCGGGGCGCCGTCCTCGGAGAGGCGGTGCAGTCGGCCGCCGGGGCCGTGCGGGTCCGCGACGAGGGCGATCCGGGGTGCCATGGCGGCCTCCTCTCGGGGCAGGTGAGCTCGGATGTCAGTGCGACCGTAGCGGGTCGGACCGACAGCGCGCGTCCGGCGCGTCGGGGCACGCTCCCCGCGCCCTTGCGGCCCGGCGGGCGGCGCGTAGGGTCAGCGGAATGACGCAGAACCCGTTTCTGACCCCCAGCCCGCTGCCCTACCAGCTGCCGCCCTTCGCGGAGATCCGCGAGGAGCACTACCGTCCGGCGCTGGAACAGGGCATGGCCGAGCAGCTGGCGGAGATCGCGGCGATCACCGGTGGCGGTGCCCCGCCGACGTTCGAGAACACCCTGGTCGCGTTGGAGCGCACCGGCAGCCTGCTGGAGCGGGTGCTGGTGGTGTTCGACAACCAGAGTTCGGCCCACACCAACCCGGTGGTGCAGGAGCTGGAGGCCGAGTTCCGGCCGCGGCTGGCCGCGCACAGCGACGCGATCCACCTGGACGCCGCGCTCTTCGCCCGGATCGAGGCGGTCCACGCCCGGCGCGACGAGCTGGACCTGGACCCGGAGTCGCGCCGCTTGCTGGAGCGCCGCCACGACCAGTTCGTCCGGGCCGGCGCCCGGCTGTCCGCCGCCGACCAGCAGCGGCTGCGCGAGCTGAACACCGAGACCGCCAAGGTCTCCAGCCTCTTCGAGCGGAACATCTTCGAGGCCAACCAGGCCGGCGCCGTGGTGCTCGAGCGGGCCGAGCAGCTGGCCGGGCTGTCGCCCGACGCGATCGCCGCCGCGGCCGAGAACGGTCGGGCGCTCGGCCGGGACGGCACGTACGTGCTGAGCCTGAAGAGCTTCTCCAACCAGAGCGAGCTGGCCTGGCTGACCGACCGCGAGGTGCGCCGCCGGCTGCTGACGGCCTCGCTGGACCGGGCCACCGGGAGCAACGGCCCGCTGGCCGCCCGGCTGGCCGAGCTGCGAGCCGAGCGGGCCGCGCTGTTCGGGTACCCGAGCCACGCCGCCTACGTGGTGGCCGACCAGACCGCCGGCAGCACCGACGCCGTCGAGCAGCTCTTCGCCCGGCTGATCCCGGCCGCGGTGGCCAACGCCGAGCGGGAGGCCGAGCAGTTGGTCCGGGCCGCCGCGGCGGACGGTGTCGAGGACTTCGCGGCACACGACTGGGCCTACTACGCGGAACAGGTCCGCAAGGCCGAGTACGACCTGGACACCACCGCGCTGCGGCCGTACCACGAGCTGGAACGGGTGCTGCACGACGGCGTGTTCCGCGCCGCCGGCCTGCTCTACGGGCTGACCTTCCGGGAGCGCGCGGACCTGGTCGGCTTCCACCCCGACACCCGGGTCTTCGAGGTCTTCGAGGCGGACGGCCGCCCGCTCGGCCTCTTCCTCGGCGACTTCCACGCCCGGTCGTCCAAGCGCGGCGGGGCCTGGATGGACGAACTGGTCGGCCAGGCCGGCCTGTTCGACCGGCGGCCGGTGGTCTTCAACGTCCTCAACATCGCCAAGCCGGCCCCCGGCGAGCCGGTGCTGCTCACCATGGACGAAGTCCGCACGCTCTTCCACGAGTTCGGGCACGCGCTGCACGGCCTCTGCTCGGACGTGCGCTATCCGATGCTGGCCGGCACCCGGGTGCCCCGCGACTTCGTGGAGTTCCCCTCGCAGGTCAACGAGGTGTGGGCGAGCTGGCCGCAGGTGCGGGCCGAGTACGCCAGGCACCACGTGACCGGGGAGCCGCTGCCGGCCGAGCTGGTCGAGCGACTGGAGGCGGCGGAGCACTTCGGCCAGGGCTTCCGGACCGTGGAGTACCTGGCGGCGGCCGTGCTGGACTGGGCCTGGCACAGCCTGCCGGCCGGCCAACGGGTCGACGACGCCGAGGAGTTCGAGGCCCAGGTGCTGAAGGAGGCCGGTCTCGCGGTGCCCGGTGTGCCGCCGCGCTACCGGACCGGCTACTTCAACCACGTCTTCGTCGGTGGCTACAGCGCGGGCTACTACGCCTACATCTGGTCGGAGGTGCTGGACGCCGACACGGTGGAGTGGTTCCGCGGCAACGGGCTCGAACTGCGCGAGAGCGGCGAGCTGTTCCGCCGCGAGCTGCTCTCCCGCGGTGACAGCGTGCCCGCGCTGGACGCGTTCCGCGCGGTGCTCGGCCGCGACCCCGACACCGCGCCACTGCTGGCGCGGCGCGGGCTGGCCGGCTGAGCGCCGGTGGTGGTGTGCCGGTGCGCCGCGGGAGTGGGTTCACCCGCGGGGCACCGGCCGATCGGGGGCGTCGCCGGGCAGGCCCTAGAAGCCGCCGTTGCCGGCGGGCACGATGGAGAACGCGCCGTTCTGCAGCGGGGTCTCGGTGTACTGGCCGCTGTCGATGGCCTGCGGGTTGGAGTTGTCGAAGACCTGGTCGTTCACGGTGAGGTTGGAGAAGTCCAGCTTGTTGAAGGACGGGTAGCTCTGGCTCGGCGACTCGATGACGGCCTCGGCGCTGACGTTCTGGGCGTCCAGGTACTGCTGGGTGTTCTGGGTCCAGCCCTGGGTGGTGTCGGTCAGGGTGAGGGTGTAGTTGCCGCTGCCGTCGGTGGTCACGCTGGCGTTGAAGACGTCACCTGCGTTCACCTGGCCGCCCCAGTACACCGGTGCCGCCGGGTACATCTCGTACCAGCCCGAGTAGACCGGGGAGCCACTCGAGCAGTCCACCTGGACGCCGGTCTGCTCGACGGTCTGCGAGCCGTAGCCGTCGATGCCGATCCACGGCGCGAACAGGTCGTTGCTGGTGTTGCACTGGACCTGCGGCATGGTCCAGGAGCCCGATATGGACTGGAAGTTGCTGCCCTGGGCGATGTAGCCGCCCCAGTTGCTGCCGCCGTCGAAACGGTGGTGCGACGGGTTGCCGTACCGGAAGTGGCCGGCCGCGGCGTGGGTGGCGGTGGGGGTGGCGGCGCTCGCGGGGGCGGCGAGGGCGAAGCCGGAGACGGTGAGCAGCGCGGCGAGTGCGGCCGGGACGGCCTTGGCGCGAAACGTGGACATGGGGGACTCCTTGGGGTGGGCGCGGCTTGGGGGCGCACCCGATGGGGGAGCGCGCCGCCGGGTGGGGCCGACGGCGCGCGGGAGTGATGCGGCTCAGCGTGCGGTCAGTGGCCGACCCGCAGGAAGGTGGGGGAACAGGCCGGAACGCGACATGGCGGAAACATGTCATTTCGCCAATCCCTTGATTTCCGTTCGACGGTGCACCACAGTCGGGCGGAACGACGCTGGACAGGGGAGGTGCGGCGTGCCCGAGCAGCGGACCGGGCGGTTCGGCGGACTGGGCCTGACCGCCGACCAGGAACTGCTCTACCTCCATCTGCTGAGCGCGCCGAGCGGTACCGCGCAGCAGCTGGGCGCGGCGCTCGGGGTCGGCACCGACCGCGCGGTCACCGCGCTGGAGGGGCTGGCCGACTGCGGGCTGCTCGAACGGCCGGGCACGGCCGGCCCGGTGTGGAGCGTCGCGGCCCCCGACGTCGCGCTGGAGGAGCTGCTGCTGCGGCGTGAGGTCGAACTGCGCCGCACCCGTGGCCGGATCAACGAGCTGATGCGCAACTACCGCAGCTCCCGGCCGGCCTCCTCGGCCGGCGAGCTGGTCGAGGTGATCACCGGCCGGGACTCCGTCGCCGAACTCTGGCGGACCCTCCAGCTCGGCGTCCGGACCCAGCTGCGGATACTCGACAAGCCGCCGTACATCCGGCGCTCGGACCCGGAGTTGGAGCTCGCCGCGCTGGCCCGCGGGGTGCAGATACGGGCGGTCTACGAGAGCCGGGTGTTGCGCGAAGCCGAGCGGATGGCCGAGATCCGGACCTTCGCCGAGGCCGGCGAGCAGGCCCGGGTGCTGCCCGAACTGCCGCTCAAGCTGGCGGTGGTGGACGACCGGTGGGCGCTGCTGCCGGTCAGCGCCGGCACCGAGCTGCAGAGCGTGCTGCTGGTCCGGCCGTCCTCGCTGCTGGCGGCGCTGACCGGGCTGTTCGAGCTGTACTGGTCACGGGCGATGAGGTTGCCCGCGCCCGACTCGGCGCAGCCCCCGCAGGACCGGCACGGCCAGCTGTTGGCACTGCTGGCCGCCGGGCTGACCGACGAGAGCATCGCCCGGCAGCTGGGAGTCTCCACCCGGACCGTGCAGCGCTGGGTACGGGAGCTGATGGACCGCTTCGGCGCGCGGACCCGGTTCCAGGCCGGCATCCAGGCGGCCCGGGCGGACCTGCTCTGACCGGCCGGTGACGGTCAGCCGGTGACGGTCAGGACGGCGGTGGTGCCCGGGCGGGCGAACGGCAGCAGCACCCGGGCCCGGCCCGGGCGGCCGGCGGTGACGACGGCCGGCCCCGCGCCGCGCACGGCGATCCGGGCACCGGGCGGGACGGCCAGCTCGGTCCAGCCGCCCGGTCCGGTGCTGAACTCCAGGGTGTAGCGGGCGCCGTCCCAGGACTCGCGGCGCGGCAGCCCGGCCACCACGGGGGCGTACGGCGCGAACACCGGGCCGTCCCCGGGCGCGGGCCGGCCGTCCGGGCCGAGCGCGCAGTAGCCGCCGGTGCCCCGGCACCAGTACCAGAGCGCCCAGCCGGTCGCGAAGCCCGCCAGCGCGGCGACCTGCCGGCGGACCAGCTCGGCGTTGCCCGGGGTCGCGGCCTGCGGCGGACCCCACTCGCCGACCAGCACCGGCAGCCGGTGGGCCCGCGGGTAGCCGGTGATGGCCGCGGTGTAGGCCTGGATGAAGCCGTCGGCGGGGTTCCAGTCGGCGCCGCCCTCGACCGCGGTGTCGTAGAAGTGCGGGGCGTAGCCGATCCGGGCCGCGCCGGGCCGCGGGTCGGTGAAGCCGGGCAGCTGGGTCGGCACCCCCTCGCCGACCAGCACGGTGGGCTCGACGAAGAGCCAGGCACGGTCGTCCACCGCGCGGACGGCGCCGATCAGCCGCCGGTACATGGCCGCCAGCCGGCCCTGCTCCAGCGCCGCCGCGGAGGCCACCTGGACCGCCGGGTCGGTCGGGTCGCCGTCGAACGGTCCGGACGGCTCGTTGAACAGGTCGTAGCCCAACAGCGATGCCTGACCACGTAGTTCACCGGCGACGTGGGCGTAGAAGTCCTGCTGCCAGCGGCGCAGGTCGGGGTCGTCGTACAGGTGCCGGAAGGCGGCCTGCACGGACGGCTCGAAGTAGCCGGCGAACCAGTCGCCGGGGACCGGGGTGAACGGCAGCCCGTCGTCCCGGGTCGCCCAGGGCGGGATGCCGTCCTGGCCGCCGCCGAACTCCGGTCCGTAGACGTCCTGGTGGAAGTCGACCAGGGCGAGCAGGCCGTCCTGGTCGGCCCAGTCGAGGAGTTGCCGCAGCTTGCCGAACTCGGCCTGGTCGTAGCGGCCTTGAGCCGGTTCGAGGCGGTCCCAGGAGATCGCCACCCGGATCAGGGTGAAGCCGTGGTCGGCGATCGCGCGCAGGTCGGCCCGGGTGGTCTCGTCGTACTTGTCCAGGTCGAAGCCGCGCAGCAGCTCGGTCCGGCCGGCGGAGTCGGTGAACAGCGTCCGGCCGTCCGGCGTGGTGGTGCTCCCGGTCGGGAAGTCGGGCTGCGCGAGGGCGCTTCGGGTGGCCGGGACGGCGGGTGCCGGCGTCGGCGCGGCGGAGACACAGAGCGCGGCGGCGAGCGCCAGCGACACGGCGGCAGCGGTACGGCGGACGCGCACGGACACCTCGCACGGGCACGGCGGAGCCGGGCCAGGCGCCCGGCGGTGGGTGGCGCGGGCCGATCCTGCCGGATGGCGCGAGGGCGCACAAGGGCGCGGGCGCGGGGGAGTTGGGGCCGGCTTCAGGCCCGGTCCGCCGAGGGCGGCGGTGCCGGGGCCGGTGGTGCGACGGCCAGCGCTGCCACGGGCAGCGGTGCGGCGGCCGCCAGCCGGCCCCAGAGCAGGTCGGCCAGTGCCTGCACCATCCGGGCCCGCGGGCAGGGCCGCTGCTCCAGCCACCAGTCCCCGGCCGCCAGCACCATGCCGGTGATCGCCCGCCCCCAGGCCTCGGCGAGCAGCGGTCCGTCCGGTCCGAGATCGACCTGGGCGGTCACCGCGCGGGTGATCTCCTCGGCGATCTGCCGCAGTGCGGGCGCCAGTGCGTTGCCCACCTCCTGGGGATCACCCGCCTCCGGGTGGGTGAGCAGCCGGTAGACCTGCGGGCGGGCCTCGATGCCGGCCAGGTAGGTGTCCAGCACGTGCTCCACCCGCTCGCGCCGCTCCAGCGGCTCGGCGAGCGCGGCCCGCACGGCGGCCAGCAGCCCGGCGGTGTGGCGCTCGGTCAGTGCCCGGAACAGGCCGCCGCGGTCACCGAAGTGCCGGTAGAGGATCGGCTTGGTGATACCGGCCTCGGCGGCGATCGCGTTCATGCTCGCGCCCGGCCCGTCCCGCCGGACCACCCGGTCGGCGGCGTTGAGCAACTGCTCCCTGCGCGGTTCCTCCAGGGCTGCCACCGGCCCCTCCGTCTCCTCCTGCGCCCTGCCGTGCGCTCGTTGACATCCGTTACCTATCAGTAGCAGACTCCCTCGATGTTACCCCCGGTAACACCCGGGCGGCGTGGCCTGGCCCCGCCCGGCCGTCACCCCTGGAGGAGAACCATGAGTCCCTTCTCGATGGAGCTCGGCGAGGACCAACTCGCCGTGCGGGACTGGCTGCACGGCTTCGCGGCCGACGTGATGCGCCCGGCCGCCGCGGAGTGGGACGAGCGCGAGGAGACCCCCTGGCCGATCATCCAGGAGGCCGCCAAGATCGGCATCTACTCGCTGGACTTCTACGCCCAGCAGTACTTCGACCCCTCCGGCGTCGGCATCCCGGTCGCCATGGAGGAGCTGTTCTGGGGCGACGCCGGCCTCGGCCTCTCCATCGTCGGCACCACGCTGGCCGCCGTCGCGGTGCTGGCCAACGGCACCGACGAGCAGATCGGCACCTGGGCACCGCAGATGTTCGGCACCCCGGACGACGTCAAGGTCGCCGCGTTCTGCTCCTCCGAGCCGGACGCCGGCTCGGACGTCTCGGCGCTGCGCACCCGCGCGGTGTACGACCAGGCGAAGGACGAGTGGGTGCTGAACGGCACCAAGACCTGGGCCACCAACGGCGGGATCGCCGCGGTGCACGTGGTGGTGGCCACCGTGGACCCGGCGCTCGGGGCCCGCGGCCAGGCCTCCTTCGTGGTCCCGCCGGGCACCGCCGGGCTCTCCCAGGGACAGAAGTTCAAGAAGCACGGGATCCGCGCCTCGCACACCGCCGAGGTGGTGCTGGACGACGTCCGGGTGCCCGGGCACTGCCTGCTCGGCGGCAAGGAGAAGCTCGACGAGCGGCTCGCCCGGGCCCGCGAGCGGGCGGCGGGGACGGCGGCCGGCCGTGGCTCGGGCGGGGGCGCTCCGGGTCGGAACGCGGCGATGGCCACCTTCGAGGCCTCCCGGCCGGCCGTCGGCGCGCAGGCGGTCGGGATCGCCCGGGCCGCCTACGAGGTCGCGCTCGACTACGCCCGCACCCGGGTGCAGTTCGGCCGGCCGATCATCGACAACCAGGGCGTCGCCTTCACCCTGGCCGACATGCGGACCCGGATCGACGCCGCCCGGTTGCTGGTCTGGCGGGCCTCCTGGATGGCCGCCAACCAGCAGCCGTTCACCGCGGCCGAGGGCTCGATGTCCAAGCTCTACGCGGGCGAGACCGCCAAGTGGGTCACCTCGCAGGCGATGCAGCTGCTCGGTGGCAACGGGTTCACCCGGGAGTACCCGGTGGAGCGGATGCACCGGGACAGCGCGATCTACACCATCTTCGAGGGGACCAGCGAGATCCAGCGGCTGGTCATCGCGCGGACCATCTCGGGGCTGCCGATCCGCTGAGGCGCCGTCGTCGGGGGCTCAGAACCGCGGCTCGCGGCGCTCCAGGAAGGCGGCCAGCCCCTCCCGGACGTCCGGCGCCTCGCGCGACCGGCGTTCCCAGGGCGCCAGCGCGGCGGCCGGGTCCTCGGCGGCCAGTGCCGCCTTGGCCGCACCGATGGTCTGCGGTGAGCGCCGGGCCAGCAGCCGGGCGAACTCCAGGGCCCGGGCGTCGAGTTCGTCGGCCGGGTGGACCTCGTCCAGCAGGCCGAACAGCTCGGCCCGTCGGGCCGGCACCAACTCGCCCGAGAACAGCAGGTACTTGGCCCGGGCCGGACCGACCAGCCGGGCCAACCGGGCGGTCGGCACGGCCGGGTAGACCACGCCGAGCTTGGCCGGCGTGATCCCCAGTCGGGCGTCCTCGGCGCCGAACCGCAGGTCGCAGGCGGCCGCCAACTGGCAGCCGCCGCCCACGCAGGAGCCGTGCAGCACCGCGAGGGTCGGGTGCGGGAAGCCGGCCAGCGCCTCCTCGGCGGCGACGTTCTGGGCGTGGTAGGCATCGGCGGCGGCCGGGTCGGCGTAGACCGTGGACAGCTCGGCGATGTCGGCGCCGGCGCTGAAGGTGCCCGCCGCGCCGGTGAGCAGCAGCGCGCGGACGCCGGGCCGGTCCGCCAACCGGGCCAGCACGGCGGGCAGCCGGCGCCACATCTCCAGCGTGACGGCGTTGCGCCGCTCCGGCCGGTCCAGCAGCAGGACGGCGACCCCGTCGGCGGGGTCCGGGTCGGGGGCGTACAGCCGCAGGCCGGTGGTGCCGGTGGGCAGTTCGGTGCGGTCGGCGAGCAGGATCTGGTCCGTCATGGGCCCACTCTCGCAGGCCGGCCCGGCGCGCTGGACGGCGGCGTCCCGCAGTGTCGGAGCACCGTGGTTGAATGCCCGGGACGCGACGATCCGGCCGAGGAGCGACATGGCTGACGACCGGCGGGAGCCGCTGCTCCCGCGCGAGCGGTGGCTGGCCTCGCTGCCGCGCTCCTACACCGCCGCCGCGGCACTGCTCACCGACGAGGCCGGCCGGGTGCTGGTGGTGAAGCCCACCTACCGTCCCGGCTGGCAGTTCGCCGGCGGCACGATCGACCCGGGTGAGGACGCCCGGCAGTGCGCCCGGCGCGAACTGCTGGAGGAGACCGGCCTGGACCGCGAGCCGGGCCGGCTGCTGGTGGTCTCCTGGACCCACCCGTCCGAGCGGCTCGACCATCCCGCGGTGCACTTCGTCTTCGACGCCGGCACGGTCCCGGTCGGTACCGGGATCACGCTGCAGGCGGCCGAGTTGGCGGAGTACCGCTGGGCCCCGGTCGACGAGGCGCTGGCCCTGCTCGGCGAGCCACGCGCCGAACGGCTGGCGGCGGCGCTGGCCGCGCGGGTGGACGGCGAGGTGCGGATCGTCGCGGGGACGGTCACCGGCATCTGACGGCCGCTCCGACGGCGGTGCGCCGTGTCGATCGCGCGGACGCCGGTGGCGAGGAGCACGGAGCCGGAGGAGCCGTGCGGCCCGGCCGGGTAGGAGTCACTGGTCCACCTGGCGCAGCCCGTACCCCGCCACTGGCGACGGACGCGAGCCGGCCGGCTCCCGCACGGCCATTCGGTTGATTCTGGGGCGCCCGGAAAGTCCCGCCGGCCACACCCCGGACCGGTGCTGCCATCTTGATGCCATCCGTCTTGATGCCACCGGCATCGGTACCGGCTTTCGGAAGGTGTGGTCATGCAGGCGCTCCCCACCGGCAGCAGCACCACACGTCCACCGCGGCAGTCCGGACCCGGCGGGCGACCGGAGCCGGCCCGGGAGGCTCCCGCCGAGCCCGGCGCCCGGTGGATCTGGGCGCTGACCGGAGCGCTCTTCCTCGTCTACACGACGCTGTCCGTGCGGATCCACGAGCGGATGCTGTCCAACAGCTACGACCTGGGAATCTTCGAGCAGGTGATCCGTTCCTACGCGGACGGACACCTGCCGGTCTCGGAGTTGAAGGCACCCGGCTTCCCCGTGCTGGGGGACCACTTCTCGCCGGTGTTGGCCCTGGTGGCCCCGTTCTACCTGCTCTGGCGCTCGCCGGTGACCCTGCTCGTGGTGCAGGCGGCGCTGGTCGCGGCGAGCACGCCCCCGCTGGCCCGCTGGGCCCGGCGCACGCTGGGCACGACCGCCGCGGTGCTGATCGGCCTCTGCTACGGCCTCTCCTGGGGCATCGCGAGCGCGATCGGCTTCGACTTCCACGAGGTGGCCTTCGCCGTCCCGCTGCTGGCCCTCTCCCTGACCGCACTGGGGCAGGACAGGCTGCGGGCGGCGGTGTGCTGGGCGCTGCCGCTGCTCCTGGTGAAGGAGGACCTGGGGCTCACCGTGGTGGCGATCGGGCTGGTCGTCGCCCGGCGCGGTGGCCGCGGGTTGGGGCTGGTCACGGCCGC
Source organism: Kitasatospora sp. NPDC052896 (assembly GCF_044547075.1). Lineage (NCBI taxonomy): Bacteria > Bacillati > Actinomycetota > Actinomycetes > Kitasatosporales > Streptomycetaceae > Kitasatospora > Kitasatospora sp. NPDC052896. Next base: position 24,737 of record NZ_JBITZU010000005.1, read on the forward strand.
GGCCGGCCTGGCCGGCTCGCTGTTGGCCATCCTGCTGGTGCTCCCGTCCGTCAACCCGAGCGGCGACTTCGCCTACTGGTCCTTCCTCGGCGGCCGGGGCGGAGGCGGCGGTGTGGGGAACCTGCTGTACAAGGGCACGGTCGGGCTGATCACCCCCGAGGCCAAGACCACGACGCTGGTGCTGGTGCTGGCCCCCACCCTGTTCCTCGCGCTGCGCTCGTCGCTGGTCTGGGTGGCGCTGCCGACGCTGGTGTGGCGCTTCGCCTCGAACGGCTACGTCCACTGGGGCACCGGCTACCACTACTCGCTGGTGCTGATGCCGATCGTCTTCGCCGCCTTCGTCGACGCCCTGGTCGCCCGGCGCGCGCGGCCGGACAGCGTGCGCCGCTACCTTGCGGGCGCGACCGCCGTCACCCTGCTGCTGCTGCCGCGGTTCCCCTTCTGGCAGCTGGTCCAGCCGGCCACCTGGCGGACCGACCCCCGGCTCGCCGTGGCCCAGCGGCTGATGGACCGCATCCCGGACGGTGCCACGGTCCAGGCCTCCAACGTGCTGGTCCCCCAGCTCACCAACCGCACCACCGTCGGCCTCTTCGGCTGGGAGCCCAGCCGCCCCGACCCGCAGTGGATCATCGTGGACACCTGGGCGCCGTGGAGCAAGCGCTGGCCGCTGACGGCCGAGATCGAGCGGAACAGGCTGAACTGGCACCGCGCGCACGGCTATCACGACGTCGCCGACGAGGACGGCTACGTGCTCCTCGGCCGGAGCCGCTGATGGGCGGGTGCGGGGCAGGCATCCGGCTTCCGCCGACGCTCCGCCACTCGACGGGCCGAGGTCCGGGAGACCGTCACACTCGCTGTCCGAGGGGGCCACGGGGCCCGGCAGGCCGGGCTCCCGCGGAGGTCGAGCACGAGCTCAGGTGGAGACCAGGGCGGCCCGCTCGGCGAACTTCAGGTTGGCCAGGGTCTGTTCCCGGTAGGGCTGGGGCAGGTCCGCGGTGTTCAGCAGGCGGCCGCAGGCCTCCAGCGAGCCACGCGGGTCACCCACCCAGTAGGCCGTGACGGAGTACTCGAACAGCAACCCCCAGCGGTACACCCAGGGCTGGGTGAACAGCCAGTCGTCGGGCACGTCGCGGTCCAGGCCGGCCCGGGCGAAGGCGTGCGCGGCCTGGTAGCGGCCCATCAGGCGCAGCCGGGAGGCGAGTTCGTAGCAGGCCTCGAGTCGCTGTGGCCGGCTCTCCCAGGCGTGCAGCAGCGCGTCCATGGCAGCCGGCCAGTCGCCGGCCTCGGCAGTCAGGACGCCGACCTGGAGCAGCGCGTAGTAGACCTCTTCCTCCCAGCCACCCATCCGCGCGCGCCGGCGGTAGAGCTCGATCGCCTCGGCGGTGTCGCCGAGGTCGCGCATGGTCTGGGCCAAGTAGAAGACCGTGCGCGCGTTGTCGGGATCGCGTTCGAGGTCCTCGCGCAGCAGACGGGCGTCGCGCTCGAACTTGTCGCCCCGGGAGCCGCCGTCGGCGAAGTCCTCGATGACCAGCGCGTCGAGGTTGGCGACCTCGTCCGGCTGGTCGGACGTCAGGTACTCGTGGGTGGCACCTTCGTAGCGCCAGTCGACGGCGCCGCTGACCAGGCGCTTGACCCGGTACTCCAGGTCGCCGGCGTGGCGCACCATGTACGAGTCGGCGGCCGGCGCGGGCAGCGGACCCTCCTGCCGCACGACCATGTCGGCGTCGATCAGCAGCAGGTAGTCGGCCTTGCCACGGGCGTGGCGGATGTTCAGCGTCCGGTTGTGGCCGAAGTTCACCCAGGGCTCATCGTGCAGCTCGCCCGGAACACCCGCCAGCGCACGCCGGACCAGCCCCTGGGTCCCGTCGCTCGAACCGGTGTCGGAGATCACCCAGGTGTCCACGAGACCGCGCACCGAGGCCAGGCAGCGCTCGATGACCTTCGCCTCGTCCTTGACGATCATGCACAGACAGACGGTGGGCTTCCGGGGGCCGGAACCGGAAGCACTGGCAGGGGAATTGTTGGATGATGCCACAACGACCTCTCGGGGTAAGGGCTGTGGGCCGCGGAGCCGAGCGCGGACGGGACGCCGATCGAACGGGCGTGCCCCGAAGGACGTGCCGCGGTGCCGATGGTATTTCGGGCACGCTCTGATTCCCCGCTCCCATGCGGTGCCGGGACAGCAGCACTGAATCCGTGTTCCATGGCTACCGAGGAGCGGTGTGGACCGGCGGGCCGGTGACGCCTCGATCCGTCGATCCTGTGTCGGCCTCCCGGCCCCGGCCGGGGAGGCCAACGCGTCCACGGCCCGGAGCCGCGAAGCGGTGGAGTTCGCTCCGCTGTCGAGGGATGCCTGCTGTCCGCCTCGCCGCCGCCGGCCACACGTCCTCGTCCGCGGGCCGGATCACGCAGATGAGACGGTGTCGAATCGCCATATTTCATGCTAAAGCGCCTATGCTGACGCGCGGGTTGTCTCAGCCCCTTGAGGTCCTGTCAGCACGGTGGCGCAGCCGCCCCGGCCGGTGACGTGGAGGCGCGTCGGTGATGAGGCGCGAAAGCACGCGACCGGTCGCGGCCCGTGGCCGCGGGCATGGGTCCGGGCGGTGGCTGCGGCGGAGCCGGCCCACCCGTCGAGGTCACCAACCGGGCCGCCGGCAACACCTGGCAAGTCCTCGCCGACAACCGGAGCACCAACTGCACCGACGTCACCCTCTACGCCGTCTGCGCGCCGTGAAGCGCGTACGGATCCCCCGGAAGCACCGTCGGCTACCGCGCCCGACCGCGCGCATGGCCGGACGGCCTTCGTTCACCTGTCCACAGCTTGGGAGACGAACACCATGAGACTTCACCCGCTAGGGCCTCTTCCCCGGCGCAGCGCGCACCGGGCGGTCGGTAGCGCGGCGGCACTGATCGCCGTGTTGTTCACCGGCGTCACCAGCCCGGAAGCCGGCGCCGTGCAACCTTCGGGCACGCCGTCGGGTCATGGCTGCCACGAGCCGTACTGTCCGCACATCGGCCCGACCGGGCCGACTGGTGCGGCCGGCAACGACGGTGCGACCGGTCCGACTGGGCCGACCGGTGCGACTGGCAACGACGGTCCGACCGGTCCGACCGGCCCGACCGGGGCCACCGGCTTGACTGGTCCGACCGGACCGACCGGACCGACCGGACCGACCGGTCCGACCGGTGCGACTGGCAACGACGGTGCGACCGGTCCGACCGGCCCGACTGGTGCGACTGGCAACGACGGTGCGACCGGTCCGACTGGGCCGACCGGTGCGACTGGCAACGACGGTCCGACCGGCCCGACCGGTCCGACTGGTGCGGCCGGCAACGACGGTGCGACTGGTCCGACCGGCCCGACCGGGGCCACCGGCTTGACTGGTCCGACCGGCCCGACCGGGGCCACCGGACCTGACAGCACCACCATCGTGACGGGAACCCCGGTGGTGGTCCCGCCGAACCCGTTCATCTAGGGCACTGGCCACCGGGGTTGGTGACAGGACTCACGCGGTGGCGATCCCGGGACGAGTGAGGGCCTTCTGGCCCGGTGTGGGTCAGGACATCCGCGCCGGCACCCAGCAAGGCCCTCGTGCCACATCTGCCGTCACAGGCTCAGCAGCAGGTCGCGGACCGCTGCGGGCCGGGACAGGAACGGGTGGTGGCCGGCGTCGAGCTCGACGACGCTGCCGGCCCGGCGGGCGAACTCGCGCTGCAACCGCGGCGGGGTGCCCCGGTCCTGAGCGCAGACGAGGTACGTCGAGGGCAACCGCTGCCATGCGGCCGCCCCGACCGGCTGCCCGGTCACCCGCACGCTCTGCCGGGCGAGGTGGTCCGCCGCCTGCGTCTGGAGCTCGGGGTCGCAGTCCTGCAGGAACGTGTCCACGAGCAGCTCGGGGCGGACCCCGAACGTGCCGGCGTCGGGGTCGACGTCGAGGAACGGGGCGGGGCTGCCGTCCCCGAACTCCGACAGGCTCTGGCCGACCTCGGGCAGGTAGCTGGAGACCAGCAGCAGGTGGCGCACCGACCCGACTCCCGCAGCGGCTTCCGCGGTGACGACACCGCCGTAGCTGTGGGCGACCACGACGGTCGGCTCGTCGCCGGCCAGCAGCACCTGCCGCACCGCGGCGACATCCTCGGGCAGCCCCGGACCGCCGACGCCGGCGGGTGGGCCCGCCTCGCCGCAGCTCGGTAGCGCCGGGGCCACGCTCGGCACCCCCCGCTCCTGCAGCAGCTCGGCGGTGCGGTGCCACCACCACGACCCGTCCCGCACGCACGCCCCGTGCACAAACACGACTCTCATCGCCACCTCCGACCGCACCGGCATCCCCTGGCACCACCTCCCACACGGCACCGAGTGTATGACCTCCGTCACACAAGGCCGGCGGAGTGGCTCAACTCCGGCGTTCCGCCCGCCCGGGCGGCCTCCTGGGCGGGCGGCGGCGGTCCTTCCGCGGGTCCACGCCGGCTGCGGCACGGGACAGGAAGAGGAGTACCGAAGCCGCGTTCGCCCGGGATGCGGGGGTTCCGAGGCCCTCGCAACCCGGGCGAACTTCGACGTGTATTCGACGCAGGTAGCCGAAAACCGCCGCCGTCGACCGGAGACGGCCGGCCGGAGAGGTCTGCCGGCGCTCCTGTCAAGTCGGCACTGCGGTACTGAGGTTACCTGCTCTGACCTGCGAAAACGGCCCGCCGATCCGGGGTGGATCGGCGGGCCGTGGCGGTGCCCCCGGCAGGACTCGAACCTGCGGCCAAGTGCTTAGAAGGCACCTGCTCTATCCGCTGAGCTACGGGGGCGGGGCGGGCGTGCGGCCCGGGTGGCGGGCGACGGCCCGAAGGCTTCCGGTGCCTATTCCCTTGGGTGGGGGTTGATGAAGCCCTCGCCCTGTCGGGGACAGGATAAGGGGGACGGCAGCTTCGGTTGGCTTTCTACTGGTCGGGCGGGTGTGTCGGCCTCGCGAGAGCGGTCTGATAATCGCAGGTAGAGGCTCCCGGTGCAGCGTTGCGGCCTCTCCTGGGGCCGGACGTTGTGCAGTCGTTACGACGCTGTCTCCTCACCCGTTATGGATGCGGTGTGATGGTTGCTGGGTGTGCAGGGAACGTAACGGTTGAGAAGCGGCGGCGGGGCGGGGATTTCGCCTCGTTGGGTTGGATGACGTGCACGGAACGTCCTTGTGGTGGCTCGCGTGGGGCATGGTGACTGGGCTGTGGACCTTGGCTTGTCATGGACGCAGAATGTCGACGTGAGTCGGATATGTGGATAGTACTTTCAGGAAAAGGCAAAGTTATCCACATGCGGGAGTTATCCACAGAAATTCAAAGGCGCTGGCACCGCTTCTCGTGATGGCGGATCCTCGATTCCGGGCCGGTCGAATCCGGTGATGTGCGAGGAATCGTGGGGTCATGTCATGAACGAGACGCTGGTGACGATGGTCGGAAATGTCGCTTCGACGGTCAGCTATGTGCAGACGGCCGGCGGGGTGCCGATGGCGAACTTCCGGTTGGCCTCCACCGAGCGGCGGTACGACCGGAGTCGTGGCGACTGGGTGGACGGGGAGACGACGTGGGTCTCGGTGGTCGCCTGGCGGTGGTTGGCCGCCAATGTGGTGAGTTCGCTGAACAAGGGTGACCCGGTGGTGGTGAGCGGCCGACTGAGAGTCAGGGAGTGGGAGGACGGCGGGAAGCGGAGGTCGGCCGTCGAGATCGACGCCCGGGTGGTGGGGCACGATCTGGGGCGGGGCACATCGGCGTTCCGCTGGGCGGTGCAGGGGCGGTCGGAGTTGGTGGCGGCGCGGATGGGCGGGCCGGGGGCGCCCTCGGCGGGTCCCGACGGCGAGGGGCTGCCGAGGGGTGGCCGGGGCGCCGGGGGCGAGGGGGAGTTGGTCCCGGGCGGGACCGGGCTGGTGGGGGAGGCGGTGCCGGAGTGGATCGTGGCGGCGGTGCGGGCGCGACGGGCTGCGGAGATGGTGCGGGTGGCGGGAGTTGCGGAGGGGGCCACGGAGGAGGTCGAGGTGGCGGGCGGGGCCGGCTCGGTGCCCTCGGGGGTTGGGGAGACGGGTGTGGTCGGCGGTGCTGGTGGAACTGGGCCGAGTGGGGTGGGTGAGGTGGCGGACGGTGCGTCGACCGAGCCGGCCGTGCCGGCGGGCGGTCGTGCGCGAGGGGCGCGGTCCGCGCGGCGGCGGGTTGACGGATCCTCGGGGGCCCGGGCGGGCGGCGGCGGAACGGTCTCTGGTTGAGCAAAATTTGAGCATTGAACGACTCTCAGAGTCACTTCTTGCCCGGGTGGGTGGCAATGCGCCTCAGAGAGTCGACAAAGTGATGAATGCCTGTTGGGAGGTCAGTCTGCGGCGTCCGCCGCGAGCTTGATAACAATTCCGATACGGAACCGCGTTCTGATGGTGTGGAGGTTTGCGGATCTTGCGCAATCAATAGGATGCGTCTGGTTCACACAAGTGCGGTCGCGCCACAGAGAGCGTGACATTGCACGGCGGGCCGTCATGGGCGCGGCCCTGCTCGGAGGGGTCATTCATGTACCACAAGAACGCGCGGGGTATCTCCCGCATAGCTACTGTCATGCTCGCGTCGAGCATGCTGGTCGGCGGCGGGTTCACGCTGGCGGGGGCGGCCTTCGCGGACGGCGGCAACGGCGGTGGCAGCGGTTCGGGTGCGACCGCAACGCTGATGCCGAACCTGCTGGTCGGCGGCCCGGTCACCATCAACGGGGACGACCGGCCCCTGGACGGTGGCCTGATCGGCCTCAAGATGGCCGACGGCACGGTCCTGAAGACCTACTGCATCGACCTCGGCACCGAGACCCAGGATGACGCCAAGTACCAGGAGAACCCCTGGTCGGCGACCTCTCTCGCGAACAACCCCGACAAGGGCAAGATCAACTGGATCCTGCAGAACTCGTTCCCGCAGGACGACAAGCTCAGCGACCTGGCGGCCAAGGCCGGCGTCAGCAACCTGAACGAGCGGCAGGCGGCGGAGGGCACCCAGGCGGCGATCTGGCACTTCTCCGACCACGTGGACGCCGTGCCGGTCGACGGTGCCGCGCAGAAGCTGACCACCTACCTCATCAACAACGCCGCCGACGTCCAGGAGCCGAGCCCCTCGCTCACCCTGACGCCGTCGTCGGTGTCTGGCAAGAGCGGTGCGCTGCTCGGCCCGATCACCGTCAGCACCACCGGTAGCTCGGTCAGCGCGTCGCTCGACGCCAAGTCCGCCGCGGCCGGCGTCGTCCTGACCGACAAGAGCGGCACCGTCCTCACGGACCAGAGCGGCAAGCTGCTCACCGGTGCCACCAACAACGAGCAGCTCTACGTGAAGGCCCCGGCCGGTGCGGACGCCGGCCAGGCCACCATCACGGCCAACGCCAGCGCCGCCGTCCAGGTCGGCCGGGCCTTCATGGGCTACAGCCCGAACGGGACCCGCAGCCAGACCCTGATCCTGGCCGGCACCACCACCGACACGGTCTCCGCCACCGCCGGTGCCAGCTGGGCGCCGTCCGGCCCGATCCCGGCGATCTCCGCCGCGGTGGTCTGCTCGCAGAACGCCGTCGTGGTCACGGCCACCAACAACGGTGACCAGAACTACACCTTCACCCTCTCCGGCACCGGTGGCGGCAAGAGCGTCACGGTGAAGCCCGGCCAGACCCAGAGCATCCCGGTCCCGGTCGCCCAGGGCCAGTCCTACGACATCAAGGTCGCCGGGGTGAACGGCCAGAACCAGGAGTTCAAGGGCATCCTCGACTGCCACGTCGCCGGCACCACCGGCGGTGGCACCGGTGCCTCGGCCAGCCCGAGCACCTCGGCGTCCGCGCCGGGCACCACCCCGAGCACCTCGGCCAGCCCGACCCCGGCCGGTGCTGGCGGCACCGGTGGCACCCTCGCCTTCACCGGTGGCGGCAGCTCGGCCCCGCTGCTCGCCGGTATCGCCGGTGTGCTGGTGGTCGCCGGTGGTGGCGCGGTGTTCGCGATGCGCCGTCGTGGTCGCCACAGCCGGACCGCGGCCTGAGTGCTGGGGCCCGTGTGCTGAGGCCTGAGCGCGGATAGCCAGCGAGCTCGGAGAAGCAGGCCGGTGGCCCGGTCCTTCCACCCGCAGGATGGGGTGGAAGGACCGGGCCACCGCCGTTCGCCGGGCAGGAGGACACGGGGGAGGCGAGGCGGAAGGGAGAAGGGGTCCCCGGTGCGGGGCCGTCGGGGCGGTGGAGCCCGGTCCGGGGCGGCCGTGGGGCAGGGCGGGGGTTCGGGATGGGGCCCCCTGTGCGGCACAATGGAACGCTGCAAGCCCGAATACTCTTCGACGACGCCGGAGCGATCTCACGTGGCGGAATTCATCTACACCATGCGCAAGGTGCGCAAGGCACACGGCGACAAGGTCATCCTTGACGACGTGACGCTCAGCTTCCTCCCTGGGGCGAAGATCGGCGTCGTCGGCCCCAACGGCGCCGGCAAGTCCACCGTACTGAAGATGATGGCCGGCCTGGAGCAGCCCTCCAACGGCGACGCCTTCCTCTCGCCCGGGTTCAGCGTCGGCATGCTCCTGCAGGAGCCGCCGCTGGACGAGTCCAAGACGGTCCTGGAGAACGTCCAGGACGGCGTCAAGGAGATCAAGGGCAAGCTCGACCGGTTCAACGAGATCGCCGAGCTGATGGCGACCGACTACTCGGACGCGCTGCTCGACGAGATGGGCAAGCTCCAGGAGGAGCTGGACCACGCCAACGCCTGGGACCTCGACGCCCAGCTCGAGCAGGCCATGGACGCCCTGGGCTGCCCGCCCGGCGACTGGCCGGTGACCAGCCTCTCCGGTGGTGAGCGCCGCCGCGTCGCGCTCTGCAAGCTGCTGCTGGAGGCGCCCGACCTGCTGCTGCTCGACGAGCCCACCAACCACCTCGACGCCGAGTCGGTGAACTGGCTGGAGCAGCACCTGGCCAAGTACGCGGGCACCGTGGTGGCCGTCACCCACGACCGGTACTTCCTGGACCACGTCGCCGAGTGGATCCTCGAGCTCGACCGTGGTCGCGCCTACCCCTACGAGGGCAACTACTCCACCTACCTGGAGACCAAGCAGTCCCGTCTCAAGGTCGAGGGCCAGAAGGACGCCAAGCGCGCCAAGCGGCTCAAGGAAGAGCTGGAGTGGGTCCGCTCCAACGCCAAGGGCCGGCAGGCCAAGTCCAAGGCCCGTCTCGCCCGGTACGAGGAGATGGCGGCCGAGGCGGACAAGATGCGGAAGCTGGACTTCGAGGAGATCCAGATCCCGCCGGGCCCGCGTCTGGGCAGCATCGTGGTCGAGGTGGCCAACCTCAACAAGGCCTTCGGCGAGAAGGTCCTGATCGACGACCTGAGCTTCACCCTGCCGCGCAACGGCATCGTCGGCGTGATCGGCCCGAACGGCGCCGGCAAGACCACCCTGTTCAAGATGCTGCAGGGCCTGGAGACTCCGGACGGCGGCAACGTCAAGGTCGGCGAGACCGTCAAGATCAGCTACGTCGACCAGGGCCGGGCCAACATCGACCCGAAGAAGACCCTGTGGGAGGTCGTCTCCGACGGCCTCGACTGGATCAACGTCGGCCAGGTCGAGATGCCGTCCCGCGCCTACGTCTCCGCGTTCGGCTTCAAGGGCCCGGACCAGCAGAAGCCGGCCGGCGTGCTCTCCGGTGGTGAGCGCAACCGCCTCAACCTGGCGCTCACCCTCAAGCAGGGCGGCAACCTGCTGCTCCTCGACGAGCCGACCAACGACCTCGACGTCGAGACGCTCTCCTCGCTGGAGAACGCGCTGCTGGAGTTCCCGGGCTGCGCCGTGGTCATCTCCCACGACCGCTGGTTCCTGGACCGGGTGGCCACCCACATCCTCGCCTACGAGGGTGACAGCAAGTGGTTCTGGTTCGAGGGCAACTTCGAGTCGTACGAGAAGAACAAGATCGACCGGCTGGGTGCCGACGCGGCTCGTCCGCACCGCGCCACCTACAAGAAGCTGACCCGCGGCTGACGGTCGCCGACCGGGTCGCGAAGGCTTGACGGCCCGGCAGGGCACCCACGTGGGTGCCCTGCCGGGCCGACGCCGGTAGTCCGCCGGGCACCCGCCCAGGTGCCGGCAACCGAGTGAACGAGAGGGAGAGACTGTCGTGGCGCGCCACATCTACGCCTGCCCGATGCGGTGGTCCGACATGGACGCCTTCGGCCACGTGAACAACGTGGTCTTCATGCGCTACCTGGAGGAGGCCCGGATCGACTTCATGTTCACCCGGGCCGCCGAGGCCGGTGCGGGAGAGTTCGCGGGCGGCTCGGTGGTGGCCCGGCACGAGATCGACTACAAGGCGCCGCTGGTCCACCGGCCCGCGCCGGTGACGGTCGAGACCTGGGTGACCCGGATCGGCGGTGCCTCGGTGACCGTGGGCTACGAGGTCAAGGACACCAACGAGGACGGCACCGAGCTGGTGTACGCACGGGCCTCCACCGTGATGGTGCCCTACGACCTCGCGGCGGGCCGGCCGCGCCGGATCAGCGCGGTGGAGCGGGAGTTCCTGAGTCACTTCCTGGAGAACGAGGACGTGCCGGCCGCCGCCTGACCGGCCCGTCCGACCGCCTCCGGCAACGAACGAAGTGAGCGCACCGTGATCAGCATCGCCCGGCTCGTCCTCGCCGACCCCAGCGAGGCGGCCGATCTCAGCGCCTTCCTGGGCCGGTTGCTGCGCTTCGACCGGGCGGCGGCAGTGCGGCTGCAGGCGGTCCCGCGGTCGGTGTTCCGTGAGGCGACGGCCCGGCGCGGACCGGCGGCCGCGGCCGAGTCGGAAGCGACCGTCGAGGAGTGGGCCGACGGCGTGCTCGCGGTCTTCGGCCGGCTGCCGCTCGGCAGCTCCGGCGTGATCGCGATCCGGACCGCCCGGCTGGCCGGGCTGGCCGAGGCCGCGGACGCGACCGTCTCCGCCGGACAGCTGCTGGAGGGGGTGGACGAGCGGAGCGGCGCCCTGGCACTGCCGGCCCCGGTCACCGGCCCGGCCTGGACCGGCCTGCTGCCCCCGCGCACCGGCTGGCAGCCGCTCGGGACCCCGGACGTCGGCCTGGTGATGCCCCAAGTCTTCGGCGCGGTGGAGGAGTTCAAGGAGCGCACGGCGGCGGTCCCGGAACACCACCGGACCAGGGTGGTGCTGGACGGGATCGCCGACGAGATCTGGTCGCGGTCGCTCACCGCCGCTCCGGAGCTGCCACTGCGCGCGGCCCACGCGGCCTACCGGATCGGCTTCCTGCACCCCGGCGCGCCGCTCTCGGCGCACCGCGCGGGCAGCTGGCTGCGGCTGACCGCGCCGCACGGGTCGGTCGCGGTGCGCAGTGCCGCCGCACCGGGCGCGGGCCTCGGACTGACCCCGCTGGCCTGACCGACTCCACGCGCCCGGCGCTACGCGGAGTTGACCATCGACGCGGCGGCGTAGCTGAGGTAGTCCCAGAGCTGCCGCTCGGCCTCCGGTGCGAGGCCCAGCTCGTCCACCGCCACCCGCATGTGCCGCAGCCAGGCATCGTGCGCGGCCCGGTCGACGGTGAAGGGCATGTGCCGCATCCGCAGCCGCGGGTGGCCGCGCCGCTCGCTGTAGGTCCGCGGGCCACCCCAGTACTGCATCAGGAAGAGCGCGAGCCGCTCCTCGGCCGGCCCGAGGTCCTCCTCCGGGTACATCGGCCGCAGCAGCTCGTCCTCGGCCACGCCCTGGTAGAAGCGGTGCACCAGGCGGCGGAAGGTGGGCTCGCCGCCGACCGCGTCGAAGAAGGTCTCCTCGGGAAGCTCGGTACGCCTGGTCTCAGTCACCCGACCATGGTCGCAGACCGCGGCCGGAGCCGGAACGGGGGCGGTCTCCTGACCGGACCGTCCCGGCTTCCGGACCTCAGACCTCGTCCCAGCGGAACAGCTTCCAGGCGATCGCGGTCAGCACGGCCGCGAAGGCCAGCAGCCCGCCCATCGCCGGCAGCGCGTCCATCACCCCGCCGCCCCTGGTCAGCACGGACTGCGCCGAGGTGACCAGGTAGCGCAGCGGGAAGACGTGCGAGACGGTCTGCAGCCAGTGCGGCGCGCTGTCCAGCGGGATGAACGACCCGGAGAGGAAGGACATCGGCAGCACGACCACCTGGTTGATCCCGTTCGCCGCCTCCTCGGTCTTCGCGATCGACCCGGTCACCAGGCCGATCGACATGAAGGCGATGGTGGCGCAGACCACCAGCGGGATCACCAGCCACCAGTTCCCGGTCAGCTTCAGCCCGAAGAACGGCGTGGTGGCGACCACCAGGAAGAGCCCGGTCTGGGCCAGCGCGACCAGCACGCTGACGGTGACCCGGGCGGCGACCACCGCCCCGATGCTCACCGGTGCCAGTCGCAGCCGCCGCAGCACCCGCTTCTTGCGCCAGTTCACCAGCGTGAACGAGGCGCCGAAGACCGCGCCGGTGGCGATCGCCCAGCCCAGCAGGCCGGGCGTGACGTACTGGATCGGCTTGAGTGACTTGTCCTCGACCTGGTCGCTGGTCAGCGTGTAGGCCGCCGGACGGCCGCTGGCCGCCTGGTTGGCGGTCTGCACCACGGAGTTCAGCACGCCCTGCACGCTGCCGGCCTTGACCTGGTCGGAGGCGCTGTAGTGGAGCACCGGCTGGCCGTCCGGGCCGTCCTCGATCAGCGCGTCGTAGGTGCCCTTGCGCACCTGCTCCAGGGCGGCGGCCTCGTCGGTGACCCGGGTGATGGTGACCACCTGGGTCACCGCGGCCCGCTCCCCGGCGGGCATCGAGTCCAGCACGGTCACCGGCCCGTACTGGGCGATCTTGACGTGCGGGCTGCTGCTGCCCTTGAACAGGGCGCCGAAGAGCACCAGGAAGAGCAGCGGCATCAGCAGCACGAAGAAGACCGTGGTGCGGTCGCGCAGGAAGGCCTTGCCCATCACCCGGGAGAGGCTGGCGTAGCTGCTGGCGCGGTCCTGCTCGGGAGCGCTCATGCCCGGTACTCCCGTCCGGTCAGGTGGAGGAAGACGTCCTCCAGGGTGGCGCCGCGCACCTCGAGCCCGCGCAGCGCGCCGCGCTCGGCCAGGGCGGACAGCACGGGCGCGGGGGCCCGGGTGGAGAGCGAGAGGGTGACGCCGTTGTCCTCCAGCGCGGTGATCTCGGCGCCCGCGGCGGTGAACAGCTCGCCGGCCTCCTCGGCGCCGAGCAGGCCGGACTCCACGCTGATCCGCACGGTGTCGTCCAGCTCGCGGACCAGCGCGGCCGGTGCGCCGGTGCGCAGCACCCGACCGTGGTCCATCACCGAGACCCGGTCGCAGAGGATCTCCGCCTCGTCCAGGTAGTGGGTGGTGAGGACGACCGTGCGGCCCTCGGCGTTGATGTCCCGCAGCAGGTCCCAGAGGTTGCGCCGGGCCTGCGGGTCGAGGCCGGTGGTCGGCTCGTCGAGGAAGACCAGCTCCGGGTCGTGCGCCAGCGCGCAGGCGATCGAGAGCCGCTGGGCCTGGCCGCCGGACATCCTGTCGGTGAGCACCGCGGCGGAGTCGGTCAGCCCGACCCGCTCCAGCATCGCGTCGGCCCGCCTGGCGCCCACGCCGTAGAAGGAGGCGAAGGTGCGGATGGTCTCCCGCGCGGTCAGCTTGTCGAAGAAGGCGGAGGCCTGGAACTGCACGCCGATCCGCGGCAGCAGCTTCGGGTTGCGGGGCCAGGGCGCCAGCCCCAGCAGCTCGACGCGGCCCTCGTCGGGCTCGCGGATCCCCTCCAGGATCTCCAAGGTGGTGGTCTTCCCGGCGCCGTTGGGCCCGAGCAGACCGTAGAACTCGCCAGACTCGACGGTGATCGACACCCCGTCGACGGCCTGGACATCCCCGTACCGCTTCCGGATCCCGTCCGCGGCTATTGCAGTTGTCATGGGTCCCGACCCTAGGGGCCGGGACCCATGACTGACGAGCCTCGCAGCGCGGGATCAGGGTCGGATCAGGGTCAGGCCCGGTGCAGGGTGATCGTGGTCCAGGCGCCGATGTGGATCCGGTCGCCGTCGTTCAGCGGGATCGCGGTGTGCGGGGTGACCGGGTCGGCGCCGCCGTTCATCGTGGTGCCGTTGGTCGAGTCCTGGTCCACCAGCACCCAGCTGCCGTCCGGCTGCTCGGCCAGCAGCGCGTGCTGGTGCGAGGCGCCCGGGTCCTCCGGCGGGACCGAGAGGTCGATCTCCGGCACGGTCCCGCGGTGCTGGCTGCGCCGGCCGATCCGCAGCTGGCCGCGGCCGGTCAGCGGGATCCGCCGCTCCGGGCAGTACGGCGGGAAGAAGAGACCCGAGGCCTCCGGGCCGCTGCGCGCCATCATGTCGGTGAAGTAGTCCCGGTCGGCGCTGACCACGGCCACCCAGCTGGTGCGGGCCGCCGGCGGCTCGGGCGGGGCCAGCCGGAAGGACGTGCCGAACGGGTCGGGCGCGCTGCCCTGCGGGGGCTGCGGCTGGCCGGGCGGCGGTCCGGGCACGGGAGGCGGCGGTGGGTAGCCACCGGGGGCCGGCGGCGCGGCCGGGTAGCCCGGGGCGGGCGGCTGCGGGTAGCCGTAACCCCCGCCCGGCTGCTGGGCCGGCGGCTGGGGCATCTGGGCCGGTGGCTGCGGGTAGCCGTAACCGCCGCCCGGCTGTCCGGCGCCGGTCAGCTCGTAGTCGTAGCCGCACTCCTCGCAGTACCGGCCGGTCTGCGGGGTCCGGCAGATCGGGCAGGTGACCAGCCCTTCGGTGGCGCCGGGCAGCGGGGACCCGGGCATCGGGTGGCCGGGCATCCCGTGCGGCGGCATCGGCGGGGGAGGGGGCGGCGGCGCGCCGTACGGGCCGCCGGCGGGCGCGCCGGCCGGGGCCTGGCCGCCCGCGGCGTTCATCGGGAAGCCGCAGAAGTCGCACCAGTCCTCGGACTGCGACTCGTGGCCCCTAGGGCAGAACGGCATCAAGTCCCCCACATCTCAGGTCCGGCCCAAGCAGAAACCAGGTCACGGCAGTCACTTCTTCACACGCACGGTCTTGGTCGAGCGGGTCTCCAGGGTCATGGAGTCGGCCTCGCTCACATCCTTACGGAACCGAACCGTACCCTCCTTCGGATCCACCACATCCACCACCTTCTGCAGAAGCCGGAAGGTGCCCTCGTTCCCGGTCTGGTGGGCCAGCCGGACGGCGGCACCCAACTTGGCGGTCGCCAGGTCGAGATCGCCGGCCCGGTGCGCCTCCAGCCCGACCTGGATCGACTCGGCCAGCTCGGCCTGGCCGGTGTAGTGGGCGACCTGCGGGCTGATCCGGGTGGAGGAGGCCAGGTCGTCGGTCCAGACCGCCTTGACCAGACCCTGGGCGAGCACCTCGGCGGTGCCGCCGGGCTGCGGCAGCACCAGGCTGATCCGGGCGGCCAGCATCTCGTTGCCCACCGCGGCGGAGGGGACCTCGACGCAGACGTGGTAGTCACGGCTCTCGTCACCCCAGGAGCCGGTCGGGTAGTCGCCGGCCCGTGGGCCGGCCTCGGAGCGGCGCCCGGTGAGGTCCTCCAGGTCGGGGGCGACCTGCTTGACGAACTTCACCACCGCGTTGGCCGGGGTCCAGACCCGCAGCGCCACGTCGGCGACCTGCTTGCCCATGGCGGCGGCCATCATGCCCCGGAAGTCGTCGGCCAGGCCGGACGGCTCGGCGACGATGTCCACCGTGCCGAGCAGCGCGGAGGAGATCCGGCGCAGCTCGGGCAGCTCCCAGTCGGTGCCGACGCCGCGGCAGTCGGTGGTGAAGTGGCCGGTGACCCGGTCCAGCACCCGCTGCAGGTCCTCCGGCTTCTCGTGCTCGTTGCGGCCGTCGGTGAGCAGGATGCCGTGCCGGATGGCGATCTCGCGCCGGGTCAGGAAGAGCTTGTCGGCGAGCGCGAGCCAGGTCCCGATGGCGGTGCCGCCGCCCGCCCTGAGCTTGCGCAGCGACTGCTTGGCGGCCTCCCGGGTGGTGGCGTCGGCCACCGCGAGGACGCCGCCGCCCGGGTAGACCTCGGTGGCCTCGTGGGTACCGGCCACCACGGCGAAGGCGACGCCGTCGCGGATGGTGTCGATGGCGACCGCGGTGGCGTCCCGGGCGTTGCGCATCTTGGTCGCCGGGTAGTCCATCGAGCCCGAGCAGTCGACCATCAGCACGACCGCCGAGTCGGGGCCCGGTCCGGCGGCCGCCGCGTCCACGGTGTCCAGCGGACGGCCGCCGGTGGTGCCGCCGCCGGTCGCGGTGACGGTGACGATCGCGTTGACCTCGCGAGCGCCTTCGGCGAGAAACTCGTTCTGGAAGATGTCCGCGGTGAACCTGGGCAGGTTCGACTTCGTCAGACTGGCCATGGCCCAAAACTCCTGATCGGTGAAGGTGGCTTGCGTTCCGACGAGACGTCAGTTCCGCGGCTCGGCGCGGACCGCGGCCGGCTGCGGCGGTGCGGGCGGTGCGGGCGGGAGCGGCGGTGCCGGCGGCACGGGCGGCACGGCCGCCCGGGGGCGCAGCACCGGCAGGTCCAGCACGGTGTCCGGGTGGTCCTCGGCGGTGGCCGGCCGCACCGGCAGCACGGTCACCGTGATGTTGTCGTGCCCGCCGGCCGCCACCGCGAAGTCGACCAGCGCCCGGGCCGCCCGCAGCGGGTCCGCCGCGGCGTCCCGGCGGACCAGGTCGGCCAGGTCGGTGGCGGCCTCGGCGTAGTTCCACAGGCCGTCGGTGCAGACCAGCAGCACGCCGGGGACGTGCGGGGTGAAGGCCAGCGTGTGCGGCTCGACCACCTCGGCGTCCGCGCCGAGCCAGCCGGTGATGGCGTGTGCCCGGGCGTCCGCGTAGGCCTCGGCCTCGGCCATCAGCCCGGCCGCGACCATCCCGGCGGCCCAGGAGTCGTCCTCGGTCAGCCGGTACGGCTCGGCGCCCTCGCGGTCGTCCGGGATCCAGTAGGCCCGGCTGTCGCCGACCCAGCCGACGGTCACCGCGCCGCGCGCCGCGACCGCGCTGACGCAGGTGCAGGCGGGTGAGTTCTGGCCGGGCCCGGGACCGCCGTCGTTCGCCAGCGCGGCCACCGCGTCGGCGGCGGCCAGGATCGCCCGGCGCATCGCCGGCTCGGCCGCGGCGCCGTGCTCCAGCGCGGTCAGCAGGTTCTCGCAGACGGTGTCGGCGGCGACCTGGGAGGCCTCGTCCGGTCGGGTCGCCGAGGAGACGCCGTCGCAGACCACCGTCACCACGGCGGGCGCGCCGCCGGGCAGCGCGGTGGCCGCGACGGTGAAGGCGTCCTCGTTGCGGTGGTGGCGCAGGCCGCGGTCGCTCACCCCGGCGACGCCGGTCAGCGAGCGCTCCTGGTGGTCGCGCGGGCGCGGCCGGGCGCCCCCGCACTGCTCGCAGTAGCCCTCGACGGAGAACTGGTGGGAGCCGCAGTGCAGGCAGGCACCGGGCGCCCGCGGCGCGCCGGCGGGTGCGGTGGCGGGCGGTCCGGCCGTCAGGTTCGCCCCACAGGCGCCGCAGAAGGCGTCCCCGGGGTCGAGCGGCTCCGCGCAGTTGGGGCACACGGTCTGTTGCGGCATCAGCTCACACCCACGTCCTGGGACGGGCCCGGTTCGCCCGTTCCACCATCTCGATCCGGTCCTCCGGCCGCTCGGCCAGCCGGGCCAGCACCCGGAACGAACGCTCCAGGGCGAACCGCAGCTCCCGCTCCCGCGCGGGGTGGCCGAGCACGCTCAGCCGGGTCGGCCCGGGGGCCTCGCCGGACCGGCCGGCCAGCACCCAGCCGAGCGCGGTGTCCAGCAGCTCCACCGACAGCTCCTCGCGCCGCCGGTCGTCCAGGGCGAGCGCGGTCAGCTGCGCGGAGCCGGTGGTGAGGTCCTCGGCCAGCGCCTCCCGCGGCAGTCGGGCCCGCAGCCGGGCGCGCAGCGCGGCGATCCGGGCGGCGGTGTGGTGGCTGGAGGTCTCCGGCACGGACTCCAGCGCGCGCAGCGCGCCCGGCCGGTCGTCCGCCGCCAGACGGACCCGGGCCAGCCCGAACGCGGCGCCGACGTAGGTGTGGTCGGTGCTCCAGACCAGCCGGTAGAACTCGCCGGCGTCCTCGCCGTGACCGAGCAGCTCGGCGCAGACGCCCAGCGCCAGCTTGGGCGCGGCCTCGCCGGGGAACGCGTCGTACACCGCGTCGAAGGCCTCGGCGGCGGCCCGCGTCCGGGCGGTGGCCTGGTCCGGGCCGGCGCCGCTCGCGCCGGCCAACTGGAGCAGCCCGCGGTACCAGACCACCCGCCAGTCGTCCGGGTGGTCGGCCTCCAGCGCGGTCAGCGTCCGCTCGGCCGCCTCCTGGTCGGCCAGCTCGATCCGGGCCCGCAGCTCGCGCAGCCGGCGCTCGACCGAGTCGGCCGGGGCGCCGCGCAGGGCGGCGATCACGTCCTCGGGCCGGACGGCCATCAGGGTGGCCAGGAAGCCCGCGTTGGGGTCGTTCGGGTCCACCCGGGGGACCGGCAGGGCGAGTGCGGCGGCGGCCGGGTCGATCCGGCGGACCTGCGGCAGGCCGGGCTCGGGGCCGGGGCCCTCGGTGACCAACTCGGTCTCCACCACCCGTAGTTCGGGTCCGAAGAGGGTGGAGAGCGCGGGCCGCGGCCGGTCGTCCTGGAGCGCCAGGATCTCCCGCAGCACGCCGGTCAGCTGGTCGGCCATCTCCTCGGCCGACCCGAACCGGCGGCTCGGGTCGGGGTCGGTGGCGCGCACCAGCAGCCGGTAGAAGGACTCGTACCGCGCGAAGACCGGGATCTGCTCGGGGCCGGGCAGCTCGTCCACCCACTGGGTGCTGTAGCCCTGGAAGTCGAAGGTGAGCACCGCGAGGGTGCGGGCCACCGTGTAGAGGTCGGAGGCGGGGGAGGGGCCGTCGGTCGCGATCTCCGGGGCCTGGTAGCCGACCGTGCCGTAGATCGGGCCGTCGTCGTCGAAGCGGCGGACCGCGCCCATGTCGATGATCTTGAGCGAGTCCTCGCTCTGGATCACGTTGTCGATCTTGAAGTCGCAGTAGACCAGGCCCCGGCTGTGCAGGTAGCCCAGGGCCGGCAGGGCCTCGAGCGCGTACGCGATGGCCTGCTCGACCGGCAGCGGCTCGCGCCGGCCCTCCGGGGTGCGGCGCTCGTTGGCGATGTCCTTGAGCGACTTGCCGCCGACGTACTCCATCACGATGTAGCCGTCGGTCGAGCCGGACGCCAGGTCCGGGTGTTCGACGAAGTTGATGATGCGGACGATGTTCGGGTGGTCCACCTCGGCCAGGAACCGGCGCTCGGCGATGGCCACCGCCAGGGCGTCCTCGTCGCCGGTGTCCAGCAGGCCCTTGAGCACCACCCAGCGGTCCGAGACCCGGCGGTCCAGGGCCAGGTAGATCCAGCCCAGCCCGCCGTGTGCCAGACAGCCGAGCACCTCGTACTGGCCGCCGACCAGGTCGCCCCGGCGCAGCTTCGGGGTGAACGAGTAGGCGCTCCCGCACTGGGTGCAGAAGCCGTCCGGACGGCCCGGACGGCCGTTCTTCTCCCGGCCGACCGGCGTGTCGCACTTGCTGCAGAACCGCTTGCGCTCGGGGACCTCGGGGTTCTCCAGCACCGCGCCGGCCGGGTCCGCCGTCGGCACCGGCGGGACGGTCACCAGGCCCGCGCCGAGCCGGCCGCGCGAGGTGCTGCCGATCGTGCCCTTGCTGCTGCGCACCGAGACCGAGCCGCGGGTGCCGGTCCGGGTCGAGCGGTGCGAGCGGGAGCGGCCGGACATCGAACGGGCCGAGCCGGTGCGCGTGGAACGGGCCGAGTCGGAGTCGCTCCGGGGCGCGGGCACGGCCGTACCCGTCGTCGCGCCGGCGGCAGCGGCCAGCCCGCACTCGTCGCAGTAGCCGTCCGCGTCGATCCGCCCGGAGCAGCCGGCCCGGGTGCACGGCCCGCCCGCCGCGGGCGGCGCGGCCACGGCGACCGGGCCGGTCCCGCCGGTCACCGGGCCGGTCCCGCCGCCGGCCGACCGGCCCGCCGCGGCCAGTCCGCACTCGTCGCAGTAGCCGTCCGCGTCGATCACGCCGCTGCCGGAGCACTCCGGCCGCACGCACGCCTCGCCCATCACACCGTCTCCCCCTGGCCGTTCGGCCGGCCGTCGTTCGGTTGCCCGCCGCGCGGCCCGCCGGCCGGGCGCAGCGCCTGCTGGAATCGGGTCACCGCGGCGGCGGCCGCGCGCAGGTCGCACGGCGCGCTCCAGAGCAGCCAGCGGGCCTTCTCGTAACGCTCGATCACTTCCAGGTCCTCGGCCAGCCCGTAGCGCGCCGCCATCGCCTTGTAGGCGTCCAGCCGGCCGCGCAGCTCGGCGCGGACGGCCAGCGGTTGGGTCACCTCGCCGAGCGACTGCCGGGCCCGGGCCAGCTCGCCGGCGGCCTCCTCCTCCAGCGCGTCCAGCAGCGGCGCCAGCTGGAGCCAGTGCCCGCCCTGGCGCAACTCGGCCGCCAGTCGGACGTGTTCGCGCAGCGAGGAGAGCGGACCCGGCACCGCCGGGACCTCGGTCGCGGCGATCTTGGCCAGTACCTCCCCGCGAGCCCGGCGGGCCTCGGCCAACGTGGCGTCCGCGCGCTGCAGCAGGTCGGCGACCTGGTGCAGCCGCTCGTCCGCCTCGTCGCGCAGCCGCAGCAGTTGCTCCAGCTCCACCCGGATGCCGTCCAACGCCCGCCCGGCGTGGTCGAATCGCGTGGTGTCCACCGTGCCGGTGGCCACCGGGGAGAGCAACTCCCCTTCGTCCCCTGCCCGTTGGGTGGGCTGCCAGAGCGCCAGCGGGTCGCTCAGCACCTCGGCCCGCAGTGCCGTCAACTCGCCCTCCAGGCCGGCCAGATCATCGGCCAGCGGGTGGGCGCCGGGTTGCACCCCGACCGAGCCGGCCAGCGTCCGGACCCGGCGCAACTCCGCCAGCAGCAGGTCGATCCGGGCCGGCAGGGCCGACCAGACCGCGTCCGCCGCGCTCACCACGTCGAGCACGGTGGCGTACCAGGCGTTCATCCGCTCCATCAGCTGGGCCAGGCTGACCTGTTCCACCAGCCGGGCCGGACCGCCGGGCCGGCCCACCGCGTCGGGCAGCTGGCCACCCGAAACGGTGACCGCCGGACCGCGCAGCAGCTCGCTCAGCTCGGCCAGTTCGGGCGAGCTGGGCCGGCCCCGGCGCGAGCGCACCGCGCGGGCCGAGGCGAGCGCCTCGGAGTAGCGGTCGAAGAGCGTCCAGAGCGCGGTCAGTCCCTGGGCGGCGAGCGACCAGCGCTCCGCGGTGCCGCCGGCGAGCGTCGCGCCCTCCAGCAACCGTCGCCCGGGGTGGTCCTGCAGGGCGAGCAGGGCCGCCTCGACGGCCTCCCGCTCGGCGCCCAGCCGGGCCAGCTCGCGGTCCACCTCCTCCCGGCTCAGCACCGGGCCGGCGGATCCGGTCAACGCCACGCTCTTCCCCCTCCTTCTGCTGCTGTTCGGTTCCTCGGTCTACGGCAGGTGGTTGGCGGCGCCGTACGGTTCGGGGTGCAGCGGGGGGCCGATCACCTGGATCGCCGGGGCCTGGGCGCAGTCGCCGCCCGGGAGCCGGTCGCAGGTGATCGTCATCGTACGCGGGATCGGCACGACCCCACCGTCCTTAATGCGTTCCATACGTACCCCCGCCGCTCCCCCAGGGGCCGCCCGACGATCGGGTGGCGGCCCGTTGCCAGCAGTATGGCCACTCGGTCGGACGGCCACACGCGATCCGTGTCGGACCCGGGCCGGCCGCTCGCACCGGTCCGCCGGCCCGTACCAACCCGGGGCCCAAGACGCGAGGGGCACCCTATGCGGTTCTCCCGCGCGCCGCGCCGCCCGGGTGCCCCGCCGCCGGTGATCGTCCCACGGTCGGCCATGATGGCTGAGGACCCGCCGCACCCGGGTGGAGCATGGAGCGCGAAGAATGCAGATGTCAGACCTGGCCGCCACCGGCTACCACGGACCGCCGCCCTGGCAGTGGTCCGACCTGGCCACCTCCTGGACGGCCGAGCCGGTCGTCCTGACCCTCTCGGCGCTGCTCGCCGTCGGCTACCTGCTCGGCGTGCGCCGGCTGGCCCGGTCCGGGACGCGCTGGCAGCCGACCCGGACCGTCTCCTTCCTCGGCGGGCTGCTGCTCTGGGTCTGGCTCACCTGCTCCGGGGTCGGGGTCTACGAGCGGATCCTCTTCACCGACCGGGCGATCCAGGTCATCCTGCTGCTCATGCTGGTGCCGCTGCTGCTCGCGCTCGGCGCACCGGTCTCGCTGCTGGTGGAGGCCTCGCCGCCGGCCCGCCGGGAGCGGATCCTGCGGGCGCTGCGCAGCCGCCCGTCCAAGCTGCTGATGTTCCCCGCGGTCTCCACCGCGCTGCTGATGGCGCCGCCCTGGCTGCTCTTCTTCACCCCCTGGTACGAGAAGTCGCTGAGCAGCGGGGCCTGGAACATCGGGCTGCACGTGTCCCTGGTGCTGCTGGGCCTGGCCT
Source organism: Kitasatospora sp. NPDC052896 (assembly GCF_044547075.1). Taxonomy (NCBI): domain Bacteria; kingdom Bacillati; phylum Actinomycetota; class Actinomycetes; order Kitasatosporales; family Streptomycetaceae; genus Kitasatospora; species Kitasatospora sp. NPDC052896. The sequence continues at coordinate 47,190 of NZ_JBITZU010000005.1, forward strand.
ACTTCTGGCCGCGGCTGCAGATCGACCCGGTCGGCCACGAGTACCCGCACCTGGTCGGGCTCTTCATCGTCTTCGCCGAGGTGATCTTCGACGCGGGCCTGGGCCTCGTGCTGATCTACGGCGGGAACATCGTCGCGGACCACTACTACACGGTCCTCGCCCGCCCGTGGGGTCCGAGCCTGGCACAGGACCAGGTCTGGGGCGGTACCTGCCTGTGGGTGCTCGGCGACCTGGTCGGGCTGCCCTTCCTGGTGGCGCTGGTCCGCCGCATGATCGTGGAGGGCCGGGAGGAGAACGCCGCGGTGGACGCCGCGCTGGACGCCCAGTACGAGGCGGCGGTCGCGGCTTCGGCCGCCTCCTCGGTTCCGGCCGCCGTCCCGGACGAGCAGAGCATGCGCCCGTGGTGGCTCGACGACCCCAACCTGCGCCATCGCTACGGTGCCGGGGACTGACGGAACGTCCGGCCGGGCCCTGACTACCATGGCGGCATGCAGCTGATAGGTACCATCGCGCCCGACCGTCCGCTTCTCGTGCTGGCCGTCGCCGAGGAGGCCGCCCACCTCGGCGACCGGCTCCCGGTACTGCTCACCGGCATGGGCAAGGTCAACGCCGCCGCCTCGCTGGCCGCCGTGCTGGCCCAGGGACCGCGGCCGTCCGAGGTGGTCAACCTGGGCACCGCCGGTGCGCTGCGCCCCGGCCTCGAGGGTCGCACCCACCAGGTCGCCCGGGTGTTCCAGCACGACCTGGACAGCGCCGTGCTGCACCTGCTGACCGGCCGGGACACCGGCCTCCCGCTCGACCTGGCCGCCGACGGCCCGACCCTGGCCACCGGCGACCTCTTCGTCTCCGACCCGGCCGCGCGCGAGCGGCTCGCCCAGAGCGCCGACCTGGTGGACATGGAGGGCTACGCGCTGGCCGCGGTCGCCCGGCGGGCCGGGGTGCCGGTCCGGCTGGTCAAGCACGTCAGCGACGAGGCGGGCGAGGGCGCGGCGCGGGCCTGGCGCGACTCGGTGGACGACTGCGGCAAGCTGCTCGCGGCCTGGGTCGCCGAGGAGCTCCTCGGTTAGACCGCCCGCCGTCCGCCGCCCGGGTTCAGTCCGCCACCACCCGGCGCAGGGCGGCCGGGGTGAGGTCGGCCCGGTTCGGGTAGCCGTCCACCGCCATCAGCAGGTCGGCCTCGGCGAGCAGGCCGCGCAGCACGTGCACCACGCCGTCGGTCCCGCCGAGCGCCAGCCCGTACACGTACGGGCGACCCACGGCGACGGCGGTGGCGCCGAGGGCGAGCGCGGTGACCACGTCCGAGCCGGAGCGGACGCCGGAGTCGAAGAACACCGGCAGCCCGCCGGCCGCCCCGACCACCCCGGGCAGCGTGTCCAGCGCCGGCAGGCCGCCGTTGGCCTGCCGGCCGCCGTGGTTGGAGCAGTAGAAGCCGTCGACCCCGCCGTCCCTGGCCCGGCGGACGTCCTCCGGGTGGCAGACCCCCTTGAGGATCAGCGGCAGGTCGGTGAGCGAGCGCAGCCAGGCCAGGTCGGCCCAGCCCAGCGGGTTGCCGAAGAGCCCGGCCCAGAGCGCGGCGGCGGCCTGCGGGTCCTCCTCCGGCGGCTTCGGCAGGCGAGCCCGGAAGACCGGGTCGGAGGTGTAGTTCGCCAGGCAGTTCCCGCGCAGCTGGGGAAAGTTGGCGGTGCTCAGGTCGCGCGGTCGCCACCCGATGGTCCAGGCGTCCAGGGTGACCACGATGGCCCGGAACCCGGCGGCCTCGGCCCGCCGCACCAGACTGGCGGCCAGCTCGCGGTCGTTCGGGGCGTAGAGCTGGAAGAAGCCGGGGGTGTCGCCGAACTCCTCGGCCACCCGCTCCAGCGGGTCCGTGGAGAGGGTGGAGGCCACCATCGGCACCCCGGTCCGGGCGGCGGCGCGGGCGGTGGCCAGGTCGCCGTGCCCGTCCTCGGTACAGATCCCGAGCACCCCGACCGGCGCCATCAGCAGGGGAGAGGGCAGCCGCAGTCCGAACAGTTCGACCGACAGATCGCGGTGGGCCGCCCCCGCCAGTATGCGCGGCACCAGCCCCCACCGCTCGAACGCCCGCACGTTGGCCCGCTGGGTCCGCTCGTCCCCGGCTCCACCGGCCACGTACGACCACACGCCCGGTGGCAGCACCGCCTCGGCCGCGCTCGCCAGCCCGGCGAAGGTCATCGGGTAGGGCGGGGTGACGTCGTCGAGGCCGTTGAGGTAGATCTCGTACTGGTAGTCACCGAAGTTCGGCTGCGGCTGTGTCATGTCCGGCAGCGTCCCGCTCGGGTCCGGCCGGCACAAGAGCGCGTGCCGCTGCCGGATCAGTGGCCCCTCATGAACCACCGGTCGCCGGTAAATCACTGGCTGTCCACGTCCACGCGGGCCAGACTCACCCGGGTGGCGATCTACCGACAAGTCCGCGCGCTCCACACCGAGCACACCGTCACCGTCTACCAGGCCTACAACCCGGAGATCGGCGACCACGCGGCGGCGCACGGACGGTTCCCGGACAGCTGGAACCGCTCCCGGATGACCTGGATCAAGCCCAGCTTCCTCTGGATGACGTACCGGAGCGGCTGGGGCACCAAGCCGGGCCAGGAGCGGGTGCTCGCCCTGGAGATCAGCCGGGAGGGCTTCGACCGTGCGCTGACCGAGGCCTGCCTCAGCCACTACGACCGCGACGTCCACCCGGACCGTGCGGCCTGGGCGGCCCGCTTGCGCGCCGCTGAGGTCCGCGTCCAGTGGGATCCGGAACGTGATCTCGGAATGAATCAACTCCCTTATCGTTCACTCCAGTTGGGCCTGGTGGGCCACGCCGCCCGCGAATACGCCGACCAGTGGTTGCGGTCCGTCCGCGACGTCACCCCGCAGGCCCGCGCGATCCGTGCGCTGGTCCGCGCCGGCGATCGCGACGCCGCGACCGCGCTGTTGCCCCCGGCCACCCCGTACCCGATCCCGGCGGCGGCGCTGGCCACCCTGGGCGCGACGGCGCGGTAGCGTCCCCGGGCGCCTTCACGCTGCCGAGATCGTCAGTTCACAGTCGGGCCGTCGTCTTGCCCCGGTAACAGAAGGTGCGGCCCACGGCCGCGCAGACCTTGGCAGCTCGCTGTGCTCGCGCGCGACGGCGTTCGGGAACTCCCGCCCGCCGCGTGCTTCCGGGCCGGCTCGGACCTGGCGTGCCCGACGGGTCGGCACAGCCCCTGCGACTCTCCCGGCTACGCTCGCGCGGGAGCGCCCCACGGCGCGTGGCTGCGGGGCGCCTCGTGGGGTTTAGTCGACCGTCTGCCCGTCGTACGTACCGCCCTTGCAGGGGTTGCCCGGCAAGTCGATCCGGGGCGTTCCGCCGCCCTTCTCGCACTGAGAAGGGGTGACGTAGGTTGGGCCACCGTGTGTGGCAGCGGTGGCGGTGGCGGCGCCGGTGAGGCCGAGTCCGGCCAGGGCTGCCGTGGCGGTGACGGCGGCGAGTGTTCGTCGAATGCGCATTTGGTTCCCCTTTCACGGATTGCCTCGATTGGGGCACTAATCAGCTTGATCTTCATCCATATGGGCGGCAAGCCGTACTGCGCCATTCGGGTGACGGCGCTGTCGGGTGCGGGGCGGTGACGCGACCCGCCGGACAGACGATATGTGGGGCGATTTGTCAAGCGGTGCAGGGGTGACCGGCCCCGGCGTGGTGGGCCGGGGGCAGGCAGGGGGCCGGGCGGGTGCGTGCCCTGGCGACGACGCGCGGTCAGCCTGATCTGCGCGGGTCGGTTACCGCATGACCGGTTGTGCGTCGGGAGCGGGCCGCTCGTCCAGCTGTCGGGCGTGGTCCGGTGGCGGGCCGGGCTGCCCGTAGGGCCGAGGAAGCAGCCCGGGACCTGACGCGCGCCCGCGACGACGTCCGGGCCGACCTCATGCGCGCCCGCCACCGCCCAACGGTCTACCACGCACACGGTCAGCCCGTGCCACGAGCGGTAGGGGCTGACGGTGACGGCAGACGGTCAGCGGGCGTGGCTCGACAGCCCAGCCGGGCCGACCTGGACGTCGTGAACCCCGGTGGACCGCGCCCGGCGCAGGCGGTGCGGGTGACGACGCGTGAGAGGAGCTCGGGGGTGCTGGGCACGAGTTGGTCGCACGCATCGGTCTCGGCACCTTCGGCGACGCGTCACCGCGGCGACGTCCAGCCGTCCGGGAGCCGGTAGAACGTGGTCATCAGGACGCCCTCGCTGCGGACCCAGATCGGCATCCGGACCGGCACCAGCTCCGCCTGCCCGATCTGCCCGACCTCCACGGCCCGCATCGCGAGCGCGTGGTCCTCCAACCACCGGTGCGCCTCGAAGGGCGCGCTGTTCTCGGTCATGGCGGGATCCTCCCAGGGACTGGCCGGCCGCATCGCTTGTTCGTCAACCGGGCTTGTTCATGCACGTCACCTGGCAATCCGGCGGTGAGTGCTGACAGTTGGCGGCAACGACGATCTCCCCCGTCAGCGGGTCGCCCCATCGTGTGTCGGCCGGATAGCCGGCCTGCCGCATCATGCTGGTCGTGAAGGCGAGCACCGCGCCGTCGAAGCGGCTCGGGTCGGGCCGCTCCGGAAAGTGATGCACCGGGCCGCCCACCCGCGCGCACAGCTCCTCGTACGCCCGGGTGTGCAGGACGAGCGCGTGCCAGCCCTCGTCGACGATGCGCGAGGGCGCCATGCCGTGGTCGCGGAACCGGCCGCAGGTGGCCACGAACTTCAGGGCCTCGCGGACGATCCGCTCGGCCAGGTGTTGATCCACGCCAGGGTTGTTGTCGCGCACGGTCGCGGCGACCGCCGCGAACGTGTCGGGCGGGATCAGGTTCCGCGCTTCCTGAAGGGCTGTCGTCAACGTGTCCTCCTTGGTTCAGCCGTTGGTACTTCCTTGCGGCAGAGGTGACGGAACGGCTCCGGTCGATGTTCGGAGCGTGGCCTGATCGAGATAGCGCTGCCGCTGGATCCACGCGTCGGCCCCATCAAGCAGGGTGTGCTGCTCCAACTCGCCATCTGTCTCGATCCAGCCGCCGGTGGCGACCTCCCGGACTCCCCGCAGCGCCCAGCCCCGATCATCGGGTGGCAGTTGCTCGGGCCGGTAGCGGCGGCCAGTCGTCGGGCATGGCGGGCGCCGACGGACTGTGGTGTCCCGGACGACGTCGTCCGCTACACAGGTGGTGACGGTCTCGCCGTGGTGCGAGGCATCTGGGCTGGCGCAGCAGAGGCAGGCCAGCCCGGTCAGCTGGGCATCAGTGAAGCCGGGCGCCGACAGCCCATCAGGCCTCGGCTGTGGGAACGCCATCTCTGACATGGCCAGCACGTTAGGGGGGCCAAGGACGTCATCCACAAGTGTGCGCCAACTTGCGGGCGGTCACCCGAGAGCGTCAATCGCGGCGGTGATCAGTTCTCGCGCGGACTTTCCGTGCACGGCGGACTTGGTCAAGGCTGTGAATGTTCGACTGTAGAGCTCCACCTCGCTCGGCTGGGTGACGGTCACCTCAGCGGTCACCAATTCGACGAGGACCCTGTCCGCGTCGAAGATCCAGAAGCCTTCGACCGGCCACATGAGACGGCGTGCGACGGACGGGACGACTCCCAGGCTGACGCTCGGCAGAGCTGCTACCCGTAGCAGGTGGCCGAGCTGGGCTGCCATCACCTCGTCATCCGCCACACGGGCCAGCAACGCCGATTCCTCCAGCACCACGGCAAAGGTGTGGTCGCCACGGTGGAGTACTCGTTGACGAGCGATACGGGCATTGACAGCCGCTGCCGTGTCGTCGGGGATGTGCTGGAACGAGATGATCGCCCCCATCAACGCCTCTGCGTATGCCCGAGTCTGGAGCAAGCCGGGGATGACACCGGGTTCATAGATTCGGAAGTGCCGAGTGCGCTCGTACAGTGGCACGGCCGCCTCTTGAACCTGACGGAGGCCGGCCCGGGTCTGACGGCGCCACTCCACGTACATGCCCTCGATACCACGGGCGGATGCGATCAGGTCGTCAGCCTGGTCGGGCACCCCGCAGTGTAGTGTCCACGTCCGGATGTCCGCCGGGGAGGGCGAAGTCCGGCCGTGGACGAGGCGAGAGCACTTCGACTCGTGCCAGCCTGCCAACCTTGCCAGTGCTCGGGCGCTGAGTCCTGCGTCCTTGCGCAGCTCGTCAAGGCGCTGCCCAAGAGCCTGACGGGCCTGTTGCACGTTCGAGGGGATGGTTGGCATTGATTGGTGTCCCGTGATCCAGCTATTACGCGGGGCGGTAGTCCGAATGGGGAACCGCGCACTCCCACACGGCGGCGAAGGCATCCTGGCACAGCTTGATCACCACGGGGTCGGTGACGGTCTCCGAGTCCGTCCACTCTCCGTCGCCGTCGAAGTGATTGATCAGCACAGTGGCTTCGTCGAACAGCCAGAAGTCATTGCCCGGTAGCGCCAGGGCAGTTGCGTTGCGGCGACGCAACCAGCGCACCTGCTCACCGGCTGCGATGTTGTGCTCCTCAGTGATCTCGTACTCGAATCGGACGTAGTCGCTGATCGGCTCCGAGACGATCCGGGCCCGCTTGACCTCGACGCCACGGTGGACTGCCTCCTGTACCAGGTTGGCCCACCAACAGCTTTCGGGGTCGTCCGGGAGGATGCTGCCGGCCTGCCACGCGATGAACGACGGGTCGCTGCGCATGTAGCCGTCGCGCATCTCCAGGTGCAGTGCGTGGTACTCGGCCGCGCGAAACAGCTCCTCAAACGTCTTCTCCGATGCCACCGTTCACCTCCGGGAAGAACTGGATCATCCGCTTGGGGTACTCGATCACGGTCTCGTGCTCCGGCAGGTCCAGCTGAGCGAGCCGTTCGGCGTCCGTGACCCTCCAGCCCTGGATGAGGTAGTTGCCCGTGACATCGTCGTAGTACAGCGTCGGTGATCCACCGTTCTTGCTTTCCGGATCCTTGCCCAGCCTGTGCAGTGCCATGGTGCCCTCCGGTGTCGGCGGACGATCGCCGTGTTCAGGCTTGCACGTCGGGCTGGCGGCCAGCCAGCAGTGTGCGAGAACTTGCACAGTGCCGGGGACTCCGGGTTCGGTCGGTTGACGAAACGGTCAAGGTGTCGCGGGCACGCGATCTGCGCGCTGGTCCGGCGGTTCGGCGAGACTGGCTTCGTCAGCCCCGAGATCGGCGGCCACGCTGCCGATGACGAGAGAGACGAGTCCGTACGTGTCGACCGCGCCCGTGATCCGCAGCGATGTCCCCGGTTCCTTCGCGTGGGGGGTCTTCCACGAGCGGCATCCGAAGCTCGTTCAGCAGGTGATCGACGCGCTGCCGTACGGGCCGGGCGAGCGGGTTGCGGTCAGGCGGCTGCTGGTCGAGAGCACCACGGGGGTGTTGGAGCCGTTGCGGGAGGACGCCCACGACCACGCCCGGTGGCTGGAGTGGGGGCACGGGCTCTGGGGGTTGCCGTGGGGCGAGGCGCCGTTCCTGTGGGCCGAGAGCTACTTCTACCGGCGGCTGCTCGACGCGACGGGGTACTTCCGGCCGGGGGCCTGGCAGGGGGTCGACCCGTTCGGGCCGTTCAAGAGCGCGGAGCTGGCCGGTGCGGCCGTGGACGACGAGCTCGCCGCGCTCGGCGGGCTCCGGGCTCTTCCGGAGGCGGGCCGGCGGGAGGCGTTGCTGTCGTCGGCGCTGTGGGGGAACCGCGCCGACCTCGGTTTCCAGATCACCGCGGGGGCGGAAACGGGGGCGCCTTCGAGGGTGATCGTCGATGACGGTCCGGTGCTGTGGGCCGAGCTGGAGGGGGCGAGGGGCGGGCGGGTCTGCCTGGTCGCGGACAACGCCGGCCGGGAGCTGCTGCCGGACCTGGTGCTGATCGACCACCTCCTGGCGAGCGGGCTGGCGGCCGAGGTCACGCTCCACGTGAAGCCGCAGCCGTACTACGTCTCCGACGCCACGATGGCGGACGTCCTCGCGGCGGTGGAGCGCCTTCGCCGCGCACCCGGGCCGGAGGCCGCGGCGGTCGGCCACCGGTTGTGGCGGGCGATGAACGACGCCGTGCTCGTGGTCCGCGCGCACCCGTTCTTCTGCGCGCCACTGCCGTTCCACGACCTGCCCGCCGACCTCCGGGCGGAGTTCGCCGGCGCGGCGCTGACGATCCTCAAGGGTGACCTCAACTACCGCCGTCTGGTGGGCGATCGGCTGTGGCCGCCGACCACGCCGTTCGCCGGCGCGGCGGGCCACTTCCCGTCACCCGTGGCCGCCCTGCGGACGCTCAAGTCGGACGTGGTCGTCGGCGTCGGCGCGGCCGCGGTCGCCGAGCTCGACGGCACGGGGGAGCCCTGGCGAACCACCGGCCGGTACGCCGTCGTCCAGGTCCACCCCGGACGCTAGGCGGGCCCGCAACCCCAGCGGCAGGGCCTGCCCACGTCGCACTGCTTCGGGTCCGGTCAGCTCTGGACGACCGGCTCGGCGGTGCTCGCCGGGTAGGCCGCGCGGAGCCGGTGTTGGGCTTCGGGGCCACCGCCCAGGGCCGCCTGTGCCAGGTGGTCGAGGCCCAGGAGGGCGGCGCCCAGTACCGGGGGAGCGGTGATGACGCGGGGCTGGGCGAGCGGGGCGAGGGCGGTCAGGCGGGTGGTGAGGTTGCCCAGCAGGAGGGGGTGGCGGGCGGCCAGGATGCCGCCGCCCAGAACCAGGGGGATGGGGGTGGAGAGGGCGTCCAGGCGGGTGAGGGCGACCCGGACCAGGCGGGTGATCTCGTCGGCCTGGCGGTCGACGAGGTGAAGGGCGGTCGGGTCGCCGGCCTCCGCGCACGTGAAGAGGAGCGGGACGATCTCGTGCAGGCGGGCGGCGGGGAGCCGGGAGAGGTGGACGGCCTCCGCGACGGCGCCCGCGGTGGGGAGCCCGAAGTGACGGGCGATCGCCGGAGCGAGCGCGGTCGGCTCGCCCCGGCCGTCCTCGGCGCGGGTGGCGTGCCACATGGCCTCGGTCGCCAGGCTGCCGCCGCCGCCCCAGTCGCCGGTCAGCGGGCCGAGGGCGGGGAACCGGGCGGTGCGGCCGTCCAGGAGCAGGCCGGCGCAGTTGATGCCGGCGCCGCAGACCACGGCCACCCCGTGCGGGGCGTCGGTGCCGGCCCGGAGCAGCCCGAAGGTGTCGTTGACGACGGTGACGGTGCGCGCCCAGCCCTGGTCCGCGAGGGCCCGCTCCAACCGCCGCTCCTCCACCGGGAGGTCGGCGTTGGCCAGGCAGGCGCTGAGGTGCTCGGCGACCGGGCCGCCGGGGGTGCCACGTCCGGAGACCGCCGCGACCAGCGGGGCGAGGGCGGCCACGGCGGCCTCCGGTCCGTCCAGGTGCGGGGTGAAGCCGCCGCCCCGGGCGGTGCCGAGCAGCGTGCCGTCGGCGCCGACCAGTGCGACGTCGGTCTTGCTGTTGCCGGCGTCGATGGCCAGTACTCCGGGCAGTTGTGGCATCGAAGGTCCCCCTAGGCCCACGGCAGGTGTGCGCGGTTGTGGGCGAGCAGCCGGTCGGTCAGTCGGTCGGCGAGGTCGAGCTGGCCGATCAGCGGGTGGGCCAGCAGGGCGTCGAAGACCCGGTCCCGGCCGCCCTCGAGCGCGGCCTCCAGGGCGAGTTGCTCGTACGCGGTGACGGCGGCGATCAGCCCGGCGAAGAGCGGTTCGACCGGGCGCTGCGGCAGCGGCCGCACGCCGTCGGCGTCCACCTCCGCGGGCACCTCGATCACCGCGTCGTCGGGCAGGAAGGGCAGCGTGCCGTCGTTGCGGGTGTTGACCACCTGGGAGCCGGAGAGGCCGGTGCCGAGCAGGGCGGCGATCAGCTGTACGGCCGCCTCCGAGTAGAAGGCGCCACCGCGCCGGGCGAGCAGCCCGGGCTTGGTGTCCAGCGTCGGATCCGCGTACAGCGAAAGCAACTCCCGTTCGATGGAGGCGACTTCGGACGCCCGTGAGCCGGTGGCGCGCAACTCCTCGACCACCACGTCGTGTTGGTAGAAGTATCGCAGGTAGTAGGAGGGCACCACGCCGAGCCGCTGGATCACCGGCAGCGGCAGGTGCAGGTCCTCGGCGATCCGCGGTCCGAAGCGGGACAGCAACTCCGGTAGGACCTCACGGCCCGAGCCGCTGGACGGGGAGTCCAGCAGTGTCACCCCGCGCTCCCAGGTCAGGTGGTTGAGCCCGACGTGGTCCAGCCGCACCCGTTCCGGCGCGACCCCCAGGTGCGCGGCGAACTTGCGCTGGAACCCGATCGCGACATTGCACAGCCCGACCGCCTGGTGCCCGGCGGTCTGCAGCGCCCGGGTGACGATCCCCACCGGGTTGGTGAAGTCGACGATCCAGGCCGCGGGGTTCGCCCGGCGCACCCGTTCGGCGATGTCGAGCACCACCGGTACGGTTCGCAGCGCCTTCGCCAACCCGCCCGCCCCGGTGGTCTCCTGGCCCACGCAGCCGCACTCCAGCGGCCACGTCTCGTCCTCGGCCCGGGCGGCCTGCCCGCCGACTCGCAGTTGCAGCAGCACCGCGTCGGCGCCGGCCACTCCGGCGTCCAGGTCGCCGGTCGTGCTGACGGTGCCCGGGTGGCCCTGCCGGGCGAAGATCCGCCGGGCCAACCCCCCGACCAGGTCCAGCCGTTCGGCCACCGGGTCGATCAGCACCAGCTCGGCGACCGGCAGGCTGTCCCGCAACCGGGCGAAGCCGTCCACGAGTTCGGGAGTGTAGGTGGAACCGCCGCCCACGACGGCGAGTTTGAGGGACATCAGCCCTTGACCCCTGTCAGTGTCACGCCTTCGATGAAGGCCCTCTGCGCGAAGAAGAACAGCACGATGACCGGTGCCATGACGAGCAGGGTGGCCGCCATGGTGAGGTTCCAGTTGGTGTGGTGGGCGCTCTTGAACGACTCCAGCCCGTACGAGAGGGTCCAGGCGCCCGGGTTCTCGCTGGCGTAGATCTGCGGCCCGAAGTAGTCGTTCCAGCAGTAGAAGAACTGGAACAGCGCCACCGCCGCGACGGCCGGGCGGGCCATCGGCAGGATCACCCGCAGCAGGGTCCGCAACTCCCCGCAGCCGTCGATCCGGGCCGCCTCCACGTACTCGCGGGGGATGGTGAGCAGGAACTGCCGCAGCAGGAAGATCGAGAAGGCGTCCCCGAAGGCCATCGGGATGATCAGCGGCCAGAGCGTGCCGGTGAGGTGCAGCTGCTTGGCCCAGAACAGGTACATCGGGACGACGGTCACCTGCGGTGGCAGCATCATCATCGAGACCACCGCCATCAGGGCCAGGTTGCGGCCGCGGAACCGGAACCGGGCCAGCGCGTAGGCCACCGGCACGCTCGAGACGACGGTCAGCAGCGTGCCGGCGCCCGCGTAGACCAGGGTGTTGCGCCACCAGGTGAGGAACCCGGGGGTCTGCCACACCCTGACGTAGTTGTCCCAACTCCAGTGCTGCGGCCAGTAGTCGGTGGTGAGTGCCTGGCGGTCCGTCATCACCGAGGTGAGGAAGACGAAGACGAAGGGGAGCAGGAAGAGCAGCGCGGCCGCCACGGCGGTCGCGTGCACCGCCGTCCAGTGCAGGACGGCCCGGCGGCGGGCGGCCCGGGCCGCCGTCGTGCGGGGCGGGTGCGGAACGGCCGGACGCAGCGGCGTGGTGAGGGCGTTGGTCATGGTGGTGGTCCTAGTCCTCGGCCGGGATGAAGCCGGACCTGCGGCGCAGCAGCAGGCAGGTGAAGGCCATCGAGATGGCGAACAGGATCAGCGCGACCACGCAGGCCGAGCCGGTGTCGAAGCGCTGGAAGCCGAGGTTGTAGACCATCTGCGGCAGGGTCCAGGTGGAGCCCTGCGGATAGCCGGGTTCGAACTGCTCCCCGGAGCCGCCGATCACGCCGCTGGCGACCTGCCCGGCCACGATCGCCTGGGTGTAGTACTGCATGGTCTGGATCACCCCGGTGACCACCGCGAACATCACGATCGGCGAGATGTTCGGACAGGTGACGTAGCGGAACCGCTGCCAGGGCCCGGCGCCGTCCAGCTCCGCCGCCTCGTACTGCTCCCGGGGCACGTCGAGCAGCGCGGCCAGGAAGATCACCATCAGGTCGCCGATGCCCCACAGCGCGAGCAGGCTGAGCGCGGGCTTCGACCAGTTCGGGTCGTTGAACCAGCCGGGCTGCGGCAGGCCGAGTGAGCCGAGCAGGTGGTCGACCGGCCCGGTGCCGGGGTTGAGCAGGAACGCGAAGGCGATCGTGGCGGCCACCGGCGGGGCCAGGTAGGGCAGGTAGAAGGCGGTCCGGAAGAAGCCCGCGCCGGTCCTGATCCTGGTGACCAGCATGCCGACGCCGAGTCCGAAGACCACCCGCAGCGAGACCATCACCACGACCAGCCAGAGCGTGTTGCGCAGGCCCTGCCAGAAGAACGGGTAGTCGCTGAGGACGTAGTGCCAGTTCCTCAGCCCGGTGAAGACCGGTGCGGTGAACCCGTCGTACTTCATGAAGCTGAAGTAGACCGTGGAGACCAGCGGGTAGGCGAAGAAGACGCCGAAGCCGATCAGCCAGGGGGAGAGGAAGGCCAGCGTACGGGCCGCCTCCCGGCGGCGCCGGCGGCGCAGCGCCGCGGGCAGGGGGGAGTTCAGCGGGGCCATCGGTGGCTCACTTCGCCTGGGCCACGGCGGTGTCGATCTCCTTGGCGGTGGCCGCGAGGCCGGCCGCCAGGTCGCTCTGCCTGCCGCTCTCGAAGTCGTAGCCGAGGTTCTGCAGGCTCACCTGGTACGCACCGCCGTTGATGCTGGCCGGGGTGGTGCTGGAGTACGGGTTCCTGGCGATGTCCAGGAAGGTCCTGAAGTTGGGATCGGCGTCCAGCTGCGGCGAGTTGAGCGCCGCTATGGTGCTCGGCACGTTGTGGATGGCGTTGGCGAAGCTGACCACCGCGTTGGTGTCGGTGGTCAGGTACTTGACCAACTCCCAGGCGGCGGCCTGCTGCTGGCTGCTGCGGGCGATCCCGATGATGGTGCCGGTCTGGTAGCCGCGACCGTAGGTGCCGGCGAGTGCGTCCGGCACCGGGAACGGCGCGGTGGCCCAGTCGATCGAGGCCTTGTCCTCGGCGATCGACTCGGTCCGCCACTCGCCGTCCAGGGCCATCGCCACCTGCCCGGTCTCGAACGGGTTCTTGGCGCTGAACTCGTCGCCGAAGGTGGTCCGGAACCTCTCCAGCTTGTCGTAGCCGCCGAGTTGGCCGATCAGGTTCTTCTGCCAGGTCATCATGGCGGCGACCGACGGGTCGGTGGCGATGTCGGACCTGCCGTCCGGGCCGAAGTACGTGGCGCCCCACTGGGCCAGGTAGTGCGCGGGGGCGGTCTCGTAACCGTGGTAGTCGGGCATGAAGCCGAGCTGCTGGTAGCCGTCGCCCTTGGCGATGGTCAGCTTGACCGCGTCGGCGTCGAACTCGTTGAGCGTCCTCGGCGGTCGGGTGATGCCGGCGGCGGCGAACTCGGTCTTGTTGTAGTAGAGCCCGTAGGCGTCGCCGAGCAGCGGCAGCGAGCACTGGTCGCCCTGGAACTGGCTGTACTTGAGCATCGGCGCGGGGAAGGTGGTGGCCGGGTCGATGCCGTCCTTCCGGAGGAACGGGGTGAGGTCGGTCCAGACCCCGGAGGCGCAGAACTTGCCCACGTTGTCGGTGGTGAAGGAGGAGACCACGTCCGGGGCATCCGGCCCGCCGGCCCGCAGCGCCTGCTCGCTCTTGTCGTCGGAGACGTTGGCGACCACCTTGACGTGGATGTTCGGGTGCAGCTTCTCGAAGTTCGCGATGTTGGCGTTGATCGCGCCGGTCTCGTCGGGCTGGCTCCAGCCGTGCCAGAACGTGATGGTGACGTCCTTGCCGTCGGCCGAGCCGGCGCTGCCGGTGGAGTCGGTGCCGGTGCAGCCGGCGGCCAGCAGGACGACGGCGGTGCTCAGGCCGAGCGCGGCGGCCAGCCGGCGCGGGCGGGTGGGGGTGGGGGCGGGGATGCGGTTGCTGGGCACGGATGTCCTCCTGGGGGTGCCGGGGCAGGCGTCATCGCCCGTCGGCCCCGGGCGGGGGAAGGGGGGAGCTGTGCGGGAAACCGAAGAGCGGGGCTAGGCGGTGGTGAAGGCCGTCTCCCGGGCGGCGGTCAGGGCGCGCTGCAGGGCGCCGTGCAGGACGGGGGAGCCCGGCACGGTGCTGCTGCGCAGTGCCGGACGGGGCACGGCCAGGCCGGTCAGCTCCTCCTGGACGAGCTCGCGCAGCCGTTCGCCGCCGGCGGTGGGGATGCCGCCGCAGAGCACCACCAGCTCGGGGTCGATCACCGCGACGATCGCCGCCAGGCCGGTGGCCAGCCGGTTGGCCAGCACGGCCAGGAACTCGTCCCCGGCGCCGGGGGTGGCCAGCGCCCTGGTGATCGCGGCCTCGGCCGTCGGGCCGGCGATCCGGTGCGTCCGGGCCAGCGCGAGCACCGCGGCGGCGCCGGCCAGCTGCTGGAACCCGCCGGAGTTCTCCCGGCGGACGTTGCGGACCACCGGAGCGCCCGGCACCGGCATGTAGCCGACCTCGCCGGCACCGCCGGTGAAGCCCCGGTGCAGCCGGCCGGCGATCACGATCGCGGCGCCGATCCCCTCCTCGGCCCAGAGCAGCACGAAGTCCCGGCAGCCGCGCGCCGAGCCGAGCACCTGCTCGGCGACGGCGGCCAGGTTGACGTCGTTCTCCAGCGAGACCGGTGCGTCGAGTGCCTCGCGCAGCTCGTCGAGCAGGTGCGGGGAGTGCCAGCCGGGCAGGTGGGCGGCGTAGCGCAGCTTGCCGGTGGCCGGGTCGAGCGCCCCCGGCGTGCCGATCGCGATCTCGCGCAGGCTGCCCGGGGCGAGCCCGGCCAGCCGGACCGTCTCGGCGAGCCCGTCCGCGACCCGGGCCACCGCGCCGGCGGCCTGCCGGCCCGGGGTGGGGAGGGTGTGCTCGGCCAGCGTGCGCCCGGTGATGTCGGCCACCGCGAACCGGATCCGGTCCCGGGTGACGTCCAGTCCCGCCACGTACCCGGCGGCCGGATTCACCTGGTACAGCTGCGCGTTGGGGCCCGGCCCGCCCGCCGTGGTGCCGACCGGGACGACCAGCCCGGCGGCCTCCAGCCGGGCCAGCAGCTGTGAGGCGGTCGGCTTGGAGAGCCCGGTCAGCGTGCCGATCCGGGTCCGGGAGAGCGGGCCGTGCGCCAGCAGCAGGTCGAGCGCGGCCCGGTCGTTGATGGCGCGCAGCCGGCTCGGCGTCCCGGGACGCGGCGCGGCGGAGGGAGCGGTGGGGCGGGTGGTGTCGGTCACGAGCTGATCCTCCTCCGTCCGCGGTGGGGATCGTGCGGCAGGTCACGGCCCCGCTGGGCGGCCCGGCACGACGTGGATTGTTAGTAAAGTTTCCAATCGCTGAAGAGGACCGTAGGCCCGGCCCGGCGGAGTGTCAATGACCGGACGGTCGCCGATTCACCGGCCCCGGACACGCGGAGAGCCCCGCGGCCCCCGGGAAGGGGGTGCGGGGCTCTCGGCGCGCGGGGTCGCTCCGCGCGGGGCCGCTCGGAGCGGGGTCAGAGCAGCTTCAGGTGCTCCTGCTCCTCGGGCGTGGGCAGCGGGATCGGCTTGGTGGCCAGCGAGCGGGCCGACGCGGGGTCGGAGAGCGCCGAGGGCGGCAGCGCGTCCGTCGGCGGCGCGGCCGGCGTGCCCGCCGTGGCCTCCTCCTTGAGCTTGATCCCGGCCTCGTCGAAGACGTACTTCAACCGCTGCCGCAGCCCGCGGGAGACCAGCGTGGCCTTCCCCGGCATGGTCTTGGCCTCGACCCGCAGCACCACGTTGTCCGCCGCCACCGACTCCACGCCCAGCACCCGCACCGGCTCCCAGAGCAGCTCGTCCCAGGGCTGCTCCTTGGCCAGTTCCTCGGCGGCCTGCATGATCAGCGACTCCACCCGGCCCAGGTTCTCCCGGTAGCCGACCTGGACGTCCACGATGGCGGTGGACCAGCCCTGGCTCATGTTGGCGATCCGCTTCACCTCGCCGTTGCGGATGTACCAGATCTCCCCGCCGGCCCCGCGCAGCTTGGTCACCCGCAGGCCGACCTCCAGCACGGTCCCGGTGGCCACCCCGGTGTCGATCTCGTCCCCGACGCCGTACTGGTCCTCCATGATCATGAAGACCCCGGAGAGGAAGTCGGTGACCAGGTTGCGGGCGCCGAAACCGATCGCCACGCCGGCCACCCCGGCGCTGGCCAGCAGCGGCGCCAGGTTGACCCCCAGCGCCGAGAGCACCATCAGCGCGGCGGTGCCCAGGATGGTGAAGGACGCCACGCTGCGCAGCACCGAGCCGATCGCCGCCGACCGCTGCTGGCGCCGCTCGGTGTTGACGAGCAGTCCACCCAGCCGGCTGCTCTCCGCGTCGGCCGGCGGCTCCTTGGTCATCCGGTGTATCAACTGGCTGATCAGCTTGCGCACCACCGCCCGCAGCACCAGGGCGAGCAGCACGATCAGCACGATCCGCAGACCGCCCTCGACCCAGCTCTGCCAGTTGGCGTCCAGCCAGCCGGTGGCCTCCCGGGCGCTGGTGGTGACCTGACCCGGGCTGGTCGGCAGCTGCGGCAGTGGCGCCGGGGTGGCGCCGGCGGCGAGGAGGAGGGCCGGGGAACCGGGCCAGCTCACGGTGAAACCTTCCTGCAGAGGGCACGCGATGACGGTCCACCCGTGGACACGCCGCGCGCGTGGACCGTCGGCTCAGCCTAGCGCCCGGCAGCGGGCGAGCCCGCCGGCCGTCGCCCGCCCGGCGGCCCGCCGGGCGGGCGACGAGGGACCGCCACGGGCCGCCCGCGGGCCGTTCGAGTGCAGCACGCCGCAGGTCTGGGCATAGAGCAAGAACACCGGGTTATGACCGAAGCCACCCCGGCCTGTTACCCGGTAATGGTGGCGCCGTACAAAGTCGTAAGGCGACACTGGGGGTGATCGCGCCACAAAGCGTGATCATCCGCTCGTCCCGGCGCGAGCCACGCGCCGCAGGCGTCCAAGGAGGCATCCGTGCCGCATGTCCTGGTCCTCAACGCGTCCTACGAGCCACTCGGCGTCGTATCGATGCGCCGCGCACTCATCCTGGTCCTCAACCACAAGGCGGTCAGCCTGGAGGAATCGGGAGTCACCATGCACAGCGCCACCAGCGCCGTTTCGGCGCCCTCCGTGGTTCGGCTCACCCGGTTCGTCCGGGTGCCGTTCTGCGGGCCCGTCCCGCTCACCCGCCGCGCGCTCTTCGCCCGCGACCACGGGCGCTGCGTCTACTGCGGGGCCGCCGCTACCAGCGTCGACCACGTCATCCCGCGCAGCCGCGGTGGGCAGCACCGCTGGGACAACGTCGTGGCGGCCTGCCGCCGCTGCAACCACGTCAAGGCCGACCGCCACCTGACCGAACTCGGGTGGCGGATGAAGCGACCTCCGGCCCCGCCCAGCGGGCTGGCCTGGCGCATCATCGGAACCGGGATCAAGGACCCGCGCTGGCGGCCCTACCTGGAGCCGTACGGTGGCACGGACCAGTTCCGTGACTTCGAACACCACGACCATACCGACCACGCGGGGCCCGCCAAGCTCCCGATCGGCCGGTCCCGCCCTGTCCACCGCGGTGAGCAGCCGGAGGCCCTCACCGCCTGACCACCAAGGCCGCACCCTTCGGTACGCCTCATGGGCCGGCGCCGCGCTCCCGGTGAGCGCGCCGCCGGCCCGCCGTATGCCCGCACTCACCCGTTCGGCGGTGCGCGCCGGACCGGCCCTAGTGCGTCGGCCAGGTCGCGCCCGGGCTCGGCGAGGCCGGGGGTGCCGGCGGGGCGCCCGGGGTGGGTGGGGCCGAGGGGGCCGGCGGGGCGCCCGGGCTGGGCTGGGCCGAGGGCGAGGCGGTCGGGGTCGGGACGGCGCCCGGCGAGGTGGTCGGCGTCGGGGTCGGGACCGTGCTCGGCCCGCCGCTCGGCTGCCCGGACGGCGTGGGCGTGGGCGTCGGCGTCGGCTGTCCCGGCTGGACGGGCGGCGAGGCCGCGCCGCCGGTGCCGGCCACCGCGTAGAGCTCGATCCCGGTGAGCGAGTAGCCGAACTGGGTGGCCTGCCGGACCCCCTGCATCCGGAAGTACACCGCGCCCGGCGCGTCGAAGCGCACCGTCTCGGTCCCGCCGTGGCCGCTGCCCACGGTCGCCACGGTGGTCCAGTTCACCCCGTCCGCCGAGGTCTGCAGCTGGTACGCGGCGGCGTAGGCGTCCGACCAGTGCAGCACGGCCTCGCCCAGCTCGGCGGCCTGCGGCAGCTGGAGCTGCACCCAGGCGTTGTCGGCCGGCTTCGAGGCCCACCGGGTGGCCGGGTTGCCGTCGGTGACCGCCGAGGCCGGGTACTTCGCCGAGGCGTCGCCCGAGGAGCTGGCGGTCGCGGTGAGCGCCAGGTCCGGACCGCTGGTCGGCGGCACCACGTGCACCTGGAGGGTCTGCTGGACGGTCGTCCCGTTGCTGGTGAAGTCCACCGGCACCGGGTACGTCCCGGACGGCGTCCCCGCCGCCGCGCTGACCTGCACCGTCGCGCTGGCCTGGGCGCCGCGCGGCACGCTCACCGGCGAGCCCGGCTGGCCGGGCGCCGCGACCGGGGTGACGGTCAGGCCGGCCGGCGTGCTCGGCTGCTCGACGTGCACGTCGCCGCTCGCGCCCTCCGGCCGGACCGCCTGCACCACGGCCCGGGTGCTCGCGGGAGTGGTCGCGCCGGCCACCACGTCCAGCACCGGGTCGGCCAGCGTCAGCTGGGCGACCGGGTCGTCCGCGTACCAGGGCACGATCTGGTTGACCACCGGCGCGTCGCCGCCCGCTTGGAAGACCAGCCGGACCGCGTCGGTCCGCTGCCCGTTCGCGGGCAGCTCGTTGTAGCCGGGCTGCACGGTGCCGATCTGGGTCCAGCTGCCGTCCGGCTGGTGGATCTGCACCGCCGCGGTGGAGTGCACCGTCGGGTCGGTCAGCACGGTCAGCCGGTCCAGCGGCCGGGTGCTGCCCAGCTGCACGGTGAGCGGGGGGTCGCTCGGGGCCGCCGGGGCGGCCGCCCGGTAGGCGGTGTCCGGGTCGCCGTCCAGCACGGCGGCCGGGGAGGAGCCGGGGGCCGGGGCCGGACCACCGCTGACGCTGGTCCTGCCGGCGTCCGGCGCGGTGACGCTGAAGTCGCGCACCGCGATGGCGGACTGCTGGGTCGCGGTGGCGCGCAACCGGATCGCCCGGACCACCACACCGGCCGGCAGGCCGGCGGTGACCGTCTTCTGGTCGTGCACGGTGGCCAGCTGCCGCCAGCCGCCGTCGCCGGTGGTGTACTCCAGGACGCCGTCGTGCAGGTAGTCGTCGGCCGCGGCGATGGCGTCGTCGCTGCCCGGGTCGGCGTCGGGCTGCGCGCCCATGGCGACGGTGACCGTGCCGACCGGGAGGCCGTCGCCGAGGCTGATCCCGAAGGAGTCGCCGACCTGCGGCGGCGCGGAGGTCCAGTAGAAGGTGCCGGGCGAGGAGTCGGTCATCTGGTGGGGGCCGTGCCCGGTCGCGCTGCCCATCGTGGTGGTCGGCGAGATCGAACCGGCGGTCACCCCGGACCAGTTGTCGGCGGCTCTCAGTGCCCGGTCCAGGAACGGGTCGAGCACCCCGGCGCCGACCGTGGTGCCGCCCTGGGCGAGCTGGTCGCGCAGCGAGCGCAGGGTGACCCGGGCCTGCCAGGCGGTGGCGCCGTCGCCGGTGTGCTGGGCCAGCAGCATGTCCAGCGCGGCCTGCCCGGCCTGCCCGTAGATGCTCAGCCGGTCCAACCACGGCCCGGCCTCGGCGGCCAGGTCGTCGCCGGCCGGGGCGGCCTGCGAGTCGTTGCCGCCCAGCGCGTCGGCCGCGCCGGCCATCGTGCCGAAGGCGGCCCGCAGCGGGGCGGCGGCCTGCTGGAGCTTGCCGAGGTCGATCGTGCCGCCGGTGGGCGGCTGCAACGCCGCCCAGAAGGCGTTGATCAGCGGGGTCAGATAGGCCGACTCCTGCGGTGCGAGCGGTGAGGAGGAGCTGTTGGCGGCCAGCGCGGTGAGCGCGGCCAGGGCCGGCCCGCCGCTCGGGTCGGCGGCGCTGCCGGGCACGGTACTGGCGGCCAGCGAGCGCAGCGCGTACTGCCAGGACTGGTCGGGCTGGTAGCCGGTCGGGTTCCAGCCGAAGTCGGCGGCGGTGGAGAGCGCGATCCGGGAGGCGGTGGGCTGCTGCATGCCGGAGGTCAGCAGCACCGCCGAGCCGCTCGCCAGCTGCGGGTCACGGCCGGTGTACGGGCCGAGGTAGAGCCGGTCCGGGGTGGAGTCGTTGACCGGGTAGTTGTCGGTGGTCATCAGCGGGTGGCCGAAGAGCGCGGCGGTGGCCGAGGTCTGCGCGGCGGTGATCGTCGCCGGGATCACCCCGACGCCGGTCCAGGCGACCTGCACGCCCTTGGGCAGCGCGCCGGCCAGTGCGGTGCGGTACGGGCTGGCGCCCTGCTGGTGGTCCTCGGTGGGGACGATCGAGAGCGGCGCCAGGCCGGGGTTGCGGTCGATCAGCCGCTGCTGCACGGCGGCGGCCACCCTGGCCTGGGCCCGGGCGGCGGCGGCCGGGCCGGTGCCGAAGGCCAGCCGGTCGCCCGCGCAGTGCCACTGGCTGGAGTCGTAGGTGGCGTCCTGGAACTGCAACTGGAAGGCGGTGAAGCCGATCTGACGCATCGCGTCCAGCTTGCCGAGCAGCGTGTCGAGGTCCTTGCTGCTGCTGTAGCAGAAGCTCTGGCCCGGCTCGATGGCGTAGCCGAGGGTGACGTGGTTCTGCTGCGCCCGGTCGGCCAGCACCCGCAGGTCGGTGTTCTGGCCGGCCGGGTACGGGTCGCGCCACTGGGCCTGCCGGTACGGGTCGTCGCCGGGGGAGTAGAGGTAGAAGTTCTGCTTGGTGGCGCCCAGGAAGTCCATCAGGGCGAGCCGCTGGTCGTTGGTCCACGGCGTGCCGTAGAAGTCCTCCGCGGTGCCGCGCACCGGCGCGCCGGACGGCCAGTCGCGCAGGATCACGCCGGGGAAGCCGAAGCTTCCCGAGCCGCCCTGGCCCTGCCCGGCCGGGACCGCGGTGAGCAACTGGCGCAGGCTCTGTGCCGCGTAGAAGGTGCCCGCGGGGTCCACACCGGCCAGCACCACCGCGCCGAACGAGCCGCCCGTGGTGGGCAGTTGACCGGCGGCCAGGACGTAGCCGCCGGACGGCAGGCCGGTCGGGTCGGGGGCGCCGAGCTGGTGCAGCACCCCCTCGGTGCCGCCGGTCGACCCCTCGGCGGCCCCTCCGACGTACACCACCAGAGAGCCGGCCGGGGCGTCCGTCGCCGACGGCGGGGTGAGCACGGTCTGCGCGCCCGCGTCGCCGAGCACCTCGCGGACGGCGGCCAGCGCGCCCGGGTCGGCCTGTGGCGCGGCCACCAGGAACACCTCGGAGGAGACCGTCACCGGCTTGCCGGTCAGCGTCTGCTGCTGCGGGCGGGGGAAGACCTGCGGGTCGGCCAGGTTGCCCAGCGGGGTGCCGTTGGGGGTGGCGAACGGGGTGCTGACCGCGGCCGAGGTGGCCGACTGGCCGAGCGCGGTGGCCGGGGCGACCGCGAGCAGGCCGCCGATCACGGCCGCCGCGGAGAAGGTGGCGGCGATCCGCAGCGCGGCCCGACGGTGCGTCACGGTGCCCGTCCGCTCGGCCGTGCGGGCCGCGCGGACCTCGGCGAGCAGCGGCTCGGTGCCCTTGAGGTCGGCGATCAGCCGGTCCGCGGTGCGCGGCGCGACCCGGCGCGCGGTGCGCGCGGTGGCCTGCCGAGTGACCCGGACCGCCGGGTGCCGCAGAACCTCGCGCAGGGCCGGGCTGTCTTCGAGCTGCTGCCGTAGCCGCCTCCCCGCGGCGGCGGACACACGGGTCTGCAAGGAGGCCTCCTGGACGGCCGGGGGCAGTCGGCCGGAAGGGGGTGGTCGGCGGGTTCGCGACCGTCCGGCCGCGATCTGCGCCCGACCGCGCCCGACGTCGCCGTGACAGCCCACCAGTTGACAGGGCAACTGTCAACGCGATGAGGGCTTATGACCCTTTTGTTGTTGATCATCCGATTCTCCGCCTGCCGGCCGAGTCGCCGGCCGAGTCACCGGCCGAGTCGCCGCCCGCGCCGCCGCACCACGGCCCCGCGCCCCCGCCCCGGCGTGCCGCTGAGGGTCGCCGCGAGGGCGCCCGGGTAGGAGTGGAGCTGCCGTGTCCGCCCTCCGTCCGCCGTGCCCTTCCTCCCCGTCCTGTGTCATCGAGCCCCGCAGGAGACCGTGTTGGCCGCTTACCTCAACCGCCCTGACGACGCCTCCGGAGCCGACGCGCCCGAGCCGGCCCGGGCCGCCGGTGCGCCGCCCGCCTACGACGCCCCGGCCCCGCCCGCCGCGCTGCTCGCGCTGGCCCACGCGCACGGTGTGGAGAGCAGCTACGACTCCGGCGCCGAGGTGGTCCAGGTCGGCGCCCCCACCCTGGTCGCGGTGCTCGCCGCGCTCGGCGTCGACGCCGCCACCCCCGAGGCCGTCGACCGGGCGCTGGCCGAACACCGCGAGCGGACCGCCGCCCGGCTGCTGCCGCCCACCCTGGTCACCAGGGCCGGCCGGCGCACCGCGCTGGACCTGCCCGCCGGGACCCGGCTGGTGATCGCGCTCGAGGACGGCACCGACTGGCGGCTGCCGGCCGGCCGGGCGCACTGGCTGCCCGCCGACCTCCCGCTCGGCCGGCACACGCTGCGGCTGTGGCTCGGCGAGCGGGCCGAGAGCGCGCACCTGATCGTCGCCCCCGAGCGGTCACCCACCCCGCACGGCCGGGGCTGGGGGTTCCTCGCCCAGCTTTACTCGGTGCTCTCCGAACGCTCGTGGGGCATGGGCGACCTGGCCGACCTGGCCGAGCTGGCGCAGTGGTCGGCGGGCGCGCTGGGTGCGGACTTCCTGCAGACCAACCCGTTGCACGCGGGGGTGCCCGGCAGCCCGTCCGACCCGTCCCCGTACCGCCCGTCCTCCCGGCGCTTCGCCGACCCGGTGCACCTGCGGGTGGAGGAGGTGCCGGAGTACGCCTACGTCGGCCCGGCCGACCGTGAGCGGCTGGCGGAGCTGGCCCGGCAGGCCGGCCGGCTGCGCGCGGAGGTGCTGGAGCACGACGGCCTGATCGACCGGGACGCCGTCTGGACCCTCAAGCGGGCCGCCCTGGAGCTGCTGCACGCGGTGCCGCGCGGGCCCGGGCGGGAGGCCGCGTACCGGGCGTACGTCCGGCGCGAGGGCGACTGGCTGGAGCGGTACGCGCTCTGGAACGCGCTGGCCGAGGTGCACGGCAGCGACTGGCAGCACTGGCCGAAGGCGCTGCGCCGGCCGGACACCCCGCAGGTCGCCGCCGCCCGCGCCGAGCTGGCCGGGGCCGTCGAGTTCCACCGCTGGCTGGCCTGGCAGCTGGACCAGCAGCTCGGCGCCGCCCAGCGGGCCGCGGAACGGGCCGGCATGGCGGTCGGCCTGGTCCACGACCTGGCCATCGGCGCGCACCCGGGCGGCGCCGACGCCTGGGTGCTGCAGGACGTGCTGGCCACCGGCATCTCGGTCGGCGCGCCACCGGACGCCTTCAACGCGCACGGCCAGGACTGGGGCCTGCCGCCCTGGCGCCCGGACGCGCTCGCCCGGGCCGGCTACGCGCCGTACGCGGAGCTGCTGCGGGCCGCCACCCGGCACTGCGGGGCGTTGCGGATCGACCACGTGATGGGCCTGTTCCGGCTCTGGTGGGTGCCGGCCGGCCGCCCGCCCACCGAGGGCGCCTACGTCCGCTACGACGCCGAGGCGATGCTCGGCGTGCTCGCCCTGGAGGCGCACCGGGCCGGCACCAGCGTGATCGGCGAGGACCTGGGCACCGTCGAAGCCGGCGTGCGGGAGCAGTTGGCGGCGCGCGGCGTGCTCGGCACCTCGGTGCTCTGGTTCGAGCGCGACTGGGCGGCCGGGGGCGCCCCGCTGCCGCCCGAGCGCTGGCGGACCGGCTGCCTGGCCACCCTCACCACGCACGACCTGCCGAGCACCGCGGCCCGGCTCTCCGGCGAGCACGTGGACCTGCGCCACCAGCTCGGCCTGCTCGGCCGCCCGCTGGCCGTGGAACGGGCCGCGGCCGCCGCCGAACTGGCCGACTGGCAAGCCGAGTTGGTCCGGCTCGGGCTGCTCGCCAGCGGCGACCCACTGGACCGGACCGCGCTCCACCGCTTCCTGCTGGCCACCCCGGCCCAGCTGGTCGGCGTCTGGCTGCCGGACACCGTCGGCGACCCCCGGCCGCAGAACCTGCCCGGCACCTGGGACCAGTACCCCAACTGGCGCCTGCCGGTCGCCGACGCCACCGGTCGCCCGGTCACCCTGGAGCGACTGGCCGCCGCCCCCGGAGCGCTGGCCCTCGGCGGCCTGCTGACCGGTGGACTGCGGGCCGGCGGGCTGCGGTCCGGTGGGAGCGTGGCCGGCGGGATCCGGGCCGGCCGGGGCGCCGAACCCGGAAGGTCGACCCCGCCGAGCGGCCCCCGATAAAGGGCCGGTACCTTGGAAAACGTGGACAAGAGGAACGCTGTGCGCGCCGGTGCGGTCTCCGCGGTGGCTGCGCTGATGATGCTGATGTCGTCGCCCGCCTTCGCCGACGGCGGTGACGGCTCGTACAAGGGGCTGACCGTCGCGCAGAGCCTCGGCCTGTACGTGGGGATCCCGATCGCGCTCTTCGTGATCATTGCGGGTCTGGTCATGCTGCCCTCGGTGATCAACAAGGACAAGAAGAAGTAGACCACTCGGCTTGGAACCCCGCTGCCGCACCACCGGGCAGCGGGGTTTTCGCGCGTTCCCCCGCTGGAGCCGTGCCGGGTCCGGCCGCCCGGGCCGGGCCGCCGGCCGCCGGGCCTGCGCGGAGGAGCCGTTCGTGGTCGGGCCGGACCCGGCGGGGGACCTCTGGTTTCACGGTCGTCGCGGGACCGTCCCGCGCCGGTCGACGGCTGACCGGATCGGTCCGGTTCGCGGCATGATGGTGCCTACCGGGCGGCGCGCCGGAACCACCAGGATCGAGCCATGACCAACGCACTCATCGTGATCGACGTCCAGGAGTCCTTCCGCCAGCGGCCGAACTGGGCGGCCGTGTCCAACCCCGAGATCGTCGAGGTGACCAACGAACTGGTGGCCGCCGCCCGGGAGCAGGGCGACCTGGTGGTCTGGATCCTGCACACCGAGCCCGGCAGCGGCGGGCCGTTCGACCCCAGCTCGCCGCACGTCCGACTGATCGACGGGCTGACGCCGCGGGACGGCGAGCCGGTGCTCACCAAGACCTCGCGCAACGCCTTCACCACCACCAACCTGCAGCAGCTGCTCACCCAGCGCGGCATCCGCCGCCTGCTGATCAGCGGCATCCAGACCGAGCAGTGCTGCGAGACCACCACCCGGCTCGCCGCCGACCTGGGCTTCGAGGTCACCTTCGTCACCGACGCGACCGCGACCTTCCCGATCCCGCACCGGGACGCCCCCGCCGACCGGAGCCTGGCCGAGCTGCTGGCCGACCCGACCACGCTGACCACCGACCAGATCGTCGCCCGCACCGAGTACGCGCTGGCCGGCCGGTTCGCCACCATCGCCACGGTGGCCGAACTGACCCGGCCGGCCGCCGCCACTTCGATCGGAGGCTGACCGGATCGTGCCGCGCGTCGTCTTCCTGCTGGTCCCGCAGCTGCACCTGCTGGACCTCGCCGGGCCCGCCCAGGTGTTCTCCACCGCGGCCGGGCTCGGCCACGACTACCAGCTCTGCTACGTGGCCGAGCAGGAGGAGGTCCCCAGCGCGCAGGGCCTGCCGCTGCGCGCCTCGACCCGGTGGCCGGAGCTCTCGGTCGAGGACCTGCTGATGGTCCCCGGCTGGCGGGCGCCGGTGCTGAGCGCCGGTGGCCCGATCGGCGCCGCCGCGCTGGCACGGCTGGCCGCCCACCACCGCGCCGGAGGGACGGTCGCCAGCATCTGCGCGGGGGCCGACGCGCTGGGCCGGGCCGGCCTGCTGGACGGCCGGCGCTGCACCACCCACCACGACCTGCAGGAGGAGCTGGCCGGTCGCTACCCCCGGGCGCACGTGGCGCGCGACGTGCTCTACGTGGCGGACGACCGGGTGGTCACCTCGGCCGGGATCGCCAGCGGCATCGACCTCGCGCTGCACCTGGTCGCGGTCCGGCACGGGCCGGCCGCCGCCGCCCGGGTGGCCCGCCAGATGGTCGTCTACGCCCGCCGCAACGGCGAGGAGCGGCAGGCCAGCGCGATGCTGCGGCACCGCGCGCACCTGAGCGACGCCGTGCACCGGGTGCAGGACCTGATCGACGCGCGGTTCGCCGAGCGGCTCCAGCTGGCCGACCTGGCGGCGGCCGGCGGCGTCAGCGAACGGACCCTGACCCGGCGGTTCACCGAGGTCACCGGGCTGACCCCGCTGCGCTACCAGCAGCTGCTCCGGGTGGAGCGGGCCGAGCACCTGATCGGGCAGGGCAGCACGGTGGAGGCCGCCGCCCGGGCCACCGGGTTCCAGGACGCCCGGATGCTGCGCCGGCTGCGGGCCCGGACCGGTGCCCCGTGACCGGCTGCCGGTTGCCGACGTCCTGCGGCCGGCCGGTACGGTGGAGCGTCCCCGGGCCGTCGAGGCCCTGACGCTCCCGCGGAGGCTCTGATGCTGGTCCGTTCCGCCCGGCCCGAGGAGGCCGGTCCGCTCACCGAGCTGGTCCTGCGCTCCAAGGCGCACTGGGGATATGACGAGGCGTTCATGGCCGCCTGCCGGCTGGAGCTGACGCTCGGCCCGGAGGACCTGGTGATCGGCCGCGCGGTGGTCGCGGAGCGGGACGGCGAGCTGCTCGGCATGGCCACCCTGGAGGGCGACGCCCCGCACGGCTCGCTGGGGATGCTCTTCGTCGACCCGGCCGCGATGGGCCAGGGCGTCGGCAGCCTGCTCTACCGGCACGTGGTGAGCGCCGCCCGGGAGCTCGGCTTCCGCAGCCTGAGCATCGACTCCGACCCCAACGCCGCGCCCTTCTACGCCCGGCTGGGCGCGGTGCGGATCGGGGAGACGCCGTCCGGGTCGGTCCCCGGGCGGGTGCTGCCGCTCTTCCGGATCACGGTGGACGGGTGAGCCAGGACCGACTCAGCGGGTGGCGGTGCCCACCAGGGTGCCCGCCGCGTAGGTGACGCCCATCGCCAGCCCGCCGCCCAGCAGGTTGCGCAGCACCGCGGGACCGGCCGGTGAGGCACTCAACCGGGCACTGATCCAGCCGGTGAGGGCCAGCGCGCAGAGCACGGCGACCACGGTGACCGGCACCCGCAGCGAGGTCGGCGGCAGCACGATGGCGAGCAGGGGCAGCAGCGCGCCGACGGTGAAGGCCGCGCAGCTGGCCGCGGCGGCGTGCCACGGGTTGACGATCTGTTCCGGGTCGATGCCGAGCTCGACCCGGGCGTGCGCGGAGAGCGCGTCGCGCGCGGTGAGCTGCTCGGCCACCTCGCGGGCCAGCTCCCCGGTCAGC
The DNA here is from genome assembly GCF_044547075.1 of Kitasatospora sp. NPDC052896. Taxonomy (NCBI): domain Bacteria; kingdom Bacillati; phylum Actinomycetota; class Actinomycetes; order Kitasatosporales; family Streptomycetaceae; genus Kitasatospora; species Kitasatospora sp. NPDC052896. Next base: position 74,724 of record NZ_JBITZU010000005.1, read on the forward strand.
CCCCGGTCGGTCAACAGCTCGGTCAGTTCGGCGAGTTCGGCGACCGGCTGCTCGGTGAGCTCGCGCTGCTCGAGGGCCAGCGCGGCCCGTTCGCTGTCGCGCTGGGTGCTCACCGAGACGTACTCGCCGGAGGCCATCGAGAGTGCCCCGGCGAGCAGGCCGGCCAGGCCGGCGGCGAGCAGCGCAGTGGCCGAGGAGGTGGCGCCCGCCACGCCGACCACCAGACCGGCGGTGGAGACCACGCCGTCGTTGGCGCCGAGCACGCCGGCCCGCAGCCAGTTCAGCCGGCTCCCCAGCGCGGTGCCGTGCTGCTCGCCGGCGTGCGCGGAGCCGGCGTCGTGGGGTGATTGACCGTTCTCTGCCACGTCCGAGAGTCTCCCCGCCCGGGCACCGGCTCACCCCCACCCCCGCGCCCGGCGTGTCGTGGGCGGCGGGTGGGAGCGCGGGCTCAGGCCCAGCGTCCTGCCAGGCCCGTCGCGAGCAGCTCGAAGGCACGGTCGGCCGCCGCCTCGGCCTGCGGGAGGAGCTGGTCGGCGGTGTGACCGGCGGTCAGCCGGCGCCAGTTCTCCCGGGCCAGGACCTCCCGCACGGCGGTCAGCTGGGCGGCGGCCAGCCGCGGGCCCAGCTCGTCCGGCCCCGCGCCGGCCGCCGCGCGCAGCGCCTCGGCCAGCGCCGCCTCGTCCGCGGCGCGGTAGTGGACCAGGTGGGCGCAGAGGGACGGAGTGCCGAACACCAGGCCGTGGAAGGCGAGCACCTCCCGGACGTCGTTCAGCCCGGTGACCGGGTCGCGCTCGTGCAGCCCGCGCACGAGGTGGCGGTGGAGCGCGGCCAGCGGCGGCTCGTCGGGTGCGCGCTCGGCGACCACCCGTGCCCACTCGCCCTGGTGGTCGGCGAACCGGTGCAGGACCAGGTCCTCCTTGGTCGGGAAGTACCGGAACAGCGTCGGCTTGGACACCTCGGCGGCGGCCGCGACCTCGGCCACCACCACCTGGTCGTAGCCGCGGGCCAGGAAGAGCGCGATCGCGGCGTCCGAGATGGCCTGGCGGGTCCGCTCCTTCTTCCGGGCCCGCAGCCCAATCGCTTCGTTCACGGCGTTCACGGTAGCACTCGGGAGGCAACTGGGTATGAAGTCTTCCCTGGTTGCTTTTTTAACTCAGTTGCGTTTTGGTGGGAGGGTCGAGCACCGGACATCGAGGAGGAACCCGGATGACCGCCGTACTGATCGTGGGAGCCGGCCCGACCGGCCTGACCCTGGCCTGCGACCTCGCCCGCCGGGGCGTCGCCGTCCGGGTGCTCGAGCGGGCGGCGCGGTATCCGCGCGGCTCGCGCGCCAAGGGGCCGAACCAGCGGAGCCTGGAGGTGCTCGCCGACCTCGGGGTGATCGAGGAGGTGCTGGCGTCCGGCGCGCCGCCGGTGCCGATGCGGAAGTACCGGGACGGCGTGAGGATCGCGGACGCCGACCCGCTCGCGGCGGCCGGCCCGACCCCGGACGTTCCGTACGCCCGGCCCTGGACGCTGCCGCAGTGGCGGCTGGAGGAGATCCTCCGGGACCGCCTGGCCGGGCTCGGTGTACGGGTCGAACTCGACTCCGAGCTGGTGGAGTTGAGCCAGGACGAGACCGGTGTGCGGGCCGGGCTCGCGGACGGGCGGCAGATCGCGGCCGGCTACCTGGTGGGCTGCGACGGCGGGCACAGCACGGTCCGCACGTTGTTGGGCCTGCGGTTCGCCGGCCGGACCTCCGAGGACCGGGTGATGGTCTGCGGAGACGTCGAACTGACCGGGCTGGACCGTGGCTACTGGCACCAGTGGATCGACCTGGACGGCGGGGTGATGCTCTGTCCGATCCCGGGCACCCGCGCCGGGTGGTGGTTCCAGGCCGGTCCCGAGCGGGACGCCGCGGGCGGCCCGGTCCCGCCGTCCCTGGACAGCTTCCAGCGGCTGCTCGACCGGCACGCCCGGCGGCCGGGCCTGCGGCTGACCGGGGCCGCCCTGCTCTCCACCTACCGGGTCAACGTCCGGATGGTCGACCGCTACCGGGTCGGCCGGGTGCTGCTGGCCGGCGACGCGGCGCACGTCCAGCCCGTCGCGGGCGGCCTGGGCATGAACACCGGCATCCAGGACGCCGCCAACCTGGGTTGGAAGCTCGCCCGGGTGGCGGGTGGCCCGGCCGGGTCCGTGCTGCTGGACAGCTACCAGGAGGAGCGGCTGCCGGTGGCCGCCTGGACGCTCGACCTCAGCTCGGCGCGGCTGGACGCGGTGCTGGCGGCGATGCGGCGGCCTGGCGGTGGCCTGGACACGGTGTCGACGCCGGAGACCAGCACCCTCGGGGTCGGCTACCGCTGGAGCCGGCTCGCCCGGGAGCTGGACGACCGGGGCGGTGACCGGGACGGCGGGCTGTTGCGGGCCGGTGACCGGGCCCCGGACGCGCCCTGCCGGGACGCCGCCACCGGCGCACCGGTCCGGCTGTTCGAGTTCTTCGCCGGGCCGCACTTCACCCTGCTGGGCTTCGGCGACACCACGGCCGGCGTGCTGCGGGAGGCCGTCGCCGCGCACGGTGCGAGCGTCCGGGCCTGCCTGCTGGACGGCTCGCCGCACGGCCTGCCCGACGGCGTGGCGCGGTGGCGCGACGAGCGGGGGCTGGCCCGGTCGGCCTACGCGGCGCGGGAGGGCACCCTGGTGCTGGTGCGCCCGGACGGCCACCTCGGGCTCACCGCCTCGGCACCGCACCACCCCGGCGCGGTGACCGACTACCTGGACCGGCTCGACGGCTGACCGCTGCCGTCGCCGGTCAACCGCGGTCGGTGACGGGCGGTCAACCGTGCGCCGACGGGCGCCGAACCCGTCAGCCCGCCGAACCCGTCAGTGCCCGGTTCGTCAGTGCTCGGCCTCCGTCGGCCGCCGCACCGGGGGCGGGACCAGCGTCACCGCCGGTGGTACGCCCAGGTCGTGCTCCGCGCAGAGCACGACCGTCAGGGTGGCGAGCCGGGCGCGGATCGCGTAACTGTCCGACGCCTCGATCATCCGGGCCCGGACCTCGATGCCGTCCACCGTCAGCGCGGCCTCCCGCTCGGGCAGTTGGGCGATCCCGCGGCCGGCCCGGGTGAGCAGCTCGCGGACGCCGGTGGCCGCCCGATCCGCCGCGGCCCGGTGCAGCCGGAAGCTCAGCAGCGGAGAGGCGAGGTCGTCCAACGGCCGGCGCCGGACCGAGGCCGGCAGCTCGCGGATCGTCCGCACGCTCAGCACCCGCCGCCGCTCGGCGTGGTAGTGGACCTCCAGCGACCACGGGTGCCCGTCCGTGCTGCCGGACTCCACGGAGCGCCGCCACCGCGCCGGCGGGCCGACCAGGAAGGCGGCCGGTTCGCCGAAGGTCCAGCGGGACAGCTCCTCGTTCTCCTCGGGCAGCGGATCGGGGCGGCCGGGACTGCGGTGCATCGGGCTCCTTCTGCCGGTACTGCTGGCTGGCGGCGGCAGACCGACGCTAACCGCGCGCGCCGCGGGGCCGGCGACGTTCGCCGGAGGCGTCCGGATCTCGCTGCCAGGAGGCTGGTTCCGCGCTGCTCCCGAGCCGTCCGACCCCGCCGGGAGTCGGCCACCGCGCCGGAGGCGGGCGTCCACCACCCGGCGTCCACTGCCGGGCGTCCTCGACGCCCCCGGGAACCTCCGGCCGTGCGTCAGGCGGCCCCGGTCGGGAGCAGGTGGCGGCCGAAGCCCGCCGTCCCCAGCCGGCGGCCGTCCGGGAGGATCGCCAGGGCCTCCAGGTCCGGCTGCGACTGCGTCCAGCGCATGGCGCGCAGCGGACCCATGGCGAAGGCGGCGGTGGCACAGGCGTCGGTCCGGGCCAGGCCCCGGCCGACCAGGGTGAGCGAGAGCAACTCCAGCGCCGGCCGGCCGGTGTGCGGGTCGAGGATGTGCGCCCCGCGCTCCGCGGTGCCCGAGGTGGCGACGGCGAGGTCGCGGCCGGCCAGCACGCCGACCAGGTGCCCCGGCCGGGCCGGGTCGGCGATGCCGATCCGCCACGGCCGGCCGGGGGCCGCCTCGCCGGAGGTCTGCACGTCGCCCCCGCCGGTGATGCTGTGGTGCGGGTAGCCGGCCGCGGTCAGCAGCCGGGAGGCCCGTTCCACCGCCCAGCCCTTGACCCACCCGGTCGGGTCGAGCCCTGTGTCGCCCGCCCGGGCCGCGTACTCGGCGGAGAACCATCCCCCCGTCTGCGCGCCGATCGTCGCGCACTGCGCCAGCGCCTCGGTGACCAGCGGGTCGCAGGCGGCCGGGGTGAGTTCGCCGCGACGCAGCCGGCTGATCTCGCTCTCCGGCCGGTAGGTGGAGAACAGCGCGTCCAGCCGGTGCAGTTCGGCCAGTGCGGGGGAGAGCGCCGGCCGGTCGTCGGCGGTCGCGCCGCGCACCGCGAACGAGAAGACCGTCCCCATGGCGTGCTCGACGTGCCGGAGCATCAGTGCCCCGCCTGGTCCAGCGCGCTCTGCAACGAGCGCTGGTAGCCCTCGCTGGTGTAGGTGGCGCCGGAGACGCTGTCCACCTGCGCGCTCTGGGCGGCGATCGCCTCCTGGTTGAGCTGCGGCAGCGCGTAGCTGTTGATCTCCGAGTCGCGGTTGCTCTCCGAGGGGTACTGGACCACGTCCACCTGGCTCAGCCGGTCGCCGGTGAGGGTGACCCGGACCTGCACCGGCCCGTACCGGGTGTCGACCGCGCTCCCGGTCACCACCCGCGACCCGGCCGCCGCCTGGCCGGAGGCCGTGCTCGACGGTGTCCCGGACGGCGTGCCCGAAGCCCCCGACCCACCCGGCCCGGCCGTGTTCGAGGAGATCACCGGCAGGCTGTTGGCCGCCGTCCCCGAGCCGTGCGGCTTGAGCGAGAGCAGCAGGATGACGCCCGCCGCGGTGGCGGTGCAGGTGACAACGGTTCGACGCATCGGGTGGGCACTCCCTCGGATTCGGCGGACGGACGGTTCGGGTGGACGGACGGGACGGACGGGCGGGCAGCTGGGCGGGCGGGCTCAGAACGCGAACGACTCATGATGGATCCGTTGCGCCGGCACCCCCGCCGCCCGCAGCTCGGCGACGGTGGCCGCCGCCAGCCCCTCCGGGCCGCACAGGAACACCTCGTGCGAGGCCAGCCCGGGCACCAGCCGGCCCAGCGCCTCCGCGGTGAGCGGATCACCGATCTCGGCGCGCGGCCCGACCAGGTAGCGCAGGTGGGCCCGGCGCCTGACCGCCACCTCCTCCAGCTCGGCCCGGAAGAGCAGGTCCCGCTCGTCGCGCGCCCGGTAGAGCAGGGTGAGTTCGCCCGGTCCGGCCGGCAGCGTCTCGAAGAGCGTCCGGATCGGGGTGATCCCGACCCCCGCCGCGATCAGCAGTACCCGCCGCGCCTTGCGCCGCCGCGCCGTGAACGCGCCGTACGGGCCCTCCGCGCACACCCGCACGCCCGGCCGCAGCCCGGCGATCGCCGCGCTGTGCCCGCCGAGGTCCTTGACGGTGAACCGCAGGAAGCGCGGGTGCGGTGGTGCGGAGAGCGAGTAGGGGTTCTCCGCCCAGCGCAGCTCCCGGGTCAGGAACCGCAGCCGGAAGAACTGGCCGGGCTCGCAGCGCAGTTCGTCCAGCCGGTCACCGGTCAGGAAGACCGACACCACCCCGGGCCCCTCCGGACGCACCTCGGCGACCCGCAGCCGGTGCCGCCGGTCGCGCAGGAACGGCACGGCCAGCCGGTACCACCCGAGCAGCCCGAACGAGCCGGCGTAGAGCGCGTACCAGCCGAGCTTCCCGGGCCCCTCACCGAGGTCGGCGCCGTTGCTGAGCTGGTGCCCGAACCCGAGCGCGATCGCCAGGTAGGTGCCCAGGTGCAGGTAGTACCAGGTCTCGTAGCTCAGCCTGCGGCGGGCCGCCCGGGCCGAGAAGGCCCCGGTGGCGAACATCAGCAGGGTGGCCAGCGAGGCCTTGATCATGTCGGGGAAGTGGAAGACCATCTGGACGCCCTCGCCGACCACGTTCTCGTGCGCGGTCAGCGCGTAGCCCCAGATGATCGTCAGCACGTGCGCGCTGACCAGGCCGACCAGGTAGCGCCCGCCGATCGCGTGCCAGCGGGCCAGCCGGTCCGCGCCGACCTCGTGCTCCAGCAGCGGGATCCGGGCCATCAGCAGGAGCAGCACGGGCGCCGCGTACCCGGCCAGCAGGCCGGTGATCCGGCCGGCGTTGGTCAGCCACTCGTCGGCGCCGGTGACCGCGAAGGTGTCCCGCCACCAGAGGGCGAGCACGCCGAGGGCACCGGCGCCGATCGCGAGCAGGACCAGCAGCGACACCGGGTCGGGCAGCAGCTCGGTGGGGCTCACGCCGCGGGCGCGCATCACGGTCGGCTGCCCCTGCCTGCGGCGGCCGCCGGGGGACCGGTGTGGGTGCTGGGTGGCGGTGCTCAGGGTGACCTCCTCGTGACGGTGACGGAGCTGCCGGGTGACGCGCGGACTGCGGCTGCGCTGCCACCCTGACACCGCAAGCTCTCAGTTCGCTCTGAACAGTGGGTCCGTGACCGGCCCGGAAGCCCGGATTTCCGGGCTTTTCCGCCGGCGGAGGTCCCCACCGGCGCTCGCGGATCTCACCGCTTTCTCATCGCCACCGGCAGAATGGACGGACGCCGCACCCGCTCGCCCACCCCCCCGAAGGGACCTCATGACCGGGGACCTCCTGACCGCCCGCCGCATCCTGGTCGTCGACGACGAGCCCGACCTGGTCGAGGTGCTCTGCGGCGCGCTGCGCTACGAGGGCTGGGAGGCCCGCGGCGCCGCGACCGGCGGCGAGGCGGTCCGCGCCGCCTCGACCTGGGCGCCGGACGCGGTGATCCTCGACATGATGCTCCCCGACCTGGACGGCATGGCGGTGCTGGCCCGGATCCACGCCGAGCGCCCCGAGGTCCGGGTGCTCTTCCTGACCGCCAAGGACGCGGTGGAGGACCGGATCGCCGGGATCGCCGCCGGCGGCGACGACTACGTGACCAAGCCGTTCAGCCTGGCGGAGGTGGTGGTCCGGCTGCGCGGCCTGCTGCGCCGGGCGGACGCGGCCACCGGGCGGCGGATCCTGCCGCCGCCGGAGGGCGCGCTGGTGCTGGGCGACCTGGTGCTGGTCGAGCAGACCCGGGAGGTCACCCGGGGCGGTGACGTGATCGAGCTGAGCCCGACCGAGTTCGCCCTGCTGCGCCACCTGCTGAGCCATCCGCGCCAGGTGCTCAGCAAGGCGCAGATCCTGGACGCGGTCTGGTCGTACGACTTCGGCGGCCAGGCGCACGTGGTGGAGCTCTACATCAGCTACCTGCGCAAGAAGATCGACGCCGGCCGCACTCCGATGATCCACACCGTCCGCGGCGCGGGCTACCTGATCAAGGCGCCCACCACGTGACGTCCCGCTCCCCGAGGTTCCCGAGGCCGCGTCCGGTGCCCCGGACACTGCGCGGCCGGCTGATCGCGGGCCTGCTCGTCCTGCTGCTGCTGACCTTCGCCGCGGTCGGCGTGGCGGTCGCGGTCTCGCTGCAGACCTTCCTGGTGGCCCGGCTCGACCAGCAGCTCACCGACACCGGCGGCCGGTACGCGGCCAGCCTGGAGCACAGCGGCCGGACGGGCCGGCCGCGCAGCGACACCCGGGCGCAGGCCCCGGGCACCTTCGGCGCCCGGCTGCTGCACGGCACGGTGACCCAGGCCGGCGTGGTGGACGGGGACGCGGACGACGACGCGGTGGCGGCCGGGAGCGCCTCGCCCGACACCGACGACCTGGTCCGGCTCACCCCGGCCGACCAGCAGCGGCTGGCCGCGCTCCCGGTCGGCGGCCCGGCCGGCACCGTCCACCTGGCGGGGCTCGGCGACTACCGGGTCCGCGCGGTGGCCGGCGAGGACGGTGACGTGCTGGTCACCGGCCTGCCGATGAGCCAGGTCAGCGGTACCGAACACCAGGTGCTGGTGCTCGAACTGACCGTCTTCGCGGTGGCCGGCGCCGCCGCCGGGCTGGCCGCCGCGTTCTGGGTGCGGGTCTCGCTGCGCCCGCTGGACCGGATCGCCGACACCGCCGAGCGGGTCGGCGCGCTGCCGCTGGCGCGGGGTGAGGTGGAGCTCTCCGAACGGGTGCCGGACGCCGACCCGACCACCGAGACCGGCCGGGTCGGGCTGGCGCTCAACCGGATGCTCGGCCACGTGGCCGACGCGCTCGCCCAGCGGCACGCGGTGGAGGACCGGCTGCGCTCGTTCGCCGCCGACGCCGGCCACGAGCTGCGCACCCCGCTGGCGGCCGTGCGCGGCCACGCCGAGCTGGCGCTGCGCCACCCGGGGCCGGTGCAGGAGCCGGTCCGGCACTCGCTGGAGCGGATCGAGGCGGAGTCCCGCCGGATGGGCACCATCGTCGAGGACCTGCTGCTGCTCGCCCGACTGGACGCCGGCCGGCCGCTCGCCCGCGGCGAGGTGGACCTCACCCGGCTGGCCCTGGACGGCACCGCGGACGCCCGCGCCGCCGCGCCCGGCCACCACTGGCGGCTCGACCTGCCGACGGAGCCGGTGCTGGTCAGCGGCGACGAGGACCGGCTGCGCCAGGTGGTCTCCAACCTGCTCGGCAACGCCCACCGGCACACCCCGGCGGGCAGCACGGTCACCCTGCGGCTGGCCGAGGGCACCCTGACCGTCAGCGACGACGGCCCCGGGGTCCCGCCCGAGCTGGTCCCGCTGGTCTTCGAACGCTTCGTCCGCGCCGACCAGTCACGCACCCGCAGCACCGGCGGCACCGGCCTCGGGCTGGCCATCGTGCACGCCGTGGTGACCGCGCACGGCGGCACGGTCACCCTCACCAGCCCGCAGGCCGGCGGCACCACGGTCACCGTCACCCTGCCCTGAGCCACCCCCCTCGGAGGGGGGTGGCCCAGGGCAGGGCTCAGCGCTCGCCCGCGGCGCGGTCGACGGCCCGGGCGTTCAGCGCCCGCTCGACGCCGGCCCGGGACTCGACGACCAGCCGGCGCAGCGCGGGCACCGGCTCGGCCGAGGCCAGCCAGGCGTCGGTGGCGTCCAGGGTGGCCTGCTCGACCTGGGTGGCCGGGTACAGCCCGGTGATGATCTGCGAGGCGATCTCGTGGCTGCGCGACTCCCAGACGCCCTTGATCGCGGCGAAGTACTTCGCCACGTACGGCGCGAGCAGCTCGCGCTGGTCGGACCGGTTGAACCCGCCGATCACCGCGTCCTGGAGGTAGTTGGTCAGCTCCTCCGACTCCACCACCGAGGCCCAGGCGTCGGCCTTGGCGGCCACGGTCGGCCGGGCGGCCCGGCAGCTGGCGGCGTGCTCCTGGCCGGCCGCGGTGTTGTCACGGGCCAACTCGGCGTCGATCGCGGCCTCGTCCGCCCGGCCGGCGGCGACCAGGCTGACCAGCAGGGTCCAGCGCAGCTCGGTGTCCACGGCCAGACCGGGAACCTCGACCGAGCCGTCCAGCAGGCCGGCGATCAGGTCCAGCTGCGGTGCCTGGTGCGCGACCGCGGCCAACGCCCGGGCCCAGGCCAGCTGGTGGTCGCTGCCCGGGGTGGCGGCGCGCAGCTGCTCCTCGCAGGCGGCGGCCCAGCGGGCCAGCCCCTGCGGGCGCCAGGCCGGGTCGGCGTACGAGTCCAGCGCGCTCTGCACCTGGCGCTGCACCGACTGGACCACGCCGATGTCGCTCTCCTCGGGCAGCCCGGCGACGGCCAGCGCGAGGTAGTCGCGGGCGGCCAGCTCGCCGTCCCGGGTCATGTCCCAGGCGGCGGCCCAGACCAGCGCGCGCGGCAGCGGCTCGGCGAAGTCGCCCAGGTGCGCGGTGACGGTGGCCAGCGAGGCGTCGTCCAGCCGCAGCTTGGCGTACGACAGGTCGTCGTCGTTGAGCAGCACCACGGCGGGCAGCCGACGGCCGGTCAGCTGCGGCACGGCGGTGCGCTCGCCGTCCACGTCCAGCTCGATCCGCTCGGTGCGGACCAGCTTGCCGTCCGTCAACTCGTAGCAGCCGATGGCGATCCGGTGCGGACGCAGGGCGGCCTCGCCCTTCGCGCCGGCGGGCAGCGCGGGGGCCTCCTGGCGGACCGCGAAGGAGGCGATCGCGCCGGCGGCGTCCAGCTCGATCTCCGGGCGCAGCACGTTGATGCCGGCCGTCTCCAGCCACTTGCGGGACCAGGTCTTCAGGTCGCGCCCGCTGGTCTCCTCCAGCGCGCCGAGCAGGTCGGGCAGCGTGGTGTTGCCCCAGGCGTGCCGCTTGAAGTACGCGCGCAGGCCGGCGAAGAAGGCGTCCTGACCGACGTACGCCACCAGCTGCTTGAGCACCGAGGCGCCCTTGGCGTAGGTGATGCCGTCGAAGTTGACCATGACGTCCTCGAGATCGTTGATCTCGGCCATGATCGGGTGGGTGGAGGGCAGTTGGTCCTGCCGGTAGGCCCAGGTCTTCATCTGGTTGGCGAAAGTCGTCCAGCCGTTGGGCCACTTGGTGCCGGCCGGCTCGACCAGGGCGACCATCTCGGCGTAGGTGGCGAACGACTCGTTGAGCCAGAGGTCGTTCCACCACTCCATGGTGACCAGGTCGCCGAACCACATGTGGGCCAGCTCGTGCAGGATCGTGGTGGCGCGCATCTCGTAGGAGGCGTCGGTCACCTTCGAGCGGAAGATGTACTGGTCGCGCAGGGTCACCGCGCCCGCGTTCTCCATCGCGCCGGCGTTGAACTCCGGGACGAAGAGCTGGTCGTACTTCTCGAACGGGTACGCGTAGTCGAACTTCTCCTGGAAGTACGCGAATCCCTGCTTGGTGACGTCGAAGACCGCCTCGGCGTCCAGGAACTCCCGCAGCGAGGGCCGGCAGTAGATGCCGAGCGGAACCCGCTGCGAGCCGGCGACGTACTCGTCGAAGACGCCGACGTACGGGCCGGCGACCAGCGCGGTGATGTAGGTGGAGATCCGGCCGGTCGGGGCGAACCGCCAGACCTGCGTCCCGCCCTCGCCGACCGGCTGCGGGGTGGGGGAGTTGGAGACCACGACCCAGCCGCGCGGGGCGGTGACGGTGAAGCTGAAGGCGGCCTTCAGGTCGGGCTGCTCGAAGGAGGCGAACACCCGCCGGGCGTCCGGAACCTCGAACTGGCTGTACAGGTAGGTCTCGCCGTCCACCGGGTCGACGAAGCGGTGCAGGCCCTCGCCGGTGTTGGTGTAGGCGCAGTCGGCGACGACCCGCAGCTCGTTCTCGGCCGCCAGGCCGGTCAGGGCGATCCGGCTGTCGGCGAACGCCGAGACGTCCACCCGCTCGCCGTTCAGGACGATCTCGTGGACGGTCGGGGCCACCAGGTCGATGAAGGTGGAGGCGCCGGGACGGGAGGCGGTGAAGCGGACCACGGTGGTGGACCGGAACGTGCCGCCGTCACGGGCCGTACTCAGATCCAGCTCGATGTCGTACGCGTCGACATGGAGGAGCTCGGCCCGGGTGCGGGCCTCCTCACGGGTCAGGTTGGTGCCAGGCACTCGCAGGACTCCTTCGTCAGGCTTGTCTGCCCGGCATCCTCCCACGTCGCCCTCGGGCCCCCGGGGAGCGGGCGGTCCGGGTACGACGAAGGGCGGGCCGTCGGTGGACGGCCCGCCCTTCCCGCCGGGTCGGCTCAGCCCTTGGTGTAGAGCTGCGCGCTGTTGTCCATCGGGGACTGCGGGACGGTGATCACCTGGCCGGTGGAGGGCACCAGCACCTGGGCGTCCTGGAACGGCAGCGAGCTGTCCTGGGTGTTGGCGAAGGGCGCGATGGTGGTCACCGAGCCGTCCACGGGGGAGAGGCTGACCAGCTGCGAGGCCTTGCCGTAGCCCTGCATCGCGATCGCCAGCGGCTTGCCGTCACTGGTGGCGGAGGCGGCCAGCCGCAGGCCCTCGTCGGTGCCGCCGTCCACGGTCCACAGGGTCCGGCCGGAGACCAGATCGATCGCCCGGACCGCGGTCTTGCTGCTCTCCCCCACCTCGACGTAGAGCGTGTTGCCGAGCACGATGTCGTGGCTCAGACCGGCGTTGGCGTCGGTCAGTTGCAGGGTGTCCTGGCCGGTGACCTTCAGCGGGATCTGGGCCATCGCGTTGTTGGCGCCGTCCAGGCCGACCACGAAGTCGTTGTCGCCGCCGTTGGAGATCTGCAGCACCAGCGGCTTGACCGAGATGATGGCGCCGATCCGCTCGCCCTGGGTGTTCAGGTTGAAGTTGGTCTCGACCTTGCCGGTGTTGGCGTCCAGCACGCTCAGCACCTGGCTGGGGGTGGCGTCCGCGCAGTAGTCGCTGACCACCAGGACGCCGCCGGCGGTGTCGGCGGAGTCGTTGCAGAACTGGCCGCGGTCCTTCCACTGCCAGACGGTCGAGCCGTCGGTCAGGCTGAAGCCCTCCTGGATCGCGCCGCTGGCGGCGGCCAGGGTGGTGTCGGTGACGGTGACCTGGGTGTTGAAGCTGGTGTTGTTCGGGATCGACTGGCCGACCTTGAAGAGCAGCTTGCCGCTGGTGGCGTCGACCGCGCCGACCGCGGCGCAGTCGTCGTCGCCGAGGTTGAAGGAGACGCCGCCGATCATGTTCTTGTTGACGGTGGCCGACATGCTGCAGAACGCCTTGGCGTTCGGCGGCACGGCCAGCGTCCAGGCCACCTTGCCGTCACTCAGGTCGTAGGCGGTCAGCCCGGTGGCGTCGCCGCGGACCAGCAGCTTGTCGGTGGTCCAGGTGCCGAGGGTCTGCGAGTCGGAGCCGTCGTCGTCGGACTTGGGCGCGGTCCAGGTGGCGCTGAACTTCCCGGCCTGGGCGGCGGGCGGGTTGTTCCCGCCCCCGCCGGCGGCGGTGTTGCCGCTGCTCTTGCCGCCGCCGAAGAGCACCACCAGGCCGATGACGATGCCGACCACCAGGACCGAACCGGCCACCGCGCCGAAGACCAGCACCGGGTTGCGCTGCTTGGCCGGCGCCGGCGCCGGCATCGGCGGGCCGGGGTAGGCGTAGCCGCCCTGCTGTGGCGGGGGACCCGGGTAGGCGTAGCCGCCCTGGTCGGGCTGCGGGGGACCGGGGTAGGCGTAGCCCCCCTGGTCGGGCTGCGGGTAGCCGGGCTGCGGCGGGCCGTACGGGCCGGGCGCCGGGGCCGGGGCGGCCTGCGGGTAGGCGTACGCCGAGCCGGCCTGCGGGTCGTACGGGCCGACCGGTGCGCCGTAGCCGCCCGCCGGCGGTGGGGCCTGGGCGGGGAAGGCGGGGGCGGTCGGCTGGTAGCTGACGTCGGCCGGGGCGCCCGGGGGCGGGGCGGGTGCGCCGGCGGGCGGCGCGGTCGGCGGCGCGGCGGGCGGCGGTGGCACCGGGCCCGCGGCCTGGGCGGGGATCGGCGCGCCGGCGAGCTGGGTCGCCTGGTCCGCGAGCGCCGCCGGGTCCACCCCGGGTCGCTGTTCTGCCGCTGCTCCGCCCTGTTGACCCGGCGTCGCGTCCTGCGGCGTGCCGCCCGGGCTCGGGTTCGGCTGATCCCCTGCCATGTGATTCCCCGTCATGTCCGAATCTGTGCCGCCTTGCCACAATGGCCCCGAATGATCAGGCGGCTGGAACAGAGCACATCGTACGGGTGGGCCGAATTCCGCTTCCGCCAGGTCCGGCCCGCGGGCCGCCGCGGGCGTGGCAGCCGGTGGGGTTTACAACGATCCGTACTCGGCCTTGACGCTGCCTTGCCGGGCAGGCGCAGCATAGAGTTCACAAGTTGAAGGTGAAACCTGGTCGTGGTGCCGGCTCTCCCGGTGCCGCGACCGCCGGCACGCGAGCTCCACCGCAAAGGCGCGGCGTGGACGGGGACACCAGGTCCCGATCCCTTGGGAGGGTCAAGCAATGTCGATGGACACGCCCGGTTCGCAGTCGTCACTGCACCGCGCCAACCTGGAGCGGGTGCTACGGGCGGTGCGGATGGCGGGTTCCCTCACCCAGGCCGAGATCGCCCGCGGCACCGGGCTCTCGGCGGCGACCGTCTCCAACATCGTGCGGGAGCTCAAGGAGAGCGGCACGGTGGTGGTGGCCGACACCTCCTCGGGTGGCCGGCGGGCCCGCTCGGTCTCGCTCAGCGGGGACGCCGGGATCGTGGTGGGCGTCGACTTCGGCCACTCCCACCTGCGCGTCGCGGTGGGCAACCTGGCCCACCGGGTGCTCGCCGAGGAGAGCGAGCCGATGAACGTGGACGAGTCGGCGGCGCAGGGCTTCGACCGGGCCGAGGCGCTGGTCGAGCGGCTGCTGGTGCAGGCCGGCTTCCGGTCCGACAAGGTGATCGGCGTGGGTCTGGGGGTGCCCGGGCCGATCGACGTGGAGACCGGCGCGCTGGGCTCCACCGCGATCCTGCCCGGCTGGACCGGTGTGGTGCCCGGTCGCGAGCTCTCCTCCCGGCTGGGCATGCCGGTGCACGTCGACAACGACGCCAACCTCGGCGCGCTGGGCGAGCTGGTCTGGGGCGCCGGCCGTGGGCTGGGCGACCTGGCGTACATCAAGGTGGCCAGCGGGGTCGGCGCCGGCCTGGTGATCAACGGCCAGATCTACCGCGGCCCGGGCGGCACGGCGGGCGAGATCGGCCACATCACGCTGGACGAGGCGGGCCCGGTCTGCCGCTGCGGCAACCGAGGCTGCCTGGAGACCTTCGTCGGCTCGCGCTACCTGCTCAACCTCTTGAACGCGAGCCACGAGCAGGGGCTGACGCTCTCCGGGGTGGTCCGGCTGGCCCGGGAGGGCGACCTCGGCTGCCGCCGGGTGATCGCGGACGCCGGCCGGCAGATCGGGACCGGGGTGGCCACCCTGTGCAACCTGTTGAACCCCCGCCGGGTGATCCTCGGCGGTGACCTGGCCGAGGCCGGTGAGCTGGTGCTTTCCCCGATCCGGGACTCGGTGGCGCGGTACGCGATCCCCTCCGCCGCGCGTCAGCTCTCCATCGTCCCGGGCACCCTGGGTGGTCGGGCGGAGGTGCTGGGCGCGCTCGCGCTGGTGATGAGCGAGATGGGCGAAACGGGCGCACTCGGGCACGCCGGACCGGCCGCGGTGGCCCGCGCCTGAACTCCGAGAAGCGGCGGGAAACCCCGGGGAAACTCGGGGAACACCGCATTTGGTCTCGGCTTAGCCTTCATGAAGATAACGAAAGGGTTTGAATCGGCGGGGGGCTGGATTTACTTCTTGACGATAAGCCGACGGGCCGGGTTGACTCCTCCCCACCTCGCCGCAACGTTGCGGCTCTGTCAGGGAGGCACCCCCCACCATGAACGCAATGATGCGTCGCGCCCTCATCGGCACCGCCGTGGTATCGATGGCCCTGTCCATGGCCGCCTGTGGCAAGGCCGGCGGTAGCAGCAGCAGCAGTAGTTCGGCTTCCAGTCCTGACAGCGGGACCATCGGTCTGCTCCTGCCGGAGAACTCCTCGTCGGTGCGGTACGAGTCGTTCGACAAGCCGCTGATCGAGGCGAAGGTCAAGGCGCTCTGCCCCAACTGCACCGTCAAGTACAACAACGCCAACGGTGACGCCGCGACGCAGAAGCAGCAGTTCGACACCATGGTCGCGCAGGGCGTCAAGGTGATCATGCTCGACGCGGTGAACGCGAACGGCACCGCCTCCTGGATCACCGACGCCGCCAAGAAGGGTGTCAAGGTCGTCGCGTACGACCGGCTGGCCGCCGGCCCGGTCGCCGGGTACGTCTCCTTCGACAACGAGAAGGTCGGCGAGCTGCAGGGCCAGGCCCTGATCGACGCGCTCAACGCGAACGGCGGCAACGCCAAGAACGACGACATCGTCATGATCAACGGTGACGACAACGACCCGAACGCGGGCCAGTTCAAGGCCGGCGCGCACAAGGTGCTGGACACCGGTGTGAAGAAGATCGTTTACGAGCAGTCCGGTCAGTGGCAGCCCACCGTGGCCAGCCAGAAGATCGGCGCCGCGATCACCGCCCTGGGCAAGAACGGCTTCCAGGGCGTCTACTCCGCCAACGACGGCATGGCCGCGGCCATCATCACCGCGCTGAAGGCCGCCGGCATCAACGTCCCGGTCGGTGGCCAGGACGCCGCCCCCGACGCCATCCAGCGGATCCTGAGCGGCGACCAGGCCTACACCATCTACAAGGCCTACAAGCCCGAGGCCGAGGGCGCCGCCACCATCGCCGTCGACCTGCTGCACGGCCTGGACGTCACCGGCACCGCCACCTCCGTCACCAACGACGGCGGCACCAACGTCCCCTCGCTGCTGCTCACCCCGGTCGTGGTGACCAAGGCCAACGTCAAGGACACCGTGATCGCCGACGGCATGTACAAGGTCAGCGACATCTGCACCGCCCAGTACGCCGACGCCTGCAAGGCCGCCGGCCTCGAGTGACGCCCGTGCCCGGCCGGACCCGCCCCACCGGGTCCGGCCGGCCCGCGTTACCCCGGCGTGCGTGTCGAACCCGCGTGCGCCCCTCTTGTCTCTCGCACTACCTCTTCGCGCCCGGGGCGGCGCGCGGCTGGCCCGGCACGGTGGGACGACCCTCCCAGGAGCCGGGAACGAAGGAGCCCACACCATGGTCCACACAGACGCACCCATCCTGGCGTTGCGCGGAGTCTCCAAGCGCTTCGGCGCGGTCCAGGTCCTCACCGGAGTCGACCTGGAGGTGCACGCCGGCCAGGTCGTCGCGCTGGTCGGCGACAACGGCGCCGGCAAGTCCACTCTGGTCAAGACGATCGCCGGGGTGCACCCGATCGACGAGGGCGGCATCGAGTGGGAGGGCCGCCAGGTCCACCTGAACCGCCCTCAGGACGCCCAGGCACTCGGCGTGGCGACGGTCTACCAGGACCTCGCCCTCTGCGACAACCTCGACGTGGTGGCCAACCTCTTCCTCGGCCGCGAGCTGAAGCGCGGTGGCCGGCTGGACGAGGTCGCCATGGAGAAGCGCGCCAAGGAGCTGCTCGACACCCTGTCGATCCGGATCCCCAGCGTGCGCATCCCGGTCGCCGCGCTCTCCGGCGGCCAGCGCCAGGTGGTCGCGATCGCCCGCGCGCTGATCGGCGAGCCGAAGATCGTCATCCTGGACGAACCGACCGCCGCGCTCGGCGTGGAGCAGACCGCGCAGGTCCTCGACCTGGTCGAGCGGCTCCGCGACCGCGGCCTCGGGGTGATCCTGATCAGCCACAACATGGCGGACGTCCGAGCGGTGGCCGACCAGGTCGCCGTGCTCCGGCTGGGCCGCAACAACGGCGTCTTCCCGGTGGAGTCCACCACCCACGAGACGATCATCTCCGCCATCACCGGCGCCACCGACAACGCGGTGACCCGGCGTCAGGCCCGGGTCGCGGAGGGGGCCAAGTGAGCAAGCACACCGGCACGACGACGAACGGCACGACTGTGAGCGAGATTTCCGACCAGGCGGCGCCGATCCCCGCCGTGGACCCCCGGCTGCTGGTGCGTGAGCAGGGCTTCGCCGGCTACCTGGGCGAGTTCAAGCGCAAGCTGCGCAGCGGCGACCTGGGTTCGATACCCGTGGTGCTCGGCCTGATCCTGATCGCCACCATCTTCCAGCTGATCACCGGCGACTTCCTCACCGCCGGCAACCTCTCCAACATCACCCTCTACATCGCCGGGCCCGGCCTGATCTCGGTCGGCATCGTCTTCGTGCTGCTGCTCGGTGAGATCGACCTCTCGCTCGGTTCGGTGGCCGGCGTCTCGGCCGCGCTCTCGGCGGTCCTCTCCATCCAGCACGGCCTCAACGAGTGGCTGGCGATGGTCCTCGCGGTCCTCGCGGCGCTGCTGATCGGCGCGCTGCACGGTTTCTTCTTCGCCAAGATCGGCGTGCCCGCCTTCGTCGTCACGCTGGCCGGCCTGCTCGGCTGGAGCGGCCTGCAGGGCGCCGTGATGGGCAACACCGGCACCCTGAACAACATCCCCAACGGCGTGATCGCCAACCTGGACAACTACTTCTTCGCCGACGTCGCGGCCGCCTACGGCCTGGCCGCGGTCGGCGTGGCCGGGTACCTGGTCGCCGCGCTGCTGGGCGCCCGGAGCCGTCGGCAGGCCGGGCTGCCGGCCCGCCCGGTGGGCGAGATCGTGCTGCGCGCGGTGGTGCTCGCGGTGGTCGCGTTCGGCGCCGCCTACACCCTCAACCAGGACCGCGGCCTGCCGCTCGCCCTGGTGGTCTTCCTCGGTGTGGTGGTCGTCACCGACTTCGTGCTGCGCCGCACCTCCTACGGCCGCAAGGTCTTCGCGGTCGGCGGCGGCGTCGAGGCGGCCCGCCGGGCCGGCATCAACGTGGCCCGGGTGCGGATCTCGGTCTTCATGATCTCGGCCGGACTGGCCGCGGTCGGCGGCCTCTTCATCGCCTCCCAGGCCGGCTTCGCCGACAAGCAGCTGGGCAGCGGGAACGTGCTGATGAACTCGATCGCCGCGGCCGTGATCGGCGGCACCAGCCTCTTCGGCGGCCGGGGCAAGACCTGGTCGGCGCTGCTCGGCATGCTGGTGATCCAGTCCATCGTGACCGGCCTCGACCTGCAGGGCATCAGCCAGTCCGTGCAGTACATGATCACCGGCGCGGTGCTGCTCGCCGCCGTCGTGCTGGACTCGGTCTCCCGCCGGACCCAGAAGTCCTCCGGGCGCGGCTGACCCCGCCCAAGGCCCGGGACGGTCCCCTGAAGGGGCGCGTCCCGGGCCTTCGCACGCCCCGGATCGCGGCCGGAACCCGTCCCTCGTCGCACCGCGTCCCAGGAGCTGACATTAGACTCGACCGGTCGGGCGGTCCGAGACCCCCGTACCGGGCACGCCCGGACACGTACCGAAACGAGGAGGAACGGGTGGCCCTGCTGACCCGCATTCGGGGACCGCGCGATCTCGACCGGCTCACCCCGGGACAGCTGGCTGTCCTCGCGGAGGAGATCCGGGGCTTCCTGATCGAAGAGGTCGCGAAGACCGGCGGCCACCTCGGCCCGAACCTCGGCGTGGTCGAGCTCACCATCGCCCTGCACCGGGTCTTCGACTCCCCGCGGGAGCGGATCCTCTTCGACACCGGGCACCAGTCCTACGTGCACAAGCTGCTCACCGGCCGGCAGGACTTCACCCGGCTGAAGATGAAGGGCGGCCTGTCCGGCTACCCGTCCCGGGCCGAGTCCGAGCACGACGTGATCGAGAACTCGCACGCCTCCACCGTGCTCGGCTACGCCGACGGCATCGCCAAGGCCAACCAGCTGCGCGGCCTGCGCGACTGCCCGGTGGTCGCGGTCACCGGCGACGGCGCGCTGACCGGTGGGATGGCCTGGGAGGCGCTCAACAACATCGCCGACGGCAAGGACCGCCCGGTGGTGATCGTGGTCAACGACAACGAGCGCTCCTACTCGCCGACCATCGGCGGCCTCGCCAACCACCTGGCCACCCTGCGCACCACCCAGGGCTACGAGCGCTTCCTCACCTGGGGCAAGGACACCCTGCAGCGCACCCCGGTGCTCGGCCAGCCGCTGGCCGGCGCACTGCACGGCGCCAAGAAGGGCCTCAAGGACTTCATCGCCCCGCAGGGCATGTTCGAGGACCTCGGCCTGAAGTACCTCGGCCCGATCGACGGCCACGACATCACCGCCCTGGAGTCGGCGCTGCGCAAGGCCCGCGGCTTCGGCGGCCCGGTGATCGTGCACTGCATCACCGAGAAGGGCCGCGGCTACCACGCCGCGCTGCAGAACGACGAGGACCGCTTCCACGCCGTCGGCGTGATCCACCCCGACACCGGCCTGCCGGTGAAGACCTCCGGCAAGGACTGGACCTCGGTCTTCGGTGAGGAGATGGTCGCGCTCGGCCACGAGCGCGAGGACCTGGTGGCGATCACCGCCGCGATGCTGCACCCGGTCGGCCTGGCGCCGTTCGCCAAGGCCTTCCCCGAGCGCACCTTCGACGTCGGCATCGCCGAGCAGCACGCGGCCGTCTCGGCGGCCGGCCTGGCCACCGGCGGCCTGCACCCGGTGGTGGCGGTCTACGCGACCTTCCTCAACCGGGCCTTCGACCAGGTGCTGATGGACGTCGCGCTGCACAGGCTCGGCGTCACCTTCGTACTGGACCGGGCCGGCGTCACCGGCACCGACGGTGCCTCGCACAACGGCATGTGGGACATGTCGATCCTGCAGGTCGTCCCGGGCCTGCGGCTGGCCGCCCCGCGCGACGCCGACCAGCTCCGCGCCCAGCTGCGCGAGGCGGTCGAGGTGACCGACGCCCCGACCGTGGTCCGTTACTCCAAGGGCACGGTCGGCCCGGCGGTGGCCGCGCTCGGCCGGATCGGCGGGATGGACGTGCTGCACGGCTCCACCGAACCGGTTCCGCCGCGGGAGGAGGGTGCGGGCGAGCACCGCGCGGACGTGCTGCTGGTCTCGGTCGGCGCCCTCGCGCCGATCTGTCTGGAGGTGGCCGCGCTGCTCGACGCCCAGGGCATCACCTGCACCGTGGTCGACCCGCGCTGGGTCAAGCCGGTGGACGCCGCGCTGCCCGGCCTGGCGGCCGAGCACCGGGTGGTCGTCACGGTCGAGGACAACGGCCGGGCCGGCGGCGTCGGCTCGGCGATCGCCCAGGCGCTGCGGGACGCCGAGCTGGACCTGCCGCTGCGCGACTTCGGCATCCCGCAGGAGTTCCTGGACCACGCCAAGCGTGAGGAGATCCTCGCCGAGATCGGTCTGACCGGTCCGGACATCGCCCGGCAGGTCACCGCCCTGGTGTCCCGGCTGGACCCGGCCGCCGCGACCGTGCGGGCCTGATCTGGCGCTGTTACAAGATGATTTTCATATCCCAGAGCGGAACTGGCGCTCCCGGCGCCGGTTCCGCCAGGTAGGTTGTCACCCGTGCCGACCACCACGAGTTCCCGCTTCGCCGCGCTGACCGCCCGGCTTCCGGAGGGTCTCCGCACGGGGTACTGGACCCGGGTCGTCCCGGTGCTGGCGCTGCTCGCGACGGTCACCCACATCCCGTCCTTCCTGCGCCCGGTCTGGAGCCCGGACGAGGGCTACCTGGCCAGCGAGGCCCGGATGCTCTCCGACGGCGGGGTGCTCTACGACACCGTGGTGGACCGCAAGCCGCCGCTGCTGCCCTGGCTCTACGAGGCCTGCTTCGCGGTCTTCGGCTCGCTCTCGCTCTGGCCGCTGCGGGTCCTGGCGATCGTGGCCCACCTGGTCACCGCCGTGCTGCTGGCCTCGATCGCCCGCGGCCGCTGGGGCGACAAGGCCGGCGCCGCGGCCGGTGCGCTCTACCTGCTGATCTCCATCGGCCTCTCACCGGAGGACACCCAGGCGGCGACCTTCGAGGTCTTCATGCTGCCCGCCATGGTGGCCGCCTTCCGCTACGCCGAGCGGCGGCGCTGGCTGGCCGCCGGGATCGCGGTCGCGGTCTGCTCGCTGACCAAGCAGACCGGTGGCGCGGTGCTGCTGCCGGTGCTCTGGATGCTGCTGCAGGACGCCCGGCAGCGCGGGGTCCCCTGGCGCTCCGCGCTGGGCAAGATCGGGTTCGGCTTCGCGCTGCCGATAGCGCTGGTCGCGGCCATCCTCACCAAGCCCAAGGGCTTCCTGTTCTGGGTGGTCACCGGCAGTGGCGACTACGCCTCACTGGACGGGTCCTGGTGGCAGATGATCGGCCGGGCGCTCGGCAACTCGGCGATCCTGCTCGCCGCCTGCCTCGGCTTCGTGCTCCCGCTGGCCCGTCGGCTCTGGCTGAAGTACCGCGGCGGGCGGGCGGTGCCGACCGCCGGCACGGCGCACGGTTCGGTCGGCGACCTCTGGGTCTGGCTCTTCTCCTCGGTGGTCGCGGTCTGCACCGGCTTCCACTTCTTCGGCCACTACTACCTGCAGCTGATGCCGCCGTTGGTGCTGCTCGGCACCGGCGCGGTCTCGGTCTCCGGGGTGCGCTGGAAGCCCGTGCTCTCCTACAGCACGGTGGCCTCGCTGGCGTTCTTCGTGCTCGCGGTGGCCTGGCCCGGCGAGCAGATGAGCCAGACCACCCAGGTCGCCACCGCGGTGGCCGAGCGCAGCACGCCCAACGACACCGTGCTGGTCTGGGGCATGCACCCGGAGCTCTACTGGCTCTCCGACCGCCGCCCGGCCACCCGGTACCTGACGGCCGGCTTCCTGACCAACTTCAGCGGCGGCAAGAGCAGCGCGGACGTCGGCCCGCAGTACAGCGTGCCGGACGCCTGGCAGACCTTCGACCAGGAGATGGCCAAGGGTCTGCCGGAGATCGTGGTCGACGACTCCGGCAACGCGCCCTACCAGCCGGAGCTGGTCCCGACCATCGAGAACATGCTGGACAGCCACTACGAGGTGATCGGCGCGTACGGCGACACCATGGTCTACCGGCTGCGGAAGTAGCCCCCGGGCGCGGAACGGCCCGGGCCGCCGCGTGGCGGGCCCGGGCCCTCGGGGAGTGGCCGCCGGGTCAGATCCGGCGCCGACGGCTGGCTCGTCCACCGCCCTCCCGCTGGCGGTTCAGCACCATGCTGGCCGCGGTGAACCCGAGGAGGCAGACCAGGCCTCCGACGATCACGTTGTTCCAGATCATCCCCCTGCTCGCGCTGTGACCCACGGTCGCGACCCACGGCGAGATGATCAGCCACACGCCGAGTGCGGTCAGCGCCCAGGTCAGCCCGAACATCTGGGCCGGCGCGAGGGTGAGCCCGAGGCCGAGCACCGCGATCGCGATCCCCACGATCAGGTTGCAGAGCGCCAGCTCGTGGCTCTGTGCGCTGAAGTGCACCACGTACGGCGAGATCGCCAGGTACAGGCCGGCCAGGAAGACCAGGCCGTCGACGGCGACACCCTGTGGGCCGTCCATCATCCGCGCGTAGCGGGCGCGCATCTCGGAGATGTCGGGGTGAGTGGAGAGGTCACTTGCCTGGTGTGAGACGTCGGCCATACGACTCGCCTCCTTCAGGTGCAAAGTCTGCTTACTGGCCTAACCGTATTATGCCCTTTGTCCCAATTTGCTGTATACCGGCAGAC
The DNA here is from genome assembly GCF_044547075.1 of Kitasatospora sp. NPDC052896. Classification (NCBI taxonomy): domain Bacteria; kingdom Bacillati; phylum Actinomycetota; class Actinomycetes; order Kitasatosporales; family Streptomycetaceae; genus Kitasatospora; species Kitasatospora sp. NPDC052896. The sequence continues at coordinate 97,670 of NZ_JBITZU010000005.1, forward strand.
TCTGACTCTTCCCCGGCGGTCGCAGAACGCCGAAGGGCGGCCCGCCCCCCGTGGGAGCGGACCGCCCTTAGCGGCTCTTCCGGGTCCTGCCTACTCCGGGACGCTGGCCAGGCCGGGGGCCAGGAAGCGCTTGCCGTTCACCCGCTCGGAGACGCCCTCGCGGTCCAGGTACGGGGTGATCCCGCCCAGGTGGAAGGGCCAGCCGGCACCGGTGATCATGCACAGGTCGATGTCCTGCGCCTCGCCCACGACGCCCTCGTCGAGCATCAGGCCGATCTCCTGGGCGACCGCGTCCAGGGCGCGGGCGCGCACCTGCTCCTCGGTCAGCACGGTGTCACCGAAGGAGAGCAGCTCCAGCACCTCGGGGTCGAGGACCTGCTGCCCGTCCTGCCAGACGTAGAAGCCGCGCTTGCCGGCCTTGACCACCTTGCCGAGGTTCTCGGAGACGGCGAACCGCTCCGGGAACGCGCCGTGCAGGGTCTCCGAGACGTGCAGCGCGATGGCCGGGCCGACCAGCTCCAGCAGCGCGATCGGGGACATCGGCAGGCCGAGCGGCTGGACGGCCTTCTCGACCGTCTCGAACGAGGTGCCCTCGTCGATGATGGTCTGGATCTCGCCCATGAAGCGGGTCAGGATCCGGTTCACCACGAACGCCGGGGCGTCCTTGGTCAGCACGGCCGTCTTCTTCAGCTTCTTGGCCACGCCGAAGGCGGTGGCCAGCGAGGCGTCGTCGGTCTTCTCGGCCCGGACGATCTCCAGCAGCGGCAGGATCGCGACCGGGTTGAAGAAGTGGAAGCCGACCACGCGCTCCGGGTGCTGGAGCTTGGAGGCCATCTCGGTGACCGAGAGCGAGGAGGTGTTGGTCGCCAGCACACAGCTCGGCGAGACCACGGCCTCCAGCTCGGCGAAGACGTTCTGCTTGACGCCCATCTCCTCGAACACGGCCTCGATGACGAAGTCCGCGTCGCCGAAGGCGGCGGCCTTGTCGAGCGAGCCGCGCACCAGGCCCTTGAGCTTGTTCGCCTTGTCGCCGCCGATCCGACCCTTGGCGAGCAGCTTGTCGATCTCGGCGTGGACGTAGCCGACGCCCTTGTCGATCCGCTCCTGGTCGATGTCGGTGAGGACCACCGGCACCTCCAGGCGGCGCGCGAAGAGCAGCGCCAGCTGCGAGGCCATCAGGCCCGCGCCGACCACGCCGACCTTGGTGACCGGGCGGGCCAGCGACTTGTCCGGGGCGCCGAACGGCTTCTTGGCCCGGCGCTGCACCAGGTTGAAGGCGTACAGCCCGGCCCGCAGCTCGCCGCCCATGATCAGGTCGGCCAGCGCGGCGTCCTCGGCGTCGAAGCCCTTCTGCAGGTCGCCGTCCTTGGCGGCGGCCATGATGTCCAGCGCGCGGTAGGCGGCCGGGGCGGCGCCGTGCACCTTGGCGTCGGCGACCGCGCGACCCCAGGCGATGCACTGGTCCCAGTTCTCGCCGCGGTCGATCTCCGGACGCTCGACGACGGTGGCGCCGGTCAGCACCGAGGCGGCCCAGTGCAGCGACTGCTCCAGGAAGTCGGCCGGCTCGAAGATCGCGTCCGCGATGCCGAGCCCGAACACCTCCTTGCCCTTGAGCTGCTTGTTCTGGCTCATCGAGTTCTCGATGATGACCTTGACCGCGTTGGCCGGGCCGACCAGGTTCGGCAGGATGGTGCAGCCGCCCCAACCCGGGACCAGGCCCAGGAAGACCTCGGGCAGCGAGAAGGCCGGGATGCCGGCGCTGACCGTGCGGTAGCTGCAGTGCAGGCCGACCTCGACGCCGCCGCCCATCGCCGCACCGTTGTAGAAGGTGAAGCTCGGGACCGGCAGCGCGGCGATCCGCTTGAAGACGTCGTGGCCGCCCTTGCCGATGGCCAGCGCGTCGCTGTGCTCCTTGAGCACCTCGACGCCCTTGAGGTCGGCGCCGACCGCGAAGATGAACGGCTTGCCGGTGATCGCGACGGCGACGATCTCGCCGGCCGCGGCCTCCGCCTCGACCTGGTCCAGCGCCTCGGACAGCTTGGCCAGCGAGCCCGGGCCGAAGGTGGTCGGCTTGGTGTGGTCGAAGCCGTTGTCCAGGGTGATCAGCGCCAGCCGACCGGCCTGCAGCGGCAGGTCGAGGTGGCGGACGTGCGCGGTGGTGACGACCTCGCCGGGGAACAGCTCGGCGGCGCGCTTCAGCAGCTCAGTGGTGCTCATGCTCACTTACCACCCTCGAAGTGGGGGTTCTCCCAGATGACCGTGCCGCCCATGCCGAAGCCGACGCACATGGTGGTGAGGCCGTACCGGATGTCCGGGCGCTGCTCGAAGCGGTGGGCCAGCTGCGTCATCAGACGCACACCGGAGGAGGCCAGCGGGTGACCGAAGGCGATCGCGCCGCCGTACGGGTTGACCCGCTCGTCGTCGTCCGCGATGCCGTAGTGGTCCAGGAAGGCCAGCACCTGGACGGCGAACGCCTCGTTGACCTCGAAGGCGCCGATGTCCTCGATGGTCAGACCGGCCTGGGCCAGCGCCTTCTCGGTCGCCGGGACCGGGCCGATGCCCATCACCTCGGGCTCGACGCCGGCGAAGGCGTAGGAGACCAGGCGCATCCGGACCGGCAGCCCGAGCTCCTCGGCCACCTCCTCGGCGGCCAGCAGGGAGGCGGTGGCGCCGTCGTTCAGACCGGCCGAGTTGCCCGCGGTGATGTTGCCGTGCGGGCGGAACGGGGTCTTCAGGCCGGCCAGGTTCTCCAGCGTGGTGCCCGGGCGCATCGGCTCGTCCGTGGTCGCCAGGCCCCAGCCGGTCTCGCCGACCTCGGGGTTGGTGTTGCGGATCGCGATCGGCACCAGGTTGGGCTGGATGTCGCCGTTGGCGTAGGCCTTGGCGGCCTTCTCCTGGGAGCGCACGGCGTAGGCGTCGCAGCGCTCCTTGGTCAGGTGCGGGAACCGGTCGTGCAGGTTCTCCGCGGTCATGCCCATGAACAGGGCGGACTCGTCGACCAGCTTCTCGGAGACGAAGCGCGGGTTCGGGTCGACGCCCTCGCCCATCGGGTGGCGGCCCATGTGCTCGACGCCACCGGCCACCACGACGTCGTAGGCGCCGAAGGCGATGCCGCCGGCGGTGGTGGTGACGGCGGTCATCGCGCCGGCGCACATCCGGTCGATCGAGAAGCCCGGGACGGACTTCGGCAGACCGGAGAGCAGCGCGGCGGTACGGCCGATGGTCAGACCCTGGTCGCCGATCTGCGTGGTGGCGGCGACGGCCACCTCGTCGATGCGCTCGACGGGCAGGTTCGGGTTGCGGCGCACGAGCTCCCGGATGCACTTGACGACCAGGTCGTCGGCGCGGGTCTCGTGGTAGATGCCCTTAGGGCCGGCCTTGCCGAACGGGGTGCGGACGCCATCGACGAAGACGACGTCCCTCGCGGTACGAGGCACGGGGGCTCTCCTCCCAGGGACCAACAGAACGGTGTGCAGGCCGCGTCGGATCCCGCCGGGAAAGGGCGGGTGAGCAGCGCTGCTTCACCGCCATGCTACTGGTCGGTAACCAACTTGCCCAGGGCCGGGGCCCCACTCACCCGGTGTGTCCCCCGCCACGTTCGGCCTGCGCGAACCCCGGGACGGGAGGCCGCTCAGCCGGCCGCCTCGGTGGCCGCCGCGAAGGCCGCCGCCACCGCGGCGGCCACCAGTTCGACCTGCCAGCGCCGCGCGCCCAGCGCGCGGAACGCCCCGGCCACCGCCGGCACGGTGGGCTCGCCCGGCGGCGCCCAGGCGACCCGGCGGACCAGCTCCGGGGTGATCAGGTTCTCGGCCGGCAGTCGGTGCCGCTCGGCCAGCTCCGTCACCGCGGCCCGCGCCCCGGCCAGCCGGGCCGCGGCCACCGGGTCCTTCTCGGCCCAGGCGCGCGGCGGCGGCGGGCCCTCGTGCGGTGCGGTGGCGGCCGGCAGCTGCGCCTCCGGCACGGCCCGGGCGCGGTCCAGCGCGGCCAGCCACTGCTCCAGTTGGCGGCGGTGCACCCGCGGGCCGAAGCCCTGCACGGCCTGCAGCGCGGCGATGTTCTGCGGCATCGCGAGCGCGGCGTTGACGATGGCGGCGTCCGAGAGCACCCGGCCCGGTGAGACGTCCCGCTCCTGGGCGATCCGGTCCCGGCTCTGCCAGAGCTCGCGCACGGCGGCCAGTTGCCGGCGCCGGCGCACCTTGTGCATCCCGGAGGTGCGCCGCCACGGGTCCACCCGGGGCGCCGGGCGCGGTGCGGCGGCGATCGCGGCGAACTCCTCCAGCGCCCAGTCGAGCTTGCCCTGGCCGTCCAGCTCCCGTTCGAGTGCGTCCCGCAGCTCGACCAGCACCTCGACGTCCAGAGCGGCGTAGCGCAGCCACGGCTCGGGCAGGGGGCGGGTGGACCAGTCCACCGCGGAGTGCTCCTTGGCCAGCGTGTAGCCGAGCACGCTCTCGGTCATCGGCCCGAGGCCGACCCGGGCGAAGCCGGCGATCCGGCCGGCCAGCTCGGTGTCGAAGAGCCGGTTCGGGCGCATCCCGACCTCGGCCAGACAGGGCAGGTCCTGGGTGGCGGCATGGACCACCCATTCGGCCTCCGCCAGGGCGTCACCCAGTTCGCTCAGGTCGGGGCAGGCGATCGGGTCGATCAGCGCGGTGCCGGCGCCGGCCCGCCGCAGCTGGATCAGATAGGCGCGCTGCCCGTAGCGGTAGCCGGAGGCCCGCTCGGCATCGACCGCGACCGGTCCGTGGCCCGCCGCGAAGGCGGCGACCACGGCGGCCAGCGCCGCTTCGTCCGCCACCACCGGAGGTAGTCCCTCCCGCGGCTCGACGAGCGGGACCGGTGCTGTCTCTGCTGACTCTAGGGCGATGGCTTCTGCGGCTTCGGTCACCCACCAAGGGTACGACGAGCCTTCCCGGCGGGTACCTGCTCGTCGGGCGCGGACCAGCTCGAATGCCAACGGCGGTCCGGAGGAAACGTTCCTCCGGACCGCCGCCGCGGCCCTTCAGTGGATGATGCCGGTGCGCAGCGCGACGGCCACCATTCCGGCGCGGTCGCCGGTCCCGAGCTTGCGTGCGATCCGGGCCAGGTGGCTCTTCACGGTGAGCGCGGACAGCCCCATCGCGACCCCGATGGCCTTGTTGGACTGGCCCTCGGCGACCAGCCGCAGCACCTCGACCTCGCGTCCGGACAGCTCGCGGTAGGCGGCCGGCTGGCTGCCGGGCGCCCCGGGGACGCCCGCCGCACCGGGTGCACCCGGGTGGCCGGGGGCACCGGGCAGGCCCGGACGGCGCATCCGGCCGGCCAGCCCGGCGGCACCGAGCGGCAGCCCGGGCCGGCCCGGCATCGCCACGTTGGTCCGGGTCCCGGTCACCACGTATCCCTTGACCCCGCCGGCCAGCGCGCTGCGGACCGCGCCGATGTCGTCGGCGGCGGACAGCGCCAGACCGTTCGGCCAACCGGCCGCCCGGGTCTCGGCCAGGATGGTGAGCCCGGAGCCGTCGGGGAGGTGGACGTCGGCGACGCAGATGTCCCGGGGCGTGGACACCCTGGGGCGGGCCTCGGCGATGGACGAGACTTCGATGACGTCGCGCACGCCGAGCGCCCACAGATGCCGGGTGACGGTGTTGCGGACCCGCGGGTCCGCGATCACCACCATCGCGGTGGGCTTGGTCGGACGGTAGGCGACCACGTTTGCGGGGTGCTCAAGAAGGACCGACACCAGGCCTCCTGTGGGGAGTGGCGGACGGAACCCCGATGGGGGAAGGAGTCGGAGTGTTCCGCGGATGGAAAGGGTCACAGACTGCTTCGGCAGCATCCGCGCCCGGCTTTAGCGAAAGATCACGATCTAGTGAGCCACAATACGGACAAATCGTGCAGATGATTGACGCGACATGCCCACAAGGCATCAGAAATCGGTCAGGAGAGATGCAAAACGGTCTTCTGTGGACGGGGAGTTGACGACCAGTGGTGCCCTGACCGGCCGTCCGGGCCTGGTCGCACCCGGTCGCACCTGGTCCGGTGCCGCGCGGCCCGGGTCAGCCGTCAGTGTGAGCGCGGCCGCCGTCGGGCCGGCATCGGGACCACTCCGCCGAGTGACGGCGCGTCGGGCAGCGGCAGCGGTGCGGGGGTGGACGGCGGCAGCCCGGCGCAGACGCAGAGCAGGTCGGCCCAGCCGGTCAGGTGCCGCTCGAACCGGCCGTCGGTCGGGGTCCAGGAGGCCCGGACCTCGATCTCGGTGGTGGAGGCCCGGTCGGCCAGGCCGCCGAAGTACTGCGAGGCGCACCGGGTCACCGTGCCGCTCGGCTCGGAGGCGATCGCGCCGTGCGACTGCAGCGCGTCCATCAGCCAGGCCCAGCCGACCTCGGAGAGCATCGGGTCGCCGGCGATCTCCGGCTCCAGCTCGGCGCGGACCATGCTGACCAGGCGGAAGGTGCCGTGCCAGGACTCCTGGCCGGCCGGGTCGTGCAGCAGCACCAGCCGGCCGTCCGCCAGCTCCTCGCCCTCCAGCTCGACCGAGGCGGTCACCGCCCAGCTGTACGGGGCGAGCCGGCGCGGCGCCGGGGCGGGCGAGAGCTCCACCTCCGGCCGCAGCCGCACGCCCGTCAAGATCTCCACCGCACTGCGGAACTCGATCGGCGCCGACTCCTTGCCCGTTCCGCCATTCTGTGCGGGGTTCCCGCCGACCGCTGCCATGAGCTGAAGACTAGGCCCTGTCCCCCATCTCGCGGGGGATCGGCACGCAGAGCCCTCTTGGAGAATCGCACGAGTGACCCGCGCCGGACGGCCCGGAAACGCGTGGCAGGATGGCCCCGTGAGTGACACTTCCGCAGCCCCGTCCGGCCGCCAGCCCGCCGCCCAGACCTCCCCGCGGCGCGGCGCCGCGTACGACTCCGCGTTCCTGCGCGCCTGCCGGCGCGAGCCGGTTCCGCACACCCCGGTGTGGTTCATGCGGCAGGCGGGCCGTTCGCTGCCCGAGTACCTGAAGGTCCGCGAGGGCATTCCGATGCTCGACTCGTGCATGCGGCCGGAGCTGGTCAAGGAGATCACCCTGCAGCCGGTCCGCCGGCACAAGGTGGACGCGGCGATCTTCTTCAGCGACATCGTGGTGCCGCTCAAGGCGGTCGGGATCGACGTCGACATCAAGCCGGGCATCGGCCCGGTGATCGCCGACCCGATCCGTACCAAGGCCGACCTGCGGCGGCTGCGCGCGCTGGAGCCGGACGACGTCCCGTACGTCACCGAGGCGGTCGGGCTGCTGGTCGACGAGCTGGGCGAGACCCCGCTGATCGGCTTCGCCGGCGCGCCGTACACGCTGGCCAGCTACCTGGTCGAGGGCGGTCCGTCGAAGAACCACGAGCGGACCAAGGCCATGATGTACGGCGAGCCCGAGCTCTGGGCCGAGCTGGTGGACCGGCTCGCGGACATCACCGCCGGGTTCCTCAAGGTGCAGATCGAGGCGGGCGTCTCGGCCGTCCAGCTCTTCGACTCCTGGGTCGGCTCGCTGGCGCCGGACGACTACCGGCGCTCGGTCATGCCGGCCAGCACCAAGGTCTTCTCGGCGGTCGCCGAGTACGGCGTGCCGCGGATCCACTTCGGGGTCGGCACCGGCGAGCTGCTCGGGCTGATGGGCCGGGCCGGCGCCGACGTGGTCGGAGTCGACTGGCGGGTGCCGCTGAACGAGGCCGCCCTCCGGGTCGGCCCGGAGAAGGCGCTGCAGGGCAACCTCGACCCGGCGGTGCTCTTCGCGCCGACCCACGTGGTGGAGACCAAGGCCCGCGAGGTGCTGCACGCGGCCTCCGCGATCGGCGACAGCGGGCACATCTTCAACCTCGGCCACGGCGTGCTGCCCAGCATGGACCCGGACGCGCTGACCCGCCTGGTCGCCTTCGTCCACGAGGCCACCGCCCGCTGAACCCGGCCCCGGGCCGGTCGTGGTTGTGAGTTCTGCGAGACTGCGGGGCATGTCAGAACCTCTCCCGCACGTAGTCGTGATCGGTGGCGGCATCGCCGGGCTCGCCGCGGCCGCCTTCCTCAGTGGGGCGGCCGGCGGGCCGGCCCGGGCCGCAGTGACGCTGCTGGAGGCGGGGGAGCGGCTCGGCGGGAAGCTGCGGGTCGGCGAGGTGGGCGGGGTCCAGGTGGACCTCGGGGCCGAGTCGATGCTGGCCCGTCGCCCGGAGGCCGTCGAGCTCGCGCGGAACGTCGGCCTGGCCGACGTCCTGGAACCGCCCGCCACCGCCAAGGCCTCGGTGTGGACCCGGGACGGGCTGCGCCCGCTGCCCGGCCGTCAGTTGATGGGCGTCCCCGGGGACCTGGCGCTGCTGGCGGAGTCCGGGGTGCTCAGCGCCGAGGGGCTGCGGCGCACCGCCGCCGAGCAACCGGTCGAGGTCGGCGAGGACATCGCGATCGGCCGGCTGGTCGCCGACCGGCTCGGCCACGAGGTGCTGGAGCGGCTGGTCGAACCGCTGCTCGGCGGCGTCTACGCGGGCCGCGCCGAGGAGATCTCACTGCGCGCCGCCGTCCCGCAGCTGCTGCCGATCGCGCAGGGCGGCGGCTCGCTGGTGGCCGGGGTGGACCGGCTGCTGCCCCGCACGCCCAGCCCGGCCCCGGTCTTCCAGGGCCTGCGCGGCGGCATCGGCACACTGCCGCTCGCGGTCGCCGGGGCCTGCCGGAAGGCCGGCGCCGAGCTGTCCACCGGTGAGCCGGTCGAGGAGCTGCGCCGCACCCCCGGGGGCTGGCTGGTCCGCACCCCGGAGCGGACGCTGACCCCGGACGCGGTGCTGCTCGCCGTCCCCGCCCCCGCCGCGGCCCGGCTGCTCGCCACGACCGCCCCGGGCGCCGCGGCCGAGCTGGCCGGGATCGAGTACGCCGGCACCGCGTTGGTCACCCTGGCCTTCCGGCGCGCCGAGCTGGCCGAGCCCCTGACCGGCAGCGGCTTCCTGGTGCCGCCGGTGGACGGCCGGTCCATCAAGGCCTCCACCTTCTCCTCCAACAAGTGGGGCTGGCTGGCGCGTTCGGCCCCGGACGCGTTCCTGCTGCGCACCTCGCTCGGCCGGCACCGCGAGGAGGCCGCGCTGCGGCTGTCGGACCAGGAGCTGGTGGCCCGTTCGCTGGCCGACCTGCGCGAGGCGGTCGGCCTGACCGCTCAGCCGTACGACACCGCGGTGACCCGCTGGCCGACCGGGCTGCCGCAGTACCCCGTGGGCCACCTGGCCCGGGTGGCCCGGATCCGTGCGGCGGCGGCCGGGCTGGGCGGCCTGGCGCTGGCCGGGGCCGCCTACGACGGCGTGGGCATCCCGGCCTGCGTCGCGAGCGCCCGCCGCGCCGTCGAGGACCTGCTGACCCCGCCGAACGGGGCAGACCGCACCGAAGGGACAATGAGGGCATGACTGAGAGCACCGAGCAGACGCCGAAGAAGAAGGCCCGCGACCTCAACCAGGTCATCCGCTACACCATGTGGTCGGTCTTCCGGCTGAAGGACGCGCTGCCCGAGGACCGCACCGCGCTCGCCGCCGAGGTCGACGCGCTCTTCGAGCAGCTGGCGGCCAAGGACGTCACGGTCCGCGGCACCTACGACGTCTCCGCGTTGCGCGCCGACGCCGACCTGATGGTCTGGTGGCACGCCGCCGACTCCGACGACCTGCAGGAGGCCTACAACCGGTTCCGCCGCACCGGTCTGGGCCGCCACCTGGAGCCGGTCTGGTCGAACATGGCGCTGCACCGCCCGGCCGAGTTCAACAAGTCGCACATCCCGGCCTTCCTGGCCGACGAGCGGGCCCGCGAGTACGTCTGCGTCTACCCGTTCGTGCGCTCCTACGAGTGGTACCTGCTGCCCGACGAGGAGCGCCGGGCGATGCTCGCCGAGCACGGGCAGATGGCCCGCGGCTACCCGGACGTGCGGGCCAACACGGTCGCCTCGTTCGCGCTGGGCGACTACGAGTGGCTGCTCGCCTTCGAGGCGGACGAGCTGCACCGGATCGTGGACCTGATGCGCGACCTGCGCCCGTCCCGGGCCCGGCTGCACGTCCGCGAGGAGGTGCCGTTCTTCACCGGTCGCCGCAAGCCGGTCGCCGAGCTGCTGAACGGCCTGGTCTGACCGAGGGCGAGCGCGGGCCCGCCGGCTTCTACAGGTCGGCGGGACCGCGGCGCAGCGGGCGCAGCGCGGCCCGCAGCCGGGGGTCCGGCACGGCGTCAGGACCGCCCATCGCCACCGCGGTGAGCAGCCGCTTCTCGGCCCGCGCCGACTCGTCCGGCCCGTCGCCCGGGCGCGGCAGCCGGACCGAGCCGAGCACCTCCTGACCGGCCGGCGAGGCCCACCGGGTGTAGGGGCGCACGTCCACCCGGGCCATCAGCAGCGTCCCGGTGGTGAGGATCAGCGGCAACGAGAACCAGGCCAGCGCGCTGGCCAGGTCGGCCTGGTCCGGCCCGGCCAGGCTCATCGCCGCGACCACCATCACCACCGAGAGCAGCAGCGCCTGCCGGACCTGCCGGACCGCCAGCACGGTGCTCTCCCGGACCGGCGCCGGGGTGGCCAGCCCGGCCATCGCCAGCCGGGCGCCGATGTCCACCACGGTCGGGTGACCGGCCAGCTCCGCGCGCAGCTCGGCCGTCCGGCGCTGCCCCTCCGGTCCGATCGTGGCGATCAGCGCCCGCTCCAGCCGGCTGCGGCCCTGCGGGTCGACCACGGTGGTCCAGCCGGTGTGCGCCAGGTGCAGCCGGCCGCGCCCGGACATCAGCACCAGCGCCAGGTCGACCACCCGCTCCGGTCCGCCGGCCAGGTACGCCGTCTCGTACAGCCCGATCCCGACCGCCTCGGCGGGCGGCTCGACCTCCAGCCCGCTCAGCGCGTCCGCGGCAGCGGCGGCGCGGACCAGACGCAGGCAGGAGAGGACGGCCACCACGCAGGCCGGGACCAGGAAGACGAGCCACATAGGGCTTGTTGTAGACCGCCCGGCTCGGCGCGCGGAACGCAATCCGGGTGCGCGATACCGAATCGTGACCGCGACCCGAACCGTGAACGGGACCCGAACCGTGAACGCGACCGGTCAGTCGGCCGGCCGCAGGGTGAGCGAGATGCTGTTGATGCAGTACCGCTGGTCGGTCGGGGTCGGGTAGCCCTCGCCCTCGAAGACGTGCCCGAGGTGGCCGCCGCAGCGGGCGCAGCGCACCTCGACCCGGCGCATGCCGAGCGTCTCGTCCTCCAGGTACTCGACCCGGTCCTCGGCCAGCGGCGTGTAGTACGACGGCCAACCGCAGTGGCTGTCGAACTTGGCCTCCGAGCTGAACAGTTCGTTGCCGCAGGCCCGGCAGCTGTAGACGCCGACGGTCCTGGTGTCGGTGTACTCGCCGACGAACGGCCGCTCGGTGCCGGCCTCACGGAGCACGTGGTACTCCTCGGGGCTCAGCTCGGCCCGCCACTCGGCCTCGGTCTTCTCGATCTCGTAGCTCATCTCGCCCTCCTCCGGGCCGCCCTGGCCCTCACCGGACCGCAACGCCGGCGAGCCGCTCCAGGATTTCCGGGCCGAGGTTGGTCACGTCCCCGGCACCCATGGTGAGCAGCAGGTCACCGGGCCGGGCCAGGTCGGCCAGCAGCGCGGGGGCGGTGGCGAAGTCGTGCCCGGCGGTCACCTCGGCGCCGGCCCGGCGGGCCGCCTCGATGATCAGCTCGCTGGTGACGCCGGGGATCGGGTCCTCGCGGGCCGGGTAGATGTCGAGCACCACCGAGGCGTCGGCCAGCGCCAGCGCCTGGCCCATCTCCTCGGCGAGCTGCTGGGTCCGGCTGAACAGGTGCGGCTGGAAGACCACCAGCACCCGGCCGGGCCCGGCGGCCTCGCGGATCGCCTCCAGGTCGGCGGTCATCTCGGTGGGGTGGTGCGCGTAGGAGTCGATCACCTGGACGCCGGCCGCCTCGCCCTTGAGCTGGAGCCGGCGCCGCACGCCGGTGTAGCTGCCGAGCGCCTTGGCCAGCTCCTCCGCCGGCACGCCCAGCGCGACGCCGGCGGCCAGCGCCGCCACCGCGTTGTGCGCGTAGTGCCGTCCGGGCACCGAGACCGTGAAGATCAGCTCGGCGCCGTCCAGTTCGACGGTGACCTCGCTGGTCATGCCGTGCGCGACGACCGAGCGGACCCGCACGGTGGCGTCCTCGGCCGCGCCGACGGTGACCACCCGCAGGCCGTCCCGGCCGGCCACCCGGGCGGTCAGCTCGCGGGCGCCGGGGTGGTCGGCGGAGACCACCAGGGTGCCGCCGGGCTGGATCCGGCCGACGAAGGTCTCGAACGACTCGTAGATCTCCTCCATCGACGCGTAGTTGGCGTGGTGGTCGAGCTCCACGTTGAGGATGATCGCCACCTCGGGGGCGTACTTGTGGAAGCTGCGGTCGCTCTCGTCCGCCTCCGCCACGAAGATCTCGCCGGTGCCGTGGTGCGCGTTGCTGCCGGGGGCGTCGAGGTCGCCGCCGATCGCGTAGGACGGGTCCAGGCCGAGCGCGGCCAGGCTGACCGCGAGCATGCTGGTGGTGGTGGTCTTGCCGTGGGTGCCGGCCACCGCGAGCGCCCGCCGGCTGCCCATCAGCGCCGCCAGCGCGTCCGAGCGGTGCACCACCGGGATGCCGCGCTCGCGGGCGGCGGCGAGTTCCGGGTTGTCCTCGCGGATGGCGCTGGAGACCACCAGGCTGCTGGTGCCGTCCGGCACGTTCGAGGCGGCGTGGCCGACCTGGACGGTCGCGCCCAGCTCGCGCAGCGCCAGCACGGTCTCGGACTCCTTGGAGTCGCTCCCGGACACCCGGGCCCCGCGCACCGCCAGGATCTTCGCGAGGCCGGACATGCCGGCCCCGCCGATGCCGACGAAGTGCGGGGCGTGCAGGTCGTGGGCGGAGTCGTTCAAGGGAGCTCTCCGTAGTGAAGGTGGGAATCGTCCTCGCGGGCGGTTCGGACCGGCCGGCCGCAAGGACGATTCTGCACCACGCGGGAGGGGGGCCCGCGCCGCCCGGTGGCGGTCTCAGGCCTCGCTGGCGAACAGTTTGAGCACCGGGACGCCGACCTTGTGCCGGGCCTGCGAGGCCCAGTCGCGGTGGAAGAACTCCTCCACGAAGTGCGGCGCGGTGAGCACCAGCACCTCGTCGGCGCCGGTCTCCTCGACCACCGCGCGCAGGCTGTCCAGGGGGTGGTCCTCGACCACTCTGCCGACCGCCTCGGCACCGGCCTCCCGCAGGTGGCGCAGGCTGTGTTCGAGTGACTCGCCGGCGACGGTCGGACCGGGCTCCTCGCGCTCGTGCACCGCCTTGTCGAGGTGCCCGAGGGCCACGTCGTCGAGGGCGCGGAGCAGCTCGTCCTGCTTGCCGCGGGGTTGCATCAGGACGACGAAGGAGACCTTCTCGTCGCCGTGGAGGGTGGTCACCAGCTCCACATCCGCCTCGGAGAGCGCCTTTTCGATCATCAGTACGGTCTTGAACACAAGAGTCCCTTCCGTGTCGCAGGCCCCCGGGGTCCGGTGTCCCCTCCCATAGTGCCCGGAGGAAGCTTTCCTCACGCGGCGCACGGAGCACACGGGCCACCGGGGAGTGAGCCGCCGGCCGCCGCTGACGCCCGCCGCCGGCTACTCCTCGGCGCGGCAGTAGCGGGTGAAGAGGAAACCTTTCTCCTCGATCAGCGAGACCAGCCGCATCCGCTGTGCCCGGGCCGGTTCCGGGCCGGTCACGATCCGGGGCGCGTCACCGCCGGTGAGCAGCGGCGCGAGCGACAGGCAGAGCTCGTCCAGCAGGCCCTCGTCGGCCAGCGAGCCGAGCAGCCGCGGGCCGCCCTCGGTCAGCTGCCGGGTCCAGCCGCGCGCGGTCAACGCGGCGACCGCGGCGGGCAGGTCCACCGAGCCGCGGCCCACCGCGATCACGTCGGCCAGCTCGGCCACCGCCGCCCGGGCCTCGGCGGGGGCGTCCTCGGTGGTGATCACCACCGTCCGCACCACGGGGGAGGTGAACAGCGGTGCGTCCAGGTCGAGCCGCAGACTGCGGCTGACCACCGCGATCGCCGGCGCGGGCGCCTGGTCGGCGGCCCGCCGGGCCGCGGCGAACTCGGCGCGGGCCCGGGCCGGCCGGTAGCCCTCGGCTCGGACCGTCTCGGCCCCGACCAGCACCACGTCGCTGAGCGCCCGCAGCACCCCGAAGATCCGCTTGTCGGCCGCGCCGGAGAGCCCCTCGGAGAGCCCGGCCAGCCGTGCCGCGCCGTCCAGTCCGGCCACCATGTTGGCCCGCAACCAGGCGCGGCCCGAGTTCACCTGCGCGGGGTAGGCGTAGGTCTCGGCGAGCGCCGCGAGCGAGGCGGGGTCGGGGTCGGCGGAGTGTGACGGAGAGATCAGCTGGCGCATGCGGGCGAGTCTGCCACGGCGCGTACCCTTTACTACCGTGCCCGCAGCCTCCCACCCCGATGCCATAGCCACGGCCACCCCGGTGGCGCTCACCGCCCGTCGTCCGGTGGTACCGGCCGAGCGGCTGGTCGCCGAGATGGTCCCGCCACCGCGTTTCGCGGGGGTCGGCTTCGGCACCTACATCCCGGACAGCGCGCAGCCGAGCCAGTACGAGGCGGTCCGGGTGCTGGAGGAGTTCGCGGCCGGCCTGAACGCCGCCGAGGCACCCAGGCGGGGCTGGTTCCGCCGGTCCGCCCCGGCGCCGGCCGGCCCGGCCGGGATCTACCTGGACGGCGGTTACGGCGTCGGCAAGACCCACCTGCTGGCCTCGCTCTGGCACGCGGCGCCCGGGCCGAAGGCCTTCGGCACCTTCGTCGAGCTGACCAACCTGGTCGGCGCGCTGGGCTTCCAGCAGGCCGTGCAGACGCTGTCCGGGCACAAGCTGCTCTGCATCGACGAGTTCGAGCTGGACGACCCGGGCGACACCGTGCTGGTCTCCACCCTGCTCGGCCGGCTGGTCGAGGCCGGGGTCAAGCTGGCCGCCACCTCCAACACCCTGCCGGAGAAGCTCGGCGAGGGCCGGTTCGCGGCCGCCGACTTCCTGCGCGAGATCCAGGGGCTCTCGGCGCACTTCCGCCCGCTGCGCATCGACGGCCAGGACTACCGCCACCGCGGCCTGCCCGCCGCCCCGCCGCCCTACTCCGACGAGGCGGTGGAGGCCGGCGCCGCCCGCACCCCGGGTGCCTCGCTGGACTCGTTCGACGACCTGCTGGGCCACCTCTCGGCGGTCCACCCCAGCCGGTACGGCGCGCTGCTGGACGACGTGCAGGGGGTCTTCCTGCGCGGGGTGCGCCCGGTGGAGGACCAGTCCACCGCGCTGCGCCTGGTGGTGCTGGCCGACCGGATGTACGACCGCGAGCTGCCGATCACCGCCTCCGGGATCCCGTTCGACCAGGTGTTCTCGGAGGAGATGCTGCGCGGCGGTTACCGCAAGAAGTACCTGCGGGCGGTCTCCCGGCTGGTCGCGCTGGCCCGGGACTCGGCTCCCCGGTAGGGGCCCGGCCGGGGCCGGCGAGAAGCGCCCCGGATTGTCGGCGGCGGGTCGTACGGTGGACACGTGCGACCCATCACGAGCATTGAGCGGACCGTGGCGCCCTTCGAGGTCGTCAGCCCCTACCAGCCGAACGGCGACCAGCCGGCGGCCATCGCCGAGCTGGAGCGCCGGATCCGCGCGGGCGAGAAGGACGTCGTCCTGCTCGGCGCCACCGGCACCGGCAAGTCGGCGACCACCGCCTGGATGATCGAGAAGCTCCAGCGGCCCACCCTGGTGATGGCGCCGAACAAGACCCTGGCCGCCCAGCTGGCCAACGAGTTCCGCGAGCTGCTCCCCAACAACGCGGTCGAGTACTTCGTCTCGTACTACGACTACTACCAGCCCGAGGCCTACGTCCCGCAGACGGACACCTACATCGAGAAGGACTCCTCGATCAACGAGGAGGTCGAGCGGCTGCGCCACTCGGCCACCAACTCGCTGCTCACCCGGCGGGACGTGATCGTGGTCGCCTCGGTCTCCTGCATCTACGGCCTGGGCACCCCGCAGGAGTACGTGGACCGGATGGTCCCGCTCAAGGTCGGCGAGGAGATCGACCGGGACCAGCTGCTGCGCCGTTTCGTCGACATCCAGTACACCCGCAACGACGTGGCGTTCAGCCGCGGCACCTTCCGGGTCCGCGGCGACACCGTGGAGATCTTCCCGGTCTACGAGGAGCTGGCCGTCCGGATCGAGATGTTCGGCGACGAGATCGAGGCGCTCTACACCCTGCACCCGCTCACCGGTGAGATCATCAGCCAGGACGACTCGGTCTACGTCTTCCCCGCCTCGCACTACGTCGCCGGTCCGGAGCGGATGGAGCGCGCGGTCAACGGGATCGAGCGGGAGCTGGGCGAGCGGCTGGCCGTCCTGGAGAAGCAGGGCAAGCTGCTGGAGGCCCAGCGGCTGCGGATGCGCACCACCTACGACATCGAGATGCTCCGGCAGATCGGCAGCTGCTCCGGCGTCGAGAACTACTCGATGCACTTCGACGGCCGCGAACCCGGCACCGCGCCGAACACCCTGCTCGACTACTTCCCGGAGGACTTCCTCCTGGTCATCGACGAGTCGCACGTGACGGTCCCGCAGATCGGCGCGATGTACGAGGGTGACGCCTCGCGCAAGCGCACCCTGGTCGAGCACGGCTTCCGGCTGCCCTCGGCGATGGACAACCGCCCGCTGAAGTGGGAGGAGTTCCTGGGGCGGGTCGGGCAGACGGTCTACCTCTCGGCCACCCCCGGCCCGTACGAACTCTCCCGCGGTGACGGCCAGGTCGAGCAGATCATCCGCCCGACCGGCCTGATCGACCCGGAGGTGATCGTCAAGCCGACCGAGGGTCAGATCGACGACCTGGTGCACGAGGTGCGCCAGCGGGTCGAGCGGGACGAGCGGGTGCTGGTCACCACGCTCACCAAGAAGATGTCCGAGGACCTCACCGACTACCTGCTCGGCCTGGACATCCGGGTCCGCTACCTGCACAGCGACATCGACACGCTGCGCCGGGTCGAGCTGCTGCGCGAGCTGCGGGCCGGGAAGTACGACGTGCTGGTCGGCATCAACCTGCTGCGGGAGGGCCTGGACCTGCCGGAGGTCTCGCTGGTCGCGATCCTGGACGCCGACAAGGAGGGCTTCCTCCGCTCGGGAACCTCGCTGATCCAGACCATCGGCCGCGCCGCCCGCAACGTCTCCGGCCAGGTGCACATGTACGCCGACCGGATCACGCCCGCGATGGAGAAGGCGATCGAGGAGACCAACCGCCGCCGGGCCGTCCAGCAGGCCTACAACGAGAAGCACGGCATCGACCCGCAGCCGCTGCGCAAGAAGATCGGCGACATCCTGGACACCCTGGCCCGGGAGGAGATCGACACCGAGGAGCTGCTGGCCACCGGCTACCGGGACACCGGCAAGGGCAGAGCCAAGCCGACGGTGCCGGCCCTCGGCGCCGACCGGAAGCCGGCCAAGAGCCGTCCGGCCGCCGAACTCGCCGACCTGATCCAGCAGTTGACCGAGCGGATGCACGCCGCCGCGGCGGAGCTGCAGTTCGAGGTGGCCGCCAGGTTGCGTGACGAGGTTGGGGAGTTGAAGAAGGAGCTGCGGCAGATGCGCGAGGCCGGAATCGCCTGACTCCGGGGCGGTGAGACGGGGGCTCCCCTGGTCGGGCCGTCCCCGCAGGCCCTAGGGTTGGCCTGCGGGGACGCCGGGACGGCCGGCGCGCCGGCAAGTACAGGGGGGCCTCAGCCGGGGGACGGCACCGGGGTGAACCGAACCGTGGTCCGTGCGCGTCGTGTGTGTGCGGGACGAACAGAGGGGAAGCACCGTGTCGGTGAATCTGGCCAAGGGCCAGCAGGTCAGCCTGCGCAAGGCCTCGGGGGAGACGTTGAGTCTGGTCCGGATGGGCCTCGGCTGGCGGGCGGCTCCCAAGCGCGGGCTGTTCGGCAGCCGTACCCGGCAGATCGACCTGGACGCCTCGGCGCTGCTGTACGCCGAGCGCACGCCGTCCGACGTGGTCTTCTTCCAGCAGCTGGTGAGCCGGGACGGCTCGGTCCGGCACACCGGGGACAACCTGGTCGGGGGCGCGGGCGCGGGCGGCGACGACGAGTCGATCGTGGTGGACCTGACCCGGATCCCGGCGCAGATCACCCAGGTCGTCTTCACCGTCAGCTCGTACACCGGGCAGACCTTCTCCGAGGTGCTGGACGCGCACTGCCGGCTGGTGGACGAGACCAGCGGGCTGGAGCTGGCCCGTTACGAGCTGGCCGGCGGCGGCGCGCACACCGGGCAGATCATGGCCAAGGTGTACCGCGACCCGGCGGGCGGCTGGGGCATGCAGGCGATCGGCGCCCCGGCCCGGGCCCGGACCTTCCAGGACCTGCTGCCCGCCATCGAGCCCTTCCTCTGACCTGGTCGGCCCAGGGGTCCTTTACCTTCTTTACCGTTTCTTGGTCTGTTCTGTTACCGTTCGAAGAACGGAGGGGAGTATTCCCCGCACAGTGTTCCCGTCATCACGATGACCCGCCCGAGTGGTCATCCGGGTCCACTGGCCCGCACGGTCCGTGCGGGTGGAAGAGACCTCCGGCAGCCGACGTATCTCCCGCCGACCGCCGGAGGAGCAGTTCCGTGGACGTTTCCGTTGCCATGTGGGTCACCACCATCGGTGTGCTGATCGCACTGATCGTCGCCGACTTCTTCATCGGCGGCCGCAAGCCGCACGAGGTCTCGCTCAAGGAGGCCGGCGCCTGGACCGCGGTCTGGGTGGTGCTGGCACTCCTCTTCGGCGGCTTCCTCTGGTGGCACTCCGGTGCCCAGCCGGCCGGCGAGTTCTTCGCCGGGTACGTCACCGAGAAGTCGCTGAGCGTCGACAACCTCTTCGTCTTCATCCTGATCATGGGCAAGTTCGCGGTGCCGCGGATCTACCAGCAGCGGGTGCTGATGGTCGGGGTGATCATCGCCCTGGTGCTCCGCGCGGTCTTCATCGCCGGCGGCGCGGCCCTGGTCACCACCTTCTCGTGGGTCTTCTACTTCTTCGGCGCGTTCCTGGTGTGGACCGCCTGGAAGCTGATCAAGGAGGCCCGGGAGGACCACCAGGACGAGGAGTTCGAGGAGAACCGGCTGCTCAGGTCGATCGAGCGGCGTTTCCCCTCCACCGACCGCTACCACGGCACCAAGCTGCTGATCAGCCAGAACGGTCGGCGGCTGATGACGCCGATGCTGATCGTGATGCTGGCGATCGGCACCACCGACCTGCTGTTCGCACTGGACTCGATCCCGGCGATCTTCGGGCTCACCCAGCAGCCGTACGTGGTCTTCACCGCCAACGCCTTCGCCCTGATGGGGCTGCGGCAGCTGTACTTCCTGATCGGCGGGCTGCTGAAGAGGCTGGTCCACCTCTCCTACGGGCTCTCGGCGATCCTCGGCTTCATCGGCGTGAAGCTGGTGCTGCACGCGCTGCACGAGAGCGGGGTGCACGTGCCGGAGATCGGGATCCCGGTCTCGCTCGGCTTCATCGTGCTGGTGCTGGCGGTCACCACGGTCACCAGCCTGGTCGCCTCGCGGCGGCAGCCCGGTGAGCGGGTGGGGGCCTGACCACCGGCGGGGCCGCCCGGGCGGCCCCGCCGGTGTGCGCTACCAGCCGCGCTCGCGCCACTCGGCGAGCTGCGGGCGCTCGGCGCCCAGCGTGGTGTCCTTGCCGTGGCCCGGGTAGACCCAGGACTCGTCGGGGAGCACGTCGAAGAGCTTCTCGGTGACGTCCCGGTAGAGGGTCCGGAAGTTCTCCGGGTTGCCGAAGGTGTTGCCCACCCCGCCGGGGAAGAGGCAGTCCCCGGTGAAGACGTGCGGGTGGCCCTCGGGGTCGTCGTAGACCAGCACGATCGCGCCCGGGGTGTGGCCGACCAGGTGGCGCACGGTGAGGTCGACCGAGCCGACCCGGAGCAGGTCGCCGTCGGAGAGCAGCAGCTCGGTGGGCACGTCGATGCCCTCGGCGTCGTACCGGCCGGCCGCCGTCCGGGCGCCGGTGGCGGCCACCACGTCGGCCAGCGCGGCCCAGTGGTCGTGGTGCCGGTGGGTGGTGACCACGGTCGCCAGCTGCGGGCCGACCGTCTCCAGCAGGACCGGCGCGTCGGCCGCCGCGTCGATCAGCAGCTGCTCGTCGGTGGCCCGGCAGCGCAGCAGGTAGGCGTTGTTGTCGAACGGGCCGACCGCGACCTTGGTGATGATCAGGTGGGCGAGTTCGCGCACGTCCGGCGGCCCGCCGACCTTGACCGATCCGTGGTAGCTCAAGGGATCACTCCTCGCTGTTCGACTCCCGATGGGTTGGCACCTCCATGATCCGTCAGCCCATCGGCGGAAGCGTCGGCAGGGCGGAGCGCGGGTCGGCCAGCGGGCCGCCGTCGCGGTGCACCTGCAGGCCGTCACCGTCCGAGCGGCCGGAGAGCCAGGCGGTGAGCGCCCGGACCGGGCCCTCGACCCGCAGCTCGGAGGTGTCGGAGCCGAGCCGGGCGCGCTCGCCGGTGTCCTCGGCGAGCAGGTCGAGGCCCGGGATGCCGTCCAGCTTCGCGAACATGGTGGCGAGCTTGCCGAACTCGGCGGCGGCGAAGTCGGCCGGCCAGTGCGCGGGGGTGTAGCCGGCGGCCAGGTCGACGTGGTGGTACTCCAGTTCACCGAGCCGCTTGAGGGGCAGCTCGGCGGCCGGGAAGGTGTAGCCGTGCCGGTGCCTGAGGGTGGCGGCCCAGGCCTCGGCGGGCAGCGCGGCGGCGGCCTCGGCGAGCCGCCCGGCCGACTCGCGCAGGTCGGCGAGGTGCTCGGGGAGCGGGCGGCCGGCGCCCTGCTGGATGCCGTCCTCGCGGGCCTGCTCGCTCGCGTACTGCGGGATGTCCCGGCCGGTGCGGGCCGACTCCAACAGGTTGACCAGCGAGTCGGCGTTGCGGGCGAGATGCGCCAGCACGTGGCCGCGGGTCCAGCCGGGCAGCCCGGAGGGCTCGACGAGCGCCGCTGGGTTCAGCTCGGCGACCGTGTGCAGCAGGTGGCCGGTGCTCTCCGCGACGGCGCTCAGCGCGGCGGCGGCCTGCTCGGCGGGGGTGGGCTGCGGGTCGGTCATTGGACGGGCCTCCAGTGGGTGCGTGGGCGTTGCCCGGGTGGCGCGGGCTCGTTGGACCCCGGGGCGGCGGTGTGCCGCGAGTCGCAGGCTATCGCCGGGTGGTACGGGCTGGCAGCGGGTTTCGCGGGGTGGTGCGGGAGCCTGGCGCGGAGCCCGGAGAAGGGCCATTTCCGGCGACTCTCACTCGTTCGGGTGGTTCCGGCTGGACAAGGTCGATAATCGAACGCCTGAGCTATACGCTGGTCGGCGAAACTGGAAGAAAACCCACCACCTCACGCGTTGGACCAGTGTCCGATCCCGGAGAAAGGCGCCAGTAGCAGTGGCCGACCGCCTCATCGTCCGCGGTGCTCGCGAGCACAACCTCAAGAACATCTCGCTGGACCTGCCCCGGGACTCCCTGATCGTCTTCACGGGGCTCTCCGGGTCCGGCAAGTCCTCGCTGGCCTTCGACACCATCTTCGCCGAGGGCCAGCGCCGCTACGTCGAGTCGCTGTCCTCGTACGCCCGGCAGTTCCTGGGCCAGATGGACAAGCCGGACGTCGACTTCATCGAGGGCCTCTCCCCGGCCGTCTCGATCGACCAGAAGTCCACCAACCGCAACCCGCGCTCCACCGTCGGGACGATCACCGAGGTCTACGACTACCTCCGGCTGCTCTTCGCCCGGATCGGCAAGCCGCACTGCCCGCACTGCTCCCGGCCGATCGCCAAGCAGTCCCCGCAGGCGATCGTCGACCGGGTGCTGGAGCTCGCCGAGGGCACCCGTTTCCAGGTGCTCAGCCCGGTGGCGCGCGAGCGCAAGGGCGAGTTCGTCGACCTCTTCGCCGACCTCCAGTCCAAGGGTTACGCGCGCGCCCGGGTGGACGGCCAGACCATCCAGCTGACCGAGCCGCCCAAGCTCAAGAAGCAGGAGAAGCACACCATCGAGGTGGTCATCGACCGCCTCACGGTCAAGGAGAGCGCCAAGCGCCGGCTGACCGACTCGGTGGAGACCGCGCTCAAGCTCTCCGGCGGCATGGTGGTGCTCGACTTCGTCGACCTCCCGGACGACGACCCGGAGCGCGAGCGGATGTACTCCGAGCACCTCTACTGCCCCTACGACGACGTCTCCTTCGAGGAGTTGGAGCCGCGCTCGTTCTCCTTCAACTCGCCCTTCGGCGCCTGCCCGGACTGCACCGGCCTGGGCAGCCGGATGGAGGTCGATCCCGAACTCGTCGTCCCCGACGAGGAGAAGTCGCTCGACGAGGGCGCCATCCACCCCTGGTCCGGCGGCCACAGCAAGGAGTACTTCGGTCGGCTGATCGGCGCGCTGGCCGGCGAGTTGGGCTTCCGCACCGACATCCCGTGGCGCGGGCTGCCGGCCCGGGCCCGCAAGGCGCTGCTGTACGGCCACAAGGCGCAGGTCGAGGTCCGCTTCAGCACCCGGTACGGGCGAGAGCGTTCGTACATCACCGGTTTCGAGGGCGCGATCCCGTTCGTGCAGCGCCGGCACGGCGACGCGGAGACCGACAGCAGCCGCGAGCGCTTCGAGGGCTACATGCGCGAGGTGCCCTGCCCGGCCTGCGAGGGCACCCGGCTCAAGCCGGTGGTGCTCGCGGTCACCGTGCAGGGCCGTTCGATCGCCGAGGTCTCGGCGATGTCGATCAGCGACTGCGCCGAGTTCCTGGGTGCGATGAAGCTGACGGCCCGGGACAAGAAGATCGCCGAGCGGGTGCTGAAGGAGGTCAACGAGCGGCTGCGGTTCCTGGTCGACGTCGGCCTGGACTACCTCTCGCTCAACCGGGCGGCCGGCACCCTCTCCGGTGGCGAGGCGCAGCGGATCCGGCTGGCCACCCAGATCGGCTCGGGCCTGGTCGGCGTGCTCTACGTGCTGGACGAGCCCTCGATCGGCCTGCACCAGCGCGACAACCACCGGCTGATCGAGACCCTGGTCCGGCTCCGCGACATCGGCAACACCCTGATCGTCGTGGAGCACGACGAGGACACCATCAAGATGGCCGACTGGGTGGTCGACATCGGCCCGGGCGCCGGTGAGCACGGCGGCAAGGTGGTGCACTCCGGCTCGCTCGAGGAGTTGCTCCGCAACAAGGAGTCGATGACCGGTCAGTACCTCTCCGGCAAGCGCTCGATCCCGATCCCCGAGGCGCGTCGCCCGCGCGACCGCAAGCGGCAGATCGTGGTGCACGGCGCCCGCGAGCACAACCTGCGGGACGTCACGGTCGGCTTCCCGCTGGGGACGTTCACCGCGATCACCGGTGTCTCCGGCTCCGGCAAGTCCACCCTGGTCAACGACATCCTCTACACCCACCTCGCCCGCGAGCTGAACGGGGCGCGCAGCGTGCCCGGCCGGCACACCCGGATCACCGGGACGGACCTGGTGGACAAGGTGGTGCACGTCGACCAGTCGCCGATCGGCCGGACCCCGCGCTCCAACCCGGCGACCTACACCGGCGTCTTCGACCACGTCCGCAAGCTCTTCGCGGAGACCACCGAGGCGAAGGTCCGCGGCTACCTCCCCGGCCGGTTCTCCTTCAACGTCAAGGGCGGCCGCTGCGAGAACTGTTCGGGCGACGGCACCATCAAGATCGAGATGAACTTCCTGCCGGACGTCTACGTCCCCTGCGAGGTCTGCCACGGGGCGCGGTACAACCGGGAGACCCTGGAGGTGCACTACAAGGGCAAGTCCATCGCCGAGGTGCTGGACATGCCGATCGAGGAGGGGCTGCACTTCTTCGAGGCCGTCCCGGCGATCGCCCGCCACCTGCGCACGCTGAACGACGTCGGCCTCGGCTACGTCCGGCTCGGCCAGCCCGCGCCGACCCTCTCCGGCGGCGAGGCGCAGCGCGTCAAGCTCGCCTCCGAGCTGCAGAAGCGCTCCACCGGGCGGACGGTCTACGTGCTCGACGAGCCCACCACCGGCCTGCACTTCGAGGACATCAGCAAGCTGATCAAGGTGCTCTCCGGCCTGGTGGAGAAGGGCAACACGGTGATCGTCATCGAGCACAACCTCGACGTGATCAAGACCGCGGACTGGGTCGTGGACATGGGCCCCGAGGGCGGCAGCGGCGGCGGCACGGTGATCGCCGAGGGCACGCCGGAGGAGATCGCCGGGATCACCGCCAGCCACACCGGCAAGTTCCTGCGGGACATCCTGGGCGAGCGGATCAGCGACGCGGCCGTCCCGGCCCCGCGTACCCCGCGCAAGCGGGCCGCGGCGCGCAAGTAGTCGCGGGCGCCGGGTCGTGCTCCCTCGCGCGCCGAGGGTGAGCGGCCCGGTGTCCTCATCGGGCGCGGCTAGACTGCGGAGCCGACCAAGCCGAGCCGTCCGCAGGGAGCGCCACCGATGACCGAGGCAGCCCAGACCCCCGCCACCAGCCGCCGCACGCTGCTCTGCTGCGGCGCCGCCGTCCTCGCCGGGGGCACCGCGCTGACCGTGGCGGGCTGCTCCGGCAACTCCACCGCCAAGTCCTCGTCCTCCGCCGACAACGCGGTCGAGGTCGGCGCGGTGGCGGACGT
Organism: Kitasatospora sp. NPDC052896; assembly: GCF_044547075.1. Classification (NCBI taxonomy): domain Bacteria; kingdom Bacillati; phylum Actinomycetota; class Actinomycetes; order Kitasatosporales; family Streptomycetaceae; genus Kitasatospora; species Kitasatospora sp. NPDC052896. The sequence goes on from NZ_JBITZU010000005.1 coordinate 122,257, forward strand.
CCCGGTCGGCGGCGGCAAGATCTACTCCGACCAGAAGATCGTGGTCACCCAGCCGACCGCCGGCCAGTACAAGGCGTTCAGTGCCACCTGCACCCACGCGGGCTGCACGGTGGGCCAGGTGAAGAACGGCCTGATCATGTGCCCCTGCCACGGCAGCCAGTTCAAGATCGAGGACGGCTCGGTGGTGGCCGGCCCGGCGCCCGAGTCGCTGCCCTCCTACCAGGTGACCGTGCAGAACGGGAAGTTCGAGGTCACCGAGAGCTGAGCCGCCGCGCGGCCGTCGGCCGCCCCCGGGAATCCTGGGACCCCTCCGAGAGTCGGAACACCATCCGAGTGACCGCTGGACGGCGGCTGTCCGCGCGCTGAGTGCTTCCTGAGTGCGGGCTGAACGGCGTGCTGTCACCGCGGGACGCTAGGGTTCCAGTGTCACAGCTGTCCAAGGGGGACCGACCAATGGCTGACCCGTCCACCTACCGCCCGGCGCCCGGGGCGATCCCGCTCTCGCCCGGCGTCTACCGGTTCCGGGACGCGCACGGCCGGGTGATCTACGTCGGCAAGGCGAAGAGCCTCCGTCCGCGGCTCTCGTCGTACTTCCAGGATCTGGCCAACCTGCACCCGCGGACCGCCACCATGGTCACCACCGCGGCCTCGGTGGAGTGGACGGTGGTCGGCACCGAGGTCGAGGCACTCCAGCTGGAGTACTCCTGGATCAAGGAGTTCGACCCGCGGTTCAACGTCAAGTACCGCGACGACAAGAGCTACCCGGAGCTCGCGGTCACCCTGAACGAGGAGTTCCCCCGGGTCCAGGTGATGCGCGGGGCGCACCGGAAGGGCGTGCGCTACTTCGGCCCGTACGGGCACGCCTGGGCGATCCGCGAGACGGTCGACCTGCTGCTCCGGGTCTTCCCGGTCCGTACCTGCTCCAACGGCGTCTTCCGGCGCGCCCAGCAGGTCGGCCGCCCCTGCCTGCTCGGCTACATCGGCAAGTGCGCCGCCCCCTGCGTCGGCCGGATCTCCGCCGAGGACCACCGCGAGCTGGCCGAGGAGTTCTGCGACTTCATGGCCGGCCGCACCGGCAACCACCTGCGCCGGCTGGAACTCCAGATGCAGGAGGCCGCCGCCGAGCTGGAGTACGAGCGGGCCGGCCGGCTGCGCGACGACATCGAGGCGCTCAAGCGGGCCATGGAGAAGAACGCCGTGGTGCTCGCCGACGGCACCGACGCCGACCTGCTGGCCGTGGCCGAGGACGAGCTGGAGGCGGCCGTCCAGATCTTCCACGTCCGCGGCGGCCGGGTGCGCGGCCAGCGCGGCTGGGTCACCGACAAGGTCGAGGACGTGGACACCGCCGCCCTGGTCGAGCACGCGTTGCAGCAGCTCTACGGCGGCGGCAGCGAGGCGGTGCCGCGCGAGGTGCTGGTGCCCGCCCTGCCCGAGCCGGCCGACCCGGTCCGCGAGTGGCTCAGCACCCTGCGCGGCTCCCAGGTGGACCTGCGGATCCCGCAGCGTGGTGACAAGAAGGACCTGATGGCCACCGTCGGCCGCAACGCCCAGCAGGCGCTGGCGCTGCACAAGACCAAGCGCGCCTCCGACCTGACCACCCGCAGCCGCGCCCTCCAGGAGATCGCCGACGCGCTGGAGCTGGACTCCGTGCCGCTGCGCATCGAGTGCTTCGACATCTCGCACCTGCAGGGGCAGGACGTGGTCGCCTCGATGGTGGTCTTCGAGGACGGTCTGGCCCGCAAGAGCGAGTACCGCCGGTTCCAGATCAGGAGCTTCGAAGGCCAGGACGACGTCCGCTCGATGCACGAGGTGGTCGGTCGCCGGTTCCGCCGTTACCTCCAGGAGCGCGAGCGGACCGGCGAGTGGGCGGTCCCCGAGGCCGGCGAGGACGAGCCGACCCAGCCCGACGAGCTGACCGCGGCCGGCCAGCCGGTTCCGAGCGGCCCCATCGACCCGGAGACCGGCCGCCCGCGCCGCTTCGCCTACCCGCCCCAGCTGCTGGTGGTCGACGGCGGCCAGCCGCAGGTGGCGGCCGCCGCCCGGGCGCTGGCCGAGCTGGGCATCGACGACGTCGCGCTGTGCGGGCTGGCCAAGCGGCTGGAGGAGGTCTGGCTGCCCGGCCAGGACGACCCGGTGGTGTTGCCGCGCAGCAGCGAGGGCCTCTACCTGCTCCAGCGGGTCCGCGACGAGGCGCACCGGTTCGCCATCGGCTACCAGCGCAACAAGCGGGGCAAGCGATTCACCAGCGGCGAGCTGGACACTGTGCCAGGTCTGGGGGAGACCCGGCGGAAGGCCCTGCTCAAGCACTTCGGCTCGCTGAAGAAGCTGCGCGCGGCCACCGTCGAGGAGATCTGTGCGGTACCGGGGATCGGGCGGCGCACCGCGGAGACTGTTGTCGCCGCGTTGTCCTCCCGGCCACCCGCGCCATTCGCGGTGAACACCGCGACCGGCGAGATCATGGATGACACCGGAGAACAGAGACCGGGGACGCCGTGACGGCAGGCGGCCGCAGGCGTTCTCCTCAGGGAAGCACCGAGAGCGGGGAAGTGAAGTGACAGTGTCCGACGATGGGGGTGCCACCCGGCCGCAGGCTGGGGGAGAGACCGCCCCTGAGCTGGTGATCATCTCCGGCATGTCCGGAGCCGGCCGGAGCACGGCCGCCAAGTGTCTGGAGGACCTCGGCTGGTTCGTGGTGGACAACCTGCCACCGGCCCTCATCCCCACCATGGTCGACCTCGGCGCCCGCTCGCAGGGTGCGGTGGCCCGGATCGGAGTGGTGGTCGACGTCCGCGGCCGGCAGTTCTTCGACGATCTGCGCGCCTCGCTGGAGGAGCTGGAGAAGCGTGGCGTCCAGCTGCGGGTGGTCTATCTGGAATCCTCCGACGACGCCCTGGTGCGTCGCTTCGAGAGCGTCCGCCGGCCGCACCCGCTGCAGGGCGAGGGCCGGATCACCGACGGCATCGCCCAGGAGCGCGACCTGCTGCGCGAGCTGCGCGGCGAGGCCGACCTGGTGATCGACACCTCCAACCTCAACGTCCACCAGCTGCGCGCCAAGCTGGACGCCCAGTTCGCCGACCACGACGAGCCGGAGCTGCGGGCCACCGTGATGTCCTTCGGCTTCAAGTACGGCCTGCCGGTCGACGCCGACCTGGTGGTGGACTGCCGGTTCCTGCCGAACCCGCACTGGGTGCCCGAGCTGCGGGCCCGCACCGGCACCGACCCCGACGTCTCCGACTACGTGTTCCAGCAGCCCGGTGCCAAGGAGTTCCTGGACGGTTACGCCGAGCTGTTGCGGATCATCACCGAGGGTTACCGCAGGGAGGGTAAGCGCTACATGACGCTTGCCGTAGGCTGCACCGGTGGCAAGCATCGCAGCGTGGCCATGTCGGAGCGGTTGACGAAGCGTCTGATCGCCGACGGCGTGGAAACGGTGCTGGTGCACCGCGACATGGGACGGGAGTGACGGCGGCCCGGCGCTGCCGGCAGGACAGAAACGTGGGGTAGGTGTGACGGGATACTCGCCAGGGCGGCAGCTCCAGCACAAGGCCGCCGAGCGGGGATCCCCGGGCGCCCAGCGCAGCCGTGCCGCCGCGGCGCGCGGTCCCGTACCCAAGATCACCGCGCTGGGCGGCGGCCAGGGCCTGTCGGCCTCGCTCTCGGCGCTGCGCCGGCTCACCAGCGACCTCACCGCCGTGGTCACCGTGGCCGACGACGGCGGCTCCAGCGGGCGGCTGCGCACCGAGCTCGGCGTGCTGCCCCCGGGCGACCTGCGCAAGGCGCTGGCCGCGCTGTGCGGGGACGACGACTGGGGCCGCACCTGGTCCGAGGTGATCCAGCAGCGCTTCACCGGCACCGGTGAACTGGGCGGCCACGCGGTCGGCAACCTGCTGATCGTGGCGCTCTGGGAGAAGCTCGGCGACCCGGTGGCCGCCCTGGAGTGGGTAGGCCGGCTGCTCAACGTACAGGGCCGGGTGCTCCCGATGTCGGCCGTCCCGCTGGACATCGAGGCGATCGTCCGGGGCCACGACCCGGCCCGCCCGGCCGAGCTGACCGCCGTCCGCGGCCAGGCCAGCGTGGCCGCCACCCCGGGCACCGTGCAGTCGGTGCGGCTGCTGCCGGAGGAGCCGCCGGCCGTCCCCGAGGCGGTGGCGGCGGTGCTGGAGGCGGACTGGGTGGTGCTCGGCCCCGGCTCCTGGTTCACCAGTGTGCTGCCGCACCTGCTGGTCCCCGAGCTGGCCAAGGCGCTGATCGACACCAAGGCGCGCCGGCTGCTGACCCTCAACCTGGCCCCGCAGCCCGGCGAGACCGAGGGCTTCACCCCGCAGCGCCACCTGGACGTGATCGCCGACCACGCCCCCGGCCTCGCGGTGGATGCGATCCTGGTGGACGAGCGGGCGGTGACCGGCGGCGCCTTCGGACAGGCCGACCTGGCCGGCCTGGAGAAGGCCGCCGGCCGGATGGGCGCGGCCCTGGTGCTGGACCGGGTGGCCGCCGCCGACGGCACCCCGCGACACGACCCGGAGCTTCTGGCCGCCGCGTACGACCGGATTTTCCGGACACATGGAAGGATCGGCCCATGGCGATGACGGCAGCGGTGAAGGACGAAATCAGCCGGCTCCCCGTCACCCGGGCCTGTTGCCGCAAGGCCGAGGTGTCGGCAATCCTGCGATTCGCGGGCGGACTGCACATTGTGAGCGGTCGCATCGTGATCGAGGCGGAGCTGGACACCGGCATTGCGGCCCGACGGCTGCGCAAGGACCTGCTGGAGATCTTCGGACACTCCTCGGACCTGGTGGTGATGGCCCCCAGCGGCCTGCGGCGCGGCAGTCGGTACGTGGTCCGGGTGGTCAAGGACGGTGAACTGCTGGCCCGGCAGACCGGGCTGGTCGACGGGCGGGGCCGGCCGATCCGGGGGCTGCCCCCGGCGGTGGTCTCCGGAGCGACCTGCGACGCCGAGGCGGCCTGGCGCGGGGCGTTCCTGGCGCACGGCTCGCTGACCGAGCCCGGCCGGTCCTCCTCGCTGGAGATCACCTGCCCCGGCTCGGAGGCGGCGCTCGCCCTGGTCGGCGCGGCCCGTCGGCTCGGCATCCCGGCCAAGGCCCGCGAGGTGCGCGGCGCGGACCGGGTGGTGATCCGGGACGGCGACGCGATCGGCGCGCTGCTCACCCGGCTGGGCGCCCACGAGTCGGTGCTGGCCTGGGAGGAGCGCCGGTTGCGCCGCGAGGTGCGGGCCACCGCCAACCGGCTGGCCAACTTCGACGACGCCAACCTGCGCCGCTCGGCCCGGGCCGCGGTCGCCGCCGGGGCCCGGGTGCAGCGGGCGCTGGAGATCCTCGGGGAGGAGGTGCCCGAGCACCTGGCCGCCGCCGGCCAGCTGCGGATGCAGCACAAGCAGGCCTCGCTGGAGGAGCTGGGCGCGCTGGCCGATCCGCCGCTCACCAAGGACGCGGTGGCCGGCCGGATCCGCCGGCTGCTGGCGATGGCCGACAAGCGCGCCTCCGAGCTCGGCCTGCCGAGCACCGAGGCCAACCTCACCGAGGAGATGGCGCTCAACTGACCGCCGCCGGAACGCGGCGCCGCCCCGACTTCACGAAGTCGGGGGGGGGCCCCCCGGCCGCGCCGCGGGGGCCCGGGGGCGCCGGGCGGGGGGGGGACCCGGCGCGGGCGCGCCCCCGCGCGCCCCCCCCCCCCCCGCCCCCCCCCCCCCCCCCCCCCCCCCCCCACCCCCGCCCCCGCCCCCCCCCCCCCCCCCCCCGCCCCGGTTGCCAACTGCCGTACGGGCGTGGGCCGCACCTGCCGGAGCACGCGCCGGGGGGCGCCACGCCAGGGGCTTGACCCTGGCCGGATGTGCTCACCCACTGCCCAGGGAGGTAGGGTCATGGGTGGTCGGGGACATCCCAATTCCAACCCCGTCGGCATAGCCCGGCGTACCTCAGAGGAGATCGGTTCGTGACGATCCGGGTAGGCATCAACGGATTCGGCCGCATTGGCCGCAACTTCTTCCGTGCGGTTAAGGCCCAGGGCGCGGACATCGAGATCGTCGGTGTCAACGACCTGACCGACACCAAGACCCTGGCTCACCTGCTCAAGTACGACTCCATCCTGGGCACCTTCCAGGGTGAGGTCTCGCACACTGCCGACAGCATCACGGTCGACGGCAAGACCTTCAAGGTCATCGCCGAGCGTGACCCGGCCAACCTCCCCTGGGGCGAGCTGGGCGCGGACGTCGTGATCGAGTCCACCGGCATCTTCACCAAGGCCGAGGCGGCTCGCAAGCACGTCACCGCCGGCGCCAAGAAGGTCATCATCTCGGCGCCCGCCACCGACGAGGACGTCACCATCGTGATGGGCGTCAACGACGACAAGTACGACGCCGAGAAGCACACCGTCATCTCCAATGCCTCCTGCACCACCAACTGCGTGGCGCCGCTGGCGAAGGTGCTGAACGAGAACTTCGGCATCGTCAAGGGCCTGATGACCACGGTCCACGCGTTCACCAACGACCAGGTCACCCTGGACTTCCCGCACAAGGACCTGCGCCGCGCCCGCGCCGCCTCGCTGAACATCATCCCGACCTCGACCGGTGCCGCCAAGGCCACCGCGCTGGTCCTGCCGGAGCTGAAGGGCAAGCTGGACGGCACCTCGCTGCGCGTCCCGGTCCCGACCGGTTCGATCACCGACCTGGTGGTCACCCTGGAGCGCGACGTCACCGTCGAGGAGGTCAACGCGGCCTTCCAGAAGGCCTCCGAGGGCAGCCTCAAGGGCATCCTGCAGTACACCGAGGACCCGATCGTCTCCTCCGACATCGTGAACTCGCCGTTCTCCACCATCTTCGACTCGCTGATGACCATGGTCCAGGGCAACCAGGTCAAGGTCTTCGGCTGGTACGACAACGAGTGGGGCTACTCGAACCGCCTCGTCAACCTGACCACCCTCGTCGGTGGCCAGCTCTGACACAGCGGGAGCTGACGTGATGTGAGAACCAGGGCCCGGACGGCGATGCCGCCTCCGGGCCCTGGTTCTGCCCACCCTCATCCCTCACGCTTTCCCCGGCGGCCCGGCGCTGTGCCGCCCTTCAGCGCCACCCCTCCCCAGGAGACCGAACCGTGAAGACCATCGACGACCTCGATGTCGCCGGCCAGCGGGTGTTCGTCCGCGCCGACCTGAACGTGCCGCTGTCCGGCGGCCGCATCACCGACGACGGCCGGATCCGTGCCGTCGCCCCGACCATCACCAAGCTGCTGGAGCGCGGCGCCAAGGTGATCGTCGCCTCCCACCTCGGCCGCCCCAAGGGTGAGCCGGACCCGCAGTACTCGCTCGCGCCGGTGGCCGTCCGCCTCGGCGAGATCCTCGGCAAGCCGGTCGCCTTCGCGACCGACACCGTGGGTGACAGCGCGAAGGCCACCGTCGCCGCCCTGGCCGACGGCGAGGTCACGCTGCTGGAGAACCTGCGCTTCAACGCCGGCGAGACCAGCAAGGACGACGCCGAGCGCGGCGCCTTCGCCGACCAGCTGGCGGCGCTGGCCGACCGCTACGTCGGTGACGGCTTCGGTGCCGTGCACCGCAAGCACGCCTCGGTCTACGACCTGCCGGCCCGGCTGCCGCACGCGGCCGGCCTGCTGATCGAGAAGGAGGTCGGCGTCCTCAAGAAGCTCAGCGAGGACGTCGCCCGCCCGTACGTGGTGGTGCTCGGCGGGGCCAAGGTCTCCGACAAGCTCGCGGTGATCGACAACCTGCTGGGCAAGGCCGACAAGATCCTGGTCGGCGGCGGCATGGCGTACACCTTCCTCAAGGCACTGGGCCACGAGGTGGGCATCTCGCTGCTGCAGGAGGACCAGATCCCGGTCGTGCTGGAGTACCTGGAGCGGGCGAAGGCCAACAACGTCGAGTTCGTGCTCCCGGTGGACGTCGCGGTCTCCGCGAACTTCCCGGACACCAAGACGCACGCCCCGGTGCCGGACTACGAGGTGGTCGACGCGGACAAGATCCCGGCCACCAAGGAGGGCCTGGACATCGGCCCGAAGACCCGCGAGCTGTTCGCCGAGAAGCTGGCCGACGCGCGGACGGTGTTCTGGAACGGCCCGCTGGGCGTCTTCGAGCACCCGACCTTCGCCGAGGGCTGCAAGGCCGTCGCGCAGGCGCTGACCGACAGCGACGCGTTCACCGTGGTCGGCGGCGGCGACTCCGCCGCGGCCGTCCGCATCCTGGGCTTCGACGAGACGAAGTTCGGGCACATCTCGACCGGCGGTGGCGCGAGCCTGGAATACCTGGAGGGCAAGACCCTGCCCGGTCTCGCCGCACTGGAAGGCTGAACCTGTGAGTGACCGTCTCCCGCTGATGGCGGGCAACTGGAAGATGAACCTCAACCACCTCGAGGCCATCCAGCACACCCAGAAGCTGGCCTTCGCGCTGGCCGACAAGGACTACGAGGCCGTCGAGGTCGCGGTGCTGACCCCCTTCACCGACCTGCGCTCGGTGCAGACCCTGGTGGACGGCGACAAGCTGAAGATCAAGTACGGCGCCCAGGACATCTCGGCGCACGACTCCGGTGCCTACACCGGTGAGGTCTCCGGCCCGATGCTGGCCAAGCTCAAGTGCACCTACGCGGTGATCGGCCACTCGGAGCGCCGGCAGTACCACGGCGAGAACGAGGAGATCGTCAACGCCAAGGTCAAGGCCGCCTTCCGGAACGGCATCGTGCCGATCCTCTGCGTCGGCGAGCCGCTGGACATCCGCAAGGCCGGGACCCACGTCGAGTACACGCTGGCCCAGCTGGACGGCGCGCTGGCCGGGGTGCCGGCCGCGCACGCCGAGCAGATCGTCGTCGCCTACGAGCCGGTCTGGGCGATCGGCACCGGCGAGGTGGCCACCCCGGAGGACGCGCAGGAGGTCTGCGCCGCGATCCGGGCCCGGATCGCGGAACTCTACGACGCCGAGCTGGCCGGCAAGGTCCGCGTGCTGTACGGCGGTTCGATGAAGGCGGCGAGCGCGCCGGGCCTGATGGCCAAGCCGGACATCGACGGCGGCCTGATCGGCGGTGCCTCGCTGGACGCCGACGAGTTCGTCAAGATCGTGCGCTACCGGGAGCAGGCGGTAGGCTAACGCCCCCGCGGCAACGTAGTCTTTGGGGCTGGACCGTCTTCTTCGGCGGTCCGGCCCCTTCGCCAATGAGCCAGTGAACGAGAGAGTTGGTCCCGTCGTGTTGGTTACCGGGTTCTCGATTGCCCTGATCATCTTCAGCCTGCTGATGATCCTTCTCGTGCTGCTGCACAAGGGCAAGGGTGGCGGCCTGTCCGACATGTTCGGCGGCGGCGCGATGTCGGCCGGCGGCGGTTCGGCCGTCGCGGAGCGCAACCTCGACCGCATCACGATCATCGTCGGCCTCTGCTGGTTCGCCTGCATCGTCGTGCTCGGGCTGCTCATCAAGACCAAGAGCTGACCGTCCCTCAAGCTTCGCAGGCGGTGCGGACAGATCCTTATCGGCTCCGTACACTGGGACAACTTGCCACCGTCCGCAGCGGGCGGCCGGTCGGCGGGAGTACGTGAGGCCGGTCCCCCAGGGCACGGCCGGCAGCGCCTGGGCCGACCAGGCGGACAGCGGCACGCAGGGAGTCAGACCGTGGCAAGTGGCAACGCCATCCGTGGCAGCAGGGTCGGGGCCGGCCCGATGGGTGAGGCGGAGCGCGGCGAGTCCGCTCCGCGCAATCGGATCTCCTTCTGGTGCGCCAACAAGCACGAGACGCGCCCGAGCTTCGCCGCCGAGGCCGTCATCCCGGACACCTGGGACTGCCCGCGGTGCGGTTTCCCGGCCGGGCAGGACGAGCACAACCCGCCGGCGCCCTCGCGCAACGAGCCCTACAAGACGCACCTGGCGTACGTGCGCGAGCGGCGCACGGACGCGGACGGCGAGGCGATCCTCGCCGAGGCGCTGGCCAAGCTGCGCGGCGAGATCTGAGACGACGAGAACGGGCGCCGGACCCCCGAGGGGGCCGGCGCCCGTTGCTTTCCCGTCAGGCCGAGGCCCTGGGCCCCTCCTGCTCCGTCGGCGGGCAGGAGGTGGGTCCCTCCTGCCCGCCGACGGGCTAGGACTGCGGGTGGAGCTGCGGCGGGAGCTTGCTCGCCGCCGCGCGGTCCAGCAGCCAGAGCGTGCGGCTGGTGCCGCGCGCGCCGGAGGCCGGGGCCTGCAGCTCGCCCGGGCCGGAGAGGGCCAGCGCCACCGCGTCGGCCTTGTCCTCGCCGGCCGCCAGCAGCCAGACCTCGCGGGCCGCCCGGATGGCCGGGAGGGTCAGCGAGATCCGGGTGGGTGGCGGCTTCGGCGCCCCGCGCACCCCGACCACCGTGCGCGCGGTCTCCCGCACGCCGGGGTGCTCGGGGAAGAGCGAGGCGACGTGGGTGTCCGGGCCGACGCCGAGCAGCAGCACGTCGAAGGCCGGCACCCGGGCGTGGTCCTCGGGGCCGGCGGCGTTCGCCAGCTCCTCGGCGTACCGCGCGGCGGCGGCCTCCACGTCCGTGCCGTCCACGCCGTCCGAGGCGGGCATCGCGTGCACCCGGGCCGGGTCGAGCGGGACCCGGTCGAGCAGCTCGTCGGCGGCCTGGACGGCGTTGCGCTCCGGGTCCGCGGCGGGCACGAAGCGCTCGTCGCCCCACCACAGGTCCAGCCGCGACCAGTCCACCGCGTCCCGGGCCGGGGCGGCGGCGATGGCGGCGAGCAGCGCGTTGCCGTTGCGGCCGCCGGTGAGCACCACGGAGGCCGAGCCCCGGGCGGACTGCGCGTCGACGATCTTGGTGATCAGTCGGGCGGCGGCCGCCTGGGCCATCAGCTCCTTGTCGCGGTGCACCACGAGCTGCGGTACCGGGCTCATCCGGCACTCCGCTTGCGGGGAGCGGCCTTCTTCGTGACGGCCTTGGCGCTCTTCTTGGTGGCCGACTTCTTCGCGGCGGCCGGCACCTTGGCGGTCACCCGGGGGGTGGCCACCGCGGCCTCGACCACGGTCGCGCTCTTGGCCGCCGGAGCGGCCTTGGCCTCGGGCGCGTCCGCACCGGGCTCGCTGAGCCGGTCGACGCCGGTCCGCACCGCCGAGGCGTAGATGTCGTCCGGGTCGAGCCGGCGCAGCTCCTCGGCGATCAGCTCGGCGGTCTCCCGCCGCTTGAGCGCCACGATCCGGTCCGGCGCGCCGGGGATGGACAGGGTGCCCATCAGCCCGTCCTTGCGGTCGAGCACGAACTCGCCGTCCTTGCTGCGCAGCCGCACCGCGGTGATGCCCGGGCCGTTGGTGACCATCCGCTCGACCGGGACGGAGAGCCGGTTGGCCAGCCACATCCCGAGCAGTTCCACGCTGGGGTTGTACGACTCGCCCTCGACCACCGCGGAGGTGATCTTGGACGGCCGCTGGTCCAGCGCGGCGGCCAGCATCGAGCGCCAGCCGGTGATCCGGGTCCAGGCCAGGTCGGTGTCGCCGGGGGTGTAGCCGGCGGCCAGCAGGGCCAGCTGGTCCACCGGGGACTCGGCGGTCACCGCGTCGGTGATCCGGCGCTGGGCGAGCGCCCCGAGCGGGTCCTGCGCGGCCTTCTCCGGGGCGTTCTCGGGCCACCAGACCACCACCGGGGCGTCCGGCAGCAGCAGCGGCAGCACCACGGACTGCGCGTGCGAGGCCAGCTCGCCGTGCATCCGCAGGATCACCGTCTCGCCCGGGCCGGTGTCCGAGCCGACCAGGATCTCGGCGTCGAGCCGGGTCCCGGCGCGGGCGCGCGGCGAGCGCCCGGCCCGCTTGATCACCGCGAGGATCCGCGAGGGGTGCTCGCGGGAGGCGTCGTTGGCCGACCGCAGGGCGTCGTACGCGCTGCCCTCGTCGACCACGATGACCAGGGTGAGGACCATCCCGGCGGCGGTCGAGCCGCTGGCCCGCCGGGCGTCCATCAGAGCGCTGTTGATCTTGCTGGACGTGGTGTCCGTCAGGTCGATCTTCATGGCCGGCGCCAGCTCCTGCCGTCTCGTGCGAGCATCTCGTCCGCCTCGGTCGGGCCCCAGGTGCCGGCGGAGTACTGCGCCGGCCGGCCGTGGGAGTCCCAGTACTTCTCGATCGGGTCGAGGATCTGCCAGGAGAGCTCGACCTCCTGGTGCCGCGGGAAGAGGTTGGCGTCGCCCAGCAGCACGTCCAGGATGAGCCGCTCGTACGCCTCCGGGCTGGACTCGGTGAAGGACTCGCCGTAGGCGAAGTCCATCGTGACGTCGCGGACCTCCATCGAGGTGCCGGGCACCTTGGAGCCGAACCGGACGGTCACGCCCTCGTCCGGCTGCACCCGGATGACCAGGGCGTTCTGCCCCAGCTCCTCGGTGGCGTAGGCGTCGAACGGCAGGTAGGGCGCGCGCTGGAAGACCACCGCGATCTCGGTGACCCGGCGGCCCAGCCGCTTGCCCGTGCGCAGGTAGAACGGCACGCCCGCCCAGCGCCGGTTGTTGATCTCCAGCTTGATCGCCGCGTAGGTGTCGGTCTTGGAGCTGGGGTTGATGCCCTCCTCGTCCAGGTACCCGACCACCTCCTCGCCGCCCTGCCAGCCGGCCGAGTACTGGGCGCGCACGGTGTGCAGGCCGAGGTCCTTGGGCAGCTCCACGGCGCTGAGCACCTTGAGCTTCTCGGCGACCAGGGCCTTCGGGTGGAACGAGGCCGGCTCCTCGATGGCGGTGAGCGCCATCAGCTGGAGCAGGTGGTTCTGGATCACGTCCCGGGCCGAGCCGATGCCGTCGTAGTACCCGGCCCGGCCGCCGATCCCGATGTCCTCGGCCATGGTGATCTGCACGTGGTCCACGTAGGACCGGTTCCAGATCGGCTCGAACATGGTGTTGGCGAACCGCAGCGCCAGGATGTTCTGGACGGTCTCCTTGCCCAGGTAGTGGTCGATCCGGAAGACCTCGTCGCGCGGGAAGACCTCGTGCACGACCTTGTTGAGCTCCTGGGCGCTCTTCAGATCGTGCCCGAACGGCTTCTCGATCACGGCCCGGCGCCAGGATCCCGGCGGCGGGTCGGCCAACCCGTGCTTCTTGAGCTGCTGGACCACGTTGGGGAAGAACTTCGGCGGCACCGAGAGGTAGAACGCGAAGTTGCCGCTGGTGCCCTGCGCCTTGTCGAGGTCCTCGATGGTCCGGCGCAGGGTCTCGAAGGCCTCGTCGTCGTCGAAGGTGCCCTGGACGAACCGCATGCCCTTGGCCAGCTGCTCCCAGACCTCCTCGCGGAAGGGGGTGCGGGCGTGCTGCTTGACCGCGTCGTGCACGACCTGCGCGAAGTCCTCGTCCTCCCACTCCCGGCGGGCGAAGCCCACCAGGGCGAAGCCCGGCGGCAGCAGACCGCGGTTGGCCAGGTCGTAGATGGCCGGCATCAGCTTCTTGCGCGACAGGTCGCCGGTGACCCCGAAGATCACCAGACCGGACGGTCCGGCGATCCGGGGCAGCCGGCGGTCGGCCGGGTCACGCAGCGGGTTCGGCGGCAGCAGGTCGGCCTGCCCCTCCGAGGCCCCGATGAGGTCGGGGAATTCCTGTGGATTGCTCACTGGTGGTCTCCGCTTTCAGTGCGTGAGGTGAGCCGGGGTCAGTTGCTCTCGGTCGCGAACGAGGCGAGCGACGCGGTGACCGTGTCGAGCAGCTCCTGCCAGGAGACCTCGAACTTGCTCACGCCCTCGTCCTCCAGCACCTGGACCACGTCGTCGTAGTCCACGCCGGCCGCGGCCAGCGCGTCCAGCAGGGCCTTCGCCTCGGCGTAACCGCCGGTGACGGTGTCGCCGGTGACCTCGCCGTGGTCGCCGGTGGCGTCCAGGGTGGCCTCGGGCATGGTGTTGACGGTGCCGGGGGCGACCAGCTCGGTCACGTACAGGGTGTCCGGCAGGGCCGGGTCCTTGACGCCGGTGGAGGCCCAGAGCGGGCGCTGCGGCTTGGCGCCGGCCGCCTCCAGGGCCTTCCAGCGCTCGCCGGCCGGCTTCTTGCCGTCCACCGAGCCGAAGACCTCCTCGTAGGCCTGGTAGGCCAGGCGGGCGTTGGCCAGCGCGGCCTTGGAGCGCAGCTCCTTGGTGTTGCCGCCGAGCGCGTCCAGGCGCTTGTCGATCTCGGTGTCGACCCGGGACACGAAGAAGGAGGCGACCGACTCGATCGAGGAGAGGTCGATGCCCTTGGCCTTCGCCTGCTCCAGGCCGGTCAGGTAGGCGTCCATGACGGCCTTGTAGCGGTCCAGCGAGAAGATCAGCGTGACGTTGACGCTGATGCCCTTGGAGATCACCTCGGTGATGGCGGGCAGGCCGGCCTTGGTGGCGGGGATCTTGATGAACACGTTGGGGCGGTCCACCAGCCACCAGAGCTGCTTGGCCTCGGCCACGGTCGGCGCGGTCTGGTGGGCCAGGCGCGGGTCGACCTCGATGGAGACCCGGCCGTCCCGGCCGTTGCTGGCGTCGTAGACCGGGCGCAGCACGTCGGCGGCGTCCCGGACGTCCGAGGTGGTGATCATGCGGACGGCCTCGTCCGTGCTGACCTTGCGGACCGCGAGGTCGCGCAGCTGGCCGTCGTAGGAGGTGTCGCCGCTGCCGGCGATCGCCTTCTGGAAGATGGTCGGGTTGGTGGTCACACCCACCACGTGCTTGCTCTGCACCAGCTCGGCCAGGTTGCCGGAGTTCAGCCGGGCGCGGCTCAGGTCGTCCAGCCAGATCGCCACGCCTTCGTCGCTGAGGCGCTTCAGTGCGTCAGTCATGGTGCTCAGTCCTCTTTTGTTCACATCGGTTTGCGTCTGTGGGGCGGGCAGGCCGCGCACCCGGGATCCGACCGGCGGGTGCGCGGCCGGGGGTTCAGCGGTTGACGGCTTCCAGCGAACGCAGCGACTTGTGCGCGGCGTGCGTGACGGCCTCGGCGGTGATGCCGAACTCCTGGAACAGCACCTTGTAGTCGGCGGAGGCGCCGAAGTGCTCCAGGCTGATGATCCCGCCGTGGTCGCCGACCAGCTCGCGCCAGCCCTGGGCGATGCCGGCCTCGACCGAGACCCGGGCCTTGACGCTCGGGGGCAGCACGTGGTCGCGGTAGGCCTGGTCCTGCTCGTTGAACCACTCGATCGACGGCATCGAGACCACCCGGGTGGCGATGCCCTCGGCCTCCAGCGTCTCGCGGGCGTTGACCGCGAGCTGCACCTCGGAGCCGGTGCCGATCAGGATCACCTGCGGCGCCCCGTTGGACGCCTCGGCCAGCACGTAACCGCCCTTCGCGGTGCCCTCGGCGGAGCCGAAGACCTCGCGGTCGTAGGTCGGCACGTTCTGCCGGGTGAGGGCCAGGCCGACCGGGCCGGGGTGGGTGGTGTGGCGCTCCAGGATGGTGCGCCAGGCGACCGTGGTCTCGTTGGCGTCGGCCGGGCGGACCATCGACAGGCCCGGGATGGCGCGCAGCGCGGCCAGCTGCTCCACCGGCTGGTGGGTCGGGCCGTCCTCGCCGAGGCCGATCGAGTCGTGCGTCCAGACGTAGGTGACCGGCAGCTTCATCAGCGCGGCCAGCCGGACCGCCGGGCGCATGTAGTCGGCGAAGACCAGGAAGGTGCCGCCGTAGATCCGGGTCTTGCCGTGCAGCGCGATGCCGTTCATGGTCGAGCCCATGGCGTGCTCGCGGATGCCGAAGTGGATGGTCCGGCCGTACGGGCTGGCCGACTTCAGGGCGTTGCCCTCGGGCAGGAAGGAGCTGTCCTCGTCGATCGTGGTGAGGTTGGACTCGGCGAGGTCGGCCGAGCCGCCCCACAGCTCCGGGATCACCGCGCCGAGCGCCTTGAGCGACTCGCCGCTGGCCTTGCGGGTGGCCACGTCCTTGCCGGCCGGGAAGACCGGGAGCTGCTTCTTCCAGCCCTCGGGCAGCTCGCCGGCCTCGATCCGGTCGAACTCGGCGGCGCGCTCGACGTTGGCGGCGCGCCAGGCCAGGTAGGACTCGTCCCACTCGGCGTGGGCGGCCTTGCCACGCCTGATCACCTGGCGGGCGTGCGCGAGCACCTCCTCGCTGACCTCGAAGGTCCGCTCCGGGTCGAAGCCGAGCACCTTCTTGGTCGCGGCGATCTCGGCCGCGCCCAGCGCCGAACCGTGGGCCTTGGCGGTGTTCTGGGCGTCCGGGGCCGGCCAGGCGATGATCGTCCGCATGGCGATCATGGACGGCCGCGAGGTCTCCGCCTTGGCGGCGGTCAGCGCGTCGGCCAGCGCCTGGACGTCGATGTCGCCGTTGTCCTTCGGGGCCACCCGCTGGACGTGCCAGCCGTAGGCCTCGTAGCGGGCCAGCACGTCCTCGGAGAAGGCGGTCTGGGTGTCGCCCTCGATCGAGATGTGGTTGTCGTCGTAGAGCGCGACCAGGTTGCCGAGCCGCTGGTGGCCGGCGAGCGAGGAGGCCTCGGCGGAGATGCCCTCCTCCAGGTCACCGTCCGAGACGATGGCCCAGATGGTGTGGTCGAACGGGGAGGTGCCCGGGGCGGCCTCCGGGTCGAACAGGCCGCGCTCGTAGCGGGCGGCCATCGCCATGCCCACCGCGTTGGCGATGCCCTGGCCGAGCGGGCCGGTGGTGGTCTCCACGCCCGCGGTGTGGCCGTGCTCGGGGTGGCCCGGGGTGCGGCTGCCGTGCACCCGGAACGACTTGAGGTCGTCCAGCTCCAGGCCGTAGCCGGAGAAGAAGAGCTGGGTGTAGAGGGTCAGGCTGGTGTGGCCCGGGGAGAGGACAAAGCGGTCGCGTCCCACCCAGCTGGGGTCGGTTGGGTCGTGGCGCAGGAAGCGCTGGAAGATGAGGTAGGCCGCGGGGGCGAGGGACATGGCCGTCCCGGGGTGCCCGTTGCCGACCTTCTGGACCGCGTCCATGGCCAGAACCCGGGCCGTGTCCACCGTCCGCTCGTCCAGCTCGGTCCACTCGATAGCGTTCGTCGGCGTCGTGCTCACCCTTCTCAGGGCTCCTTCCATTACTGAAGTGTGACCCCGTGAAGGGGACCGGGTCGGCCACGTCGCTGTGGACCAGACGTTTGGGCGGTGCCGGTCACGGAGGGTTGATCCCGCTTCTCCGAGCGAGCCTACCGCCCGGGCCGGGGCCTGCCCCCCGTGCCGGGGCAACCGCGAGGCCCGCGCGGCGATTCCCGTTCGTGTCGGGGGCGGTGCCGGCGGCGTGCCGAGGCCTGCCGCCGCCCGCCCCTCGTACCCACCTTCGCCCGATTTGTCGCCGGCCGCCCCTTGGTGAGCTGGGGAGTTCACCCACGGGTGTGCGGCTTGGCCCCGTCATCGGACCCCGGGGCCGGCCGGGAGATATGCACCGTCTAAGGTGGCGTGGTACGCGCAGCGTGAACGGATTCACGAGCAATCGACCCGTGGACGCCTGCGAAGATTCATCTTCAGTTGGGGTGTTCGTGACCGCCGTCGAATCCCGCCCCGCCGGGGTCCTCGGAACGACGCCCGCGCGCCGGCCGCTCGGGGCCCGTGTCGGGGCATTCGTCGCACTGACCAAGCCTCGGATCATCGAGCTGCTGCTGATGAGCACCGTGCCGGTGATGTTCCTGGCGCAGCGCGGCGTGCCGAACCTGCTACTGGTCCTCGCCGTGGTGATCGGCGGGTACCTCTCGGCCGGTGGCGCCAACGCGCTGAACATGTACATCGACCGGGACATCGACGCGGTGATGTCGCGCACCGAGCGCCGGCCGCTGGTCACCGGGATGGTCTCGCCGCGCGAGGCGGTGGTCTTCGGGATCAGCCTCGCCGTGCTGTCCACCGCCTGGCTGGCCTACTTCGTCAACTGGCTGGCCTCCGGGTTGGCCCTGGCGGGGCTGCTCTTCTACGTCTTCGTCTACACCCTCGGGCTGAAGCGGCGGACCGCGCAGAACATCGTCTGGGGCGGCATCGCGGGCTGCATGCCGGTGCTGGTCGGCTGGGCGGCGGTCAAGGACTCGCTGGGCTGGGCGCCGTTCATCCTCTTCCTGGTGATCTTCTTCTGGACGCCGCCGCACTACTGGCCGCTCTCCATGAAGGTCCGCGAGGACTACGAGAAGGCCGGCGTGCCGATGCTCCCGGTCACCGCCGGCAACCTGGCGGTCGCCCGGCAGATCGTCATCTACTCCTGGGTGATGGTCGGTGTCTCGCTGCTGCTCTGGCCGCTGGCGCACACCAGCTGGCTGTACCCGGTCTCCGCGGTGCTGCTCGGCGCGTTCTGGCTGAAGGAGGCGCACGGGCTGCACGCGCGCGCCAAGGCCGGGGTGGTCGGCGCGAAGCTCAAGGAGATGCGGCTCTTCCACTGGTCGATCACCTACCTGACGCTGCTGATGGTGGCGATCGCGGTGGACCCCTTCATCAAGTAGGTCGTCCGGCAAGTAGGTCGTTCGGCCGTTCGCCTCCGGCCCCGGCGCTCCCGCAGCGCCGGGGCCGCGGTGCGTCCGGGGGCGTCCCGCGTCTCGGGGGCGCCGTGTCCGGGGCGTCGGCGGGCTGTGGCCGGGGGCACATCGCCCAGCCGTCGCCGTGGCGTCTACTCGTGGGTAGCATGCGGGCATGAGCAGCGCAGAGACCCTCGACCCCGCCGCGTCGGACGCCCGTACCGAGCGCCGCGCCCAGCGCATCGCCAAGCACCTGACCGCCTTCGCCCGGCAGCACGGCGGCAGCGCCGACGGCGTGGTGGAGTACGTCGGCCGGGTGGGCACCCGGATCGTCCTGGTCGGCGCGGACGGTGCCTGGGGCGACCAGGTGGCCCCGAGCTACGCCGTCGGCCGGCGGGCCGCCGAGCTGGCCGGGCTGACGCTGCACGACTCCTTCGAGGGCGAGCTCGCCCTGAAGGTGCGGACCGGTCCGTACGAGTGGAAGCGCATGGCGGGCATCCAGCTCGGCGGCTGAGACCGGTACGCCGACGGCCCTGACCCCCAGGTGCGGTGGGGTCAGGGCCGTCGTCCGTTCGTCGGCAGTCGTTCGTCCGCCGTCGTCCGTTGCCTCAGACCGGGGTGGCGGCGGTCTCCGGGGTCTCCTGCGCGGGCAGCGCGGCCGGCGCCTCGACCTCGTCGCGGGCGCGCAGCGCCAGCGGGATCCGCAGCACGGCGATCCAGGTCAGTGCGGCGCCCAGCATGTGGATGCCGACCAGCAGCTCGGGCGCGTCGGTGAAGTACTGCACGAAGCCCACCGCGGCCTGCGCGAGGAGCACGACGAACAGCTCCCGGGCCCGGGCCCGGGCGGCCGGCGGGGCCTTGACGGCGGCCAGCACGAAGATCACCGCGAGTGACAGGCCGACCGTGAGGCAGGCGAAGTCGGTGTGCAGCTGGGCCAGCCGGTCGTAGTTGATCGGGACCCGCGGCACGTCGCTGGAGTCGCCCGGGTGGTGCCCGGCGCCGGTCACCATCGTGCCGGCGACCACCAGCGCGCCGGTGACGCCGACCAGCAGCTGACTCAGCCGGAGCACGGGCTGGGCGACCAGCGGCCGGGGCGGCCCGTCGCCCTCCTTGGCCCGCTCCCAGGTCAGCAGCGCGACCCAGACCAGGGCCAGCGCCGACAGCATGTGCGCGGCGACCACGTACGGGTTGAGCCTGACCAGCACGGTGATCCCGCCGAGCACGGCGTTGCTCATCACCACCCAGAACTGCCACCAGCCCAGCCGGGTCAGCGACCGCCGCCACGGCGTCGCGCAGCGCGCCGCCAGGATGGCCCAGCCGACCGCCGCGCACAGCACGTAGGTCAGCATCCGGTTGGTGAACTCGATGATCCCGTGGAAGCCCATGGCCGGCGTCGGCGTGACGCTGTCCCCGGTACAGGTCGGCCAGGTCTTGCAGCCGAGGCCCGATCCGGTCAGCCGGACCGCGCCACCGGTCACCACGATCACGACGCTCATCACCAGCGCGGCGAGCGCGGCCCGCCGCACCACCTCGGCGGACGGGTGCCAGCGCTCGGCCAGCAGGGAGAAGGGGGTACGCACGGATTCATCCTAGGTTGCGAGGTCCACGATCTTGCGGTGGGGGCACAAGTCCTGGCGTTCATCCGGCTGACCGGATTTGAGTCCTTGATGATCCTTTTTGATCTCCATTCCCTTGATCATGTGAACAGTTGTGATGAACACGACTTTTTTCTGACGAACTGCTGTTGCCCGAGGTGGGAGTTGTGATGGGCTGTTCCAGCATGTCCGTAGATGAACCGCCAGGCCTGATTCGGCCGTTCCTGGAGGGGCAACGCTGGCGCGGGTGCCGGTAGAGTCCCCGGAATCGGATGCCGCCGGTGGTCATGACGGACCGTCAACACCGGCGCCGCATAGGCTCGTTCGGAAGGACCATGGGTATGGCACGACAGGGGTGGGTATCCCGTCGAGGGCTCGCGGCGGCCGCGGTGGCTGCGGTGGCGGGCACCGGGCTGATGGCCGGTACGGCCTCGGCGCACACGTTCAACATCACGCGGACCTGTAGTTCGGTCACCGTGGACATGGAGATCTACAACGCGAAGGCCACCAACGCCTTCTCGCTCGTCATCGACGGCCAGACCGTGGTGACCAACCAGGCGTTCGGGGACCATTTCACGCAGACCTACCCGGTGCCGGCGCACACCCAGGCCGTGCAGGCCACCCTCACCGTCACCACCTCGGACGACCCCGACCACCAGCACCCCGGTTGGGACGGGGCGGAGACCGTCGACATCCCGGCCTGCCAGACGCCGACCCCGCCGTCCTCGCCGACCCCGCCTCCGCCGTCCCCGTCGCCGTCTCCGTCGAAGTCGGCCCCGGCTCCGTCGCCGAGCGCCTCCACGACCCCGCCGAGCTCGCCGACCCCGAGCCCGTCGGCCCCGGCCTCGGTCGTGCCGACCACGGCCGCGCCGGTGCCCTCGCCGAGCAGCACCTCGCCGTCGCTGGCGTTCACCGGTGGTGGTGGCGACGCGGGTCTGATCGGTGGCGTCGGTGCCGCCGTGATCGTCGTCGGCGGTGGGCTGGTCTTCATGAGCCGTCGTCGCCGGGCGGCCGGTCGGCACTGAGCCGTCGGCGAGTGAAGTGAAGTAGGCGGCAAGCAGGCGGGGCGGGGACCGGATGGTCCCCGCCCCGCCTGCCGCGTGTCGGCGGGCCTACTCCCAGCGGAAGAAGCGGGCCGCCGCGGCCAGGCCCAGCACGGCCCAGACGGCCAGCGTGCTCAGGTCGGACCAGGGCACCCCGGCGCCGGTCTGCAGCACCGAGCGCAGGCCGTCGGAGAGGGCGCTGATCGGCAGCAGCTGGAGGGCGCTCCGCACCGCCGAGGGGAACTTGGAGAGCGGCACGATCACCCCGCCGGCCAGCAGCAGCAGGATGAAGACCAGGTTGGCGGCGGCCAGGGTGGCCTCGGCGCGCAGGGTGCCGGCCATCAGCAGCCCGAGGCCGGAGAAGGCGGCGGTGCCGAGCACCAGCAGGGCCACGACGGTGAGCGGGTTGCCGTGCGGGGACCAGCCGAGCGCCAGCGCGATCAGCGAGAGCAGGGTGACCTGCAGCGCCTCGGTCACCAGCACGCAGCCGGTCTTCGCGGTGAGCAGTGCCCAGCGCGGCAGCGGGCTGGCGCCGAGCCGCTTGAGCACGCCGTAGCGGCGCTCGAAGCCGGTGGCGATCGCCTGGCCGGTGAAGGCGGTGGACATCACGGCGAGTGCCAGCAGTCCGGGGGCCAGGAAGTCCACCCGGCTGCCCGGCCCGGTCACCGCGACCACGTCGACCGAGCTGAACAGCACCAGCAGCACGGTCGGGATCACCACGGTGAGCAGCAGCTGTTCGCCGTTGCGCAGCAGCATCCGGGTCTCGAAGCCGGTCTGCGCCAGCAGCATCCGCCCGACCGGGGCCGCCCCGGGCTCGGGGGTGTAGGTCCCTGGAGTGGTCACGAGCGCAGCTCCCGTCCGGTCAGTTCGAGGAAGACGTCTTCGAGGCTGCGGCGCTGCACCGTCAGCTTCTCGGGCAGCACGCCGGACTCGGCGCACCAGCCGGTCACCAGGGCGACCAGCTTGGGGTCCATCGGGGTCGCCTGCACCCGGTACGAGCCGGGGGCCAGCTCCACCGCGGCCGCGCCGTCCGGCAGCACCTTGGTGAGCGAGCCGAGGTCGAGTCCGGCCGGGCCGTCGAAGTGCAGGCTGCTCTCGGCGCCGCCCCGGCAGAGCTCCTCCGGGCTGCCGGTGGCGATCACCCGGCCGTGGTCGACGATGTTGACCGCGTCGCAGATCTGTTCGGCCTCGTCCAGGTAGTGGGTGGTGACCACCACGGTCACCCCGTCCCGGCGCAGGTCGGCGATCAGCTCCCAGGTGGCGCGGCGGGCCTGCGGGTCGAGGCCCGCGGTCGGCTCGTCCAGGAAGGCCAGCTCGGGGCGGCCGACCACGGCCATCGCCAGGGCGAGCCGCTGCTGCTGGCCGCCGGAGAGCCGGCGGTAGGTGGTCCGGCCGCAGGAGCCGAGGCCGAGCCGTTCGACCAGGGCGTCCACGTCCAGCGGGTGGGCGTGCAGCCTGGCGGTGTGCCGGAGCATCTCGACGGCGCGCGCCCCCGGGTACACGCCACCCGCCTGGAGCATCACGCCGATCCGGGGGCGCAGCCGGGCGGCGTCCGCGACCGGGTCGAGGCCGAGCACCCGGACCGTGCCGGCGTCCGGGCGGCGGTAGCCCTCGCAGGTCTCGATGGTGGTGGTCTTGCCGGCGCCGTTCGGGCCGAGCACGGCGGTGACGGTGCCGCGCGCGATGGTCAGGTCGAGGCCGTCCACCGCGGTCTTCGTGCCGTAGCGCTTGACCAGCCCGGCCACTTCGACCGCGGGTTGTGTGTGCATACCGGCGAGTGTAAGAGGCCGCCGTGCCCGCTCCGGAGGGTGCCCCGAATGATCCGTTCCAGCGGATCAGGTAAGCCTTACCTGCGTGATGGAGCCCACGGTTGAGGCGTGGATCACGGCTTGTTGGACCGGAAGCAATTACGCAACAATGGTGTTGTGAAAAACATGCGCGAGCGCCAGCGGGAGACGGAGGCCGAGGCGGCCCCCGATTTTCCGGTGCCCGCGACCTCGGCGGAGGTGCTGCTGGACGGGCACCGGGCCACCCGGGACCGGGTCGCCCGGTCGATCCTGGACCACGGCCCCTCCTCCGCCGCCGATCTGGCCAGCCGGCTCGGCCTCACCGCCGCCGCGGTCCGCCGCCACCTGGACGGGCTTGCCGCGGCCGGCCTGGTCGAGTCCCGCGAGCAGCGGGTCTACGGCAGTCGTGGCCGGGGCCGTCCGGCCAAGGTCTTCGCGCTCACCGAGTGCGGCCGGGACGCCTTCTACCAGGCGTACGACCAGCTCGCCGCCGACGCGCTGCGCTGGATCGCCGAGGCGGTCGGCGGCGGCAAGGCGGGCGAGGAGGCGGTCGCCGCCTTCGCCCGGGCCCGCTTCGGCCGGCAGGGCGAGCGCTACCTCAGCGTGCTGGAGCGGGCCGCGGCCGGCCAGCGCACCGAGGCGCTCGCGCAGGCCCTGAGTGCCGACGGGTACGCTGCCACGGTGCGGCGTGTCCCGTCGGCGTCCGGGAAGGCGGGCCCAAGCTCTCCCGCCGGCGCCCAGCTCTGCCAGCACCACTGCCCGGTCGCGCACATCGCCGAGCAGTTCCCCCAGCTCTGCGAGGCGGAGACCGAGGTCTTCTCCCGGCTCCTGGGCACCCATGTG
This sequence comes from Kitasatospora sp. NPDC052896, assembly GCF_044547075.1. Lineage (NCBI taxonomy): Bacteria > Bacillati > Actinomycetota > Actinomycetes > Kitasatosporales > Streptomycetaceae > Kitasatospora > Kitasatospora sp. NPDC052896. Next base: position 145,860 of record NZ_JBITZU010000005.1, read on the forward strand.
CAACGGCTGGCCACCATCGCCCACGGCGACGGGGTCTGCACCACCTATGTGCCGGCACCCGGTGCCGCACCGTCGCCCGCGCCCGACGCGGACTCCGGTGCAGCGCCGACTGCCGGTACGACCACCGAAGAACCGACTGCGTCCGCGCGGAGGAACCCGCATGACTGACACCGTTTCCCACCCGGAGCTCGAAGGTCTGGGCACCTACGAGTACGGCTGGTCGGACCCCGACGCGGCCGGCTCGGTGGCTCGACGCGGCCTGAGCGAGGAGGTCGTCCGTGACATCTCGGCGAAGAAGTCCGAGTCGGAGTGGATGCTCAACCTGCGGCTCAAGGGCCTGAAGCTGTTCGAGAAGAAGCCCATGCCGACCTGGGGCTCCGACCTCTCCGGCATCGACTTCGACAACATCAAGTACTTCGTGCGCTCCACCGAGAAGCAGGCCGAGTCCTGGGAGGACCTGCCGGCCGACATCAAGGCGACGTACGACAAGCTCGGTATCCCGGAGGCGGAGAAGCAGCGTCTGGTCGCCGGTGTCGCCGCGCAGTACGAGTCCGAGGTCGTCTACCACCAGATCCGCGAGGACCTGGAGCAGCAGGGCGTGATCTTCCTCGACACGGACACCGCGCTCAAGGAGCACCCGGAGCTCTTCCACGAGTACTTCGGCACCGTGATCCCGCCCGGCGACAACAAGTTCGCCTCGCTGAACACGGCGGTCTGGTCCGGCGGCTCGTTCATCTACGTGCCGAAGGGCGTGCACGTGGACATCCCGCTGCAGGCCTACTTCCGGATCAACACCGAGAACATGGGTCAGTTCGAGCGGACGCTGATCATCGTCGACGAGGACGCCTACGTCCACTACGTCGAGGGCTGCACCGCGCCGATCTACTCCTCGGACTCGCTGCACAGCGCCGTGGTCGAGATCATCGTCAAGAAGGGCGGCCGCTGCCGCTACACGACGATCCAGAACTGGTCGAACAACGTCTACAACCTGGTCACCAAGCGCGCCGTGGCGTACGAGGGCGCGACCATGGAGTGGGTCGACGGCAACATCGGCTCCAAGGTCACCATGAAGTACCCGGCCGTCTACCTGATGGGTGAGCACGCCAAGGGCGAGACCCTGTCGATCGCCTTCGCGGGCGAGGGCCAGCACCAGGACGCCGGCGCCAAGATGGTGCACATGGCGCCGAACACCTCCTCCAACATCGTCTCCAAGTCGGTGGCGCGCGGCGGCGGCCGGACCAGCTACCGCGGTCTGATCGAGATCGGCGAGGGCTCCAAGGGCGCCAAGTCCAACGTGCTCTGCGACGCGCTGCTGGTCGACACGATCTCCCGCTCGGACACCTACCCGTACGTGGACGTCCGCGAGGACGACGTGTCGATGGGCCACGAGGCGACCGTCTCCAAGGTCAGCGAGGACCAGCTCTTCTACCTGATGAGCCGCGGCATGACCGAGTTCGAGGCGATGGCGATGATCGTCCGCGGCTTCGTCGAGCCGATCGCCCGGGAGCTGCCGATGGAGTACGCGCTGGAGCTCAACCGGCTGATCGAGCTGCAGATGGAGGGCTCCGTCGGCTGACGCCAGGCCGCACGCAGTCCACCGTCCAACTTTGAGGAAGAGAGCACCACGACAGCCATGGCTGACGCCAGCAACATCGCAGGAAGCACCACCCCCGGCTCCACCACCGCGGGTTCGATCGAGGTCGGGACGGCCGGCGCCGGCGCGCAGCTGGCCGGTCCCGGCACCGGCCGGGCCGAGGTCCGGCAGCCGATCGACGCCCGGGTCGCGGTCGAGCCGTCGTACGACGTCGCCGACTTCCCGGTGCCGACCGGCCGCGAGGAGGACTGGCGGTTCACCCCGCTGCACCGCCTGGCCGGCCTGCACGACGGCACCGCGGCCGCGACCGCGACCGGCGAGGACAAGGTCGAGCTGAGCCTGCCGGACGGCGTCACCGCCGAGACGGTCGGCCGGGACGACGAGCGCCTCGGCCGGGCCGGCAAGCCGGTCGACCGGGTCGCCGCCCAGGCGTACAGCGCCTTCGAGCAGGCCCTGGTGGTGACCGTGCCCAAGGAGACCGTGCTCACCGAGCCGGTCCGGGTCGACGTGCAGGCCGCCGGCGGCACCCGCTTCGCGCACGTGGTGATCGACGTCAAGCCGTTCGCCGAGGCCGTCGTGGTGCTCAACCACACCGGCTCCGGCACCCGGGCCGCCAATGTCGAGCTGCTGGTCGGCGACGGCGCCAAGCTCACCTTCGTCTCGGTGCAGGACTGGGAGCGGGACGCGGTGCACGTCGCCCAGCAGACCGCGCTGGTCGGCCGGGACGCCTCCTTCAAGTCCGTGGTGGTCACCTTCGGCGGCGACCTGGTCCGGATCCACCCGCGGGTCACCTACGCGGCCACCGGTGGCGAGGCCGAGCTGTTCGGCCTCTACTTCGCGGACGCCGGCCAGCACCTGGAGCACCGCCTGCAGATCGACCACGACACCCCGCACTGCCGGTCCAACGTGGTCTACAAGGGCGCGCTGCAGGGCAGCGAGGCGCACGCGGTCTGGGTCGGCGACGTGCTGATCCGCGCCGCCGCCGAGGGCACCGACACCTACGAGCACAACCGCAACCTGGTGCTCACCGACGGTGCCCGGGTCGACTCGATCCCCAACCTGGAGATCGAGACCGGCGAGATCGTCGGCGCCGGCCACGCCTCGGCGACCGGCCGCTTCGACGACGAGCAGCTCTTCTACCTGCAGGCCCGTGGCATCCCGGAGGAGGAGGCCCGCCGCCTGGTGGTCCGCGGCTTCTTCGCCGAGCTGGTCCAGCAGATCGGCGTGGCCGAGATCCACGACCAGCTGATGGAGAAGATCGAGGCCGAGCTGGAAGCGAACGTCGCATGAGCTACGTCCGCGCCTGTGCGATGAGCGACTTGGCGGAGGACACCCCCAAGCGCGTGGAGCTGAACGGCGTCCCGGTGTCGATCGTCCTCACCGAGGGTGAGGTGTTCGCGATCCACGACATCTGCTCGCACGCCAACGTCTCGCTCTCCGAGGGCGAGGTCGAGGACTGCCGGATCGAGTGCTGGCTGCACGGGTCCACCTTCGACCTGCGCACCGGCAAGCCGTCCGGGCTGCCCGCCACCAGGCCGGTTCCCGTTTACCCCGTAAAGATCGAAGGGGACGAAGTGCTCGTCTCCGTCACCCAGGAGTCCTGAGCCCCATGGCAACGCTTGAAATCCGTGACCTGCACGTCTCCGTCGAAGCCGAGGGCGGCCCCCGCGAGATCCTGCGCGGCGTCGACCTGACCGTGAAGCAGGGCGAGACCCACGCCATCATGGGCCCCAACGGCTCGGGCAAGTCCACCCTGGCGTACTCGCTGGCCGGCCACCCCAAGTACACCGTCACCAAGGGTGAGGTGCTGCTGGACGGCGAGGACGTGCTCGCGATGTCGGTCGACGAGCGGGCCCGGGCCGGTGTCTTCCTGGCCATGCAGTACCCGGTCGAGGTCCCCGGCGTCTCGGTCTCCAACTTCCTGCGCACCGCGGCCACCGCGGTCCGGGGCGAGGCCCCCAAGCTGCGCACCTGGGTGAAGGAGGTCAAGGAGGCCATGGCGGCGCTCCAGATGGACCCGGCCTTCGCCGAGCGCAACGTCAACGAGGGCTTCTCCGGCGGTGAGAAGAAGCGGCACGAGATCCTCCAGCTGGAGCTGCTCAAGCCGAAGATCGCGATCCTCGACGAGACCGACTCCGGCCTGGACGTCGACGCGCTGCGGATCGTCTCCGAGGGCATCAACCGGGTCCGTTCGACCGGTGAGGTCGGCACCCTGCTGGTCACCCACTACACCCGCATCCTGCGGTACATCAAGCCCGACCACGTTCACGTCTTCGCGGCCGGCCGGATCGTCGAGTCCGGCGGTGCCGAGCTGGCCGACAAGCTGGAGAACGAGGGCTACGAGGCATATGTGAAGGGCGGCGCTTCCGAGTGACAATCCATCCTGGCTCGGCGCACACGGTGTCGGCCGGCCTGCTCGGCGCGGCCCAGGAGTTCGGCGACGCGATTCGCAAGGACTTCCCGGTGCTGCAGCGGGTGCTGCACGACGACAAGCCGCTGGTCTACCTGGACAACGCGGCGACCTCGCAGAAGCCCCGGCAGGTGCTGGACGCGCTCAACGCGTACTACGAGCAGCACAACGCCAACGTGCACCGTGGCGTGCACGTGCTGGCCGAGGAGGCGACGGCGCTGTACGAGGGCGCTCGCGACAAGGTCGCGGCGTTCATCAACGCGCCGAGCCGGGACGAGGTGATCTTCACCAAGAACGCCTCGGAGTCACTCAACCTCGTTGCCAACATGCTGGGTTGGGCGGACGAGCCGTACCGGGTGGACGCCGACTCGGAGATCGTCATCACCGAGATGGAGCACCACTCCAACATCGTGCCGTGGCAGCTGCTGGCGCAGCGCACCGGCGCGAAGCTGAAGTGGTTCGGGCTCACCGACGAGGGCCGGCTCGACCTCTCCAACATCGAGCAGCTGATCACCGAGAAGACCAAGGTCGTCTCGTTCACGCTGGTCTCCAACCTGATGGGCACCGTCAACCCGGTCGACGAGATCGTCCGGCGGGCCCAGGACGTCGGCGCGCTGGTGCTGATCGACGCCTCGCAGGCCGCCCCGCACATGGTGCTGGACGTGCAGGCACTGGGCGCCGACTTCGTCGCCTTCACCGGACACAAGATGCTCGGCCCGACCGGCATCGGCGTGCTCTGGGGCCGTCAGGAGCTGCTGGAGGACCTCCCGCCGTTCCTGGGCGGTGGCGAGATGATCGAGACCGTCACCATGGGCTCGTCCACCTACGCCCCGGCGCCGCACAAGTTCGAGGCCGGCACGCCGCCGATCGCCCAGGCGGTCGGGCTCGGCGCGGCGATCGACTACCTGACCGCGGTCGGCATGGACAGGATCGCGGCGCACGAGCACGTGATCACCGAGTACGCGATCGGGCGCCTCCAGGAGATCCCGGACCTGCGGATCATCGGCCCGCGTACGGCGGTGGACCGCGGCGCGGCGATCTCGTTCGTGCTCGGCGACATCCACCCGCACGACGTCGGCCAGGTCCTGGACGAGCAGGGCATCGCGGTCCGGGTCGGCCACCACTGCGCGCGGCCGGTCTGCCTGCGGTACGGAATTCCGGCGACCACCCGGGCGTCGTTCTACCTGTACTCGACGCCGGCCGAGGTGGACCAGCTCATCGACGGCCTGCACCACGTCCGCAACTTCTTCGGCTGAAGGGTGACGGTGACATGAAGCTCGACTCCATGTACCAGGAGATCATCCTGGACCACTACCGCAACCCGCACGGTAAGGGGCTGCGGGACGGTGACGCCGAGGTGCACCACGTCAACCCGACCTGCGGTGACGAGATCACCCTGCGGGTGCGGCTGGACGGCCCGGTGGTCGCGGACATCAGCTACGAGTCGCAGGGCTGCTCGATCAGCCAGGCCAGCGCCTCGGTGCTGAACGACCTGGTGGTCGGCAAGACGGTCGGCGACGCGCAGGCCGTCCAGGAGGCGTTCCTGGAGCTGATGCAGAGCAAGGGCCAGAGCGAGGGTGACGAGGACCTGCTGGAGGACGCGGTCGCCTTCGCCGGCGTCTCCAAGTACCCCGCCCGGGTCAAGTGCGCCCTGTTGAGCTGGATGGCCTGGAAGGACGCCACCGCCAAGGCGCTCGCCCAGCAGCCCGCCGTCACCGAGTGACGACCGACCGACCCCATTTTGCTTCGCTGAAGAGGAACCACCCATGAGCGAGACCGACCCCGGCACCCCCGCCGCGGCCACGGAGGCCGAGGGCCCTGTCGCCATCGTCGGCACCACCGCCGGCACGGTGTCCGTCGAGGACCTGACCGAGGCCCTGATGGACGTCGTCGACCCCGAGCTGGGCATCGACGTCGTCAATCTGGGCCTGATCTACGGCATCCACATCGACGAGGCCGACGTGGCCACCATCGACATGACGCTCACCTCGGCGGCCTGCCCGCTGACCGACGTCATCGAGGACCAGGCCAAGACCGCCACCGACGGCCTGGTCAAGGACCTCCGGATCAACTGGGTCTGGATGCCCCCGTGGGGCCCGGACAAGATCACCGACGACGGCCGCGAGCAGCTGCGGGCGCTGGGCTTCAACGTCTGAGAGCGGTGTTCTGAGAAGCGGGGGGGGGGGGGGGGGGGGGGCCGGGGGGGGGGGGCCCCGGGGGGGGGGCGGGGGGGGGGGCGGGGGGCGCGGGGGGGGGCGGGGGGCGCCGCCGCCCGCGCCCCCCCCCCCCCCCCCCCCCCCCCCCCCCCCCCCCCCCCCGCTTCTGTGCTGCCGGGTGTGGTGGCCGACGCGCCGTGGTCAGGAGGGTGCCCGCCCGGACGGCTTCTCCAGTCGGGCAGCCCGCGTTTCGAGGGCCTCGGCGATGTCGTCCCGGTCAGGGCCGAAGTCGGTGCCTTCCATTGTGCCCTCCGGGCTTAGAACGCGGAGACCGCGCGGTGTGGCGCCGTCGGGCGCCGCACCGCGCGGTCTCCTATAGAACTGGAGGACGCCTGGTCATATCACGCGGCTTCACGTGCCGAGTACGAGTACCCGTCTCGGCGAAGGGCGTCGACGATAACCTCGACCTCGACGGCAGTCCCGAGGGCTCCAGTGGATTTGGCTTCCTTGAATTTTGCAAGTGCCTCGCCGGGAGTGAGATCGAACATCTCCTTCAGGCGCCGTACTGCCGCGACAGTCCCGTCCGGGCCTTCGGTCAGCTGGATGCCGACCCATCCGAATTTGTCCAGCAGGCCCTGCCTGAGATCGTCGGGGCCAGGACCGTACCCGTAATCATCACTCACCAGGCCGCAGTTCGGGCATTCCCATTCGATAAACCAGCCGATTTTCTCGGACTTGAGCTCCTGGCCTTTCCAGCCGGTTGTCGCATGTCCGCACGCGGTGCAGATCTGTCGATACTCAAACGCGCGCTGAATCATTGCTTTTTCCATCCACGCAAGGCGAAGTACCTGTCAATGGTGTAGTAGAATTTTACGCTTTGCGGGTGCTCGACGCCGTTATTGGGCCGCGGGTGGTGAGGCCTTGTGAACTGATTGGGGCGTTCGAACCATCGGTGATGCAGTTCCTCGTGAATCACTGTGTTCCGAAGCTCGTATCGGCTCACGAACGACTTCCGTCCGATCTGCACCTTGTGGCCCGGCTTCGAGAGTCCCGTGTTGACCGTAGGGCTGTACTCGGCGTCGACCCTGAACCTAATGTTCGGAAAATCTGTGCGCCGCACCGAGCTGAGAGCGCGGCTCCGATTCCGGGAAGACTTGCCGGTCGCATTCTTTATTTGTTCTCGGGTACCCCATACGTTCCCCTCGGCGCCAAGGTTCTCAGGGGCGTGCCTAGCCCTGGCAACTCTGGTTGCTCCACGCGTGAGCGCGCTGCCGGCACGCCGCGCACCGTTGCCCACGTGCTTGGAGAGCTTACCGAGGACGATGCCGGTGGCGACGTCCTTGAACGCCTGCCTGTAGTGACCGTGGTAGAGCTCGTTGCCCGTGCGGTAGGCGTAGATGCCGGTGTTGATCGCGCGGGCGCCGCGGCCGATCGCTCCGGCCACCCGGGCGCCCTTGGAGGCGACCGAGGCGGCGCGAAGGGCGATGGCGCCCTCGCCGACTGCCGGGATGTACGAGGCGACCGCGAGTGCCGCCTGTGCGCAGCTGCCCCAGCCCGGGTGGGTGGCGCAGTTGACCACGTCGGCGGCGCCGGAGACCTGGTAGACGAAGTTCGCCCCGGTCTTCAGTGCGCCCACCGGGTTGTGGATCACGCTCGACGCGGTGTGCTCGGCGAAGTGTCCGGCCTTCTTCATCCAGCCCGGGATGCCCCAGTGGCCGTCCGGGTCGGTGAAGGCCAGCGGGTCGCCGTCGGCGTAGGCGTAACGGTCCTGCGCGATGCTCGGGTTGGGGTCCGACCACCACGGGTCCATGCCCTCGACCGCGTAGCGGTCCGGCAGGTCCGAGACGGCGTGGTCGGGGCTGTAGCTGTCCCGGGAGACGAAGTTGCTGGTCGACGGGTCGTACCAGCGGGACAGCATGTCGACCTTGCCGGTGGTCGGATCAGTGAAGTCCGACTGGAAACCGAGCGAGTGCCGGGTGCCCGAGGTGGCGATGGTGTTGCCGATCGGGTCGTACGCCGCGGAGTCGGCCAGCGTGCCGGCGCCGGCGGCGAAGTCGCCGACCAGGTCGTCGTGTTGGTCGGTGAGGGCGACGGTGTTGGCGCCGCCCCCGGTGATCCCGGTGATCACGCCGTCGGGGTCCCGGGAGTAGCTGACGGCGCCGTCGGACGCGACCTCGTCGCCGGTTCCGGAGTAGGCCAGCGTGGTGGTCGGGCCGCCGGTCGTACCGGTGGTGAGCAGACGGTCCAGGGAGTCGTAGTCGTAGTTCTGGTTGCCGTCGGCGCGCATCCGGTCGAAGGCGTCGAACTGCATCGCCTCGGTGGTCGTCGACCCGTTCGGCGTCTTGCCCGACATGGTGCCGCGCGCGGTGTAGGTGTACGCGGCCTTGCCGTCCGAGAGGAGGCGGTTGCGGGCGTCGTAGGTCAGCGTCTGGGCGCCGATCTGCGTGCGGTTGCCGGAGGCGTCGTAGGCGTACGGGACGGTGGTGCTCCCGTTGTTCCACGAGGTGAGGCGCCCGGCCTGGTCGTAGGTGTAGGTGTTGGTGGCGGCTCCGGCGAATCCGGTGGTGGTCTTGCTGGTCAGTTGGTCGTCGAGGTTGTAGCCGTAGGCGATCGAGGCGACGGTGGCCCCGGACGCGGTGGTGACACTGTCGGTGGTGAGCCGGTGCAGCGGGTCGTAGCCGAAGGTCCGGGTGTCGTTGCCGGTCCCGTAACCGATGCTGACGACCTGGGCGTCCTTGTCGTAACCGACCGCGGTGGTCGTCCCCGCGGCGGCGTCGGCCATGGTGGCCAGGCGTCCGGCCTGGTCGTAGGTGTAGGCGGAGGTGCCGGAGGCGTCGGTGCGGGTGGTCATCCGCCCGTCGCCGTCGTAGCCGAAGGAGGAGTTGCCCGAGGGGCCGCTCGCCGACAGCAGCTGGCCGCGGTCGTTGTAGGTGAACTGGTCGTCCGTGGTGACCGCGCCGGTGGAGGTGATCCGACCCATCAGGTCGTAGCCGAAGGCGTGGTCGCGGGTTGCCGCCTCAGCGCCGTAGCCGGTCTCCTTGGTGAGGCGTCCGAGCTGGTCGTAGGTGCGGGTGCGGGTGACGCCGCCGGGCTCCGCGAGGCTGACGGCCTGTCCGGCCGCGTCGTAGCTCGTGGTGTAGGTGCGGTCGGCCGCGTTCGGGTAGGCCGTGGTGGCCGGTTCGACCTGGGACTCGGGCAGGTTCCAACTGTTGTAGGTGGTCAGGAAGTTGTTGCCACGGCCGTCGGTGTAACGGGTGCGGTCGCCGACCGCGTCGTAGCCGAAGGAGGTGGTGATGGTCGAGCCGGGCGCGGTGGTCTCGGTCTCGGTCAGCGGGTGGTGGTCGGAGTCGTAGGTGTAGGTGGTGGTGGCACCCAGGGCCGAGGTCGCCGACGTGACGTTGCCCGCCGGGTCGTAGGCCAGGCTGTGGGTGCGCAGGACCTTGCCGGTGTTGTCCAGGTCGTTGACGGCGGTGATCCGGCCGGCCGGGTCGTAGACGGTGCTCTGACCGGTGCCGGACGGGTCGGTGGTCTTCACGTCGCGCCCGAGGGCGTCGTAGCCGAAGCCGGTGGTGTTGCCGTAGGCGTCGGTCTGGCTCGTCTTCTCGTGGTCGAGGTCGTAGCCGTAGCCGGTGACCACCCCGGTCGGGGAGGTCTCCGAGACCAGGTCGTCGGTCGCGTTGTACGCCAGCGCGGTGGTGTAGGCGGCGGCCACCGGGGAGCGTTCCAGCTGGGTCTCCGTCACCTTGCGACCGAGGAAGTCGTAGGTGGCCTGCTGGACCGCGCCGGTCGGGTCGGTCTGCGAGAGCTGCTCGCCCACGGCGTCGTAGCCGTAGTGCCACACGCCGCCGGTGGTCGCGCCGCCCACGGCCGGGTCGGTCCTGGTGACGTCGCGGCCGAGCTGGTCGTAGACCGAGCTGGTGGTGTTGCCCAACTGGTCGGTGTGGGATATCAGTTGGTCGAGTTTGTCGTAGCTGTTGCTGGTCGTGGCGGTGATCGGGGTGGTGCTGCCCGGCGCCGTGTAGTTCGGCTCGATCGTGCCGGTCACCTTGCCCACCGCGTCGTAGCTGGTGTAGGCGGTGTTGCCGTTCTCGTCGGAGTGCGAGGTCTGGTCGCCGAAGGTGTCGTAACCGAAGGTCTCGAACGGCGTGGCCGTGACGGCGGTGCCGCCCACCGCCTCGACCGGACGGGACGGCTCGGTGACGTAGGCCTGGCGGCCGGCGGTGTCGTACTGGTAGTCGGTCTCGTTCCCGGCGGGGTCCTTCTCCGCGGTGGTGAGGCCGCGCTGGTCGCGGGTCCAGGTGGTGACCAGGTTGCTCGCGCCGTTGTGCACGGTCTCGGTGAGCTCGCGGCCCATCGGGTCGTAGGTGTAGTCGGTCTGGGCGGTCACCGCGCCGGTCGAGTCGGTCCGCACCACGGAGGTCTCGTGGTCGTCCGCGTCGTAGCTGGTCGCCGTCGTGCGCCAGATCGGCTGGCTGTTGGTGTCCAGGCCGACCTTGGTCGCCTCGTTGGTGACCCGGTGGGCGGCGTCGACCGTGTAGTTGGTCAGGGTCTCGCCGTCGGCCAGGTCGGAGAGCCGGTCGCCCGCGCCGTCGTAGCTGAAGGCGTGCAGCTGGATCGTGTTGGTGGCGGTGCCGTCGGAGCGCTGCTCGGTCCTGGTCTGGTCGTCGTCGTAGTAGGTGTAGGAGTTGGTCCGGCCCATCGCGTCGGTGTCCGAGGCGAGGCGCCCTGCCGGGTCGTACGCCTTGGAGTCCAGCACCAGGTCGATGGCCGGGGAGGGCGCGGTCGGGTCGCCGGTCCAGCCCTTGAGCGTGCTGGTCAGCAGTTCGCCGCGGGGGGAGTAGGCGTAGGCGATGGTGGTGCCGTTGGCGTCGGTCTTGGAGGACCGGTTGCCGTAGGCGTCGTAGCCGTAGGACTCGCTGTGCCCGGCCGCGTCGGTCTCGGTGGCCAGCTGGCCGAGCGCGTTGTACGCGTACGTCTCGGTCCGGGAGGGGTCCTTGCCGGTCAGGTCGGACTTGACCTCGGTGAGCAGGTTCTCGTCCGGGTCGTAGGTGTACGCGGTCTGCTCGGTGTGCACCACGCCGGTGACCCGGTCGGTGGTGGCCGGCTCGGTCTCGGTGAGGAACTTGCCGTCACCGTCGTAGGTCACCGAGGTGGTCAGGCCGTTCGGGGCGCTGACCGCGTCGTAGACGGTGTGGCTGGTCATCCGGCCCAGCTGGTCGTAGCTGTACTTGGTGACCAGGCCGGCCGGGTCGGTGACCTGCGCGAGGTCGCCGTTGTGGAAGTAGCCGTAGGTCGCCTTCGCACCGCCCGCGGTGGTCTTGCTCGCGAGCAGGCCGGGCGGGACGGTGCCGGAGTCGACGGCCGCCTCGGTGCCCGTGGTGTAGGTGGTGGTGGCCACCCGACCGGTGCCGTTGGTGTACGGCGGGGTGGTCGTGGCGATCACCCGCCCCGCGGCGTCCAGGTCGTTGTGCGTCCAGTAGGTGTTGTCGCTCGCCGAGGCGGACCGGCCGTCCCGGGTGTCGGTCACCGCGTCGTTGCGCGGATCGACCGGGTTCGCGGTGTTCAGGTAGTAACTGTGGTAGCTGGTCGAGCAGATCTGGTGCGCGCGGTCCTGGCAGGTGGTCTCGCTGACCACGTTGCCGCGGGCGTCGTGCCCCTCGAGCCTGGTGTTGCCGTTCGGGTCGGTGACGGTGGCCTGGAAGCCGCCGGTGTCGTACCCGTAGGTCGTGGTCGCCCCCAGCGCGTCGGTGGACGAGATCATCCGCCCGCCGTTGTTCGGGTCGTAGGCCGAGGAGACGGTCTTCCCGCTCGGGTCGGTCACGGTCGCGGTGGTCAGCGGCGCCAGCTTGCCCGAGGCGTACGCCTGGAAGTGGTTGGCCACGTCGGCGGCGGTCAACTGGTGGTTGAAGAAGGCGAACTCGCTGATCGCGCCCTTGAAGTGACCGGCGTGGTCGCTCGGCTGGTCGGGCCAGCTGCCGGCGATCAGGCCGGCGCCGAGGTAGACGTTGGTCATCCCCCAGCCGTTCTGGCCGACCGTGCCGGTCTTCGATCCGACCTGGGTGCCGTCCAGGTAGAGCGCCTGGCCGGCGCCGGTCGCGTCGGTGGAGAGCACGACGTGGTGCCACCTGCCGTCCGCCACCGAGTTCGGGGAGCTCATCGCGTTGCCGTTGCCGTCCCAGAACTCGCCCTGCAGCTTGCCGTCACCGCCCACGTAGAGCGCGGGGGTGTAGGAGTACTGCGGACCGTTCGGGTCGGTGACCAGCTGTGCCTGGTAGGAGAAGAGCACACCGCCGGGGGTCGTGGTGTTGAACCACAGCTCCAGCGCGGACGGGCCGCTGTTCGGCACCAGGCCGCTCGGCAACGCCGTCCACGAGGACGCGCCGTCGAACGAGGCGGCGGTGATGTCGTTCGCCGCGTACGGGCCCGGGGTGCCCAGTGTCACCTTGTTGTAGTTGCCGTACGCGGTGCCCAGCTGGTTGGCCGCGTCCGCCCCCGCGGAGTCGGCCAGCCGCCAGTAGCCCTGCGGCGCCGAGCCCATCACGGCCGACCGGTAGACGCCGGAGGAGCCGGTCACCGTCGGGGTGTTGAGCTTCCAGGTGCCGCCGTTGGCGTCCGTGGTCTGGGTGACCCGGTCCGCCGCGGTGTCGTACGAGATCTGGGCGTGCACCGCGCCGGACGGCTCGGTGACCTTGGTCAGCAGCGCGTTCGCGGCGGTGCGGCCGGTCTGGTTGTGCGCGGCCGCGGTCGCCCCGCCCACCGGGTGGTTGTAGAACGCGACGTCGGAGATCTGACCGTTGAAGTACCGGTCGCCGGAGCTCTGACCGGCGCCGAGCCAGTCGGCGCTGGAGAAGCCGGCGCCGACGTAGGTGATCGGCTGGGCGGAGTTGGCGATGGTGCCGGCCAACGTGCCGACCTGGCTGCCGTCCAGGTACAGCGTCTGCGTGTTGCCGGCGCCGGAGAGCAGCACGTGGTGCCAGTTGCCGTCGTTGACCGGGTTCGCCGAGGTGATCGGCGTGGCCGCACCCTGCCAGAACTCACCGCGCAGCTTGCCGTCCGTGCCCAGGTAGAGGGCCGGGGTCCAACTGGTCGCGGGGGTGCCGAGCGTGGTGTTCTGGTAGGAGAGCAGCGGGCCGCCCGCGGTGGTCGTCTTGAACCAGAGTTCGACGGCCAGGTTCGAGCTGGACGACAGCAGGTTGTCCGGCAGCCGGATCGAGGAGTTGGTGCCGTTGAAGGAGGCCGCGGTGGCCGGCGAGCCGGCGATCGGGCCGCCCTGACCGAGCGTCACGTTGCCGTACGAGGCGTTGTCGTTGCCCTCGTTGAGCGTGACGCTGCTCGCGGCGGTGTTGCCGGCGGTCTCGTTCAGCCGCCAGTAGGACTGCGGTCCGGCGTCCAGCACCGCGGTCCGGTAGTGCGAGCCGCTGGTGTAGGCGTACGTGGTGCAGGCGGTGCCGGAGGTCGGCGGGCAGACCGAGGTCAGCTGGTCACCGGTGTAGTTGTAGAGGTAGGTCAGGTCGGTGTTCTGGTCGGTGCCGGACACCGGGTCGGTGAAGACCCGAGAGACGTGCGGGAAGCTCGCGCCGGCCGGCGTGGACCAGTTGAAGTGCAGCGCGCGGCCGCTGGTCGCGCTGGTGACGCTGCTGAGCAGGCCGTTGCCGTCGTAGGAGAAGGTGTTGGCCCGGCCGTCGGAGTCCTTGACCTGGCTGAGCTGGAAGGCGGCGGGGTTCGCGGCCGTGACCGTGAAGGTGTAGGCGGTGCCGCCCTTCTCGGTCAACGTGAACGCGGTGACCGCGTTGTTCGCGCCGGTCTGCGCGGTCAGCGTGGCGTAGGTGCCCAGTGGCGGCGCGTAGGAGGCGCACGGCGGACCGGTGCTCGGCGTGGTGCTCGGGTTGCAGCCGAACCGGATCTGCCGGCCGTCCACGTCGGTGATCACGAGGTTGTTCGAGCCGTCGTCGTCGATCACCGCCCGCATGTCCAGCGGGGAGATCCAGCCGGCACCGAACATGCCGTTGCCGCGCGGGTCGAGGCTGTTGTACGTGCGGTGCACGTCCAGCGCCGGGCCCGCGGTGGCCACGGTGGAGTCGGCGGCCTCGGTGGTGAAGTTGCCGCTCTGCGGGTCGAAGCCGCGCCCGGCCGGGTTCTCGGTCAGGTGCGAGGTGATCGGTGGCTGGCCGACCTGGGTGGTGAAGAAGCCCTGCACGAACGGGCCCGCGGTGGCGTTGCCGTCGGATATCCAGACCTGCCAGAAGTAGCTCTGGCCCCAGGCGAGTTTGCCGGTCGGGACCTGCCAGCTGGTGGCGCTGGTGAAGCCGCCGGAGTCGAAGCAGTTCACCGGCGCGGCCTGGGTGCCGCCGCAGACGCCGAACTTGTAGGTCAGCCCGGTGCCCGGCCAGTTGTCCGGGTCGTGGCCGGTGGCGAACAGCGTCGGGGTCAGCGTGGGCTCGGTCGCGTTGTTCGGCGGGTACGAGGTGTCGACCTGCGGCGGGATGTTGTTGATGGTGTACGACCAGCAGGCGTTGTGCCCGCCGACGTCGCTGAACGCGTAGAAGCCGCGCTTCTCCATCTCCCAGCAGAGCGTGTAGGTGCCGGGCGGCAGCGCGGGGCTGATCGCCTCCAGCTTCACCGACTGGTTCGGGCCGACGGCGTTCGGCAGCGAGACGCTCGAACCCCAGCCGACCAGTGATCCGTCGGCGCGGTAGGTGCGCGAGCCGAGCGCGTAGGAGCCGTTGCCGGTGCCGGACGCCCAGGTGTTGGACGAGGTGTTGGTGACCGTGACGGCGATCTGGCCCTGCTGGATGTGCGAGGGCGCGAAGTCCCAGCTGGACGCGAAGTTGAAGCTCGCGTCGTCCGGCGCGTACGTGACGTCCAGGAACGGCGGGTTCGAGCCGGAGGCGGTCGAGTTGAAGCGCTTCCAGTGGTAGACGTCGTTCGCCGAACCGTACAGCAGGAAGCCGTTGTTGGCGCCGCCGTGGGTCCAGGACGTCACCTGGCCGAGGCCGGTGGAGTTCAACGGGACGCGCTCCCACTGCGAACCGCCGCAGCCGGTACCGGTGCCGCCGGTGAACGACGCCGAGCCGGACTGGGCGGCCGGGTAGCCGACACCGGGCCAGTTCTGCGAGGTGCCCAGGTTCCAGCCGGTGGTGATGGCCTTGACGTCCACCTCGGCGGCCGTGGCGCAGTAGCCGGACCAGGTGGTGTACAGGTTGACCCCGCCGCCGATCACCGAGGCGTTCGCGATCGAGGTCTGGACCGGGAAGCGGACGAAGGAGGCCGAGGCGTGCGAGCCGTCGTAGTCGCCGACCTTGAGGTCCGAGTTGCTGGAGCTGCTCGCGATGTTGGTCTGGCCGTTGACCAGGTTCTGCTCGAAGAACGCGGTGGTGTCGGCCGTGGTGTTCGCCGAGGACGGGTCGACCTTGACCGGGAACACCCGGGCCGGGTCGTGCAGCCAGGCCGGGTCGACGCTGACCTGGAGCGCCTTGCCGCCGTGGTCGTCGACGATCGCGTAGCGCACGCCGTCCGAGAACGCGCCCTCGCCCGAACGCGGGTCGATGTTCGCGTCCGTCATGGTGCCGGCGGGGACGGTCACCTTGACGGCGCCGGAGGCGTCCACGAAGACCGCGTCGCCGTTGGCGGCGATCTTCGGGGCCAGGCCGGGAGCGGTGATCGGGAAGGTCCAGACCGTGGGCGCGTCCGTGCCGTGCAGGACGATGGTCTCCTTGAAGCCCTCGTCCACGGTCTTCAGGTCCAGGTCCGCGCCCGGGCGGGCGCCGGGGAAGACGACCTCGTTGCCGGCCACCTGGCCGGTGGCCGCGGTGGCCTCGTCCAGGCCGAAGGAGACGCGGTCGGTGCCGTCGCCGCTGATCGACATCAGCTGCGGGTCGTTCGCGGTGGTGGCGAACTCGACGTCCTGGGAGTCGGCCTTCTTGGTCAGCTTGGGGCTGCCGGTGCGGTCGCCGGGAGCGGGGCTCACGTCGCTGGCCGGGCGCGCGGCCAGGGCGAACGCGTGCGGTGCGGCGGCCTGGGTGGGGTGCGGGGTGGGGGTGGCGACCGGCTTGGTGGACGGGACCAGCGTGGGGTCGATGTCCGACCAGCTGCCGTCCGGGTTGGGGTACGAGACCCGGCCGGCGTAGGTCCGCACGGTCTGGGTGCCGTCCGGGTTGGTGAAGACCTTCTCGTGGTCGTCGCGCCTGCCGGTGTCCTCGACGCTCCTGCCGGCGTCGAAGCCGGTGAGCCCGGACTTGCCGGGCTCACTGCCGGGCGCGGTCCGCACGTTGCCCGAGCGGTCCACCAGGAACGGGTCGGCGACCCGGTCCTTCGGCGTGAACGGCGCGAGCTGGCCGGGCGCGGTGCCCGGGCCGTGACCCGGCACCGGACCGGTGCCGGTGCCGCGGGTGGTGTCGGCGGAGACCAGGTGCGACTTGCCGGCCGCCGAGCCGGACTGCTGCTGGGGCGTGGACACCTTCGTGGTGTCCACCCGCTTGCCCGCCGCCACGGCCTTGGCGGTCGGCTGCGGTATCGCCTCGGCGGCGCCGGCCGCCAGCGTGAAGCCGACCGTGAGCGTGGTCAATGACGCTGTCCAGCGCAGTAGTTGTCGTCGTCTACGGGCGGCTGGGGGTGTCCCGAAAGGTGGGCGCACTTTCCCTCCTGCTGAGTAAAGATCAGATAAGAGCCGGAGAGTTCTACCAACGCGCCTGTTGACCGGTCCACTGTGTGAGCGGATACGAACCGCACCTGCGGCGCCAGGGCTGTGGGGTTTCTTAAATATGACTGCGAGTCAGAAGAGGTTTTTCTCAGAGGATTTTGAGATAAGTTGAGTTGGCGTGGATTTTGGGGAGGAATTATGGAGCTCCTCATGCTCTAGGCTCTGCTCGGCCCGCGGGGACGTGACCGTGGGCAGCCAGGGCGAGTGCGAGGGAGCGGCAGCGGTGTCATCAACGGTCTCGGTGGCGGCGGTCATGGTGCGAAGGACGGTCCGGACCGGCGGCGCGCTGCTCGGTGCTGCCGTCGCCGCCGGGCTGCTCGGCGGCTGTGCGACGCACCGTGCCGCGCCGGCGCCGGCGCCCACCCAGCCCTTCGTCGCCTTCAACGCCTGCCTGGTCACCGGCCCGGCCGGCCTCGCGCCGGACGCGGTCGGCGCCCAGGCCTGGTCCGGCACCCAGGCGGCGGCCGGGTCGCTGCACGCCCGGGCGAGCTACGTCACCGCGGCGCCGGCGAGCCTGCCCGGCACGCTGGGCGGCCTGTTGCTCAAGCGCTGCACGCTGATCGTCGCGGCGGGGGACCAGTCGGCGGGCGATCAGTTCGACTCGGTGGTGGCCGGCTTCGCGCAGGCGCACCCCGAACAGCGCTTCCTGCTGGTGGGCGCGGGAGGCGCCGCGGGCGCGGGGGCGAACGTGCGGGTGGTGGCGGCGGGCGACGGGCTCGCGGACCGGGTGCGGCAGGCGGTGGCGCAGAGCGCCGCGGGCTGACGGGTCCGGGGCGCTGCGCCTGCCTGATCGGGCCCCGGCTTCGCCCCTGTCGCCGGGGTCCGTCAGTGGCCGGCGCGGAACCCCTCGGCGCAAACCCCGGTCACGAACGCCTGCCAGGAGGTGGCGGGGAAGATGAGGGCCGGGCCGTCCGGGTCCTTCGAGTCGCGGACGGGGATGACGCCGGGAACGCCGTCGGCGACCTCGACGCAGTTGCCGCCGTCACCACCGCTGAATGAAGACTTGCGCCACAATGCGCCGTTGAGGTCCAGCGTCATCACCTGTACTCCCTTGCAACGTCTCTCAACCAGAGGACCGATTTCTCCGGCTGGAGTGCCGAGGCCATGAGTCGATCGAAGATGTTCTGATGGTGCTCGATATCAGTTGGCTTCTCGGTGTAGATGCTGCTGGTAGGAGCCTCGGCGTAGGCGACGCTTCCAGGGATGTCCTTGAAGGAGAGCAGCGAGAACGCCTTGCCCATCGCGGGATGGGCACCCGCGCTGAACGGTAGGACCTGGACAGTGATGTGGGGACGTTCGTCAGCCATGTTCGCCAGATGCTCAAGCTGTGCGCGCATCACTTCGGGAGAGCCGATCGGGCGGCGCAAGACTGCTTCGTTGATGATGGCCCAGAGCATCGGGGGTGGCTGACGGTCAAGGATCTCCTGGCGCTGCATCCGAAGTGCGACGCGTCGTTCGTTCCCGCCTTCGTCGTCGTAGGCCCGCTGAACGGTCGCGCGCACCAGAGCCTGCATGTAGTCCTCGGTCTGAAGGAGGCCGGGGACAAGTTCAGTTTCGTACGCGCGGATGCTGGCTGCGTCGGCCTCCAGGCCAACGTATGCCTTGAACCACTCGGGTAGGGCGTCGCCGTAGCTTTGCCACCATCCAGGCTGACGGCTCTTGCGAGCCAACGCGGTGAGTTGTTTGAGCTCCTCGGGGTCAGTAACGCCGTAGAGAGACAGGAGTGGTTTGACGTCGCCCTCGCGAAGCCCTACCTCTCCGCTCTCGATGCGACTGAGCTTGCTGGCGGACCAGCCCAGCTGATCGCCAACGTCCTTGCCCGACAGGCCCGCGCGCGATCGCAACTTTCGCAGCTCGGAGCCGAGCCTACGTCGCAGCACGGTTGGACTGTCCACCCGTCACCCTCCCTGGTCGGTCGTCCAGATACACAGTCTGCCACCCCCTCTCAACTCATCGAACGTCTAGCGAAACTGAAAGTGCATCTGATCTGCACTTGCAGTGGATCTTCCAAGGAAGGCATGCTACTCGGAGTAGCTCAATGGGCGACGCACCGTGATCATCGCGGCTGGTAGCCGGGCATCCCTTTGCCCTGCTTCGACGGCCGCTGGATCGGTCGTTCCTGAACCGCATCTCCCGCCACGTCCGGAAGGTGGCCTTGCCATGCCCGAAATGCTGAACCGACCGCCGGAGTTGGCGGCCAAGGACGAGTGCTGGTTGCCGCGCAGTGTCAGATCCCCCGCGCTCGCACGGCAGTTGCTGACGAACCTGCTGGCGCGGGTCAAGGACGGCGAGCGGTTCGCGGACGCCGGGCTGATCGTCCTCTCGGAGCTGACGGTCAACGCGGTCATGCATGGCAGCCCCCGGGGGTACCTGATCCGGGTGTGCCTGGACGTGGACCCGGACCGGTTGCGGATCGAGGTGCACGACGCCGGCAGCGCGCCCCCCGAGATGCGCGAGGTGCGCGCGGACGAGGAGGCCGGACGTGGGCTGCTGCTGGTCAACTCGCTCTCTGGCAGCTGGGGTTGGTGTCCGCGCGGTGACCAGGGGATCGGCAAGGTGGTGTGGTCGGTGGTTCCTCCGGCCCGCCGGAACGGCGAACGGTGAGCGGCGTGGACCCAGCAGTCGGCCCGGTGACGGTGGAGCTGACCGGGATCACGCGACCCGCGACGTTCGCGCGGGTGCCGGACGCGCTGGCGGCGCTCTGGGAGTCGGTGCGCGTGCTGCCGCTCGGCAGCCTTCAGCTCAACTGGTTCCGGGAGATGCTGGTGGGGCTGGACGCGGTGCCCCGCGCGGAGGAGACGCTGCGGAGAGGCCAGGGCCTGGAGCTGCCGTTCACGCTCGCGGACCGCTCGCACGTGGTGATGATGCAGTCCGCCGGGCGAGAGGGGCTGGTGTGATGCGACGCCCGTGAGGCCCGGCTGGGGATCGTCACGTCACCGCCGCGTGGAACACTCCTTCGAGGGAATGTTCCATGCGGCGGTGCTGTACCTGCCTACGCTGGGCGAAGCTGGGTCCACGGCTCTGGAGGGAGTGCCGAGATGTCCGTCGTCGCGTTCGGTCAGTGGACCATGCCCGACTCGCCGTATGCCCTGTGGGTCCGTGGCGAACTCGCCGAGTTCCTGCGAATTCCGGACGACGGCACGCGGGTCGAGGTGGTCGGAGGGGAATTCGTTGTGTCGCCTGCGCCTGCGGTGGATCACAACATCATCGTGTCGGACATCAACAGGGGTGTCGTCGCGGCCGAACTGAGGGACGGCGAATTTCCCCTGCGGGCCGTCCAGACGACGGAGCTCGATCTCGTCGAGGTGAGCGACGGCTACATCCCGGATCTGATGGTGCTGAACCACGAGGTTCTGGCGAGGGCGGGTGCGGCCCGAGCCCAGCATCTCTATCCGCACCAGCTCATGCTCGTGGTCGAGGTGACGTCGCCGTCGAACGCCGCCGGGGATCACGAACCGGCGTTCGGGCGCGGGCGCCGTGAGACCAAGTGGAACGGCTATGCCCGGTCCGGAGTGCCGTTCTACCTCCTGGTCGACCGGGATCCGCGCAACCCGGGTGTCACCCTGTACGCGGATCCCGATCAGGGGACTGGCCGCTACCGCGAGCGCAGCAGCTGGCCGTTCGGCACTCCGGTGAAGCTGCCGGAGCCGTTGGGCTTCGAGTTCTCCACTGATCGCTGGCGGCCCTGGTCCGACTGATCCGGTACGGCACCGTCCCCGCCGGCCCGAGGGCCGCCGACGCGGACACTGGGCTGCAACGTTCGGGGCTGTCAGTTCGTCGCCACGTGGAACACCTCTTCGAGGGAATGTTTCCCGCGGCGGCGCGGTGTCTGCCTGGGCTGGGCGATGCTGGGTCCGCGACCGTGGAGGGAGTGCCGAGATGTCTGTTACTGCGATCGCGCACCTGATGTTGCCGGACACGCCGTACGAGATGTGGGTCCGGGACGAATTGTTCGACTTCCTGCATCTGCCGAAGGACGGCACGCGGGTCGAGGTCGTCGGCGGAGAGATCGTCGTGTCGCCTGCGCCGGTGTTTCTGCACGCTGGGATCGTCGCCACTATCCAGCGAGTGATCGATGCCAGGGGGACCATGGATCCGCTGTTCCCGTGGCGGAGCATGCAGGGTCTGGGGCTCGACATGGTCGAGATCGGCGACGGCTACATCCCCGATCTGCTGGTCTTCCACGTCGACATCGAGGCCAGGGGTTGGTCTGATGCACCAGACGCTCTCACGCCTGACCAAGTCGAGCTGGTGGTCGAGGTGACCTCGAAGTCCAACGCGCACAATGATCGCCGACCGGTCATCGGCCGCCGTACGCAGGGCACCAAGTGGAGTGGCTACGCCCGTGCGGGTATCAGCCACTACCTCCTGGTCGACCGCGACCCGAAGCGGCCGGGAGTCACCCTCTACAGCGCTCCCGACCGCTTCGCCGGTCGCTACGACGAGCAGACGACCTGGAAGTTCGGCGACGTCGTCCGGCTGCCGGAGCCCTTCGGGGTGGAGATCCCCACCGAGCTCTGGCGGCCCTGGTCCGACTAGGGTGGCTAGTCCTTCCGCAGCACGGCCGCTGCCAGCCCCAGGCAGGCGGCGGCCGCGATCACGGCGAAGCCGCTGACGGCG
Source organism: Kitasatospora sp. NPDC052896 (assembly GCF_044547075.1). Classification (NCBI taxonomy): domain Bacteria; kingdom Bacillati; phylum Actinomycetota; class Actinomycetes; order Kitasatosporales; family Streptomycetaceae; genus Kitasatospora; species Kitasatospora sp. NPDC052896. The sequence goes on from NZ_JBITZU010000005.1 coordinate 167,339, forward strand.
CTGAGCAGGCCGTAGTGCTGGGAGAGGGCGCCGACGGCGACGATCGGGAGCGAGCTGCCCAGGTAGACGATGATCCACAGGGTGGACATCTCGCTGGCCCGGCGGGACGGGTCCATCGCGGCGGTGGCGGTGGTGAAGAGCGAGCGGAAGGCCACGCCCTGGCAGGCGCCGCCGAGGACGCTGCCGATGAAGAGCAGCGCCGGCTGGTGGGCGTACTCCGAGGTGACCACCAGGGCCAGCCCGAGGGCCAGGCCGGTCATGCCGAGGGCGATCACCCGGCGGTTGGTGGTGGGCGGGATGAGCAGCTGCGCGGTGGCCGAGGAGCCCAGCAGCAGGGCGGCGACCACCGCGCCGACCATCCGGGAGTGGGTGTGCAGCAAGCCGGCCGAGAAGGCCGGGGCGAGGCTCAGGTAGACGCCGAAGACCGCGTACGAGACGAAACCGGCCCCGGCGGCGAGCAGGAAGGTGCGCCGGCCCTGGACCGGCAGCGCCAGCCGGCGCGGCCGCAGGTGGGTCGGGCTGGTGACGCGCGGCGCCGCGCTGGCCGGGCGAGTGGCGCCGGGCATCCGCGGGTGCACCAGGGCGAGCGGGACGCAGAGCACCAGCAGGGCCACCGCGTGCACCAGGAACGGGGTGAGCAGCGGGTGGCTGCCGCCGGCCAGTGAGGCGCCGACCACCGGGCCGAGCGCGACCCCGCCGGCCGAGCAGGCCAGGGTGAGCTTGGCGGCCAGGGTGGGCCGGTCCGGCAGCAGGTCGCCCAGGGCGGCGCCGGCCGCGCCGGTGGCCAGGGCGACCGCGACGCCCTGGACGGCCCGTCCGGCGGCGAGCTGGCCGAAGCTGTTGGCGGTGGCGAAGAGCGCGTCCCCGCCGGCCGCGAGGCAGACCGCGGGCAGGATCAGCGCCCGCCGGCCGACCAGGTCCGACCAGTGCCCGACCGCGGCCAGCACCGGGACCAGCGCGAAGACGTAGACCGTGAAGAGCAGTGTGGTGTCGAAGGCGGTCAGCCCGAGCCGCTGCTGGAGCAGGGCGTAGACCGGGGTGGCGAGGTTGGCCCCGATCAGGAGCAGGAGCAGCGCGGCGGCACAGAGGCCGACGCGTATGCCGCGCAGCGCGTTCCAACGGCTGACGGCGGCGAGCTGGAGCTGGGTCCGCGGAGCGAGCTCCAGGGTGTGCAGGGCCTCCGAGAGTCGACTACCGGGCAGCTGCGCGGTGGGCAGGCCGGAGCCGGCGGGGGAGAGGTCCGCCATGGCAGGGGTCTCCTGTGGCTGGGCACCACCTCGGTCGGCGGGATCGGCCGAGCCACCCGCCCGGGTCTGCCGTGGGGTGGCCGGGGTGCGGGGATTTCCGTGGTGGGGCAGGTGTGCGAGGTGAGCCGGACATCGTTGCCCGGGGGTGACCACGCGCGGGGTGTGCACGAGGTCAGAGGGAAGGATAAGGGGTGGTGTGCAAAGGGCGTGCCAGGGTGGCGCGCGCCCCCCACAGGACGGGCACAGCCGGGCCTCTGGCCGATACGCTGATCGCAGTGCAGCCTGACCCCCCTGAGGAGATCGCGCGACCATGGCCGGAAGACGCCGCAAGACCACTGACAACCCGTCGGCGACCGGGCCGGCCGGGTCGCCGGCCGAGGGTCTGCTGCCCGCCGACTTCGACCTGGCCGACCTCTACGGCGCGCACGGCTCGGAGGACGACGAGGACCTCGACGACGCGGCCGTCCTGGTGCCCCCGGTCCGGCTGCTGCCGGAGACCGAGCTGGCCGCCGCCGCGCTGGAGGTGCCACTGCTGGCGCGGGCGGTCCGGCTGGCCCGCTGGGCCACCCCGGAGCGTCCGGTCGACGAGCTCGGCGACCTGCTGGAGCCGGACCGGGAGGCGGCGGCCCGGTTCCTCGGGCTGGCCCCGGCCGAGGGCGAGGTCGCCGAGGAGGCCGTGCTGGAGGCGATGCGGGCCTGGTCGCTCGCCGGTGACCTGGAGCTGGTGCTGCTGCTGACCGCCGAGGACGGCCGCCGGGTGGCCGCGCCGAGCGACGAGCTGGCCCCGGTCGAGAAGGGTGACCCGGAGGCGGTGCTGGAGCTCTGGCTGACCGCCGCCGACATCGTCGCCGAGGTGGCGGTGGAGATCGAGCCGCTGGACGACGAGCCGGAGACCGGCGGGGACGCCGACGAGGAGCGCGCCGAGGAGCTGGTCGCGCAGTTCGAGGAGGTCCAGGAGGAGGCCTCCGAGCTGCTGGACGAGGCGCTGCAGGTGCTCTACGAGGCCACCGCCTTCACCGAGCCCGGGCAGGAGACCATGCCGCTGGGCGTGCTGGCCGCGCTGCTGGTGGTGCCCGAGGGCGAGGAGCCGGACGAGGAGATGCTCGGCGACATCACCGATGTGATGGTCGCGCTGGACCCGATGCTCGCCGATCTGGCCGAGATCGGCCTGGTCGAGTACCAGCCGATCGACCCGGAGCTCTTCGACGAGGAGGAGGAAGGGGAGGGCGCCGTCCGGGAGCCCGCCGAGGCGGGTGAGCCGCTGGACGAGGCGGAGGCGGCCCGGTTCGGCCTGGTCCGGCTCACCCCGCTCGGCCAGTACGGGATCCGGCAGTGGCTGCTGGAGGACGGCTTCGACGCCCCGCTGGTCGGCGAGTACGCCACCGGTGACGCGGCGGCCCTGTTGCAGGGCGTGGCCGAGGCCGGGAACGTGCTGCCCGAGCAGGAGATCCGGGCCTGGCTGGCCGAGCGCGAGCCGCTGCCGGCCGCCCGGGAGCTGCTGGCGGCGTCCCGGGGGGCTGACCGGATCGCCCCGCTGCGCCGGATGCTCTGCCAGCTGGCGCTGAACGAGCTGGGCGGGGCGGCCGAGCCGGCCGCCCGCGAGGTGCTGGAGGATCCGGAGCTGGGCGGCGGCGCGCGGGCCTGGCTGGTGTCGCGCGGTGCCACGGATGTGCCCGCGCCGGAGCGCGTGATGGTGCTCTGGACGATGGTGGACACCTTCGCCGGCCAGTTGCTGGAGAACGAGGGCGACGCGGCGGTGTTGCGCGAGCTGATCGCCGGGCTGCCGGTGACCGACAACCCGGCGAGCTTCTTCGGCGAGCTGTGGCGGGTCGAGCACCCGTTCACGGCGGAGGTGCTGGAGGCCGTGGGGGAGCTGCACGTCGACCGCGGAGTGGCGAAGGAGGCCCGCAAGGCGGCCTTCAAGGCCCGCTCCCGGGGCTGAGCGGGGACCGGCGCGGGCGGGTGGAGGCCGGCTACGGCAGGTCGAGCTGGCCCGAGGGGGTGAAGGGGAATCCCGGGTTGTGCGCCAGCTCCCACAGGTGGCCGTCCGGGTCCTCGAAGTAGCCCGAGTAGCCGCCCCAGTCGGTGGCGGCCGGCGGCTTGACCACCGTCGCGCCGGCCGCCACCGCGACGGCCAGCGCGGCGTCCACGGCCTGCGGTGACTCCAGGTTGATCGCCAGGGTCACCCCGCGGAAGGCCGGCTCGCCGCCGGCCGGCACGCCCGCGTCGGCCGCCAGCTCGTCGACGGGGAAGAGGCCGAGCGCCGAGTCGGCGGTGCGGAACCAGACGATCTCCGGACTGGAGGCGCTCGACCGCTCCCAGCCGAGGGCGGAGTAGAAGGCGCTGCTGCGGTCGAGGTCGGCCACCCCGAGGGTGACGATGCTGATCCGGGCGGGTACGGCGTTGCTCGTGGTCATGGCGTCAGGGTAGGCAGTGCCACCGACCCCGCCGGCCGCCCCGCCGGAGAGGGGGAAGCCGATGGCCCGGTCCGGGCGGCCGACGTATCGTATGGCCACGCGGATCGGCTCGGGCGACCCCGCCCGACCCGCCGGTCACGGAACGGTACGGCGAGACCCGGGGGTGCGGCAGGCGATGGGATTCAGCAGCGGGGGCCGCCCCGCGCAGCCGGAGGAGTTCTTCGACGACCAGGAGAGCCGCTGTCGTCAGGTGATCGGCGAGGCGGACTTCCCGATCTTCGGAGTCGACCGTTCGGGACACGGCGTCCGAGGCATCGCCCCGGCGCGCGACGAGGAGTACTCGCGCCCCCTGGAGGGCGCGGGCCACGGCCCGGTGGACAGCGACGCGCTGAGCGCCTTCGAGACCCACAACGGCGAGCTCAGCTGGGTCGAACTGCGCTCCGGCGACTGGAGCTCGCTGGACGGTCCGTACGTCACGGTGCGCACCTACCGGCCCGGCGCCGAGCGCAGCCACCCGCTGCCCGAGCTGGAGGACGTGGTCGAGGACGAGCGCGACCGGGTCTACCACCAGCTCGGCGTGGACGAGGAGGAGGTCCCGGCCCGGGTCCGCGCGCTGCGCGAGTGGATCACCGTGGAGGGTGAGCCGACCGCGGTGCAACTGCACGAGGAGCGTCGCGCCGACGCCTACCCGGGCGAGGACCCGCGGGCGGTCTGGGCCGGCCGGCTGCGGGTGGCCGGCAGCACCGTCACGATCTGCGGCCGTGGCATCGCCCCGGGCCGGGTCGAGCTGGCCCGGGTGCTCGACACCGACCGCTTCGTCCGCGGCCGCACCGCGCTGCTCCAGACACTGGCCGCCCGGAGGGCCCGGGCCGCGCTGGCCGCCGAGCGGCAGCCGGTCAACGTCACCGGTCTGGACGCGCACCGGGCGATCATCGAGTACACCGTGGCGCACGCGCTGGCCCTGCAGACCCAGCAGAGCGGCTGCCGGCCGTCCCGGCTGCCGCGCCGGCTGCGCGGCGCGGACCAGGCGGAGCGCTGGGAGGCGGCGGTCCGCCAGCAGATGCGGCTCGCCTCGGAGAGCCGGGAGGAGGCGGACGCGGCGGTGGCGGCGATGGTCGACCACCTGACCAGGCTGGCCGAGCAGACCGACTGGGCGCAGGACACCGCGGACGGCCGGGCGGCGCTGGAGGAGGTGGTCCGCTACACCGCCTTCGCCAGCCACGTGCCGAGCCTGCCCGCGCAGCAGGCCTGGGAGCTGCTGACCGCGGGCCCGCGGAGCGCGGCGGACGCGGAGGAGCGGCGGTGGACCGCCGAGCAGGCCTGGCTGGCCGCCTGGGAGCAGTGGCGCCGGGAACGGGCCCGCGGCTGAGCCCCCCGCGGGCGACTACGGGTGGAGCTCCGGCTCCTCGGCCGGCAGCCGCAGTTGCAGCATCGCCAGCAGGCGCTGCTGCGGCTGCGCCAGGTCGACACCGGTGAGCTGCTCGGCCCGCCGTACCCGGTAGCGCAGCGTGTTGGGGTGGATGTGCAGCGCCTGCGCGGCCACCCGCACCTCGCCCAGCGCGTCCAACCAGGCCAGCACCGACTCGGCGAGCCGGGTTCCGTGCCGCGCGTCGTAGGAGGTCAGCGCGGACAGCCGCGGATCGCGCAGCGCCGGCCGCTCCTGCAGCAGCGCCAGCACCTCGCTGACCAGCACCTCCGCCTGCACGTCGATCAGCGCGGCGACCTCGGTGGCCACCCCGCCGCGCCCCATCGCGTCCAGGATCCGGTCGGCCTGCGTCCGCGAGGCCGGCACCGCCGCGAGCCCGCCGACCGTGCTGCCGATCGCGGCGCGCAGCGGCACGCCCAGGTGGTCCCGGGCCGCGTCCACCGCCTCCTGCGCCCAGCCGCGCACGGTGGCCAGCGGCAGGGCGGCGGGCAGTTCGGGCAGCAGCACGTAGATCCGCGACTCGATCGGGGCGAGCAGCGCGCCGCGGTGTCGGGCGGCGGCGTGCACCGAGACCAGGCCGGTCACGTCGGCCCGGGTGGCGTCCGATCCCTCGGCCGAGTACGCCAGCACGGTGGCCGCCCGGTGCGGGTCGAGGCCGAGATGGGTGGCCAGCGACTGCGGCCCGGTGCTGCCCTCCAGCAACCCGGTCAGCAGGGTGCGGGTGAGCCGGACGTCCGCCGACAGCTCCCGCCGCCGGCGCACCAGCTGGCCGGCGGCCACCCGGGCCGCGCCGACCAGTGCCTGCTCGGCCCGTTCGGTGAGCGGCTGCGCGCCCTCCTGCACCCAGATCGTGCCGAGCGGCTGCGTGCCCGCCCGGATCCCGATCGCCAGCCGTCGGCGCAGGCCCAGCTCGGGGTGCGGCTCGACCGCGATCACCCGGTCCGAGCTGCGCAGGTGCTGGAAGATGCCCCACTCGCGGAGCTTGGAGAGGTAGGGCTCGGGGCCCTGCCAGCCGAGGATGGAGAGCCGCCGCAGGTCGTCCACCTCGTCGGTGTCCGAGGAGCGGGAGTAGGCCAGCACCCGACTGGAGGTGTCCTCGATGGAGACGATCCCGCCGGTCAGCACGGCGGTGGTCTGGGCCAGCGAGAAGAGGTCGCCGACGTTGTGGTCGGCGGTGTCCGGAGCGTCCGGACCGCCGAGGACGGCCCTGGCCAGCCCGTCCAGCTGCTCCCAGCGGGTCTCCCGGCGCACCGACAGCAGCGCCACGCCCGCCTCGGTGGCCGCCTCGCGCAGCGCGTCCGCCTGGCCGGGGCCGTCCAGCTTGACGGCGACGGCCGCCGCGCCGGCCCGCCCGGCGGCCCGCAGCGCGGGCAGCGCGGCCCGGCCGCGCGCGCCGATGGCCAGCACCAGCTCGCCGGGGGCCGCGGTGGCCGGGTCCTCGGGGTCGAGGATGGCGACGTCCAGGACCGGGACGTCCAGCCCGGCCGGGGCGGCCTGCAACTCGACCAGCGGTTCGCCGAGCGACATCAACAACTGTCGCAGCGAGAGACCAGTGGGAGACGGCTCGGGCACTGGGAAACCTGCTTCGTGCACATGGACAACTCCGTTGGGATGACTTTAGCCGCTCGGCCAAGCCTGCGGGCCCGGTGCACGGCTTAGTTTGTCCCCATGGCCTGCGTGTGACCCGCCTCCCCAGCTTTCGGCCGGGGGGACCCCAGGCCGTCCCCCACCCCCACGAAGGAGTGCGCGCCCATGGACGCTGTGACCCAGGTCCCCGCGCCGGTCAACGAGCCGGTCCACAGCTACGCCCCCGGCAGCCCGGAACGGGCCCGGCTGGAGGCCAAGCTGAAGGAGCTGGGAGGCCAGGAGCCGGTCCAGCTCACCATGACGATCAACGGCGAGCGCCGGATGGGTGGCGGCGAGGAGATCCACGTCGTCCAGCCGCACAACCACGCGGCCCGGCTCGGCACCCTGCGCAACGCCACCCAGGACGACGCCCGCGACGCCATCGACGCCGCGCTGGCCGCCGCCCCGGCCTGGCAGGCGCTCTCCTTCGACTCGCGGGCCGCGATCTTCCTCAGGGCCGCCGACCTGCTGGCCGGCCCCTGGCGCGAGACGCTGGCCGCCGCCACCATGCTCGGCCAGTCGAAGACCGCGCAGCAGGCCGAGATCGACACCCCCTGCGAGCTGGTCGACTTCCTGCGCTTCAACGTCCACTTCGCCCGGCAGATCATCGCCGAGCAGCCGATCTCCTCGGACGGCGTGTGGAACCGCAGCGACCACCGCCCGCTGGAGGGCTTCGTCTACGCGATCACCCCGTTCAACTTCACCGCCATCGCGGGCAACCTGCCCACCGCCCCGGCGCTGATGGGCAACGTGGTGCTCTGGAAGCCGTCGCCGACCCAGCAGTTCTCCGCGCACCTGCTGATGCGGCTGCTGGAGGAGGCCGGCCTGCCCAAGGGCGTCATCAACATGGTGACCGGTGACGGCAAGGCGGTCTCCGAGGTGGCGCTCAAGCACCCGGCGCTGGCCGGCATCCACTTCACCGGCTCCACCGCGACCTTCCAGCACCTGTGGCGCGAGGTCGGCAACAACATCGCCGGCTACCGCAGCTACCCGCGGATCGTCGGCGAGACCGGAGGCAAGGACTTCCTGGTCGCCCACCCGTCCGCCGACCCGGCCGTGCTGAAGACCGCGCTGACCCGCGGCGCCTTCGAGTTCCAGGGCCAGAAGTGCTCGGCGCTCTCCCGCGCCTACGTCCCGGCCTCGCTCTGGGCCGGCCTCAAGGACGAGTTCCGGGCCGAGGTCGAGGGCCTGACCATGGGCGACGTCAGCGACCTGACCAACTTCATGAGCGCCGTGATCGACGACCGCGCCTTCGCCAAGAACAAGGCCGCGATCGACCGCGCCCAGGCCGACCCGACCGTCGAGGTGCTGGCCGGCGGCACGTACGACGACTCGGTCGGCTACTTCGTCCGCCCGACCGTGCTGGTCTGCTCCGACCCGGCCAGCGAGTACTTCCGCGACGAGTACTTCGGCCCGATCCTCGCCGTGCACGTCTACCAGGACGACCAGTACGAGGAGACGCTCGCGCAGATGGAGTCGGTCTCCCCGTACGGCCTGACCGGCTCGATCATCGCCCAGGACCGGGCCGCCGCGCAGGACGCGATGCACAAGCTGCGCTTCGCGGCCGGCAACTTCTACATCAACGACAAGCCCACCGGTGCGGTGGTCGGCCAGCAGCCGTTCGGCGGCGGCCGGGCCTCGGGGACCAACGACAAGGCCGGCGCCAAGCAGAACCTGGCCCGCTGGACCTCGACCCGGTCGATCAAGGAGACCTTCGTCCCGCCGACCGACTACCGCTACCCGCACATGGGCTGATCACGGCTCACCGGTGGCCGCCGACCCCCTGCCCGGGTCGACGGCCGCCCTTCCCGGGGGAGGCGGCCAAACCCTCAGCCGCCTCCCCCTCTTCCTGCCCCGCACCTTCCCCCACACATGACCCGCTCCAGGAGTACCGATGCTCCGTTCCGCCCTCCTCGCCGCCTCGCGCTCCCCGCAGGTGCGCACCGTCGTCGAGAAGTTCCCGCCGACCCACGCGATAGTCGAGCGCTTCGTCGCCGGCGAGCTGCTCGATGACGCCGTGACGACCTGCGACGACCTGGTCGCCTCCGGCCGCCGGGTCACCCTCGACCACCTCGGCGAGGACACCAAGGACGCCGCCCAGGCCGCCGGCACCGCCGAGGCCTACGAGCACCTGCTCACCGCGCTCAAGGAGACCGGCCTGGCCGCCAACGCGGAGGTCTCGGTCAAGCTCTCCGCGGTCGGCCAGTTCCTCCCGGTGGACGGCGAGAAGATCGCGCTGGAGAACGCCCGGCGGATCTGCGAGGCGGCGGCGGACGCCGGCACCACGGTCACCCTGGACATGGAGGACCACACCACCACCGACTCCACCCTGTCGATCGCCCGCGAGCTGCGCACCGACTTCCCCTGGCTGGGCGTCGTGCTGCAGGCCTACCTGCGGCGCACCGAGGCGGACTGCAAGGAGTTCGCCGGCCCGGGCTCGCGGGTCCGGCTCTGCAAGGGCGCCTACAAGGAGCCCGAGTCGGTGGCCTTCCAGGGCAAGCACGAGGTGGACCTCTCCTACGTGCGCTGCCTCAAGGTCCTGATGGGCGGCGAGGGCTACCCGATGATCGCCTCGCACGACCCCAACATGATCAAGATCGCCGGCCAGCTGGCCGAGTGGAACGGCCGGGCCCGGGACAGCTTCGAGTACCAGATGCTCTACGGCATCCGGCCCGAGGAGCAGCTGCGCCTGGTCGACGAGGGCAACACCATGCGCGTCTACCTGCCGTACGGCCAGGAGTGGTACGGCTACTTCATGCGCCGCCTGGCGGAGCGCCCGGCCAACCTGACCTTCTTCCTGCGCGCGATGGCGACCCGCGACTGACGGTCCGCCGCCACGGCCACCGGCCCGCACCCCTGCGGAGGGGGTGCGGGCCGGTCCTCTTCCGCTCCCCGTCCGGTGAGTGTTCGCGTGTCGGCCCAGGTTGCGGGGGTGCTGGGATTCCCGCGCGTGGTTTCCTGGCCCAGGCGGCAGGCCCGGAGCGTGCGGAGGCGGCGGAATGGCGGGTGGTCAGGGCGGTTTCCCCGCACGGGGGGTGTGGCGGCGGCCGGCGTTGCGCTGGGTGGACGTCCTGGTGGTGGCCGCGCTGGTCGGGCTGCTCTACGGGCTGCTGCGGCTGGCGCCGGCGCTGAACGCGCCGTTCCTGCCGAGGACCGCGCCCACGAGCGTGTCCACCGACCCGTCGAACCTGCCGTACTACGCGGTGCGCTCGCTGCTGCGGATGTTCGTCGCGCTGGTCGCCTCGGTGGTCTTCACCTTCTGCTACGCGACCGCGGCGGCCCGGGTGCGGCGGCTGGACAAGGTCCTGCTGCCGGTGCTCGACATCCTGCAGTCCGTCCCGGTGCTGGGCTTCCTCTCGGTCACCGTCACCGCGTTCATCAACCTCTTCCCGGGCTCGCTGCTGGGCCTGGAGTGCGCTTCGATCTTCGCCATCTTCACCGCGATGGCCTGGAACATGACCTTCGCCTTCTACTACTCGCTGGTCTCCCAGCCGCGCGAGCTGGACGAGGCGGCCCGGGTGATGCGGCTGACCAAGTGGCAGCGGTTCTGGCGGCTGGACGTCCCCAGCGGGATGATCCCGCTGGTCTGGAACGGGATGATGAGCTTCGGCGGCGCCTGGTTCTTCCTGGCCGCCTCCGAGTCGATCAGCGTGCTCGGCCACCAGTACGCGCTGCCCGGCATGGGCTCGTACGCCGCCGCGGCGATCGCCAAGGGCGACCTGGGCGGGGTCGGCATCGCGATCGCCGTGATGATCGTGCTGGTGGTCGGCGTGAACGTGCTGTTCTGGCGGCCGATGGTGGCCTGGTCGGAGCGGTTCCGGGTGGAGGAGTCGGGGGCGGCCGAGCGCCCGCGCAGCCTGGTGCTCGACGTGCTGCGCCGCTCCAGCGTGCCCGAGCTGCTGGGCCGCCCGCTGCGCCCGGTGGGCGGCGCGCTGGACCGGCTCACCCGGCCGTTCGGGCTGGCCGAGCACGCGATCGGCCGCCCGGTGATCCGGGAGCGGACCGGGGACGTCTTCTTCGCCGGCGCGGTGAGCGTGCTGGTGATCTGGGGCGCCTGGAAGGCGATCGACTACGTCAGGGCCACGGTCGGGCTCGGCGAGTTCGGGTACGCCTTCGCGCTCGGCGCGGCGACCTTCGCGCGGGTGGTGGTGCTGCTGGTGGCGGCCACCGTGGTGTGGGTGCCGATCGGGGTGTGGATCGGGATGAACCCGAAGGTCACCCGGTACGCCCAGCCGGTCGTCCAGGTGCTGGCCAGCTTCCCGGCGAACTTCCTCTTCCCCTTCGCCACCGTCGCCTTCGTCGCGCTCGGCATCTCGCTGGACTACGGCTCGATCCTGCTGATGGCCCTGGGCGCCCAGTGGTACATCCTGTTCAACGTCATCGCCGGGGCCTCCGCGATCCCCACCGACCTCCGCGAGGCGATGACCTCGATGCGGGTCGGTGGACGGCTCAGGTGGCGGGCGTTCATCCTGCCCGCCGTCTTCCCCTCGTACGTCACCGGCGGCATCACCGCGGCGGGCGGGGCGTGGAACGCCGCGATCGTCGCCGAGGTGGTCGGCTACGGCCCGCACCACCTGACGGCCACCGGCCTGGGCGCCTACATCACCAAGGCGACGGCGGTCGGGGACTTCCCGGAGATCCTGGTCGGCATCGTGGTGATGGCGATCTACGTGGTCGCCGCCAACCGGCTCTTCTGGCGCCGGCTGTACGCACTGGCCGAGACCCGCTATGCCCTGTGAGCACCGCAATCCCGTGGAGGCAGGACCGTGACCAGCAGCGACCCCAGGCCGACCGGTGCGGTGATCATCCGTGCCGACCAGGTGACCAAGACCTTCACCACACCGGACGGCCGGGCGCTGCCGGTGCTGGAGGACATCGGCTGCCAGCTGGTCGAGGGCGAGATCGTCGCACTGCTCGGCAAGTCCGGCTCGGGCAAGTCCACCCTGCTGCGCTGCATGGCCGGCCTGATCGCCCCCTCGGCCGGCACGGTCGACTACCGCGGCACCCCGCTGACCGGCGCCAACCCCGGCGTGTCGATGGTGTTCCAGTCCTTCGCGCTGCTGCCCTGGCTGACCGTCCAGCAGAACGTCGAACTCGGCCTGACCGCGCGCGGCGTGCCGGAGGACGAGCGGCGGGAGCGGGCGCTCAAGGCGATCGACCTGATCGGTCTGGACGGCTTCGAGTCCGCCTACCCCAAGGAGCTGTCCGGCGGCATGCGCCAGCGGGTCGGCTTCGCCCGGGCGATCGTGGTCGAGCCGGACGCGCTGCTGATGGACGAGCCGTTCTCGGCGCTCGACGTGCTGACCGCCGAGAACCTGCGCACCGAGCTGGTGGGCCTCTGGGAGGGGCACGAGGCCCCGGTGAAGTCGATCCTGATCGTCACCCACAACATCGAGGAGGCGGTGCTGCTGGCCGACCGGATCCTGGTGCTCTCCGCCAACCCGGGCCGGATCCAGGCCGAACTGCGGGTCGACCTGCCCCGGCCGCGCAACCGCCAGGACCCGCGTCTCGAGGCGCTGGTCGACACCGTCTACGGCATCCTCACCGGCCGGGAGGCGGCGGTGGCGGCCGCGGTGACCGCCCCCGGCGCACCCACCCGGCCGGCGCCGACCCCGGTCAGCGCGCCGCTGCCGGAGGTCAGCGTGGGCGGGCTGGCCGGTCTGCTGGAGATCCTGGTCGCCCGGGGCGGCGAGGACGGCCTGGCCGAGCTCGCCGACGAGCTCAACTTCGAGGTGGACGACCTGCTGCCGCTGGTCGACGCCGCCGTGCTGCTCGGGCTCGCCGCCACCGACGGCCCGCGGATCCGCCTCACCGCGGCGGGACGGGAGTTCGCCGCCGCCGACATCCTCACCAGCAAGCAGCTCTTCGCCCGCCACGCCGCCACCCGGGCGCCGCTGGTCCGGGCCATCGTCCAGGCCCTGAGCAGCACCGACGACCAGCGGCTGCGCGAGGGCTTCTTCCTGGACGTGCTGCGCCGGGGCTTCGACGCGGTGGAGGCGCGCCGGCAGCTGGACACCGCGATCGACTGGGGACGGTACGCCGAGCTGTTCGACTACGACGCCGACGACGGCGTGCTCACCCTCGAACCGGGCGCGCAGAAGAACCTCTGACGCCCGGCCACCGTCAGTCCGCGGTGGCGATCAGCGGCTCCAGCCGGATGTCCGGCTTGGCCCGCTGGAAGGCGTTGAGGTGCCACTTGTCGGCGAACAGGGCCAGCAGCACCTCGTCCGAGCGGCGGGTCAGCACCTCGGCGTCGGTGAGCCGGGCCTTGCCGATCTCGGTGGCGCCGTCCGCGTCGGTGACCCGGGCCAGCCGGTAGGAGAGGTGGTCCAGGGTGATCGGGGAGGAGAACTCGTGCTCCATCCGGTGCAGCACGACGTCGAACTGCATCGGGCCGACCGCGGCCATCACCGGCGCCTGGTCGCCGCGCCGGTCGGAGACCAGCACCTGGACCACGCCCTCCTCGTCCAGCTGCGAGACACCCTTGCGGAACTGCTTGGACCGGCTGATGTCCTTCGGCCGGGCGACCGCGAAGTACTCGGGCGCGAACGCGGGCAGCGGCGGGAACTCGGCCTTCTTGCCGGCGTAGAGGGTGTCGCCGACCCGCAGCGCGCTCGCGTTGATCAGGCCGACCACGTCGCCCGGGTAGGCGGTGTCGACCACGGTGCGCTCGGCGCCGAAGACGGTGTGCGCGTACTTGGTGGCGAAGGAGCGGCCGCTGGCCGCGCGGGTGACGTTCATGCCGCGCTCGAAGACGCCGGAGCAGACCCGGACGAAGGCGATCCGGTCGCGGTGCGCCGGGTCCATGTTGGCCTGGATCTTGAACACCAGACCGGAGAAGTCCTCGCCGACCTCGCGGGCGCCGCCCTTGGCCAGCGGGCGCGGGCTCGGCGCGGGGGCCAGGTCGACCACCGCGTCCAGCAGCAGCTTCACGCCGATGTTGGTCAGCGCGGCGCCGAAGAAGACCGGGCTGATCTTGCCCTCCTCGAACGCCTGCTGGTCGTAGCCGGGGCCGGAGGACAGCACCAGCTCCAGCTCCTCCAGCGCGTTCAGCCAGGCCTCGCCCTCCTGCTCGCTGGCCTGCTCGGAGGTGAGGGTCTCCTCCAGGGCGGCGTGCGTGCCGGCCGGCACCTTGGTGTAGCGGAGCATGTGGTCGGTGTCCGCGGCCTGGACCAGGCCACGCAGGTTGCCGGCGTTGCCGACCGGCCAGACCACCGGCACCGGGGTGATGCCCAGGTGGGTCTCGATGTCGTCGAGCAGGGCGAGCGCCTCGCGACCGCGGCGGTCCCACTTGTTGATGAAGGTGATCACCGGGACGCCGCGGTGCCGGCAGACCGCGAAGAGCTTGCGGGTCTGCTCCTCCAGGCCCTTGGCGGCGTCCACCAGCATGATCGCGCAGTCGACGGCGGCCAGGACGCGGTAGGTGTCCTCGGAGAAGTCGGCGTGGCCGGGGGTGTCGACCAGGTTCATCACGTGGTCGCGGTGGCCGAACTGGAGGGCCGCGGAGGTGACCGAGATGCCGCGGTCGCGCTCCAGCTCCATCCAGTCACTGGTGACGCCGCGGCGGCCGCCCTTGCCGTGCACCGCGCCGGCCGAGGTGATCGCCCGGGCGTGCAGGGCGAGCGCCTCGGTCAGCGTGGACTTGCCGGCGTCCGGGTGGCTGATCACGGCGAAGGTCCGGCGGCGACCCGCCTCGTCGAGGACCTGGACGGTGCTGGCGGACAGTTCGTTGCTCACGTGGATCCCTTGTTCCCTCGGGCGACTGCGGCTGCGACTGCCGGTCGGCACCAGGCCGACGATGCCGCCACGCGCCCGCCAGACCCACGCGCGTTCGCCGCAGGCACAAGGAGGAATTGTACGTGGCCGGCGCGCGGAACGGGCCTCCGCTCCGGTCAGAGCAGGGCGGCGGAGGGCTGGACCATGCCGCGGGCGGTCTTGGCGTCCACGTACTCGCCGAGCGCGGTCATCACCCACTCGCCGGCGTACTGGCGGACCAGCTTGCACATCACCACGCCGGTGTGCGGCTCGGCGTTGGTCAGGTCGAAGCGGACCAGCTCGTTGCCGGTGCGGGAGTCGATCAGGCGGCAGTAGGCGTTGGCGATCTCGGTGAACTTCTGGCCGGAGAAGGAGTTGACCACGAAGACCAGGCCGCAGACCTCGGGCGGCAGGCCGTCCAGGTGGACGTCGATCGCCTCGTCGTCGCCGCTGCCCGCGCCGGTGAGGTTGTCGCCGGTGTGCTGGATGGCGCCGTTGAAGACGTTGAGCTTCATGAACCAGACGGTCTCCAGGCGCTCGCGCCGGGCGTCGAAGGCGATGCAGGAGGCGTCCAGGTCGATGTTGCGCCCGCGCCGGGCGGGCTCCCAGCCGAGGGCCATCCGGACCGAGGTGAGCAGCGGTCGGCCGTCCTTGACCAGCGAGACCGAGCCGCCCTTGACCAGGCTGACCCGGCCCTTGTCCAGGGTGACCCGGGGCGGGGTGGCGGGTACCGGCGGGGCGGGCGGGGTCCGCGGGGCGGGGCGGTCGATCGTCACGCCGAAGTCCCCGGCGACGCCGGCCAGCCCGTCGGCGTAGCCCTGGCCGACCGCGCGCAGCTTCCACTCCGTGCCGCGCCGGTACACCTCGACCACCACCAGGGCGGTCTCCCGGCCGAGCCGATGCGGGGTGAAGGTGACCAGGACGTCGCCGGTGGCGGCGTCCCGGACGGTGGCGGTGGGCTCGGTGCCCGCGAAGGTTCCGGCCGGGGCGTCCAGGCTGGCGGTGATCACCACCCGGGCGACGTCCGCGGGGACCGCCCAGGTGTCGACGGTGATCGCGTCGGGCAGCGCGCCGGTGGCGGGGCGGTGGCTGACGCCGGGGCCCTGCGGGGCGTTGAAGAAGACGAGGTCGGCGTCCGAGCGCACCTTGCCGTTGGCGCCGAGGAGCAGGGCGGAGACGTCCAGCCGCTTGGGCGCGGTCACCTCCACGGTCACCCGGGAAGCGGTCAGCGGGGCGTTGCCACCCTGGGTCAGGGCCGTGCTCACGGTGTCCTCCTCGGCTGGGATGGCACAGATGTGCGAGGCCAACCATAGGCCCTGACGGTGAGACGGTTTTCTGCCCCCGATCGTGCCCGGGACCGCCCCCCCGGAGAGGGTCAGCCGAGGAGCGAGGGGAGCGGGACCGCGCGGTGGCGCCGGAAGGCGCCGTGGGTGGCGACCGCGCGGGGGTGCCGGAGGGCGAAGCCGGAGGCGGACCAGGTGCCGCGGCAGCGGGCGGAGGCGCCGGTGAGGTCGGCGGCGGCCTGCACGGTGAAGGTGTAGCGGCCCGGTGCGACGTCCTCGCCGGGGGCCGGAGCGAAGCGGTAGACCACCGCGGGGCCGTCCTGGTGGACGGTCACCCCGGCGTCGGGCAGGGAGCTCCAGGCCATCGCGCCGGCGGCGTCGACGCGGTCCAGGCGCAGCTCGACCTCGACGGCGGCGAGCGGTTCGCCGACCGTGAGGGTGAGGGTCCGCAGCCGGCCGGCGGCGAGCGGCGAGCTGCTGCTGCCCGTGCCGCTGAGGGCCGAGTCGGGGGCGTCGTCGGAGGTGTCGCCGGGGCTCGACGGAGCGTTCTGGACGGGCGGGCCGCCGGGAGTGCCGGGCAGCACGCCCGGTGTGACGCTCGGGCGCGGCTGGGGCGGGGTCTGCGCGGCGCTGGTCGGGGTGGACGCGGTCGGGGCGGAGGCGGCCGGCTGCTCGGCGCTGGACGTCGGACCGGTCGACGCCGCGGGAGTGGGCGTGGCCGTGCTGGCGGGCGCACTCGGCCCGGACGCCTGCGCGGTGGGCGCGGGGGAGGAGGGCGCCGGCCCGGCGGGCGCCCGGTCGGGCCGGGCCCGGTCGGCGGGCGCCGCCACCGCCGCCGGCCCGACCAGTCCGCCGGCGTCGGGCATCGGCGTGACGGTGAGCGGCCGGGCGGTGGGTGACGAGGCGGCGAGCGGTGTCGGGGTGGGCATCGGCGGCGTGGCGCCGACCGTGGACATCCGCGTCCCGATGCCGATCCGCTGCTGGGCGCTGACCAGCCAGGTGGTGGCGATGCTGATCCCGACCACCGTCGACATCGCCATCGCGGCACCGGAGACCTTGATCGCGGGCAGCCGGAAGTGCCCGCCGAACGGCTTGGGCCGCCCGTGCCGACCGTGCGCCGCGGGCACCGGCCCGTCCGTGCGTCGCGCCACCCCAGGGGTGCCTTCCCGGTGGACCACCGGACTCCTCTCCTCCCCGCCGGACGCGCCCGCGCGCTGCTCCCACGCGTGCGCCGCTCCGATGAGCCGGCGCACTCCCACCGCGCTCACCCGCAGCGGCAGAGGCACGAGAGTACCAGCGCGACGACGGGAAGTGACCGGCCCGGTGGCGGCAGATCAATAACGCCGACCGGCCACCTCCGGGCCGCAATTGACGTACCGTCGGAGGACGCGATCGGCTGCGCGGGCGGGGCGTCGCGCCGGCGTGGCACGCGCCCCGTGCGCGGGCGCGCGGTTGCCCGCGAGGGTTGCCCGGAGGGGCAACGCAGCTGCGCCGAGCAGTTGCAACCCCCTGCAACCTTTGCGGCCCGTGGCGGCAACGGAGCAGGCTGGGCCCAGTCCGGCCGATCTTGCCGGGCGCCGCGACGTCTGCCCGACCAGGGCTCGGGGGACTCGACGCCGCGCGCCCCACGGTGGCGGCCACTGGTGTCGCGGCCACCCAGGTCGACCGGACAGGACCCAAGCCTGGTCCCGTCTCGCCCCGGAGAAACAGCCATGCCGCGCGATCCACTGTTCAGTAGCGCCACGTCGATCAGCTCCACCGTCCCGGCCGGCAGTGCCGCCACCTCGCTCCCGGCGGTGCCCGGCACCCGGCCCCAGCTGCCGTTCCTGCCGGCCCTGCCGGTGGAGGAGGTGCTGACTCTGCGCATCGCCCTCGGCCGTGACAAGGTCGGCACCGTGCCGACCCGGTTCCGCTACGAGCCCGAGCGTCCCTACGAGGTCCTGGTCACCTTCCACCTCGGCCGTCCGGACGAGGTGGACTGGGTCTTCTCCCGTGAGCTGCTCCGGGACGGCCTGCGCGGCCTGACCGGCCACGGCGACGTCCGGCTCTGGCCGGCGCACTGCCCGTGCCACGGCGCCACCCTGCACCTCGCGCTGGAGTCGCCGTACGGCAGCGCGCTGCTGGAGGCCTCGGCGCCGCGGGTCCGGGACTGGCTGGACCGCACCTACGCCGAGGTGCCCGAGGGGGCCGAGCCGGACTGCGGGCCGACCGACGCCCAGCTCTCGGAGTTCCTGCTCGGCGACGGCTGAGCCGGCTGGAGCGGCGGGGACGGGACCTGGGACCGCCGGGAGGCGGCCGCCGGCGCTGCCACTCCGGCGGTCGGTTGCTCGCCGCCGCGCTGTCTCGGGCTCGGGATGTGCTGGTCCGCCGCGCCCCTCGACCGCCCGGTGGCCGCCCCCATCACCCGGCAGCCGGGCAGCAGCTGGGCGCCGCCGTCCAGCAGCGCGCGCAGCCGCCGCACGCCCGGGGCCGAGGAGGACGGCAGCAGCTGGTACGGATCGTCCGGCCCGACCACCTCGACCTGCACGGTCTCCGCGAAGCGGTACGGCCGGTGCTCCAGCAGCCCGCCCAGGTAGCGGCGCAGCCGGGAGAGTTCGGCCCGGACCGTCACGGTCCGCCCGGAGTCGCCGAAGAGCCCGTCGGCCAGCTCGGCGGCGGTCCGCCCGGGCCGGTGGGCGGCCAGCAGCAGGAGCAGCTCGGCGTGGCGCGGGCTCAGCGCGTGCGACCAGCTGCCCACCCCGCCCGTGACGAGGACCTCGGGTCGGTCGGCCCGGCTGAGGTCGAGCACCACCCGGGCGCCCTCGGACTGCTCGCTCACCGCCTGCGGGGACCCGGTGAGCGGCCGGACCAGCCAGCCGTCGGCCAGCGGCTCGACCGCGCACTCGCCGAGCGAGGGCAGCCAGTGCACCGCCGCCGAGCCCCAGCCGTCGGCGGGCAGCCGCAGCCGGCTGACCGGGGGCAGACCGGAGGTGGCGGCCGTCCAGCCGTCCCGGTCGACCACCAGCGCGGGGGTGGAGGTCTGGGCGAGCAGTGGCGCGGCGACCGTGCGCAGCCGGTGCAGCGCCTCCAGCTGGGCGGCCCGCAGCTCGGTCTCGGCCAGTCTGGCGGCGGTCACGGCGAGCGCCAGCAGCTGCGGATGGACGCCGCGGGCCGGGCCGCTGAGGTCCACCACGCCGGTCACCCGGCCGGTGCGCGGATCGCGGACCGGTGCCGAGACGCAGGTCCAGTTGTGCTGGTTGCGCAGGTAGTGCTCGGCGGAGTGCACCCGCAGCGGCCTGCCGGTGCGCAGCGCGGTACCGATGCCGTTGGTGCCGACCGACTCCTCGCCCCAGTGGCCGCCGGTCATGAAGCCGATCAGGTCCGCGCTGCGGCGCAGTTGGCGCGGGCCCTCGTGCCAGAGCACGTCGCCCTGGGAGTCGGCGACGGCGAGGATCAGCGGAAGGTCGTTGGTGGGGTCGAGCAGGGTGCCGCGCAGGGTGGGCAGCACGGCGTCCAGCCCGCTGGCCCGGCGGCGGTGCTCGACCTCGGCGGCGCTCAGGTGTTCGGGGGTGCGGCCGCGCTCGGGGTCGAGGCCGAGTCTGCGCACCCGTTCCCAGGAGTCACCGATCTCGGGGCGCGGCGCCTGCCGGGGGATCTCCCCGGTGACGGCCTGCTCGTGGGTCCTGGCCAGTTCGGCCTTGGCCCGGTTGGAGACCTCACCGGTCCGGTCCAGGTGTGCGGTGTCCCGCATGATGGCTCCCCTCGCCCGCAGTCCGGTCCCGCTCGGCCGGGGCAGGGCCGTGCGGCCCTGTCGCCCACAGCGTACGGGGGCTTGCGGCACGGCGGTCGAGAGATCCTCGTACGAGGGAAGGAGCGGGGCTTGTGGACTGACACGCCGGCAGCGGACGGTGGATCAGGCCGGGCGCCGCAGCTGTTCGGCGCGGGGCGGGTTGGCGCCGGCGACGGCGCAGGTCAGGGCGGCCACCTCGGCCGCGAACCGGCAGCCGTCGGCGAGTTGTTCGAGGGTCAGGGTGGACAGCCGGCCGCCGAGCAGCCGTCGGCCGGCCAGCGCGTGCAGCAGGCCGCCGGTGAAGGCGTCGCCGGCGCCCACGGTGTCGACGACTCGGGTGCGAACGGCCGGGACGCTCAGGCGGGTGCCGTTGAGCGAGACCAGCGCGCCCCGGTCGCCGAGGGTCAGCACGACCACCGGGACGCCCAGTTCGTGCCAGTGGTCGCAGGCCTGCTCGGGGGTGTGCTCGGGGCTCAGCAGAGCGAGGTCGTCCGAGGAGAGGCGCAGCAGGTCGGCGAGCGTGCACCAGCGCGCGATGCGCTGCCGATAGTGCTCCGGTGCGACCAGCAGCGGGCGGAGGTTGGGGTCGATCGAGATGGTGGCGTGCGCGCCGGCGCGGGCCAGGAACTCCTCGATCACCTGACCACTGGGGGCGCGTACCAGGGCGAGTGAGCCGGTGTGCACGGCCTGCGTGCCGGTGAGATCGACGGTGGCCAGCTCCTCGGGGCGCCACTGCCAGTCGGCGGTGCCCTCGGCGTGGAAGGAGTAGCCGGCCTGGCCCCGCTCGTCCAGCGCGGCGATCGCCAGGGTGCTGGGCTCGGCGGCGGCCACGCAGTCGGTGAGGTCGACGCCGGCCTCGGCGAGCCGGTCGCGGAAGAGCGCGCCGAAGGGGTCGGCGGCCAGCCGGCCGAGGAACCGGGTCGGGGTGCCGAGCCGGGCCAGCGCGGTGGCGGTGTTGGCCGGGCCGCCGCCGGGGTGCACCTCCAGCGCGAGCGCGCCGCCGGGGGCGCCCTGGGTCCGTGGCAGGACGAAGGCGTCGGCGACGCACTCGCCGAGGACGGTGACGCTCATCTGGCTGGCCCCCTCGGTCGCGCGCGGCTAGCGGTGCTCGACGCCGGCCTGCGCGGTCTCCACGGTCTGGTGCAGGTCGCTGGTGGCCTCCACGGTAGCGGCCGTGCTGATCGCCAGGCAGCCGGCCAGGGCCAGCGCGGCCGCCGTCCGCCACCGGCCCCGCGGGCGCGGGCGCGGGGCGAGCAGCGCGGCGACCCGGCGCGGCACCGGACCGGCGGCCACCGCCGGGGTCAGCAGCGGCCGGGCCGGGCGCGGGGTGCGAGCGGCGGCGAGGGCGGCCCGGCCGACCGCGCGCGCGGTCACCGCCCGGTCGCCGACCGCGTGGGCGGCGACCTCGTCGGCCCAGCGCTCCAGGTGGTACCCGAGCGGCGCGCGCAGTCCGCGGAGCGCCGGGTGGATCACGCCGGCGTACTCGGCCACGGCCAGGAAGAGGTGGTGCCGGCCGGCCAGGTGGGCCCGCTCGTGGGCGAGCAGGGCGGCCCGCTCGGGGCCGGAGAGCGCCCGCAGCATCCCGGCGGTGACCACGATCCGGCCGGGCCGGCCGGGCAGCGCGTAGGCGTCGGCGTGTTCGTCGTCCAGCACCGCGAGCGGGTGGTCGGGCCGGCCCGTGCGCCGCTGACCCGCGAACCAGTCGCGCGGCCGTGGCGGGGGCGGCGTGGGCACCCCGGCGGCGGTCCGGGCCCGGCGCAGGTCGGCGTACTGGCGGCGCGCGGTGCGCACGGCCAGCGCGCAGATCGCGACCAGCGCCAACGTGGCCGGCACGGCGAGCAGCGTGGCGCCCTGGGTGGAGCGGTCGAGCCAGGGCAGCGAGAGGTGCCCGAGCGCGGCCACCGGCGGCAGGCGCAGCAGGCCGGCGGCGGTGAGCAGGCCGAGTGAGGCGGTGGTGGCGCCGGCCAGGGTCACCGCGGTGGCGGTGAGCACCCAGGCGGCGGCGCGCGGCGCCAGCGCGTCGGCGAGCAGCCGGGCGGCCGGCGCGGCGAGCAGCGGAACCAGCAGCGGGGCCCAGACGGCGAGGATCATCGGCCGCTGCCGCGCTGCTGGTCCGGTCCGTCGCCGAGCAGCTCGCGCAGCAGCCGCTCGTCGTCGTCGGAGAGGTCGGAGACGAACCGGGCGAGCACGGTGGAGCGGTCCTGCTCGCGGTCCAGCTCGGTGCGCATCCGGCGGGCGGCCAGGCCGGCCGGGTCCTGCACGGTGGGGGTGTAGGCGTAGGCGCGGCCGGCTCTGGTGCGTTCGACGGTGCCCTTGTCGTGCAGCCGGGCCAGGATCGTGGCGATCGTGGTGCGGGCCAGCCCGTCGCCGAGGGCCAGCTGGACGTCCTGCGGGGTGAGCGGCTGGTCGGCGGCCCAGAGCGCGGCGAGCACCTGGGCCTCCAGCTCTCCGGACGGGCGGCGCGCGGCTGGCAACTCGGGCATGCGACGTGGCCTCCAGTCGTCGTCTACAGTGTCGTAGACCGTCTACATCACTGTAGACGGTCGGGGCGGTCCGCTCAGGGCTGCCTCGAACAGTATGGGAGGTCCGCCAGCTTGCCTTCTCCGTCCACCCTGCTCGCCGTGAACGTGCTCGACGCCTCGTCGCTGCTCGCCGCCTTCGGCGCCCTGGGGATCGCCGTCGTCATGTTCGCCGAGACCGGCCTGCTGGTCGGCTTCTTCCTGCCCGGCGACTCCCTGCTGTTCACCGCCGGCCTGCTCTGCGTCTCCGGCACGCACAGCGGCCCGCACCTGGTGCTCTGGCAGGTGATCGCGGCGGCCCTGGTCGGCGCGTTGGCCGGCGCCCAGGTCGGCTTCCTCGTCGGCCGGCGCGGTGGCCGGGCGCTGCTGCGTCGAACGAGGCGCAGGAGCCTGTTGCAGGGCGCCGAGCGGGCCGAGCAGCTGCTGGCGCAGTACGGGCACGGCCGGGCGATCGTGCTGGCCCGGTTCATCCCGGTGGTGCGGACCGTGCTCAACCCGCTGGCCGGGGCGCTGGACGTGCCGGCGCGGACCTTCGCGCTCTGGCAGGTGCTGGGCGGCACGGCCTGGGCGGTGGGCGTGGTGCTGGCCGGCTACGGCCTGGGGTCGAGCGTTCCTGATATCGACACTTATCTGTTGCCCATCATTGGTCTGGTAGTAGTTGTCTCCATGATCCCGATTGCGCTGGAAATCCTCCGCGCCCGCAGGACCGCCCGGGCCGGCGGGGGTGCGGTGTGACGAACCCCCTGCTCGCCTACGACGGCAGCAAGATCGACGGCGGCCTGTACACCACCGTGACGCACTGGGCCGCCAGTGCGCCGAGCTGGTTCGACGAGCTGGTGAAAGCCTGGTCGAACTTCGGGCTCGGCCTGTTCGCGGTCTTCATGCTGTGGGCCTGGTGGCGGGCCCGGCGGGACGACTCGGTGGTGATGGCCCGGGTGCTGGCCTCGCCGCTGATCGTGGTCGCCGCCTACGCCGTCAACTCGGTGCTCAAGAGCATGGTCGACGAGGTCCGGCCGTGCCGGCAGATCGCCGGCAGCGTGCCGCTGGACCCGTGCCCGGCGGCCAACGACTGGTCCTTCCCGAGCAACCACTCGGTGATCGCCTTCGCGGCGGCCGTCGCGCTGCTCTTCGCCTACCGGCGGCTGGGCTGGGGCGTGCTGGTCGCGGCGGTGCTGATGGCCGCCTCGCGGGTCTGGGTCGGCGTGCACTACCCGCACGACGTGCTGGTCGGCGCGCTGGTCGGCACGGTGATCGGGATCCCGCTGGCGATCGCCGCCGGGCGGGCCGAGCCCTGGGTGGCCCGGGCGCGTGCCGGGGCGCTGGCACCGTTCCTGGGCGCCGGGCCGGTGGGGGCGGTGCGACCGCAGCTGCGGTGACCTTGTGCGGCCGGGCCGCACGGGAGCAGCATGAGAGCCGGGTTTCGCCCGGGCCGAAGGCCCACGGGCGGGGCCCGGCTCCGCTGTTCCGCCGCGGCACGTCCGCGCCCCCGCCCGTCGGGGGTGTGCGCCACCCCGCCTCGCGCCGCGGTCCTGCTCCGTTGCTCCGCAGGTGTGCCGTGCCGCGCACGGCCGGTGGAAGGGACGCACATGCCGTACCGGCTCGACATCATCCAGGGCGACTGGCCCGCCGAGGAGCTCCGCAAGGGCGTCGAAGGCCTGCTGGCCGAGTCCATGGTGCTCACCCTGGCCACCGCGGGGCCCGAGCACGGCCCGCACGCCAACCTCGCCTTCTTCGCCTTCGACGACGACCTCTGCCTCTACTTCGTCAGCGAGCGCTCCACCCGGCACAGCCTGCACCTGGCCGAGGAGGCCCGGGCGGCGGCCACCGTCTTCCTGCCGCCGCCGGTCTTCGGCGAGCAGCTGCGCGGGGTCCAGCTGCTCGGCCGGGCCGGCGAGGCCCGGGGGCGACAGGCGCGGGAGGCGCTGACGGCCTACCAGGGCCGCTACCCGGTCTTCGCCCGGGACGCCGACGCACGGGCGCAGTACCTGGCCGGTGGGGGTGCGGCGGCGCTCTACCGGTTCCAGGTCGGGGAGCTGACCGCGGTGGACGAGCCGCACTTCGGTCGTCGCAACTACCTGCGGGCCCGGGTGTGCAGGTAGGCCGACCTGTCCAGGTCTTTTCGAGGTGTTGTCTGTACAACTTGGCGATTGTTGGCCCGGTCGTCGCCGCTCGGACACCTGCGCGACACCCCGGCCGAGCAGCCTGGTCGCCATGAGAGTCATCGTCGTAGGAGCAGGCGTGCTCGGCACCATGCACGCCTGGCAGGCCGTCGAGCGCGGCCACGAAGTCGTCCACATCGAGCGCGAGGCCGAGGCGCGCGGGGCGTCGGTCCGCAACTTCGGCCTGGTCTGGGTCAGCGGGCGGTCGAGCGGTGAGGAGCTGGCCACCGCGCTGCGCGCCCGGGAGCTGTGGGAGGGCATCGGCGCCCGGGTGCCGGCGCTCGGCTTCCGGCCCTCCGGCTCGCTGACCGCGATCCGCACCGAGGCCGAACTCGCCGTCGCCGAGCAGGCGTTGACGATGGACGACGCCGAGGCGCGCGGGTTCCGGCTGCTCGACGCGGCGGAGACCCGGGCGGTCAACCCGGCGCTGCGCGGCAAGCTGCTCGGCGCGCTCTGGTGCGAGCGGGACGGCGCCGTCGAGCCGCGCACCGCCCAGCCCGCGCTGCGCGAGGCGCTGTTGGCGAGCGGCCGGTACACCTTCCTGCCCGGCCGCGAGGTGCGCGAGGTGATCGGCGAGCACGCGGTGCGCGACGACCACGGCGACGTGCACACCGGCGACGTCGTGGTGCTCTGCACCGGTGCCTGGCTGGGCGGCCTGGTCCGCGAGCTGGCCCCCGAACTCCCGGTCCGCCGGGTGCGGCTGCAGATGATGCAGACCGACCCGCTGGACGAGCCGCTGACCACCGCGGTGGCCGACGGCGACAGCTTCCGCTACTACCCCGCCTTCGCCGGCACCGCGCTGGACGCGCTGCGCGCCGCCCAGCCGCAGCCGCCGGTGGCCGCCGAGCACAAGATGCAGCTGCTGATGGTCCAGCGCAAGGACGGCGGGCTGACCATCGGCGACACCCACGAGTACGAGCACCCGTTCTCCTTCGACGTGGTCGAGGAGCCGTACGAGCACCTGGCCGGCGTGGCCGAGGAGCTGCTCGGCCGCCCGCTGCCGCGGATCCGCCGCCGCTGGGCCGGGGTGTACGCGCAGTGCGTCGACACCACCCGGGTGGTGCACCGCGAGCGGGTGCGCGACGGCGTCTGGCTGGTCACCGGTCCGGGCGGACGCGGCATGACCTGCTCGCCGGCGATCGCCGAGACCACCGCGAACCTTCTCAACCTGTAAGGACCCCTGAGCAATGAACGCCATCAGCACTGATCTCCGAGGCACTGACATCCGCCTGGTCGTCCTGGACATGGCCGGCACCACGGTCGCCGACGACGGCCTGGTCGAGCAGGCCTTCCAGGCCGCCGCCGGCGCGCTCGGGGTCGAGGCCGGCAGCCCGGAGCACCAGCGGATGCTGGAGCACGTCCGGGCCACCATGGGCGAGTCCAAGATCTCGGTCTTCCGCCACCTGTTCGGCGCCGAGGAGAAGGCCCAGCGGGCCAACATCGCCTTCGAGCAGGCCTACCACGACCTGGTGGACGCCGGGCACTGCGCGCCGATCCCGGGCGCGGCCGAGGCCATCGCCGAACTCCGCGGCCAGGGCCGCAAGGTGGTGCTCACCACCGGCTTCTCGCGGGCCACCCAGGACCAGATCCTCAAGGCGCTGGGCTGGCAGGACATCGCCGACCTGACGCTCTGCCCGGCCGACGCGGGCCGCGGCCGTCCGTTCCCCGACCTGGCGCTCACCGCGCTGCTGCGCACCGGGACCGACTCGGTGCGCGAGATGGCCGTCGCCGGCGACACCAGGTACGACATGCTGACCGGCACCCGGGCCGGCGCCTCGGTGGTGGCCGGCGTGCTGACCGGCGCGCACGACGCCGAGCGGCTGCGGGCGGACGGCGCGACCCACGTGCTGGGCTCGATCGCGGAGCTGCCGGCGCTGCTGGCCGGCTGACGGCACGGACGCCGGGCGGGCCCCGGGCGGTCGCGACCGCGATGCCGTCGCTCCAGCCGGCCGTGGGGCGGCGGCCTCCGGGCGACCGGCGGTGCCGCGCCCGCTTCGCTCCGCCCGGGTGGTCGCTCCCCCACTTCCCGTTGTCGCACCCATCGGTGAGCGGCAACGGGAAGTGGGACAGCGCGGCGGTGGTCGGGACGACGGACGCGGGCAGGCCGCGGCAGTGGCGGCGGTCCGCGGAGACGGCGCCGAGGGGCGTCAGCCGGACGTGGGCGGCTGACGGTCGCGGAGCCTCGGCAGCCAGCGGCACAGTGCCACCGCGAGCAGTACGGCCGCGCCGAGCAGCGCCACGGCGGTGGCGTGGCCGCCGTTCTTCCATACCTGGCCGATGGTCATGAAGAGCATCAGGAAGGCGATGGGAGACCCGGCCAGCGCTGCGGCGGCCGGACCGTACCGGCCGCGCAGCCCGGCGGGTCCGGCCGCGGCGAGCAGCGCGAGTTCCGTCGCGCCGAGCGCCAGGGCCAGCGCCATGCTGGCGGTGCCGTAGTTCAGCGACGTCACCGGCCCCAGCCCGAGCGCGGTGTTGAGCACGAAGCCGCCCACCAGCGCCCCCGCCAAGGCGCTCCAGGTGCGCCGGCGGGTAGCCGGCCCGAGCAGGTCGCGCGGTGCGGCCAGCAGGATCAGCACCCACAGTGCCTGCGGACCGTACGGGAGGGCGACCTCGTGGACCAGCCGATAGGCCCACAGGTCAGCCCACCCCACAGCGGTCATCCCCTGGTTGATCACGCAGGTCAGCGTCAGCAGCAGGCCGACCAGGCCGGACAGCCGGGCAGTCGCCCAGCGCCCGAACACGGCCGCGACGGCGGCCACCAGAGAGAGCAGCAGGCCGCACTGGCCGGCCAGGAAGACGACGTTGCAGCTGCCGTACTCCGCCCCCAGGACTTGGGTCAGCATTCCGTGTCGCTGCCAGCTCGCCATGTCCCTCAGCTGCGACGCGAGCCCGCCGGCCACTGCCGCCGTCGCCGCGAACGGTGCGGCCAGCGCCGCCAACTGCGCGAGCACCCCGTCGGAGCTGGTCCCGAGCCGCAGCCGCACTCCGTGCCCGGCCAGGTCGACCACCTCGCGCGCGGTGGCCCAGCGCCCCACGCCGGTGGTGGTGTCCGCGAACACCGCGGCCAACTCCTCGCCCCGCTCCCGCCGATAGGCGGCCGGGTGGAGCAGCAGTGCCAGCTTCAACCCGCGCCCGCTCACGAGGCGAACCCGGTGCGCAGCTTCGGGCTGCGGACGGGAGCGGAGAGCCGGCGCTCGGCTTCGGCAGCGATCGCCCGCAGCCGATCCGCCTCGGCGGTCAGCACCTCGCGCCCACTGTCGCTGAGCGCGTAGGTCCGGCGGGCCCGCCCGTCCACCACCTCCTCGCTGTCCACTCGGACCAGTCCCTGCTTGAGCAGGCGGTCCAGGGCTCCGTAGAGCGTCCCGGTGCGCAGTTTCACTCGGCCCCCGGAGATCGCGGCGACCTCCTGGAGCAGTGCGTACCCGTGCCGGGGCGCATCGGCCAGTGCGGTGAGCAGGAGCAGCGTGGGCTCCTGCATCGAACGATCAGTCATGAAGCTATATATATCGGTGACTTGCATATGCAGTCCAGGATGGTCCGGGTGGCGTGCGAACTCACGACGAACGGCCGTACGAGAAGGCCTGGCCGACCAGTGGCGGCTCGTGACCGACTGTGCCACGATGCTCACCGAAGTTGACTGATCATCATCGGGGGAGATCGTGAGCAACGGCAGAGCGACCCGCGCGCACCACCACGTGACACCTGCGGGCAGCCGGTGAACTGGCCGCCGCTGCGGCCCGATCCGGAGCTGTCCCGGGCGGTGCTGGTCGGCGTCGGCAGCTTCACCGACCCGGGCCTGCCCGACCTGCCGGAGGCACAGCCGTCCGTCGACGAGCTGGCGGACGCGCTGACCGGCCCGACCGGGCCGCTGCGCCGGGACCGGGTGACCCGGATCGTGGACCCGCGCTCCCCGGCGGACGTGCTGCGCCCGCTCGCCGAGGCCGCCGCCGACACCGCCGGCCTGCTGCTCTTCCACTACGTCGGGCACGGCGTGAAGAACGGCGCCGGCCGGCTGCACCTGGCGCTGCCCGGCACCGACGCCCACCCCGACCGCGTGCCGCGCACCGCGCTCTCCGCGCAGGCCGTGCTGGAGCTGGTCGGCGGCACCGCGACCACGGCCCGGCACCGGGCCGCCTGGCTGGACTGCTGCTTCGGCGGGCTGGCACTGGACCTCCCGGCGGCGGCTGACGTCAACCTGCTCACCGCCGCCAACCGGACCCGCAGGGCGCTGGTCCCGCCCGGGAGCCGGACCACGGCCTTCACCGCCGAACTCACCGGCCTGTTGCGCCGCGGGGTGCCCGACGGCCCGGAGCACCTGGACCTGCCGCTGCTGCACCGGCGGGTCGCGCTGGCCCTGGAGAGCGTCCCGGAGGGGATGCCCCGGCACACCCAGCCGCCCAACCCGTGCCACCGGCTGGTGCACAGCGGGGGCGAGTTGGCGATCGCCCGGAACGCGGCGCACGGCACCGCGCTGACCCGGGGCGGCCTGCTGGAGCGCGCCCGGTTCGCCTACCGGGTGGCCGACGCGGCGCGGGACGGCCGCAAGGCGCAGGCCGCCGAGCTGCTGGCCGCGATCGTCGTGGACGCCGGGCGGGCGCTGGGCCCGACCGATCCGGACACCCTGCGGCTGCGGCACGCGCACGCCTGGGTGGTCGGCGAGGCGGCGGGCCGACAGGCCTGCCTGGAGCTGCTCGGTCCGCTGCTGGCCGACCTGGCGGAGACGCTGCCCGCCGACCATCCGGAGCTGCAACGGGCCCGCGAGAGCCTGCGCGGCTGGACCCTCGTGGGAATCGAGTGAACCGGTGGCACGGCGTCACTCGGCCGGTACACCCGCCGCCAGGAGGGGAGCCGAGACGCCGTCGGTGAACCAGCTGAGGGCCTTCGTGACCCGGCGGACGTGGTACCCCTCGCAGACGCTGGAGAGGTCCTTCGGGGTGACCCAGTCGAAGCCGCGCAGGTCGGGGCCGGCGTCCTGCAGCGGGCGCGCCAAGTCCGCCTGGTTCCTGGTGAGTTGCCGGACGAAGACGAAGTTGTACCCCTCGCGGGCATCCTTGGCGGGGTCGGCCGCCGCGTAGTCGACCAACGCGAGGTCCGTCCCCGTGATCGGGAGCGAGAGGCCGAGCTGCGCGCCCACCAGCCGGCGGGCGGCCCGGTGCGGCGGCTCGTCGGGGGCGGCGTGGCCGCCGGGGAGCCGACGGCACGGCCGGTGCGCCATGTCGAGGAGGACGAAACGGTCGCCGTCGGGGTGGACGAGGACGGCCTGCCCGGCGATCCGGCGGGCGGGCGGCTTCCTGGCGTGCGCACGGTCCCAGGCGGTGCGCGGTGCCGGGGCGGGCGCGGGCCTGTGGCCCAGCTCGGCCGTGATCCGGTCGTGCACGGCCCGCATCACGCTCAGCGTGGCGTCCAGTTCGGTGGCGCCCGCGCCCGTTCCGGTGCTCACCTGGTGACTGAGCTGTCGACCGAGGGCGCGGAGGTCGTCCAGCGCCTCCGTGCGGTCGTACGGGCGGCCGAGGCTGCTGCCGGGTGGCGGCAGGGGTTCAGCGGGCATCGGGCAACTCCTCGTCAGTTGAGGGGGGTTCGGGAGCGCCGGCTCCCGACCGGGCGGCGCAGCGCGGGCATTCGCACGGGGCGTCCTGGTGGCTGCGCCGGCTCCGGTACGGTTCGGCCAGGCGGACGCGGTCACTGGTCACTTCGCGCCGCTCGCCCTCGGGGGTGATCCGGTAGACCCGGATGGTCAGCAGGCTCCTGGCCACTGATCGACCTCATGTTGCTCGACAGACAGGGCAGTTGGGCCAGCCCAGTGGGCACGATCCGGCCGCGCTGGATTCGGCCCAGGCAGCGGACGTGCGCCAGGACGAAGTCAGTGAGCGCCTGAACCGTCCGAACGTTGCAACCGCCCAGTTCGACGTGAACGCCTTCGGGGAGCAGGGTGATCCGTCCGAGGCCCGGGAGGGGCGGCAGTTCGGCCAGCTCGAATGCGTCTTCGAGCTGTCGGATCGCGGATCGGGCCAGGGCGCGCAGCTCGCGTGCCATGCGTTGGTCTTCGGTCTCAACTCGACCTTCCACTGGTGGAGTTCGCCTCCTTGTGAACATCAGTACTTGGGCATAGTCGTCTCGCTAAGTAGTGGATCGACTACCGAGCGAGTTCAGAGTCCTCTACTATCGGGAACTGTTCAACTGATCTGGCATCAAAGTCGAGTTGGAGTTGATCACTTGAACCGGAAGAAGCTTGACCCGCAGGCATCTCCAGGCGCTGCCTTTGGATCGCAACTTCGCAGTTCACGCGAAGCGCTTGGGTGGTCACAAGATCAACTAGGTGAGCGCATGGGGTACTCCGGCGCGTACGTTTCAGCTGTAGAAAGAGCCACCAAGTCGCCCACGCTCAAGTTCGCAAAGTCGGCCGACGCTGCGATGAGAACAGGGCAGACGCTTGAGCTGATGTGGTGGGGCGTGAAGCGCAGCGCACTGCCGGGGTTCCCCGAGCACGCCGCGCAAGAGGCGCGGGCGACGGAGATCCGAGTCTTCGAGCCAACCATCATCCCTGGGCTACTTCAGACTCCGGACTACGCCGCCGCCCATGCCGCAGCCAATGTGGAGCGGGGTGCTATCACCCAGGCCCAGGCCGACGAACGGCTCAAGTTCCTGGCCGCGCGGCAACGGCTTCACGAGCGCTCCACGCCACCCCTTGTGCATGCCGTCCTAGATGAGAGTGCCATCCGCAGGCCGATCGGTGGCGCGACCATCCTGGCGGCCCAGCTCGACCACCTTGTTGCAATGGCATCGCGCCCGCACGTGGTTCTGCAGATCGCACCCTTTGCGCTGGCTGAGCCTGTCCCGTTCAGTGGCTTCGTCACGCTGCTGACCTTCGCGGATCGCTCGGTTGCCGGCTACACGGAATCGGCAGAGCGAGGGTTCGTGATCCGTGACGCCACCACGGTCACCGCGTGGGAGAGGGCCTACGATCGACTCCAGGTAGAGGCGCTGCCGAGGGCGGCATCTCTAGCCCTGATCCGCGACGCGCGAAAGGAACTGACATGACGGACCTAGACTTGTCCGCCGCTTCCTGGTTCAAGTCCAGCCACAGCCAGAACGGCGGCTCCTGCGTCGAGGTTGCTCCCAACTTCCCCGGTGTCGTCCCCGTCCGTGACTCGAAGGACCCCGAGGGGCCTGCTCTGGTGCTCTCGGCGGGCGCGTGGGCGTCGTTCGTCGCCGGGGTCAAGGCGGGCGCCTTCCCGACCCTTTGACGAGCCCGTGAAGTCCAACTCGCAGCCCCGGTAAGGCTCCTCGTCTTCCGGGGCTGTTCACTGCCCACTCGCAGGCGAGCCGTTACGGACGCCGGCCGGTGTCATCTCTCCTGCGGGCGGTCTTGCTGATGGTGTGAGAGGCGGAAGGGGTCTGCTCGGCGGCTCGGCGGGCTGTCTCCCGGTTGCCTCCGTGGCGCCGAGTCCTCAGCGCCGGGGTGGGGGAAGGGGACCTCCCACCGCCGCCTACCAAGCGGGGGAAGGAGGCATGCCAACGGTTGTGGTCAAGATCCGCCGGGTCACGGGTCTGTCCCAGCGGACGACGGCCGCGAACGGGTGCGGAACGGCGGCGGGAACCGCTGTCCTGGCTGGCCGGCGCCGTACCCTGGCTCGGTGCGCCCGGTGGTGGCGCGCGTCGTGCTCGGCTGTGTGTGTAACAGCACTGTACTGGCGGCTGGTTGGGCGCAACGGTTCGCCGGGCCCGGGCGGTCCTGATCACCAGAGACGCCCGCTCGTACCGACCCGTAGCGAGCACCTGGTCCTGCCACCCGATACTGAGGAAGACACAATGCGCGTTCACAAGCTCACCTTCGCAGCCCTGGCCGTTGCCGCGGGTCTCTCGCTCACGGCCTGCCAGGGCGACGACGGTGGCACGGCGCAGAGCAAGTCGTCGTCCGCGCCGCTCACGTCCGCCGTGCCCATCGCGCCCATCGCTTCTTCCCCGGGCGGTGGTTCGGCTTCGGGCGGTTCGGTTCAGGGTGGTGGGACGACTTCCGGTGGGACGACTTCCGGTGGGACGACTTCCGGTGGGTCGGCCTCCGGTGGGACGGCCTCGAGCGCGACGGGCTCCACCGGGAAGGGTACGGCTGCCGGGACGAGCTCCACCGGGAACGGCAAGGTGGGCGAGTGCCGCACGGACGAGCTGGCGATCACGGCCGTGGACGCCACCATCTCCGGCGAGCCCGACGGTACCGTCGGGGTGGAGCTGAAGAACCGTAGCGGCCAGGACTGCGCGATCTCCGGGTACGCGGGCGTCGACCTGGAGACCAACGCGGGGGCGCTGTCCGCGCAGCGCGATGGTGAGCCGGTCGTCTCAGCCGTCCTCAAGAGCGGGAAGTCGACTTACTTCGACATCAGTTACCCGCTCAACACGACGGGCGGCTCCGGCGTCAGTGTCACCGGGCTGGTGGTGACCCCGCCGAACGAGACGAAGTCGGTCACCCTCAACTGGCCGGGCGCCAGCACGCTGCCCGTCACGGACGGTTCCGGCTCCCCGGTGAAGATCGGCCCGATGGGAAGCGCCGGCCAGGGCAACTGACCAGCATTCGCCCAACTCCCGGTGCGAGCGCGGCCACGCCGGCGGTGAGGGTGGCCGGTTGTCGCCAACGGAACGTCAGAGTGCGTGTGAGCATGGGGTGATGGCTCTCGTGCCCGCAAAGCCTGACAGATCTGCTCAGGGCTCCACTTCTTGTCGAGGCGGTCCTGGATGAAGTCCCGTAGTTCCGGGTTCTGCTCTCGAAGTCCATTGCACCCCCGAGCTGGGGTGTTGCAACGACTCCCAGAACCCAAGTTCTCGTCTTCCGGTGCTGTTCACTGTCCACCAGCAGGTGAGCCGGTCTGGCCGCGCGGTTTCTCGCACGGCACAAGCGGCGTACCGACGGGCACGGGAGTGGAGCCGGCGGCAGTGGTCGCCCCGCTACGACCACGCCAACTCGCATCTGCGCCCGCAGGGGGCGCCGGACCGCAGCGCGCTCCGAGGGAAGCAGCAGCTGTGGGCGGGCCGGCAGAACGGCTCGCTCGGGAACTCCGGCTGGTAGGACCCGGACCTGGAAGACGGTGGTGCGGACGGCGGTCGCCGCCCGCACCACCGTCCTGTGACGGTCGATCTGGTCCCGATCTCAGGTGGCCCGGCTCGATTCGCTCGTCATCTCAGGCGATCCGGTCGAGCGGCCCGCCGAGGCAGCCAGCCTGCTGACGGCCTGCCAGCTCCGGGTCGCCGGCCTGCGTGGTCAGGGTCTTGTCGCGGTGGCCGTTGCGCCAGGTGGTGCGGGCGTTGGTGTGCTCGCCGGGTTCGGCGCCGATTGACTACGGGGTCGGGGTCACCACGGGGTTGCCGGCTTGCCCGGTC